>JBBQTC010000016.1:0-55540 GCA_038234785.1 Acidimicrobiales bacterium
CGCACCCCGGGGTGCGAGTACCCACTCGCATGGCGGTGGGGACTCGGACCGGTGGCGTGCCACTCGGACCGATGGGGTCAGAGGGTGGCGAGCAGGGAGGACGGTGCGGCGTACAACACGTCGGTGGCTGCCGACGGGGGCAACAGTTCGCAGGCTCCCTCGGCGCGCGACGCCCAGTCGCGGGCGACGAGCATGGCCGTATCGATCCCGCCGTTCGAGCGCACGATCGACAGCGCCTTGTCGCGCTCGGCCGCGTCGAGGGGCTTGCCGAGCAACGACAGCAACTCCACCGCAGCGACACCGCCGGCCTGCAGCGTGCGCAGCACCGGGAGCGTGTACACGCCCTCGACCATGTCGTGCCCGGCCGGCTTGCCGAGCTGTTCATCGGTGGCCGTGATGTCGAGCAGATCGTCGACGATCTGGAAGACCATGCCGAACGCTTCGCCGTACTCCGTCAGGGCATCGATGGTCGGCGCCGGAAGATCGGCGACGAGTCCGCCGATGCGCGCTGCGGTGGCATAGAGCGACGCCGTCTTGCCGCTGATGCTGCTGAGGTAGCTGACTTCGGGACGAGCGGCGTTGTAGGTGTGCCGCAACTCCTCGATCTGTCCTTCGCACAGCCGGCCGATCGTACGAGCGAGCAAGCCGGCCACGTCGGTGCCGAGCGACGCCGCGATCTCGGACGCACGTGACAACAGGAAGTCGCCGGCGAGGATCGCTTGCAGGTTGCCCCACTTCGCATTGACCGTGTCGACGCCGCGACGGGTGTCGGCTTCGTCCATGACGTCGTCGTGGTAGAGCGATCCGGTCTGCACCAGTTCGCACGCGATGCCACCCTGCACCGAACGCTCGTGGAGGTCGGAGTCGGCCGCTCCGGCGACCTGCGCGGCGACCACCGTGAGGATGGGACGCAGTCGCTTGCCGCCGGCGACGATGAGGTGGGACGCGATCTCGTTGAGGTACGGGTCCGCCGTGCGAACCGACTCGCCGAGCGCGGACTCGATGCGGGCCAGGTCGGTGGCATGCGTGGGCAGCGCGAAGAGCGGGGCGGACGGCACGGGCGACAGGCTACGCCGTTTGCGGGGAGCAGACCAACGGTGCTGTCAAGT
This sequence comes from Acidimicrobiales bacterium, assembly GCA_038234785.1. Lineage (GTDB taxonomy): Bacteria > Actinomycetota > Acidimicrobiia > Acidimicrobiales > Ilumatobacteraceae > UBA668. The sequence goes on from JBBQTC010000016.1 coordinate 1,110, forward strand.
CAGGACGCCCGATCAGGTCATCGGGCCCACCTCGCGCCGCACGTTGGATTGCCGACCCCCCGATACACTTCTCCCATGTTTGAACGCTTCACCGATCGGGCTCGGCGGGTCGTGGTGTTGGCACAGGAGGAAGCACGTCTCCTGAACCACAGCTACATCGGCACCGAGCACATCCTGCTGGGTCTCATCCATGAGGGTGAGGGCGTCGCAGCCAAGGCCATGGAATCGCTCGGCATCAGCCTCGAAGCGGTCCGCAGCCAGGTCGAGGAGATCATCGGACAGGGCGGTTCGTCGCCCTCGGGTCACATCCCCTTCACTCCCCGTGCGAAGAAGGTCCTCGAGCTCTCGCTGCGCGAGGCATTGCAGCTCGGCCACAACTACATCGGCACCGAGCACATCCTGCTCGGCCTCATCCGTGAAGGCGAGGGTGTCGCCGCGCAGGTCCTCGTGAAGCTCGGCGCCGACCTCAGCCGGGTCCGCCAGCAGGTCATCCAACTCCTCAGCGGCTACCAGGGCGGCCAGAGCAAGGGCGAGCCGCAAGCCGCCAGCGCCGCAGGTGCAGCGCCCAAGGACGAGCCCAGCGACAAGGGCAACAGCCAGATCCTCGACCAGTTCGGCCGCAACCTCACCCAACTCGCTCGCGAGAAGAAGCTCGACCCGGTCATCGGTCGCAGCCGCGAGATGGAACGGGTCATGCAGATCCTCAGCCGCCGCACCAAGAACAACCCGGTGCTGATCGGCGAGCCGGGCGTGGGCAAGACCGCCATCGTCGAGGGCCTGGCCCAGAAGATCGTCAGCAACGACATCCCCGACACCCTCCGCAACAAGCAGCTCTACACCCTCGACCTCGGCGCCCTCGTCGCCGGCAGCCGTTACCGCGGCGACTTCGAGGAGCGGCTCAAGAAGGTGCTCAAAGAGATCAAGACCCGCGGCGACATCATCCTGTTCATCGACGAGATCCACACCCTCGTCGGAGCCGGCGCCGCCGAGGGCGCGATCGACGCCGCGAGCATCCTCAAGCCGATGCTGGCCCGAGGCGAACTGCAGACCATCGGTGCCACCACGCTCGACGAGTACCGCAAGCACCTCGAGAAGGATGCCGCACTCGAGCGCCGGTTCCAGCCGGTCAAGGTCGAGGAGCCCACGCTCGCCCACACCATCGAGATCCTCAAGGGCGTCCGCGACAAGTACGAGGCACACCACCGGGTCACCATCACCGATCAGGCCATCGTGGCCGCGGCCAACCTCGCCGATCGTTACATCAGCGACCGCCACCTGCCTGACAAGGCGATCGACCTCATCGACGAGGCGGGCAGCCGCCTGCGCATCAAGCGCATGGGCACCCCGCCCGATCTCAAGGAGATCGAGCAGAAGCTCACCGATGTCCAGGAGGCGAAGAAGAAGGCCGTCGAGGAGCAGCGCTTCGAAGAGGCCGGTCGTCTGCGCGACCAGGAGAAGTCCCTCCTCGAGGAGAAGGCCACCAAGGAAGCCGAAGTCAAGGCGAGCGGCGTCGACCTGTTCGACGAGGTCGACGAGGAAGCCATCGCCGAGGTGCTCAGCCTCTGGACCGGCATCCCGGTCTACAAGCTCACCGAGGAGGAGACCGCAAAGCTCCTCAACATGGAAGGCGAGCTCCACAAGCGCATCATCGGGCAGGAGAACGCCATCCGCGCGGTCAGCCAGAGCGTGCGCCGCACCCGTGCGGGCCTCAAGGACCCGAAGCGCCCCAGCGGCTCGTTCATCTTCCTCGGCCCCACCGGTGTCGGCAAGACCGAGCTCGCCAAGACGCTCGCCGAGTTCCTGTTCGGCGACGAGAACTCCCTCATCTCCCTCGACATGTCCGAGTACATGGAGAAGCACACCGTCAGCCGCCTGGTGGGTTCACCCCCCGGGTACGTCGGTTACGAAGAAGGCGGCCAGCTCACCGAGGCCGTGCGGCGCAAGCCGTTCAGCGTCGTCCTGTTCGACGAGATCGAGAAGGCGCACCCCGACGTGTTCAACACGCTCCTCCAGATCCTGGAGGAAGGCCGTCTCACCGACAGCCAGGGACGCACCGTCGACTTCCGCAACACCGTCCTCATCATGACCTCGAACCTGGGCACCCAGGATCTGCGCAAGGCCAACGTCGGCTTCACCAAGGGCGACGAGGCAATGAACTACGAGCGGATGAAGGACAAGGTCACCGAGGCGCTGAAGAACCACTTCCGCCCCGAGTTCCTCAACCGCATCGACGAAGTGATCGTCTTCCACGAGCACAGCCGCGACGCCGTGATGCAGATGGTCGATCTCATGACCAAGCGCCTCACCGGTCAGCTCGAAGGGCAGGGTCTCGGCATCGAGCTCACCCAGAGCGCCAAGGAACTGCTCGCCGAGAAGGGCTACGACCCGCAGCTGGGTGCACGCCCGTTGCGTCGGGCCATCCAGCGGATGATCGAGGACGTGCTCAGCGAGAAGCTCCTCTACAAGGAGTTCCACGCCGGCGAGATCATCGTCGTCGACACGGAGGAAGACCCCGAGCGTCCCGGCGAGAAGCGACTCTCGTTCCGCGGCGTCGAGGGTTTCCAGCCGCCGACCGTCGTCGAGCTCGCCCCCACCGGTGCCGAGACCATCGAACCGCCGGCCCCGACCGAATAGCGGTCGCACACGCGGCCGTTCCGGCTGCACTACGATCCGCGCTCGTCAGCCGATGAGTGGGGGTTCAGCATGGCAGCAGTTGCGTTCGACATCGAGTACACGGCCGAGCGCGACCGTCTGAGCAGCGCACTGCGCATCCTCTATGCGCTGCCGCACCTCATCATCGCCAACGTCCTTCAGGGGCTCCAGGAGGTGCTCTCCTTCGTGCACTGGTGGATCATCCTGTTCACCGGCAAGCGCAACGCCGGAATCTGGGGTCTGTCCAAGGGCGTGTTGAACTGGCAGTCGCGGGCCTACACCTACGCCGGATTGATGTACGACACCTATCCGGCATTCGCGTTCGAGGGAGCACAGGAACCGGTGCGGCTGGGGCTCGAGATGGACGAGAGCGCCAATCGGCTCACCTGTGCGCTGCGCATCATCTGGGCGATCCCGGCGATGATCATCACCTCGCTGCTGACGATCGCCGGCATGGTCATCTCGATCGCTTCCTGGTTCGCGATCCTCTTCACCGGATCGCATCCGCGTGGGATGTTCGACTTCCTCCTGAAGGTCCATCGGTACGCGGTGCGGTTCAATGCCTACGTCGCACTCCTGTCGGACACCTACCCGGCATTCGACTGAGGGATCCCGGCAGCGGCTGACAGAATGGGGGTCGTGCGTCGCGTCCTGGTCCTCCTCGTCGCCGCGTTCGCACTGGCGTCGTGCAAGGTCGACACGTCGGTGGAGGTCGCCGTGCAGCCCGACGGATCCGGCACGATCACGCTCACGGCCGTCGCCGATGCCGAGGTCGTGACCCAAGCACCGGGACTGGCCGACGACCTTCGCTTCGACGACGCGATCGCAGCGGGATGGACCGTCGAAGGTCCCACCGAGACCGCGGTCGGTGGACTCTCGGTCATCGTGCGACACGACTTCCTCACTGTGGAGGAAGCGACCGCCCTGCTGCAGTCGCTCAATGGACCCGACGGACCGTTGCACGACATCGCGATCGGCCGCACAGTGACCCCCGACGACATCACGACCACGATCAGCGGCACGATCCGCGTGGCCAACGGTCTCGATGCCTTCGCCGACCCCGACGTGCTGTCCGCGATCGGTGGCAGTCCATACGCGAACGACCTCGCCGCCGCCAACCTTCGCCCGGCCGATGTGGTCACCTTCACCTTCACCGCCGACCTCCCGGGCAACCCGACAACCCCCGCTACCGGGAGCGCGGGCGAGTCGGCGCTCACCTGGTCCGTCCCGCTCGACGGGACGACGGCCGACCTCGCCACCACTTCCGTGTTGGCCCAGGGCGCGCAGTCGAGCGCATGGAGCACGGTCGCCACGATCGCACTGATCGCGCTGGTCGCCTGGCTGGTGGTCGCGGTGGGCTTCATCTCCTTCGTCGCCAAAGCCCGACGTGATCGGGCACAGCGTCACACACCCTCGCACTGACCTGTCACACCCATTTCGTAGGGTGCCGGCATGAGCAAACTCCGCGTCGTCTACCGCTGCACCGGATGCGGAGCACCCAGCCCGAAGTGGGCGGGAAGGTGCGGGTCGTGCGAGGCGTGGAACTCGATGGTCGAAGACGTCGAGGGTGGCGATGTTCCCGCCGTACCCCTGGCCCCCTCGGTCGCGGCGATGCCGATCGGCGACATCGATGCTCAGTGGGCGCAACCCCAACCCACCGGCATCCCCGAACTCGACCGCGTGCTCGGCGGCGGGCTGGTACCGGGCTCGGTCACCCTCCTGGGCGGCGAACCGGGCATCGGCAAGAGCACGATCCTGCTCCAGCTCCTCGCCCAGTGGCCCACCCGCACGCTCTACGTGAGCGCCGAGGAGAGCGCCCAGCAGGTCCGCCTCCGGGCCGAGCGGCTCCAGGCGGTGCGCCCCGACCTGTGGTTGGTCCCCGAGACCTCGCTCCCCCACATCGTCGCCGCCATCGATCAGGTGCAGCCGCAGCTGGTGGTCGTCGACAGCATCCAGAGCATCGCCGACCCCCAGCTCCCGTCGGCGCCTGGCAGCGTGGTGCAGGTGCGCGGCTGCGCGCACACCCTGGTCGGTGAGGCCAAGCGACGCGGCGTGCCGATCGTGCTGGTCGGGCACGTCACCAAGGAGGGCGGGCTCGCCGGCCCGCGCGTGCTCGAGCACGTCGTCGACACCGTGCTCAGCTTCGAAGGCGACCGACACCACTCGTTGCGACTCCTGCGCGCCGTCAAGCACCGCTTCGGGCCCACCAACGAGCTCGGTGTCTTCGAGATGGCAGGCGACGGTCTCCGCGGGGTGCCCGACGCCAGCCGGCTGTTCCTCACCGATCGCCGCACCGGCGTGGCCGGCTCGGCCGTCGTGCCCACGCTGGAGGGTCAACGCCCGCTCCTGGTCGAGGTGCAGGCGCTCACCAACAAGGTCAATCCCGGCGTGCCACCCCGGCGCAGCGCCCAGGGCCTCGACCCTGGCCGACTCGCACTGCTGCTCGCCGTGCTCGAGCGGCGAGCGCGTCTCCAGATGGGTCAGCACGAAGTCTTCGCGTCGGCCGTCGGCGGAGTGCGGCTCACCGAACCCGGTGCCGATCTGCCGCTCTGCCTCGCCCTCGTCAGCGCCCTGTTGAACCATCCGCTCCCGCCCGACGTCGTGATCTTCGGCGAAGTGGGGCTCGCCGGCGAGCTGCGCCAGGTCGCCCACGCACCACGTCGCCTCGCCGAGGCGGCACGGATGGGTTTCACGCGAGCCATCGTTCCCGCGAACTCGCCCAACGGGGTCGACGGGATTGCGCTCACCCGGGTGGCAACCGTTGCCGAGGCGCTGGCCGCAGTCGGCCTGTCGGGCAGACCAGGCGCGTGAGGCCGGACCGATGACACCGGTTCGGTCACCCCGGGACGCTGGTCGCAGTGCATCTCCTACACTGACGGGAACATGCCCGCGCTGACCTCGCCCAACGACTCGCTGCACGAGGCGCTCGCGCAAGTGGCGCCCGGCAAGCCGCTGCGCGACGGCATCGACCGGATCGTCCGAGCGAAGATGGGCGCCCTCGTCATCGTCGGCGACGGGCCCAAGGTGCTCGCAATCTGCAGCGGAGGGTTCCTGCTCGACGCGGAGTTCACCCCACAGCGTCTCAGCGAGCTGGCCAAGATGGACGGAGCGATCATCGTCAGCACCGACGCGTCGCGCATCGCCAGGGCCAACGTGCATCTCGTGCCCGATCCCACGGTCCCGACCTCGGAGACGGGCACTCGCCACCGCACCGCCGAACGCGTCGCCGTGAGCCTCGGCGTGCCGGTCATCAGCGTCAGCGAGGAGATGAGCGTCATCAACGTCTATGCGGGCGGGATGAAGCGCCAGCTCCAGGACATCGGGCGTCTGCTCGATCGCGCCAATCAGGCCCTGCAGACCCTCGAGCGATACAAGGCCAAGCTCGACGATGCCACGAGTGCGCTGACCACGCTCGAGGTCGAGGACGTCGTGACCGTTCGCGACGTCGCTGCCGTCGTGCAACGCGGCGACATGGTGCGTCAGATCGCCGCGGAGATCGAAACGATGATCGTCGAGCTCGGCGTCGATGCCCGGCTGCTGCGGCTGCAACTCGATGAGGTCTTCACGTCGCTCGACGACGAGTTGGATCTCGTGATGGCCGACTACCCGTCCATCACCGAAGGACGAACCGCCCCCGCCGATGGCGATGCTCCCGCGTCACCAAAGGGCCTGCGGCTACTGGCCCGAGTGCCCCGACTGTCCGACGAGGAAGCGCTCGCCATCAGCAGCAAGTTCGGTGAACTGGCCAAACTGCTGCGAGCCACCGCCGACGACATCGCCGACGTCCCCGGGATCAGCAAGAAGACGGCCTACGCGGTGAAGGACACTCTCGACCGGCTCACCGAGAGCACGATCCTCGACCAGTACATCTGAGCCGCCGGTGACCCGATGACGAACACCGAACGTTCGCCGGCCCCCAATGCGGGCGACGACGTACGGCTGCTCGGCAGACTGCTCGGTGACGTGGTCCGCGAACAGGCAGGGAATGCGGCGTTCGAGCTGATCGAGCGGGTTCGCCAGATCGCGGTGACCGAGCGCCGCAGCGGCGCGACGCCGTTCGCCGAACTGGAGCAGGCGCTGGCCGGGGTCGATCTCGACCTCCTGCTGCATGTGATCCGCGCGTTCGCATGGCTGTCGCTGCTCGCCGACGCCGCAGAGGACGTACACCTCGAGCGCCGCCGACGGCATCACCGCGGCCGCGGTGATGCCCACCACACGGGGACACTGGCATCCACGTTCGAGCGCCTCCGGCTCGACGGGGCCACGGCCGGCGAGGTCGGTGCCGCGCTCGCAAGCCTGATGGTCAGCCCGGTCCTCACCGCTCACCCGACAGAGGTGCGCCGCAAGACGGTCCTCGATCGCGTCGGCCGGATCGCCGACCTGCTGGACGTGCGGAGCCGACTCGCACCCGACGCCGGGCCCGAGCGCAACGACATCGACGACCACCTCCGCCTCGAGGTACTCGCCCTGTGGCAGACCGCCATCCTCCGTTTGAGCAAGTTGCGGGTCCGCGACGAGATCATCGAGTCGCTCGGGTACTACCAGGCGAGCCTCTTCTCGGTGGTTCCCGCTCTGCGACAACAAACGGCGACGGAGTTCGAACGGGCGTTCGGCGTCGCGGCCACGGTCGGGCCGGTGGTGTCGATGGGCTCATGGATCGGCGGTGACCGCGACGGCAACCCGTTCGTCACCGCCGACACCCTCCGCTACGCCACCCAGCGCCAGTCGCATCTCGCGCTCTCGCATCACCTGGCCGGCCTGCACGCGCTGTCCATCAGCCTCTCGATGTCGTCGCGCCTCATCACTCCCACTGCGGCGCTCGACGTCCTCGCCGAGCGATCCGGTGACGACTCGCCCTTCCGGGCGGATGAGCCGTACCGCCGTGCGCTGCGCGGGATGCACGCACGACTCCACGCGTACACAGCCCGGGTCCAGGGCGTGGCGCCCGCGCCGGCACCGGACATCGCTCGGGATGCGTACGATTCACTCGACGAACTGGTCGCCGATCTCGACACCGTGTCCGTGTCGCTCGAATCCCACGGTGCAGGGCATCTCGCCTCGAGGATCGTCGCCCCGGTGCGCGACGCCGTGCTCGTCTTCGGTGCCCACCTGTGCAGCCTCGACCTACGCCAGAACTCCGCCGTGCACGAGCGAGTCGTCGGTGAACTCCTCGCCGCCGCGGGTGTCACCCACGCGTACCTCTCGTGCTCGGAGCCCGAGCGCATTCGGTGCCTGACCGCCGAGCTGGCCTCACCGCGCACCTTGCGCAACCCATGGGCGAGCTACGGAGCCGAGACCACCAGCGAGCTTGCGGTGCTCGACGAAGCGGCGGCCGCGATCCGTCGGTTCGGGCCCAAGGTCATCCGCCAGTACGTCATCTCCAAGTCAGAGTCGGTCAGCGACATCCTCGAGGTCGCGGTGCTGCTCAAGGAGGCCGGGCTGCTCGAGCCCGGCCCGACGCCGACGTCGACGATCGACATCGTCCCGCTGTTCGAAACGATCGACGACCTGCATCGAGGGCCCACGATCCTGCGCGAACTGCTCGACCTGCCCGGCTATCGCGCGTTGGTCCGGGCTCGCGGCCATCGCCAGGAAGTGATGATCGGCTACTCCGACTCCAGCAAGGACGGCGGCTACCTCACGTCGTCGTGGTCGCTCTACCACGCCCAGACCGACATCACCGCGATCGCTCGAGCATCGGGTGTAGGGCTCCGGTTCTTCCACGGCCGCGGCGGCACGGTGGGCCGCGGGGGCGGGCCTGCGTACGACGCGATCCTGGCGCAGCCGCACGGCACCGTCGACGGCGAGCTGCGCATGACCGAGCAGGGAGAGATCGTCGCCGCCAAGTACTCGCGCCCGAGTGCTGCGCACCGCAACCTGGAGACGCTCGTGTCCGCGACCGTCGAAGCGACGCTGTCCCACGACCCCGCCGTCGCGGTCGACGACGAGGACGCGGCGCTGATGGAGACCCTGTCGGCGGCGGCCATGGCGGCATACCGAGGGCTCGTCTACGACGATCCCGACTTCCTGCCGTTCTTCAAGGAGGTCACGCCGATCAGCGAGATCGCCCGGCTCAACGTCGGTTCTCGCCCGGCATCGAGAACCGCATCGGATCGCATCGAGGACCTGCGCGCCATCCCGTGGGTGTTCGGATGGACCCAGTGCCGGATCTCGCTGCCCGGGTGGTACGGCGTCGGCTCGGCGTTCGACGCGCTTGCCTCGTTGCGGCCCGACGCGGAACAGGTGCTCATGGACCTGCACCAGCGCTGGCCGTTCTTCCGCACGACGCTCGCCAACATGGGAATGGTGCTGGCCAAGACCGACATGGCCATCGGTCGCCGCTACGCCGATCTCGCATCGGACGCAGGCGGCGAGCGGATCTTCGGGATCATCGAGGCCGAGCACCGCCGGACATGCGACTGGCACGCTCGGATCACGGGGTCGCCCGACCTGCTGCGCGACAACCCTGCGCTCGCCAGGAGCATCGCCAACCGATTCCCCTACCTCGACCCGTTGCACGTCGTGCAGGTCGAGATGCTGCGGCGATACCGCGCCGGCGACCAGAGCGAGCACGTCGCACGGGCACTCGAGCTGACGATCAACGCCATCGCGACCGGGCTCCGCAACAGCGGGTGAGCGGCTGGGCCTAGTGTCGGCGGCATGAGCAGCGACGAAACGTATGTACCCAGCGCCCTGGACTGGGTCCGAGATCAGGTCGAGAGCTACGAGCGGTCGGGTGGCCGCGAGGCCAACACACTTCGCGACACTGGCATCCCCATCATCGTGGTGACGATGCGAGGCCATCGCACCGGCAACGTCCGCAAGATCGCACTGATGCGCGTCGAGCACGATGGCGAGTACGCGCTCGTCGCCTCGATGGGCGGCGCGCCGAAGAACCCCGGCTGGTACCAGAACCTCGTCGCCGCACCCGACGATGTCCTCGTGCAGGACGGGCCGGCCCCGGTACCGATGTCGGTCCGCGAGGCCACGGGCGACGAGCGAGCCACCTGGTGGGAACGTGCGGTCGCGGTGTTCCCCACCTACTCCGAGTACCAGACTCGTACCGAACGGGTCATTCCCGTGCTCATCGCCTCCCCGCGCTGAGCCACCGATGAGCCGCACCCGCTCCCGCGCCGGCACACTTGCCGCGCTCGTGGTGCTCGCGTTGTTCGCGCCGTCGCCGACGGTGCAGAGCGCCCCGCCGACGGTCGCGACAGTGGGGGTCGACACGGGCGTCGCGGTCGCCACTGCCGTGCGGCAGGGACTCCCGTTGCGCAGCTTCACGGTGGCCGCGGTGGGTGACGTCCTGAACGAGAATCCGGTGAACGACGCGGGCGCCGCTGCCGCAGGACCGGGGCAGCGCTATGACTTCGCACCGTTGTTCGCCCGCGTCGCGCCGCTGATCCGCTGGGCCGATCTGGCGATCTGCCATCAGGAGATCCCGATCGGTACTCCCGATCAACTCCCAGGGGTGTACGGGCACTCGCCGTACGGGGGGAACCTGTTGCTGGCACCGTACGAACTGGCCGCAGGTCTGGCCGCAACGGGCTTCGATCGGTGCACGACCGCCTCCAACCACGGCTTCGATCTCGGCCCCCAGGGGGTGTGGTCGACGCTGTCCGCGCTGGACGCTGCTGGCATCACCCACGTCGGCACGGCTCGCATCGCCGCGGAGCAGTCCAACCCGGTGTTCACGGTGCAGGGAGTCCGTGTCGCACATCTGGCATACACACGAGCGTTGAACACCGCCGCGCCGTCGGATCCTTGGATGCTCAACGTCGCCGTCACTCCCCAGCAGGTCGCATCCGACGTCGCGGCCGTGCGGGCCGCCGGGGCCGAGGTGGTCATCGTCAGCCTTCACCTCGGGCAGGAGCTCCTCACCGCACCGACTGCCACCGATCGGGCCTTCGCGACGACTCTCACCTCTCTCGTGAAGATCGACCTGCTCATCCACCACGGCCCGCACGTGATCCAGCCCGTCGAACGGGTCAACGGCACGTTGGTGTACTGGAGTCTCGGCAACTTCGTGTCGGGGATGGCGAGACCGAACGCCGGCTTCTATCCGGATCCGCGGACGCTCGATGGGTTGCTCGCGCTCGTCCGGTTCTCTGAGACGGCCGGCGGGTCGTGGACGACCGAGCCGACGACGGTGTTGATCTGCAACGAGCGGGCCACCCGTACGGTGCACGCCCCGGTCGCGGAACTGTCGAATCCGGTGATTGCGGCGTCGATTCCTGCGGACATCCAGGCAGAGCTCCTCGCGTGCGTCTTGCGCACTCGGCAGGTCGAGCCCTCCGTCGTTTGACCCCACAACCACGCTGAGCGGCGAAATTGACCGCAAACCGACGTTCGCGCACCGTCGAGACCCTCCCTTGACGCAGTCTTCGACGTTCGTTGGATCAGCGATGGCGTTCCCTTGGAGACCCCTCCGGTTGACTATCTCTCGAGCGGGTGTCTCAACACACCACAGGGAGTATTGATGAATCGAGCATGGATCACTGGGTTGACACTGGCGGTCGTCGCCGGCTCCGCAGGAGCCGCCTTCGCCACCGCCTCGTCGACCACGCACGACAGTGCGGCCCAGGCACAAGGGCTCGAGGCTGCCGCGGCAGCACCGGACACCGAAGCGCCGGCCGCAGCGTTCAACTACCAGGTCGGCACCGCCGGCGCCGTCAGCATCACCTCGTCGGGAGGCGTCATCACCATCACCGGCGCACTGCCGGCCCCAGGGTGGACGCTGGTGTCGTACAGCTCGCCTGCCGGCCACGTCGAAGCGCAATTCACGGATTCGCTGCAGATCGTCACCTTCGGCGCCGACCTCGTCGGTACCGACGTCGTCGTGGCCCTCTCCGATCTGCCCGCGCCGGGCGTCGAGCTGACCGCCGCCACCGCACCGATGAACGTCACCGTCATCAGCAGCAGTGCACCGAGCCCCACGAACAAGGCGACGGGCACCACGCACACCACCGTCAAGCAGACGACCACCACCGCCAGGCCGGCCCACTCCTACACCCCCACGACCACCACGCCTCGCCATCACGATGACGACCACAACACCATTCCGGAGCCCCACGATGACTGACCAGGACCAAGCAGCACGGATCGCTGCGATGCGCGCACGCCGCGGGCAGGCCCCGATCGACATCCCCACCAAGACGGCGGCTCCGGCCCCGACATCGTGGGCGCCGCCCACGGCAACGCCCGCACCCGCAACGGCAGCCGCAATGGCAACGCTCGGTCCGGTCGCTGCCGCTGCAGCGGTCGACGCTGCGGCGGTCCGCGCCCTGCAGGAGCAGGTGCGCCAACTCCAGCAGCAGGTCCAGCAGCGGCCCGCTCCCACGGCACGCACGACCAAGGCCAAGCCGAAGTCGAAGCACCCGCACGTGGCGGCCGGCGCGAGGATTCTCGCCACCGGCTTCACCGCTTCGGCCGTGTTCGGCCTCACCACGGTGATCGCCGCCGCCAATCGTCCGGTCGAGCCGGCCGCGAACACGCCGGTCGAGACCACCACGCTCGATCCGGTCACCGGCCTTCCCACCACGTTGGTGCCCGAGTCGTCGTTGGTGCCCCAGGACGTGACGCTCACGCTGCCACCGTTGGGCACCCCGACCACCGTCATGGCCGGTGTCCTGCCGACCGATGTCGTTCCTGCGGCCGTCGTGCCCGGTGTGACCCCGGCTCCGACCGCCGGCGGCGCAACACCGGCACCGGCACCGACTCCGACGGCGGCGAAGCCGGCTGCCAAGGCCCCCGGCACGCCGGCACCGGTCGCCACGCAGCCCGCCGCGACACCGGCACCGGCACCGGTCGCCACGCAGCCCGCCGCGACACCGGCTCCGACACCTGCGCCCACTCCGGCACCGACCCCGGCCCCAGTCACCACGGCCAAGCCGGCACCGCCGCCCACCACGGCCAAGCCGGTCACCACGACCAAGCCGAGTCAGCCCTGACGTTCGCCTGATGACACAACCTCACGAACGGAACTTCCGTGTGATGGGGTGCGCAACGCATCTCATCGTCCACGGCGGTTCCGCCGACCTGCTCGACGAAGCAGAGCGGCGCCTTCGTGAACTCGAGTCGATCTGGAGCCGGTTCCTCGTGGACAGCGACATCACCCGTGCCAATCAGGCAGGGGGCGAACCCGTCGTCGTCCACGAGGACACGCTCGCCGTCGTCAGTCGCGCGCTCGACGCGTGGCGCCAGACCGAAGGTCGATTCGACATCACGACGTTGCCCGCTCTCGTCGATGCCGGATACACCCACAGTTCGACCGACCATTCGGCCGCACCGACGGTGCCGGGATCGCGGGTGGGTCAGAGTGCGTGGGTACGCGTCGACTACCAGAACGCCACGCTCACCGTGCCCGTCACCACCGCCATCGACCTCGGTGGCATCGGCAAGGGATTCGCGGCGGACATCGTCGCCGAAGAACTCATCGAGGCGGGAGCGAGCGGCGTCGTCGTCAACGTCGGCGGCGATCTTCGTGTCATGGGCCACCCGGCCGACGACTCCTCCTGGTACCTCGGCATCGAGGACCCGACACATCCTCCGGACCACCTCGCCTTCATTCGATTGGAGGACGGCGGCGTGGCAACATCCGGCACCACCATCAAGAAGTGGGCCACCCCCTCCGGTGGCACAGCCCATCACCTCATCGATCCCAGCCGCGGCACTCCCTCGGCCACCACACTGCTCACCGCCACGGTGATCGCCTCCGACGCTGCGACGGCGGAGGCATTCGCCACATCGGCAATGATGATGCAGGGCCCTCAAGCGGTCGCGATGCTCGACAGCGTCGGACTCGCAGGTCTGGTGGTGGCGTCCGACGGTCAAGCGTTCCGCTCCTCGACACTGAAAGACTACGAAGTATGAACCCGCAGACCTGGTGGTACATGTCCCGAGCGAGTGGCATGGTCGCATGGATCGTGCTCGGCGCGACCTGCCTCTGGGGCATTCTCCTCATCACTCGAATGCTCAAGCCCGCCGACCGGCCGGCATGGTTGCTCGACCTCCACCGTTGGTTGGGCGCGCTCGCCATCGTCACGGTCGGCCTGCACATGATCACCCTCGTCGCCGACAACTACGTCTACTTCGGCTGGCGGGAGCTGTTCGTCCCCAACGCCAGCCCGTGGAAGACCGGCCCGGTCACCTGGGGTGTGATCGCCTTCTACATCCTCGTGGTCGTCCAGGTCTCGTCGCTGATGATGAAGAAGCTGCCTCGTCGTCTGTGGCACGGCATCCACCTCCTCTCCTACGTGCTCTTCGCGATGGCCACGGTGCACGGACTGCAGGCCGGCTCGGACAGAAGTACCACCATCTTCTTGATCGTCGCCTCAGGGTTCACCGCGGTCGTCATCTTCGCCGCGGTCGCCCGGTTCCTGCAGGCACGCCACAAGCACATGACCAAGGCCGAGAAGGCCAAGCTGTACGAAGACGTTCTGAACTGACCACCGGGGTCACCTCCGGTTCGGGTTGGTGCCACCACCGGCAGGATCCCTACCATCGTCCTCGCAGCACCCGGGTCGGGTGTCGGAAACGAGGCCGTGTCATGTTCGAGTGGAGCGACGAGCACCAGATGATCCGCGATGCGGTGAAGCGATTCGTCGACGACGAGGTGCGCCCCCACGTCGACGAGTTGGAGCACGGCGACCTTCCGCCCTACGACATCCTCCGCAAGCTGTTCGCGACGTTCGGCATGGACGCGATGGCGCGAGACCGTTTCGCCCGTCAGATCGAACGCGAAAAGGCGGTGCTCGCCGGTGACGTCGAGCCGAGTCCGCGCAAGGAAGGTGGCGGCGACAGCGGCCTGTCGCTGATTCCGATCATCGAACTGTGTCGAGTGTGCCCGGGCATGGTCACCGCCATGGGCGTCAGCATGGGCCTCACGTCAGCGGCGATCATGTCGAAGGGAACCGTTGCGCAGAAGGAGCGGTGGGCACTCGACCTGCTGACCATGGACAAGGTCGGTGCGTGGGCGATCACCGAGCCCGGTTCGGGCAGTGACGCGTTCGGATCGATGCAGAGCACGGCCCGGCGCGACGGTGACCAGTACTTGTTGAACGGGTCCAAGACCTTCATCACGAACGGACCGTACGCCGACACCACCGTGTTCATCTGCAAGCTCGACGAGGGCAACCCACCTGCGGAGCGCAAGGTGCTCTCGTTCGTCCTCGATCGAGGGATGCCGGGCTTCGTGCAGTCGAAGCCGCTGCGCAAGATGGGGATGCACTCGTCCCCCACCGGCGAACTGTTCCTCGACGACGTGCGAGTCGGCCGCGACCGACTGATCGGTGAGACCGAGGACCTCCCGTCAGGTGGTCGCGACGGCGCCAAGGCGACGTTCCAGCAGGAGCGCTCGGGCGTCGCGGCCATGGCGCTCGGCATCATCGAGGAGTGCCTGCACGTCAGCGTGCAGTATGCGAAGGACCGCGTGCAGTTCGGTCAGCCGATCGGCGAGTTCCAGCTCATCCAGGACAAGCTGGCACGCATGGAGGTGGCTCGGATGAACGTGCAGAACCTCGTGTTCCGGACGATGGAGATGAGCGCGGCCGGGCGATCGATGAGCCTCGCCGAGGCTTCGGCGATGAAGCTCTACTCCGCACGCGCCGCCACCGAGGTGGCGCTGGAGGCGGTGCAGCTGTTCGGCGGCAACGGGTACATGAGCGAGTTCCGCGTCGAGCAGCTGGCGCGCGATGCCAAGGTGCTCCAGATCTACGCCGGCACCGACGAGATCCAGATCACGCACATCGCGAAGGACCTCCTCCGGTCATGACGTTCGAGCTCAGTCCTTCGTACGCAGCCGCCCGCGCCGCTTTCCTCGCAGCGGCCGGCTCGGCAGGCGCAACGCTGACGGCTACCGACCATCCGCTGCTCGGCCCCGAGGGCGAGCCGCTGGCCGTCGACGTCGCCGAACTCGGTCCGGCCGATGCCGCCGATGTCGTGCTCGTCCTCTCCGCGACGCACGGCGTTGAGGGGTACTGCGGGAGCGCGCTGCAGACGCAGTGGCTCGCACGCCACGCCACCGAACGCCCGAGCGCGGTGAGGCTCGTGCACGTGCACGCCCTCAATCCGTTCGGCATGGCCTGGGTGCGACGGGTGAACGAGGACAACGTCGACCTCAACCGCAACTTCGTCGACTGGTCGCAGCCGCCTCCGACGAACCCCGACTACGACGGGATCGCCGCACTCCTCGTGCCCGACGACTGGAGCGCGGCCGAGCAGGAACGGACCACGACCGAGCTGTTGAACCTCGCGGTCGAGTGGGGATTTCCCCGGCTGCAGGCCGTCATCAGCGGCGGCCAGTACTCGAACCCGACCGGCGTGTTCTTCGGCGGGACCGCGCCGGTGTGGTCGCACCGTTGGCTGCGCGACTGGTGCGCGACGGAGCTCTCGACGGCGCGTCGCGTCGCGATCGTCGACCTCCACACCGGCCTCGGTCCCTGGGGCGTCGGTGAGCTGATCGCGAGCGCACCGAAGACCGACCCGCACTACCTCCGGGCCGCCGAATTGTGGGGCGACATCACCTCGATGCTCGACGGTGACAGCGTGTCGGCCGCACTCGCCGGCGACTGGCTCGCAGTCGCCGCCGAGCTCGCTCCTCGCGCCGAGGTCACGCCGATCACCATCGAGTACGGCACGGTCGACCCCGTGACCGTCCTGCAGGCGTTGCGCGCCGATGCCTGGCTGCACTCGCACGGCGACCCGACCGGCGCCGACGCACCCGCAGTTCGAGCGCAGGTGCGGGCTGCGTTCGCCGACGACGATCCCGCCTGGATCGCCGCCTGCTGGCCGCGCTTCCACGAAGTCCTCGCCGCCGCCCTCGCCCGCTGAGCTCGCCGCCCCCGGCGCCCACTCACCCCGCCTCCCCGCCCACCCACGCCGCCCCGCTCACCACTCACCCCAGGTTCGTGTCATGTCTCGAGGCGGATTTCCTGCCTCGAGACATGACATGAACGGCCGAATTCGGGTGCAATGTGGGGAGGCGTCGAAAGTCGGGGAGGCTTGGCGTGAGGCTTGGCGTGAGGCTTGGCGTGAGGCTTGGCGAGAGGCTTGGCGGCGTGCGCCGGCGCGGTCGAGGTCCGCGAATCCAGGACGTGCCCGAGGCGTGAAAGTGCGGTGAGGGCGCCCCCGATGACGCCCCCACCGCTTCCGCACACACGCCCACGAAGTCCGGGGCACTGCGCGCGGTGCAATGGGGCATTGGCCCTTGCAACCTCGGTGATACTCGCCGGAACAGCGCCCTTCAAGGGCCGAACGTCCCTAGGGCTCGAGGTCGGACCTCGTCGGGGTGACTTTCACGATCACCCACGCGAAGACCACTACCGCGAGCGAGACGATCGCCACCATGAGGATCACCATTCCCCAGCTGCCCGCTGCGTTGCTCGAACCGGGTCGAGGGTCGAGGAAGGGGTACGGATACCAGTCGACGATCGATCCACGCATCAGGCTGTAGGCCAACCACGCCACCGGAAACGCGATCCAGCGCGGGATGTCGGCCATCACCGGCTTGCGCTCTGGAGCCGACAGGAACCAGTCGGCGACGATGACGATCGGCGCCAACACGTGCACGACCGCGTCGACCCACTTCGCGGTGAGGCCGACATCGGCGGAGGCCGGGGCGAGCAGTACGGCGTAGACGACGCCGGTCATGGCCATGTAGAGGACGACTCCGGGGCGGATCACCCGTGCCAGTCGAAACACCGACGTGCGCTCACGGAACTCGAGCCCGAGGAGCACGAACACCGTGAGGATGTTGCTCTGGATGGTGAAGAAGCTGAAGACGTTGAACGGCTTGAACACGCCGTCCGACGACAGCCGCTGGCACTGCGCCGCGATCGCGACGACGATGAGCAGGGCGGTGACGAGGCGGATCCACGGTCTGACCGGGGCATGGAGCGACGACATGACCGTCAGCTTCGCGTATGAGAGGTGCCCCTGATGCGCCCTGCTCGAAGTTGTCGTACGCTCGGACCATGACGGGCGATCACGAACGTCGGCTCCCCGAGTTCCTCACGACGCTCGCGCCCGCGTCGGTACTGCAGATCGGCGGCCGACCGCTCGCCGTCGTCGAGCCCGCCGACGGGCACGCGGAGATCGTCGACGGAGTCCACGCCGCCACGCTGCAGCTGTCGCAGCAGTACGAACTCGTGGTGCTCGCCAGCTCCGCCGCCACCCACGACGTCGCCGAGCGACGCGCCGTCCTCCACTCCGCCGTGCAGCACTTGCTTCCCGGCGGGCACCTGGCGATCCTGCATCACGACCAGCACGCGCTCGCCGCTCACGAGTGCGCGGCCGCCGAGCTCACCCAAGTCGCTCAGGCCGTCGAGGGTGAGGTGGTCTGGACCCTCCTTCGCCGGAGCGCCAGATTCACCGTGCATGATCTCGTCTTCGAGGCGCGCCGTCACCTCCTTCGCCTGAGCCCGGAAGATCTCGTCGAACAACTGCGGTCGTCGGCGCCCCCACTCGTGCTCGACACCCGCACGCCGAGCGACCGTGACCGCTTTGGGGTCATCCCCGGATCGGTCCACATGCCTCGGACCGTTCTCGAGTGGCGGGCCGATCCGGCGAACGGATACCTCCACCCGTCGATCCACTCGTTCGACCAGACCCTCGTCGTCGTGTGCAATCACGGGTACAGCTCCTC
Source organism: Acidimicrobiales bacterium (assembly GCA_038234785.1). GTDB lineage: Bacteria > Actinomycetota > Acidimicrobiia > Acidimicrobiales > Ilumatobacteraceae > UBA668. The sequence continues at coordinate 19,405 of JBBQTC010000016.1, forward strand.
GCTCGCTGCGGCCAACCTCACCCGCGTCGGCTATCCCGCGGCGTGCGACCTCGTCGGGGGCGTCAGCGCTTGGGCCGCTGCGGGCTTTCCCCTCGAACCTCCAGACCACACGTTCCTCGAGCTGTGATGCACCCCGCGCTGGCCGGTCTGGTCCCTCTCCCGGGTCAGATCGAGCTGCACACCGGAGCGTGCATCATCACCGACGCGACGCGAGTCGACGCTCCCACCGACCCGGCCTCGGCAGGCGTGGCCGGTCACTTCGTGCGCGACGTGCAAGCCGTCTGCGGACTGCACCTGGCGCTCGTCCCGTCGAGTGGGCCGGGCGACATCGTCGTCTCGCTGCGGCCCGAGCGGCACGACCTCGGCGCCGAGGGATACGAGCTGTCGATCGCGCCCGACGTCGTGCAGTTGACGTCCCCGTCGGCGCACGGTCTGTGGAACGGCACCCGGACACTGCTGCAGATGTTCACGCCCGGAGCGAACGTCCAAGAGCTCCCGGCGTTGCATATCATCGACGTCCCTCGGTTCGAATGGCGCGGCGCGATGCTCGACGTGGCTCGCCACTTCTTCGGCGTCGACCAGGTGATTCGTTTCATCGAGCTCATCGCCCGATACAAGCTCAACCGACTGCACCTGCATCTCACCGACGACCAGGGATGGCGGATCGAGATCCCCGGGTGGCCATCGCTCACCAGCATCGGCGGCAGCACCGCCGTGGGGGGCGGACCGGGCGGCTGGTTCTCCCAGCAGGACTGGGCCGAGATCGTGTCCCAGGCCGCGCACCACTTCGTGACCATCGTGCCCGAGATCGATCTCCCGGGGCACACCAACGCAGCACTCGCCTCGGTACCCGAACTCAACGTCGACGGTCGGCCGCCACCGCTCTACACCGGCCGAGACGTCGGCTTCAGTTCCCTGCGCATGCACCTGCCGACCACCGGCCGATTCATCGACGAGGTGATCGGCTCGATCGTCGACACCACGCCGGGCCGCTACATCCACGTCGGCGGCGACGAGGCCCACGCCACCGACCACCACGAGTACGTGGCGTTCATCCAACTGCTGCTCGCCACGGTCACCGGGCACGGTGCGACGATGGTCGGGTGGGAGGAGATCGCCACAGCTCCCCTGCGCGACGACGTGCTCGTCCAGCACTGGTTGCGCCCCGAGACGGCGATGGCTGCACCGGCGGGGTCGCGCCTCATCATGTCGCCCGCCCACCACACCTACCTCGACATGCGCCACGCAGAGGACGACCCCTTCGGCCGTCGGTGGGCCGGGTCGATCGACCTCGACACCGCCTACGAATGGGATCCTGCGGTGCTGGTCGTGGGGGTCGACGAGCGTCGGATCGCCGGCGTGGAAGCTCCGCTGTGGACCGAGAAGGTCGCGACATTTTCCGAGGTCGAGCAGCGCTGCTTCCCACGGCTGGCGTGTCTGGCCGAGGTGGGCTGGACGCCGCAGGCGAGCCGCCAGTGGTCGAGTGCCCGCCACAGATTGGCCGTCGAGACCGATCGTCTGGCCGCCCGGGGCGTGAACGTCTACCGGTCGCGCGTGACGCACCCCGACTGAAACGTCCGGGCGCTGCTGTCAGAACTTGATACGCCACGTAGCAAGTTTCTTGCTGCGGTGTACCATCATCATCATGGCGTTCGATCCGAAGAAGTGGACCATCAAGACCAACGAGGCCTTTGCCGCGGCCATCGACCAGGCAAAGTCGCTGAACAACCCCGAACTGACACCCGATCACCTGATGGCTGCCCTGATGCGCCAGGACGACACGATTGTGCCCGCCGTGCTCGCCAAGCTCGGGCTGGCACCGCTGATGGTGCGCAACAAGGCCGACGAAGCCGTCGCCAAGCTGCCCAAGGCGTACGGCGGCAGCGAGCCCCGCATGAACCGCGAGCTCGACAACGTCACCCAGAACGCGGTGCAGTACCAGAAGGACCTGAAGGACGACTTCCTGTCCGTCGAGCACCTCCTGCTCGCCATGAACCAGCGGCTCGGCATCGGCAGCGAGGAACTGCTGCAGGCGTTGAAGGAAGTCCGCGGCAGTCACCGGGTCACCAGCCAGAACCCCGAGGAGAGCTTCGCGGCACTGGAGAAGTACGGCCAGGACCTCACCCAGCGGGCACGCGACGGCAAGATCGATCCGGTCATCGGCCGCGACGACGAGATCCGCCGGGTCATCCAGGTCCTCAGTCGCCGCACGAAGAACAACCCCGTCCTCATCGGCGAGCCGGGCGTCGGCAAGACCGCGATCGTGGAGGGCCTCGCCCGCCGCATCGCCGATGGCGACGTGCCCGAGGGTCTCAAGGACAAGCGCCTCATCTCCCTCGACATCGCCAGCATGCTGGCCGGCGCCAAGTACCGCGGTGAGTTCGAGGAGCGGCTGAAGGCCGTGCTCAAGGAGATCACCGACGCGGCCGGTGAGGTCATCACCTTCGTCGACGAGATCCACACCATCGTCGGTGCCGGTGGCGCCGAAGGTGCGATGGACGCCGGCAACATGATCAAGCCGATGCTCGCCCGCGGCGAGTTGCGAATGGTCGGCGCCACCACGCTCGACGAGTACCGCAAGTACGTCGAGAAGGACCCCGCGCTCGAGCGCCGCTTCCAACAGGTGTACGTGGGCGAGCCGTCGGTGGAGGACACGATCGGCATCCTGCGCGGCCTCAAGGAGCGCTACGAGGTGCACCACGGCGTACGCATCCGGGACAGCGCGCTCGTTGCCGCCGCGGTCCTCAGCAACCGCTACCTCACGAACCGCTTCCTGCCTGACAAGGCCATCGACCTGATGGACGAGGCCGCCAGCAAGCTGCGCATCGAGATCGACTCGCTGCCCACCGAGATCGACGTCGTGCAGCGGCGCATCTTCCAGCTCGAGATCGAGCAGGTCGCACTGGCGAAGGAGACCGATGCCGCGTCGAAGGAGCGGCTCGACACGCTCACCGACGAACTCGCCGAGCTCAACGCCCAGGTGCACACGATGAAGGCGCACTGGGAGAACGAGAAGCAGGCCATCGGCGCCATCCGCTCGTTGAAGGAGGAGCTCGAGCACCTGCGCACGCAGGTCGAGCGCGAGACCGATCTGGCCATCGCTGCGGAGATCCGCTACGGGCGCATCCCCGAGCTCGAACGGCGCATCGACGAGGCCACCGAACACCTCGACGACCTCCAGTCGGGCAACCGCATGCTCAAGGAAGAGGTCGACGCGGAGGACATCGCCGAGGTCGTCAGCAAGTGGACGGGCGTGCCCCTCAGCCGGCTGATGGAGAGCGAGATGGCCAAGCTCGTCCACCTCGAGGAGATGCTGCATCAACGGGTCATCGGCCAGGACAACGCGGTCACCGCGGTCGCCAACGCGATCCGCCGGTCGCGCGCCGGGCTCTCCGACCCCAACCGCCCGATCGGGTCGTTCATGTTCCTGGGTCCCACCGGCGTCGGCAAGACCGAGCTGGCCCGCGCTGTCGCCGAGTACCTCTTCGACGACGAGAAGGCGATGGTTCGCATCGACATGGGCGAGTACATGGAGAAGTTCTCCGTGTCGCGGCTGATCGGCGCACCTCCCGGGTACGTCGGCTACGACGAGGGCGGACAGCTCACCGAGGCGGTGCGCCGTCGGCCCTACAGCGTGGTCCTGCTCGACGAGATCGAGAAGGCGCACCCCGACGTCTACAACGTGCTGCTGCAGGTGCTCGACGACGGTCGGCTGACCGACGGTCAGGGTCGCACCGTCGACTTCACCAACGTGGTGCTGGTGATGACCAGCAACCTGCAGGGCGACCCGTCGACGTTCTTCAAGCCGGAGTTCATCAACCGTGTCGACGACATCATTCGCTTCCGCAGCCTCGACGAAGCCGATCTGCGGCACATCGTCACGATCCAGTTGACCCACCTGCGCGAGCGGATGGCGGATCGTCGCATCACGCTCGAGATCGGCGACGAGGCCATGGCCCACCTCGCCCACGAGGGCTACGACCCCGCGTTCGGCGCCCGACCGCTCAAGCGAGTGATCCAGCGCGAGATCGCCGACCCTGCCGCGCTGCTCATCCTCGAGGGCAAGGTGTCCGAGGGTGGGTCAGTGCGAGTCGGCGTCGCCGATGGTCGACTCGAGATCACCCCCGGCTGAGTTCGCCGCTCCTCGCGGCCGTTCCGCTGTCGTCGAATGCCTCCCGTGAGATTCGACGACAGCGGGGCCTGGCCGCCGCCTGGACATCGGTGTTGCCACCGTGTGGACCATGGTCGGTCGGGCGACCCCATCCACGCATCGGGGAAACCACGCAAAAGAGAGGAATTCGTCCGATGTGGAACCGATAGGAACGCTCGGGCGTCTATTGCTGCATGGAACGCCGCCTCCCGCTCCTCCGCAGGTCCGCTGACACCTGGGAGGTCGTCGACGGACGTCCGCTGCGGGGCCGCGATGGTCGGCCGCTCCGGGCACGAGCCAAGCTGGGCCACTCCCGCCTCACCGATCGATATGCGCTCTGGATGAGCGCCGACGTTCGCCGGGCTCTTGCCGATCATTGGCGCGACCAGGGCGAACTCGAGCATGCGTCCGTCGTGGCCTTTCAGGACCTTGCCCGCCGACTGGCAATGGTGGATGCGCCCGACGACCTCGTGGCCCGGGCCCGGCGAGCCGTCGAGCAGGAATCCGATCACTGGGCTCGCTGCTTCGACCTCGCCGGCCGATACCTCGGCCAGAGTCTGCGACCGGGGCGGCTGCGCCGCCCGCTGCGGCTGCCCCGGTCGCGTCCCAGCGAGATCGCGGCACTCGCCGTGGAGTCGCTCTGCGACGGCATGCTCAACGAGGGTTACGCGGCCCTTCTTGCCGAGGCGCGTGCACGACGTGCCACCGACGCACGCGTGCACGACACGCTCGGCGTCATCGCCCGCGACGAGGCCGAACACGCAGCGTTCGCGGCCGATGTGTTCCGCTGGTGCGTCGCCACCGGCGGGCCGCTCACCCACACTTCCGTCACCGACGCGCTGGCGTTGCTGCCACTTCGCCTGCGCACCACCGTGATCCCCCAGGGGCTGCCCCTGCGACCGCTCGCCGACCACGGTTGCTTCGACGCGGACCGCGACGGCGACCTCTACGACCGCCTCCGGCAGACGGTGCTGTCCGAGGCGCACCAGGCGCTCCGGATCACCGATATCGACGCTGCGGCCTGACGCCCGACAGGTTCACTCGAAAACGAGGCATCCGTCGTCGAGGTTCGCCGCCGGCAACGCGTCCTTCTCGAACCAGTAGTCCTGCGTGTGCTGCCACTCGGGCTTGTCGCCACGCTTGGGCATCAGGTGCATGCTGCGCATGATGTAGCCGGGGTTGAAGTTGTCGGGGTCGATCCAGTCGAGGATCGGCATGTCGACGTCCTCGGGTCGCAGCGTCGGAGTGACCCGGGTCGCGCCCTTGGCCTCCATCAGCTGCAGCAGACGACACACGAGATCGCTGATGAGATCGGCACGCAGCGTCCAGCTGGCCCGGAAGTACCCGAACACCCAGAGCATGTTGGGCACGCCGGTGAACATCATTCCCCGGTACGTCACGGTCTCGGGCCACACCACAGGTGACCCGTCGACCGTGAACGGGATGTCGCCGAGCACGCTCAGGTTGAAGCCCGTCGCCGTGACGATGATGTCGGCGTCGAGCTGCTCGCCGCTCTTGGTGAGGATGCCGTGCTCGTTGAACTCCTGGATCTCGTCGGTGACCATGCTGGCCTTGCCCGCCCGGATGCCGGCGAACAGGTCGCCGTCGGGCACGAACGCGAGTCGCTGACGCCAGGGCCGGTAGGTGGGCGTGAAGTGCTTCATGTCGTAGCCCTCGGGCAGCAGCGACTTCACGTTGTTGAGCAGCTCGTCGCGGATGAAATCCGGTTGTTCGAACGACATGCGTGTGACCATCTCCTGGTCGTGCAACACCTTGCGACGAACGATCTCGTGGATCCACGCCTCGTCGATCTCCAACTCGCGCAACATGTCGGCGACCTCGTTGGCATTCCGACCCGTCCAGAAGTAGGTCGGCGACCGCTGCAGCACCGTGACGTGCGCGCAGTCAGCGGCGATCGCCGGCACCAATGTTGCCGTCGTGGCCCCGGATCCGATGACGACGACGTTCTTGCCGGCGTAGTCGAGATCCTCGGGCCAGGTCTGGGGATGCACGATCCTGCCCTTGAAGCGATCCATCCCCGGCCACTCGGGGGTGTACCCCTGGGCGTGCTGGTAGTAGCCCTGGCACATCCACAAGAAGTTCGTGGTGACCTCGAAGACCTCACCGGTGTCCTCCCGGGTGACCTGCAGCGTCCACAGATCAGTGTCGCGGCTGAAGCCAGCATGAGTGATCTTGTGGCCGTAGCGGATGTGCTCACCGAGGTCGTTCTCCTCGATGACCTCGTCCATGTACTTGAGGATCTCCTCGGCGGAGGCGATCGGCGCGCTCGTCCAGGGCTTGAACCGGTACCCGAAGGTGTAGAGGTCGCTGTCGGAGCGGATGCCGGGGTACTTGTGCATGCGCCACGTGCCGCCGAAGCTCTCCAACGCCTCGAACACGACGAACCGCTTGTCGGGGACCTGGGTACGGAGGTGATAGGCGCCGCCGACGCCGGAGATCCCGGCCCCGACGATCACCACGTCGAAGTGCTCGGTGTGGACCGGTGCGGTGTCGCTCAGCGTCGCGGTCTGGCTCATGGCTGTCCCTCCCTGCCTGGGTGATCGCAGCATCGCGCAGGAGATCGTTTGGTTCCGAACTGAACGTACCGGCCGTCGCGCCGCACCGGTTTCTGGGCAGGATCCTCCTCACATCGGGTTCTGGAACGGATGGTTCCCGGCATCCGGGAATCATCCTTCCCAGAAGAGCGACGAGGTGGAGCGCGCGCCGGGGCGTCAGATCGAGCGGAACTTGCGCACGGCGAGCGGAGCGAGCACGACCGTGATGCCGAGCGACCAGGCCAGCGAGCCCCACACGTAGTCGATCGGAATGCCGTGACCGAGCATGAGGGCGCGCACGCCGGTGGCGGTGACGCTGACCGGTTGGCGCTCGGCCCACCACTTCAGCGGACCGGGCATCGTGCTGGCCGGAACGAACGCGCTCGATGCAAACACGAGCGGCGCGAGCAACGGGAACGCCGCCGCCTGCGCCGACTCGCCGTCGGGGACGATCAGGCCGATGATGGCGAAGATCCAGCACAGGGAGAACCCGAAGATCACCAGCAGCGCCATTCCTCCGACCACTTTGAGGGGCGACGTGTGGGTGTTGAATCCGACGAGGAACCCGACCAGCAGCATCAGGATCACGATGAACACGTTGCGGGTCGAATCGGCCAACACCCGTCCGGCGAGGACCGCCGAGCGGCTCATCGGCAACGACTTCAGCCGCTCCAACAACCCCTTGTTCTTGTCCTCGGCGAGCCCGATGGCCGTGCTGATCGCGCCGAACCCAACGGTCTGCACGAAGATCCCGGGCATCAGGTAGTCGACGTAGTCCAGTCCGGGGATGCCGCTGCTGATCGCGCCACCGAAGACGTAGCGGAACATCAGGACGAAGATCAACGGCTGGACGAGCGAGAACACCAGCAACTGCGGGACCCTGCGGATGACGGTGAGGTTCCGCCACACCATTGCACGGGTGTCACGGATGGCCCACGCGAGGCCGACACCGTTCTTGGTGGAGATCAGCGGCGCAAGCGTGGGGGCTGCGGGATCGATGCTCATTCGTCGCCTCCTGTCGTGATGGGGCCGGTGCTCGTGTTGGTGAGGGTGAGGAAGACGTCGTCGAGCGTGGGCTCGCGCAACGCCACGTGGAGCGGGACGACGCCGGCGGCATCGAGGCGGTTCAGTGCATCGCGCAATGTGCTGGCCCCGTCGGTCATCACGACACGCACGATGGTGCCGGCGCTCGTCTCGGACGACAAGGTGTTCGCTGCGGCGGCAGCATCGGCCTCGTCGGAGAACTCGAACTCGATCACCGTGTCGCCGAGGCGGGCCTTCAACTGGCGAGCGGTGCCTTCGGCGGCGACGTTGCCCTTGTCGATGACGACGATGTTGTCGGCGAGCCGATCTGCCTCCTCGAGGTACTGCGTGGTGAGCAGCACCGTGGTGCCGTCCGACACGAGACCCTCGATCACCGCCCACAGGTCGAGCCGGCTCGCCGGGTCGAGACCGGTGGTCGGCTCGTCGAGGAACAGCACCGGCGGGTGTGTGACCAACGCCGCCGCAAGGTCGAGTCGACGCCGCATCCCACCGGAGTAGGTGCGTGCCGGCCGATCCCCGGCGTCGGCGAGGCGGAACTGGTCGAGCAGGCTCTTCGCCCGAACCTGCGAGGCGCCCTTGGTCAGGTGGTTGAGGCGACCGACCAGCAGCAGGTTCTCCTTTCCGGTGAGGTTCTCGTCGATCGCTGCGTACTGGCCCGCCAACCCGATGCTGCGCCGAACCGCCTGCGGATGGGTCTGCACATCGAACCCGTTGACGACGCCGCGCCCGCCATCGGGCCGCAGCACCGTGGTGAGCAGGCGGACCATCGTGGTCTTCCCCGCACCGTTCGCGCCGAGCAGCCCCAGCACGGTGCCACGAGGCACACCGAGCGAGATGTCGTCGACGGCGATGACTGCGTCGTACGTCTTTCGAAGGTTCTCGGCGACAATCGCTGTGTCGGTCATGGCCTTCGACTCTAGCCAATCGTTGACCATTGTCAATCTTTTATTCTCATCATGTAACGGGTATCATTCGGCCATGGCGGCATCCGACGACGACTCGCTCTCGGACACCTGGGCGCGTCTGATGGGTGTGTTCGTCGCCCGGCGCGATGCCTTCTTCGCAGCGCTCCACGAACTCCAGCTCACGCCACCTCACGGTCACGCGCTGATGACGCTTCGGGGCGGACCGACGCGCATGCGTGACCTCGCCGAGCAGATGACCTGCGATGCGTCGTACATCACGGCCGTGGCCGACCGACTCGAGGAGCTGGGTCTGGCCGAACGGCGCTTCGCGCCCAGCGATCGGCGGGCGCGCGAGCTGGTGTTGACGGCCAAGGGAGCCCGAGTCGCCGATCAGCTCCGCCGGATGATGGCCGAACCACCGGAACAGCTCGCCCTGCTGTCGGAGCGCGATCGTCGTTCACTGGCCCGCATCGCTCGCCAGCTCGGCGAACCCGTCAGCCAGGACTGGCAGCCTTCGCGGCCGGTGCGCTGAGACCGGATCGCGGTTAGGGGCGAAGGTCCGTGGTCATCGGGGCCAGCTCCGGCCTACGCTCCGGTCGGATGTTCAGGATCGTTCGGCGCGAAAGCCTCACACCGTCCACCTTCCTGTGGGAGGTCGACGCACCGGATGTCGCCGCCGCCGCGCAGGCAGGGCAATTCGTGATGATCCGCCTCCACGACGGCGCCGAACGGATCCCGCTGACGATCGCCGACTTCGACGTCGACGCCGGAACCGTGACGATCGTGGTGCAGGCGCTCGGTCGTTCCACCGCAGAGATGCGCGACAAGTACCACGAGGGCGACACGTTCGCCGACTTCGTGGGCCCACTGGGCATGCCGACCGAGATCGCACCGCCCGCGCCCGGAACCGCCCGCCACGTCGTTCTGGTGGGAGGCGGACTCGGGGTCGCTCCCGTGTTTCCACAGCTCCGGGCGTTCAAGCAGGCCGGCAACCGCACCACCGCCATCGTCGGGTTCCGCAACGCCGAGCTGAGCTTCTGGCGCGACCGTCTGGGCGAATGGGCCGACGAGTTGGTCGTGTGCACCGACGACGGCAGCGCCGGCCGGCCAGGGCTGGTGACCGAGGCGCTGGCTGACGTCGTCGAACACGATCGGCCCGACCTGGTCGTCGCCATCGGGCCGATGGTCATGATGCGGGCGTGCGGTGAGGTCACCCGGCCCGCCGGGGTCCACACCATGGTGTCGCTCAACACGATCATGGTCGACGGCACCGGCATGTGCGGCTCGTGTCGCGTCAGCGTCGACGGCGTCACGCGGTTCGCTTGCGTCGACGGTCCCGACTTCGACGCCCACTGCGTCGATTTCGACGAACTGCTGAACCGTCAGCGTCGGTTCCAACCAGAGGAGCTCGCCGCGTCGACCGACTACGAGCATCGCTGCCAGGTGGAGCAGACGCTCTTCGTCGAAGGTCGGCGCACGTACAAGAAGCTGCGCGAGATCGAGCCGACCAAGGTGCCGATGCCCGAGCGCGACGCAGCCGTCCGTTCCCGGACCTTCGACGAGGTCACGCTCGGGTACTCGCTCTCGGAGGCGATGCGCGAGGCCGAGCGATGCTTGCAGTGCAGCCGTCCCACGTGCATCTCCGGTTGCCCCGTGAGCATCGACATCCCCCGCTTCATCCGCCATCTGCTGGTGAAGGACGTCGACGGTGCACTCGGTGTCATCCGCGAGGCCAACATCCTCCCCTCGGTGTGCGGCCGCGTCTGCCCGCAGGAGTCGCAGTGCGAGAGTCAGTGCGTGATCGCCCGCAAGATGGAGCCGGTGGGCATCGGGCGACTCGAGCGGTTCATCGGCGACAACGGCACCGTGCAGCGACCCGAGATCGCACCATCGCTGGGCAAGCGCGTCGCGGTCGTCGGCTCGGGCCCGTCAGGCCTGGCCTGCGCGGCCGACCTGGCTCGCGCCGGCGTCGACGTCACCATGCTCGAGGCGCTGCACGTCACCGGCGGTGTGCTGCGCTACGGCATCCCGTCCTTCCGGCTGCCGAGAGAGATCATCGACCGAGAGATCGCCGGTCTGCTCGACCTCGGGGTGCACATCGAGACCGACAAGGTCGTGGGGCGCACGTTCACCGTCGACGACCTGCTCACCACACGAAAGTTCGACGCAGTGTTCCTCGGCGTCGGCGCAGGGGCCCCGTCGTTCCTCGGCATCCCGGGCGAGAACGCAGGCCGTGTCGTCAGCGCCAACGAGTTCCTCACCCGCGTGAACCTCATGGGCGGCGACCGCTTCCCTGACATCGACACACCCGTCGGCATCGGCCGCGACGTGGTCGTGATCGGTGCCGGCAACACGGCGATGGACTGCTTGCGCGTGGCCAAGCGGCTGGGCGCCGACGTGCGGTGCGTCTACCGGCGGTCGCGTGCCGAGGCCCCCGCCCGCGCCGAGGAGCTGCGCCACGCCGAGGAGGAGGGCATCGGCTTCATGTTCCTCCACAACCCGATCGAAGTGCTCACCGACGACCACGGACAGGTGCGAGGCCTACTGGTCGAGCGGATGGAGCTCGGCGAGGCCGACGAGCACGGTCGCCGTCGACCCCTCCCCACGGGCGAGCGGGTCGAGGTCGCGTGCGACACCGTCATCGTCGCACTCGGCACCAACCCGAATCCCATCGTCACGCGGTCGACGGCGGGTCTGGAGCTCGATGATCGCGGGTACGTGGCGGCCGACCCCGTCACTCAGGCCACGAGCCTGCCGGGCGTGTTCGCGGGCGGCGACATCGTCACTGGTGGAGCGACCGTGATCTTGGCGATGGGCGCGGGGCGCCGAGCCGCCGCGGCGATCCTCGACCACCTCAACGGCGTCGGCGGCGAGGCTGCTGAACAACCGGTCCCGGGTCATGTGTGCCCTCGTTGTCATCGCCCCGTCGAACCCGGCGACGAGGACGGCATCTGTTGCGCCGACTCGGTGGTTGCCTGGAAGTGCTCGGGATGCGCCAAGCGCAGCGAGGGCTTCGCGTTCCCGTACGGCCGTTGCCCGGCGTGCGGCGGGACGTTGGAGCCGGTCGACCCGATGTCGGTCGTGCCCGACGAGGCCACCGATGCGGTGCGCAAAGCGTTCGAGATCGAGCTCGGCGGCCGCGACTTCTACGTTGCTGCGGCGAAGCACACGAGCGACGAACTGCTGCACGACATGTTCCAGCGGCTGGCGGCGATGGAGCGCGAGCACATCGACACCCTCGTGCGGCGCTACCACCTCGCGCCACCCGACGACGCCAGCGGTGACCTCCACCCCGGCGCCCTCCAGGCGGGCGCTCAACGCGATCCGGACGACCCGCTCGACCTCTTGGAGCTGGCGCTCACGCTCGAGCAGCGGGCCGAGCAGTTCTTCCTCGGCCACGTCGACGATGCCTCGCCCGCGGCGCGGGAGCTCTACCGCGAGCTCGCTGCCGAGGAAGGTGAGCACATCGCGCTGCTCACGACCGAACTGGCTGCGCTCCGGTCGCACCGCCGCGGCCTGCTGTAGCACCCACCCCGCCCGGCGGACCAACTCGACTGAAGGACGGTGAGCATCTCGTGCGCTGCCGTGGTGGCTTCCAACGCGGCACGAAAGCGGACGCACACTCCCTCACCGTGACCTCGATCGGGAGGCAGGTCGTTCGCGCGGCGCGTCCGGACGCTACTGCTCGGATCGGGCGGCAACGTCGGTGACGCGCCGAGCGCTTGCGCGGCGCACGGTGATCGTCTGCATTGCCGCGATCACGACCGCGACAAGACTGACCAGAACGAGGCTGCGTGCGTGGCGACCGCCGATGCACAGGGCACAAATGACGACGATGGCGATCAGCCGCTCGGGCGCGACCCGGCGCCGGACGCGCAGCTGGATGCCGGCAAGACCGCCGATGAACGCCACCGCGAACAACGCGAGCAGCCACCTGTCGTGCACACCGAGCCGCCCGAGCGGGTGCTGCACGATGTGCTTCGCGACGAGCGCGTACAGCACGAGGCCGAAAACGAGAGGGAAGTGGAGGAACGTGAACAGGTCGCGCGCGAGCGTGCCACGCGCTGCCCCACGTGCCTCGCGCAGACTTCGTTCGGCCACTGCCGGGATGAACTCGAAGTACGTCCACCACAGCACGCATGCCACGGCGACGGACACCGTCAGCGCACCGACTCGTGCAGCCGTCAGGTGTCGCGACGTCGCGGTGGCCCCGACGGACACCAGCACCTCACCGAGCGAGATGATGATGAACAGAGCGTGCCGTTCGGCGAAGTGCACAGGGTCGATGACCCATTCGCCCTTGGCCGCCCGAAGGCCGGCGAACGCGTTCAGCGTTGCAGCGGTTGCCCAGATGGCGATGCGCGCCTCGCCGTGCGTGAACGCACCGAGCAGCACGACGATCGGCGCAACCACGGCGAACGACACGTATCGGATGAACGCAGGCCGGGTCACGGCGTCGCGCACCGCCACGCTGCCCTGGAGGGCCAGCACGAGCACCTGCACACCCATGTAGGTCGCTGCGAACCAGATGCCGGTGTCACCGTAGGCCTTGGGGATGCTCACGGTCATCAGCAACGCGAACGGGATCATGGCAAGCACCAGGACACGGCTGAGCGTGACTGCCTGCAGATCGATCGCCGATCCCGCCCAGGTGAACTGCGACCACTGCGACCACACGAGCGCAGCGATGAGCAGACCTTTCCCGAGCGAAGCCCAATCGTTGTCCTCGACGATCAACGCGGCGATCTGGGTGACCGCGAACACGAAGACGAGATCGAGGAACAACTCGAGATTGGTGGCGTGCCGTTCGCTTGCCGCGTCAGTTGATTCGACGACGGCGGCGCTCACGCCGACCCTTGGCGGATGGAAGCCGCGTTGGCGTGCGCAGTGAATCCCTCGTGGGCGCTCATTGCCAGGATCGTAGGAGTCATGCGCGCCAATGCCGCGGCATCTGCTCGGGCGACGGCGGTGCGCTTCAGGAACGTGTCGGCAGTGATGCCACTGCTGACGTGCGCGAACCCCCCCGTGGGAAGGCTCGCCGGGCAGCCGAGAACGAAGTTGCCGGCACTGAACAGGGTGTGCTGACCGATGAGGATCTCGCCCGCGTTGACCAGCAGCCCGAGCAGCGTCTGCTCCTCGTCCGCGGACACCGCGACCTGGAGGTGCTCGGGGGCCCACCGGTTGGCCACCTCCGCCGCCATCGTCAGGTCCGAGACGAACACGCACCCGCCATTGGATCCGAGTGCGGCGCGGGCCGCGGTGGAACGGGCGGCCGGCAGCCGGTGGAGCTGAGGTTCGAGCTCGACCTCGACGGCGTCCGCCAGCGCCGCCGACGGCGTGACCAGCAGCACGGTCGAGTCGATCCCGTGCTCTGCCTCGTTCAACAGATCTGCCGCCACGAGGCGCGGGTCGGCAGAATCGTCGGCGATCACCACGCTTTCGGTCGGCCCGAGGATCATCATCGTTGCCACGCCGTAGCGCTGCATCTCGACCTGTGCACACGCCACCGGCGGGCTGCCGGGCCCGACGATCTTGCGGACCTTCGGAATCGTCTCGGTGCCGAACCCGAGCGCCGCGACGCCGGCTGGTCCGTTGACGCGGAAGACTTCGCGGATGCCCAGCTTGCGGCAGACGACCAGCACGGCAGGGTCGACACGGCCACTGCCGTCCGGCATCGGCGGCACGACGAGCGCGATGTCGGGGACGCCCGCCACCACCGCGGGCACGCCGAGTTGATACCCAACACTCGGGTAGCTCGCCTTGCCACTGGGCACGAACAGCCCCGCGGAAGAGATCGGGGTGATCTTCTCGCCCACCGTGAGCCCTGGCTCGCTCTGGAAGCTCCAATCGGTGGCGCGGCTCATCAGCTGCTCGTTGAACGCTCTGAGGTGGGCGATGGCGTCGTCGATCGCAGCATCGACGTCCGCAGCAACGGTTGCCGACTCGATCTCGTCCGGCGACGCCTTCAGTTGGTGCGGCTCGAGCACGACGTGATCGAAATCGCGCAGCGCTCGGCACACGGCCTCGTCACCGTTCGCTCGCACGTCGTCGATGATGCGACCGATCGCCGCCTTGAGCGACTCGTCGAAGATGGCCTCGAGACCGCGATCGCACAGAGCGGCGCGAGCGACCTCGTCCATCGAGGCCCACGTCCTCCGTCGCATCACCGGCATGGGCGATGACGCTACCCGTCACCGATCGGCGCCGACAGTTCGACTAGGAATGTCCTCCACCGACCTGGCGCGATAGGGTTCCGACACGTTCCAGTCACTCCTGAGGAGCGTCAGCCATGCCCGTCACTGTTGTCGTAGGTGCCCAATGGGGCGACGAGGGCAAGGCCAAGGTCATCGACCTGCTCGCGGCCGAGCACAGCCACGTCGTCCGCTATCAGGGTGGCCACAACGCCGGCCACACGGTGGTCGTGGGCACCGAGCGCTATGCGCTGCAACTCGTCCCGAGCGGCGTCCTCTACCCGCACATCGTGCCGGTGATCGGCAACGGTGTCGTCGTCGACATGCCCACGCTGTTCAACGAGATCGACACGCTGGAGAGTCGCGCCATCAGCTGCGCCAACCTGAAGGTGAGCAGTCAGGCCCACCTCATCTTCCCCTGGCACCAGGCGCTCGACGCCCTCTACGAGGCCGGGCGCGGTGACGATCGGATCGGCACGACCCTCAAGGGCATCGGGCCGGCGTACGCCGACAAGGCACGGCGCACCGGACTGCGCGCCGGCGAGGTGCTCGACGCGGCATCGTTCGCCAACTCGGTCAAGACCCAGGCGACGTACCACAACCGCGAGATCGAGGCGCTGGGTGGCGAGCCGCTCGACGTCGAGGCGGTCGTGGCCCAGTTCGCCGAGCTCGGAGCGCGCCTCGCGCCGTACGTCTGCGACACCGTGGAGATGCTCCACGACGCACTCGACCGCAACGACGCCCTGTTGCTCGAGGGCGCCCAGGCGACGTTCCTCGATCTCGACCACGGCACCTATCCGTTCGTCACGTCGAGCAACCCGACGGCCGGCGGCGCGTGCGTCGGCACCGGCATCGGGCCGCGCTACCTCACCCGCATCGTGGGCATCACCAAGGCGTACGCCACCCGTGTCGGCAGCGGACCCTTCGCGACCGAGCTCACCGACGAGACCGGCGACAAGCTCGTCGAGATCGGGCGCGAGTTCGGCACCGTCACCGGCCGCCGTCGGCGCACCGGCTGGCTCGACGTCGTCATGTTGCGCAAGGCGGTCCGCATCAACAGCCTCACCGAGCTCGCGCTCACCAAACTCGACGTGCTCGACACGTTCCCCGAGGTGAAGATCTGCACCGAGTACGGACCGAACGGCGAGCCGGTCTATGCGGTGCTCGAGGGGTGGCTCACCGACCTCAGCGCCGTGAACGACATCGACGCGCTGCCGCCCCAGGCACGTGCGTTCGTGGGGCTGGTCGAGCGCGAGGTCGGGATCCCCGTTCGCATCGTCGGCACCGGCGCCGAGCGCGAGAGCTACGTGATCTGGTCATGATCCCCCGGTACACGATGCCGGAGATGGCGGCGATCTTCAGCGACACCGCGAGATTCGGTCGATACCTGGAGATCGAACTGCTGGCCACCGAAGCGCACGCGGCGCTCGGCGTGGTGCCGGCGGCCGACGCCGCCGCCTGCCGGCTCGGCGCCCCCACGATCGACGACGCGTTCGTCCACGCGGTCGACGAGCGCGAACGCGTCACGGACCACGACGTTGCGGCGTTCGTCGATGTCGTGCAGGCGGCGATCGGTCAGCCCGCCGGGGCGTGGATCCACTACGGGCTCACGAGCAGCGACGTCGTCGACACTGCGTGGTGCTGGATGCTGCGCGATGCCTGCGATCTGTTGCTCGAAGCCGCCGACCAGTTGCTGGCCTCGTTGATCCGAATGGCCCGCGCCCACCGCGACACGGTGATGATCGGACGCACACACGGGATCCACGCCGAGCCGACCACGTTCGGCGCGAAGGTGGCGCTGTGGGCCCTGCAGGTGGATCGCGACCGCACGCGCCTACGGGCGGCACGGCACTCCGTCGCGGTGTGCAAGCTCTCCGGCGCGGTCGGCACGTTCAGCAACATCGACCCGGTCATCGAGTCGCACGTGGCCGATGCGCTCGACCTGCGGGCGGTGCCGGCCACGCAGGTGATCGCGCGCGATCGCCACGCGGAGTTCCTCTACGCGTGCGCCACCGTGGGCTCGACGATGGAGCTCATCGCCGTCGAGTTGCGACACCTTCAGCGCACCGAGGTCCGCGAGGTGCAGGAGGGGTTCAAGGTCGGCCAGAAGGGCTCGAGCGCGATGCCCCACAAGCGAAACCCGATCAGCGCGGAGACGATCAGCGGACTCAGTCGGGTACTGCGCGGCAACCTGCAGGCCGGGATGCAGGACGTCGCACTGTGGCACGAGCGCGACATCTCCCACAGCTCGGTGGAGCGTGTGGTGCTCCCCGACAGTGCACTGCTCGCCTACTACGTCATGCGCCGGATGACGCGGTTGCTCGACGGCTTGCAGGTGTTCCCCGACCGAATGCTCACCAACCTGTGGGCCAGCCATGGTCTCGTGTTCAGCCAGCCGGTCCTGCTCGGTCTGGTGCAGGCCGGGTTGAGCCGCGACGAGGCCTATCGGATCGTGCAGGAGAACGCCGCTCGGGCGTGGGACATCGGCCGCTCGTTCCGTGAACTGCTCGACATCGACCCGCGGATCAGCGTGGCGGCATCGGTGCTCGACGACGCATTCGATCTGCAACGCAGCGTGCGTCATGCCGGGCGCGGCGTCGATGCTCTCGATGCTCTCGACGTGTCGGGCAGCTGAGTCTCATGGACCGCAGCCGATTGTTCGATCTCGAATCGCACGGTCCCGACACGTTCGTGGGCATCGGACCGCGTTACCCGTGGGGTGGGTTGTTCGGCGGGCAGATCGTCGCCCAGGCGTTGCGGGCCGCAGCGGCCACAGTCGAACCGGAGCAGCAGGTCCACTCGCTGCGCGCCTACTTCATCCGCCGCGGTGACCACACCGAACCGATTCGGTTCGAGGTCGACCGCATCCGCAACGGCCGAAGCTTCTCCACTCGGCGCGTGGTGGCCCGCCAGGCGATCGGTGCCATCTTGAACCTGGAGGCATCGTTCCAGTTGCCCGAGGAGACGGCCGACGTGCAGACGATCGCTTTCGACGCATCGCTCCCCGCTCCGGACTCGCTCACCAGCGACGCGTGGTCGGATGCGTTCGATCGGCGCAACGTCCCCAAGGACGTGCTCGGCTCCGACGACCGCAGCGGCTCGGGTCGCAGCGCGGCGTGGATGCGCGTTGCCTCCGACGTCGGCGACGACCAGCTCGTGCACCGCTGCTGGCTCGCCTACATGAGCGACGACATGCCCTCCGACGCGGTTCGAACCGCACACCCCGAATTCGCCGGCGTCGACGGCATCACGTTCACCGCGAGTCTCGATCACACCATCTGGTTCCACCGACCACTGCGTGCGGATGAATGGCACCTGTACGACTTCACCTGCCACGGCTTCGTCGGGGCACGGGGGCTGGCCGTTGGTCATGTGTTCGCCGCCGATGGCACCCATGTCGCCACGGTCGCCCAGGAAGTGTTGATGCGCGACGCACGTCAGCGGCAAGACTGACGCGATGACCGACCTGGCCCACAAGATCAACTCGATCGCCCGTCTGACGGGCACCTTCACCCTCCGTTCGGGACAGATCGCCACGGAGTACTTCGACAAGTACCGGTTCGAGGCCCAGCCGGCACTGCTGGCCGAGATCGCCGCCGCGCTCGCGCCGATGATCCCCGAGGGCACGGAGGTGTTGGCCGGCCTGGAGATGGGTGGCATCCCGATCGCCACCGCACTCTCGCTGCACACCGGCATCCCTGCCGCGTTCGTGCGCAAGGAGGCCAAGTCGTATGGCACCGCACAGCTCGCCGAGGGGTCCGACATCGTCGGCAAGCGCGTCACCGTCGTCGAGGACGTCATCACCACCGGCGGCCAGGTCGTCCTGAGCACCAACGATCTGCGCGGCCTGGGCGCGATCGTCGAGCACGTCCTGTGCGTGATCGACCGCAGCCCGGATCACGGTGCCGCACTCACGGCCGAGGGCCTGACGATGCACGCGCTCCTCACCCGCGCCCAACTCGACGCGGCAGAATCCACCCCCTGACCGCCCCCTGGGCGGCGCGGCTCCGGTCTCGCGGGATCGGTCCCCCATGGCCGCGCAACGATGCCAGGGTCGCCCCTTTTCGCGCCCTTGGGCGCGAAAAGGTGTCAGAACTGCCCGATTGCGCGCCCATGGGTGGAAAGGGGCAACGAAGGCGGGAGGTGGCAGCGGCGGCCGAGAGGGGGCGACGCCGAGCGGGCGGGCCGCTCAGGGGTACAGGACACCGGGGTTGAGGAGGTGGTGCGGATCGAGCGCGTCCTTGATGGCGCGCATCGCGGCGAGGGTGGGGGGACCTTTCAGGCGTTCGAGCCAGGCAACCTTCGCCACCCCGATGCCGTGTTCAGCGCTGATCGTGCCGCCGAGGTCGATCGCCGCGTGCAGCACTCGCTCGGTGACCTCCAACGTTCGATCGCCCGCGCCCAGCACGTTGATGTGCAGGTTGCCCTCGGCGAGGTGTCCGAACACGATCAGCTCTGCACCGGCGATCGATGCAACCGTCCCGTCGACGCGCGTCAGGAGCTCCTCGAGCCGATGCAGCGGCACCGCGACGTCGAGCTTCACCGGCACACCGAGCGACCCGATGGCGATCGTGACATGGTCGCGAATCCGGTACAGCTGGTCGCGCTGAGGACCCAGCGCCATCACACCCCGGCGGTCCCCCACCACTCCGGCCAGTTCCATCGACGGGTCCTCGTTCGCAGCGCAATCCACCATCACGAACGCCGCCGCACTCTCCGGATCGATCGGCGGGGAGATCTCGAGGAAGGCGCACGCCAACTTGAGCGCCTCCGGCATCAACAGCTCCACCGCGTCGAGTGATGCGAGGGTCCGCAGCGCGGGAAGCAGTGCCACCGCGTCCGCCACCGAGTCGCATGCGATCAGCGCTGCTGCCGTCTGGCGGAACCATGGCACGAGGCGCAGCCGGGCGGCCGTGACGATCGCCAACGTGCCCTCGCTGCCCACCAGCAGGCTCGGCAGATGGGGGCCCGCTGTTTCCTTCGGGAGCCCGGAGAGCTGGGTGATGATCGAGCCATCGGCGAGGACCGCCTCCAGCCCCATCACCTGCGCACGCATCGTGCCGAAACGCACGACCCGTGATCCGCCGGCGTTGGTGCTGACTGCACCGCCAACGGTGGCAGTCGCACGCGCGCCCCAGTCCACCGCAAAGTCGAGATTCGCCGCACGGGCGTGCTGTTGCAGCGCCTCGATGGTGACGCCGGCGCCGACGGTCACCTGCAGCGCGGCCACGTCGACCGCTTCCTTCGTCGTCAATCGGCGGGTGCTGAGCACCACCTCGCCGGCCCTCGGCACGCTGCCCCCGACCAGTCCGGTGTTGCCCCCCTGCGGGACGATGGCGACGCCGGCCGCCACACATGCACGGACAACGGCGGCGACCTCGTCGACGTTGGCCGGACGCACGACGCACCGGGCCGTGCCGTGATACTTGCCGAGCCAATCCGACTCGTACGTTGCCCGCACATCGGCATCGACCAGCACGTGGGAATCACCCACCAGCTCGCGCAGCGCGACGACGAGCGGGTCGGTGGCGAGCGCGGTCACGACACGATCTGCGCGCCCGCGGGCAGTTCTCCGAGCAACGGGTCGCTGACCCAGCAACGGGTGAGATGCAGCGTGCTCTCGATGCGCACCACGCGCTTGGGCTGATCGAAAGCGCGCCCGCACATGCTGAGTGCGGCCTTCACGCAGTCGTCGTCGGTCGGCAGCACCATCGGCATCCGGCTCCGGCGCACCCCGGCGATTCCCGCGGTGAAGCAGTTGATGTAGGTCTTCTTCCAATCGATCTGCGTTGCGATGGAGACGGGGATGAAGTCGGCGAAACCGATTCCCAGCACGTTGCCAGCAGAGATGGGTGTGATGTCGAGCAGCACGATGGTGCTCACATCGGGCTCCTCGAGATCGGCCAGACCGTGCACCCAGAACCGGCCGGTGACGTTCGGATCCATCGTCGTGCCACTGATGTCCTTACCGCCCTTGTCGACGATGAGCACGTCGATCTGCGGGAACGGCAGCGCCGGCACCAGGGTGCGCGAGTACTCGGTGAGCTCGCGCTCGGCAGCACCGCCGACGTCGTCGGCCGTCAGCGCCCGCACACGGACGACCTGCCCGCTCGCCGACTCGATGGAGGCGACACCACCCAGCAATCGGCCGCTGCCGCGTAGCGCTTCGATCCCGTTGAGGATCCGGTTGCGCATCTCGACGGGACCACAGGCATGGATCTGTGCGGCACCGGGCTGCTTGCCGAACCCGACCACGGCCATCTTGGTGCAGCCGCTCTCGATCGGACCCTTGAAGCACGTGTGCGGCTTGACTCGGTTCACCGGGAAGATCCGGTCCGCCGACGCGGCGTGCCGGTCGAGGTAGAGCGGCATCCCGTCGACGGTGCGCGCCACTTCGACGGTGTCCATCGTCGCCCGGATCTCGACGTCGAGCGACGACTCGGTCATGCCCAGCGATTCGAGCATCGTCCGCTGACCCTCGGCGGTCGCACCGCCATGGCTGCCCATGGCCGGCACGACGAACGGCTCGGCGCCCAGCGCGCGGAGCCCGCTGATCACACCTCGCAGCAGCGGCACGCGATCGGTGAGTCCACGGCTCCCGCCGCCCACGGCCACCGTCATTCCCTGCGTGACATGGCCGACCAGCCGCGCCATCACATCGGCACGGGCCACGGCCTCGACATCACCGACGGGCTCGGGCCGCGGCACGGGCAACCGCACCTCCGTGAGCGCCGGCACCTTCAGGTCGGGGTGGAATGGCAGCTCCACCCCTTGCACGAGTTGGTCCCAATTCACGACCTCACCGTACTCCTCGGGCTTGTCGTGGTCGCGAGGCGGCTCGGTAGCCTGCGCCGATGAGGAATTGGCGAGTGCTGCTCGCATCAGTCGCCCTGTGCGGACTGATCGCCGGCTGCAGCAGCGACGGCGCGTCGGGCGACACGGCCCTTCCCTTCACGACCCTTCCCGACACGACCCTTCCCGACACGACCCTTCCCTTCACGACCCGTCCCGACACGACCCTTCCCTTCACGACACTTCCCGACACGACCCTTCCCGACACGACTGGTGCGTCGGGGGGCGTCCAGTGGGAGACGGTTGCGGCGCCGGTCGACTGCATGTGCAGCGACGGCAGCGGCGTCCAGTTCTACGTGCACCGTGCCGACCCCGCCAAGGTCGTCCTCTTCTTCGAAGGCGGTGGCGCGTGCTTCTCCGCAGCGACCTGCGGTTCAGGTGCCACCTTCCAGCCAAACGCCGACTACGGCCCTGCGTTCGAGACGACCGGCGAGGGCATCTTCGACTTCTCCGACACCCGCAACCCGTTCGCCGGATGGTCCTTCGTCTACGTGCCCTACTGCACGGGAGACGTGTTCCTCGGCAACGCCACCCACGACTACGGCGAAGGCATCGTGATCCAGCACAAGGGATTCGTCAACGCGAGCGCTGCGCTCGATTCGCTGGCGCAGAGGTTTCCCGATGCCGCTCAACTGGTCGTCACCGGGGAGAGCGCCGGCGGAGTGCCGACGCCGATGTTCGGCGGTCTCGCGCACGATCTGCTCCCGGCCGCCGCGATCACGGTGCTGGCCGACAGCTCCGGCGCCTACCCCGATGTCCCCGGAATCAACTCCCTCGTCGGCTCGCTGTGGGGGACCATGAATGCCGTACCGGACTGGCCCGAGAACGCCGGCATGACGGTGGACAGGTGGAGCATCCCCGGACTCTTCGTGCAAGCGGGCAAGCACGACCCGGCGATCGTGTTCGCCCGCCACGACTACGCGTCAGATGTGGTCCAGACGTTCTTCGGTTCGCTCGTCGGTTTCGGCGCGGACAACCTCGTGACGCTCATCGATCAGAACGAGACCGAGATCGAGTCGAATGGCGTCAACGTGCTCGGCTTCGTCGCTCCCGGCATTGGCCACACGGTGCTCGGCAGTCCCGAGTTCTACACCGAGGCGGTGAACGGGGTGCAGTTCGTCGACTGGGTCGCGGGACTCCTCGACCGCACCACCACGAACGACGTCCACTGCACCGATTGCGGGGGTTCCTGACATGGATCACGTCGTGGTCGTCGGAGCATCGCTGGCAGGTCTGCGCGCAAGCGAATCGCTGCGCGAGGAGGGATTCGAGGGTGGTATCACCCTCGTCGGCGCCGAGGATGAGATCCCCTACGACCGTCCCCCACTGTCGAAGAAGGTCCTCGCCGGCGAGTGGGAACCCGAGCGCATCCGACTGCGCAAACCCGACGACTTCGCATCGCTGGAGCTCTCGCTCCGGCTCGGAGTGAGAGCCACCGCACTCGACACGACGGCGCAGACCCTCACGCTCGACGACCGGACCACGCTGCGATATCAGGGACTGGTCATCGCAACCGGCGCCGGCCCGCGACGGCTCCCCGGTCAGCCCACTCTCGACGGCATCGTCGAACTTCGCACACTCGCCGATTCGCTCGCGCTGCGCGATCGCCTCGCCGACGGCACGGCGCACGTCATCGTCATCGGTGCCGGATTCATCGGACTCGAGGTGGCGGCCACAGCGCGCCAGCGCGGCTGCACCGTGACCGTCCTGGAGGGAGCGCCGGCTCCGCTGATCCGCGGCCTCGGCGCCGACATGGGCGTCGCTGCGGCGAGCGTGCACGGCCGCAACGGCGTCGACCTCCGCTGCGGGGTGCAGGTCGTCGGAATCGAAGGCGACGGCATCCGCGTCACGGGCGTCCGCCTGGGCGACGGGGAACTGGTCCCCGCCGACGTCGTCGTCGTCGGCATCGGCGTCATGCCCGCCACCGAATGGCTCGCCGACAGCGGCCTGGCGCTCCGTGACGGCATCGTCTGCGACGCCACCCTCAACGCGGGCATTCCCGGCGTGTACGCCGCAGGCGACTGCGCCCGTTGGCCCAACAACGTGTTCGCCGGGCACGACGACATGGAGATGCGGATCGAGCACTGGACGAACGCTGCCGAGCAGGGCGCGGCGGCAGCCCGAAACCTGGTGCGAGTCAGCCGAGGTGAGACGGCCGAGCCGTACGAGGCAGTTCCGTTCTTCTGGAGCGACCAGTTCGACAGTCGCATCCAATTCGTCGGACGTGTCCACGGTGGCGACGACGTCCACGTGTTTGCCGGTTCGCTCGACGGCCCGTTCGCCGCGCTCTACGGGTGGGAAGGACGCCTCCGAGGGGTCCTCGGGGTGAGCATGCCCAAGCTGGTGATGCCCTTCCGTGCCCTCGTGGGGCGACGTGCCGGCTGGGATGAAGCCCTGGCCAAGGCGGCCGAACTCACCGGCTGAGCGCCCGTCGGTGGTCGTGCAGGCTCGCTCGGGTTCCATCGTGCCGCGTTCCCGCCTACCAGGTCCGAGTGGGTACTCCCACCCCGGGACGCGAGTACCCACTCGCATGGCGATCGGTCACTCGGACCGGACGCGACCCACTCGGACCCGTCCGTGTCTGCGGGCACGCGTTAGTTCGGATAGTGTACGAACTTATGAGGAGGAGCCAGGTTCCCGCCCGACCGACGATGGACCTCTCCGACGTGCGCCGCCACCACCTCTCCGTCGTGCTCGAGCACCTCGCCCGCAACGGTCCCCGCTCGCGTGCCGCCCTCGCCCAGGAGACCTCGCTCACCAAGGCGACCGTGTCCGCGTTGATCGCCGACCTGATCGATCGTGGACTCGTCGACGAACTCGACACACCCAATGCCGGACGGGTCGGGCGGCCTGCGACCGACGTGGGCGTCGCCGGGCACAGGGTCGGCGCGCTCGGGTTGCAGATCGACGTCGACGGCGTCGCGGCCTGCGTGGTCGACCTCTCCGGCGAGGTGCGCCTCGTCCACCGCGACACCACACCGAACCGCGGGGTGCCCGCATCGCAGGTGCTCGACCGCTTGAGCAAGGTGACACTGCATGCCCTCGCTGAGACGACCGAGGTCGGCATCGAATGCATCGGTGGCGCGCTCGCGCTCCCCGGGCTCGTCGATCCCCGTTCGGGAACGCTGTTCGTCGCGCCGAACCTCCACTGGTTCGACGCCGACCTGGCGTCGCTCGCGACCACGCTGCACCTCCCCGCCGAGTTTCCCATCGCCGTCGAGAACGAGGCCAACCTCGGCGCCCTCGCCGAGCTGCGGTACGGCGTGGGTCAGCAGCGACAGTCGTTCGTGTACGTCTCCGCCGGCGGTGGCATCGGCGCCGGGATCGTGCTCGACGGCCGCGTTCTGCGCGGGTCGCACGGGTTCGCCGGCGAACTCGGCCACGTCGTCATCGACCCCACCGGCACTCCGTGCGCCTGCGGAGCACGCGGCTGTCTGGAGACGGTCGTCGGCGATGTCTCGACAGCGTCACCCGAGCTGCTGGCCGCTGCGCTCGTCGCTGCGTTACGAACCGTCGTCCACCTCTTCGACCCCGAGGCCATCGTGCTCGGTGGCACGCTCGCCGCACTCGGCGACGAGTTCGCGCGCCGGGTCGGTGATCGCCTTGCGGCGAACACGCTCGGAGCCCGCTGGCACGCTTGCGCCGTCTCGCGTTCATCGCTCGGCCCCGATGCAGCCCTCGTCGGCGCGGCTACGGCCGCGCTCGACACCATCATCTCCGACCCGACCATCATCGCGTTGCGAGCAACGTCCCAACCAGCCTGAGTACAGAGGAGCCATCATGACCGACCACCTGATCCCCCGCCCCGAGCACAAGTTCACCTTCGGTCTGTGGACCGTGGGCAACCCCGGACGCGACCCGTTCGGCCATGAGGTCCGCCCACCGCTCGACCCGGTCGAGTCCGTCCATCGGCTGTCCGAGCTCGGCGCCTACGGCGTGAACTTCCACGATGACGATCTCGTTCCCCCGGGCTCCACTCCGACCGAGCGCGAGGCCATCGTCAAGCGCTTCCGCACCGCGCTCGACGAGACCGGCATGAAGGTGCCGATGGCCACCACGAACCTGTTCAGCCGCCCGATCTTCAAGGAGGGCGCGTTCACGGCCAACGACCCAGGTGTTCGTCGGTTCGCGGTACGCAAGACTCTCGACGCGATCGATCTCGGTGCCGAACTGGGCGCCGAGGTGTACGTGATGTGGGGCGGCCGTGAGGGCGTCGAGGCGGAGGCAGCCAAGGACGTCCGCGGCGCGCTCGATCGCTACAAGGAAGCCGTCGATCTCTGCTGCGAGTACATCCGCGAGCGCGGCTACAACCTGCGGATCGCACTCGAACCCAAGCCCAACGAGCCGCGCGGCGACAACTTCCTGCCGACCGTCGGTCACGCCCTGGCATTCATCGGCGAGCTCGAGTGGCCCGACATGGTCGGGCTCAACCCGGAGTTCGCGCACGAGACGATGTCGGGTCTGTCGTTCACCCACGCGGTCGCCCAGACGATGTGGCACGGCAAGTTGTTCCACATCGACCTCAACGCACAGCGGATCGGCAAGTACGACCAAGACTTCCGCTTCGGTTCCGAAGGCATCCGCGACGCGTTCTACCTCGTGCGGCTGCTGGAGGATTCGGGTTGGGAAGGCATGCGCCACTTCGATGCTCACCCGTATCGCACCGAGGACGCCGCGGGGGTGTGGGATTTCGCACTCGGCTGCATGCGCACCTATCTCGTGCTCAAGGAGAAGGTCGAGCGGATGCGCGACGACGCAGAGATCCAGGAAGCAATGCGCGTCGCTCAGGTCGCGGCCATCCACGAGCCCACCGGCCCGCTCTCGGCCATTCGATCGGCCAACCTCGACGAGTCGTTGCTCGCCGCTCAGGGCTACGGCCACGAGCGGCTCGACCAGCTGGTGACGGAGTTGCTCCTCGGGGTCCGCTGATCACTCCACCGGTCAGGAGTGCAGTTCGTTGTACTCCTGCTCGGTGGCCTCGCCGGGCTTCTTGCCCATGATGATCATCGCCAGGACCTCGTCCTTGGTGACCTCGGACTTCTTCACCGTTGCCACGAGCTTGCCCTGCAGCATCACGCTGATGCGGTCGGCGAGATCGAAGACGTCGTGGATGTCGTGGCTGATCAGGAAGATGCCGATGCCTTCGGACTTGAGGTGGGTGATCAGTTCGCGCACCTGCGCGGTCTCGGCCGGACCGAGGGCCGCGGTCGGCTCGTCCATGATGAGGATCTTGGCGTTGAAGTGCACGGCGCGGGCGATGGCCACCGACTGACGCTGACCACCCGAGAGCGAGCGCACCGCGGTCTTGAGGTTCTTGAACCGCGGGTTGAGGCGTTGCATCACGCCCTGCGTGGCGGCGTCCATGGCCTCGTCGTCGAGCGAGCCGGTGCGGGTGCGCAACTCGCGACCGAGGAACACATTGCCCGCCGCATCGATGTTGTCGGCGAGCGCGAGCTTCTGGTAGATCACCTCGATGCCGTACTGGCGAGCGTCGCGCGGATTGCTGATGTGTGCCAGCTCGCCGTTGATGCGGATCTCGCCCGAGTCGGCCGGGTGCGCACCCGACAGTGTGTGGATCAGCGTCGACTTGCCGGCGCCGTTGCCGCCGACGAGCGCAACGACCTCACCGGGGTACATGTCGACGGTGACGCCGTCGACGGCATGGAGTCCGCCGAACGCGACCTTGATGTCGCGCATCTCGCACAGCGGCACGGTGCGGTCCGGGGCGGCAGTGGCGGTGGTGTCGGTCATGTCGATCGTTCTCCTCTGCTCACGGCCGGCCGGTCTGGATGACCATCGCGGCGATGACGACGCCGACGGCGAGCGCACCGATCATCGACGAGCGCCGTCGCTGGCGGATCAGGGCGTCGACCGCCACGGCGGTGACGAGGACGATGCCGACGACGATGTCCTGCGTGGGCGAATCGATGTTGAGCAACGACATGCCCGAACGCAGCGACTGCATGACCACTGCTCCGAGAACGGCTCCCGGAATGGTGCCGATACCTCCCGAGAAACTGGTGCCGCCGATGACGGCTGCCGCGATGACGTCGAGCTCGTTCTGCACACCGAGGTTCGTGGTAGCCGAGTTGAGACGGGCGGTCTGGATGGCGGCGCTCACCGCACAGAGCATGCCCATCACGACATAGGTGGAGGTGATGGTCCGACGAGTGTTGATGCCGCCGAGCTCTGCCGCCTCGGGGTTGCCACCGTAGGCGAAGATGTATCGGCCGAAACGTCGACGGCGGGCGAGGTACGACATACCGAGCGTGACACCGAGCAGGATCAGGACCGGGTAGGCGATGCCGACGGCGTCGCCGCTTTTCGGAGCCAGGTACTTGATTGCGACGAGCCAGACCCCGAGGATGACTGCCAGGCAGCCGCCGACTGCGAAGCCGATGTCGACGCTCAACGACCGCACGGTCAGACCGTGCCGAGTGCGACGCTTGCGAGCGAGCACGATGCTCGACACGATGCCGACGCACACGAGCCCAACGACCACCCATGTCTTCCAGCCGCCCAATGACCGCTCGGGTGCACCACCCAGGTAACGGAACGTCTCGTCGAGCGGGGCGAGCGTCTGGCCCTGCTTGCCGCCGGTGCGGAAGATGAGACCGCGCCACGCCAGGTAGCCGCCGAGAGTGACGATGAACGCAGGAACCCCGACGTACGCAATGATCGAGCCTTGGACGAGCCCCACGAACGCCCCGAGCACGAGTCCGACGGCAAGGGCGACGATCCACGTGTACCAGTGATGCGCCTTCAGACTGTCGAAGGTGATGTTCAGTCCGAACACGGAGATCGTGCCGTCGGTCTGCACCAAGGCCATGGTGTAGCCGAGGAAGCCGAGCAGTGAACCGACCGAGAGGTCGATGTTGCGGGTGACGATGATGAACACCATGCCCGTGGCCATGACACCGATGGAGACGCTCTGCACCGAGAGGTTCCACAGGTTGCGAGAGGTGATGAACTTGCCGCCCGAGAGCGTGTTGAACGCGATCCAGATGACGGCGAGCGACACCACCATGCCGAGCAGTCGGGTGTCGATTCCGCTCGAGGAGACGAACTCCCGCCATGACTTGCGCGATCGGACGCCCGACGTGCCGTCGACCGTGGACGTTGTCTCACTCATTCGAATCCCCCATGGTTCGAAGTATTACCCGTGCATTCTGCACCACGCGAATGCCCCCCGCTCGCAAGCTGCGGGCGGGGGGCATCCAGTGATGGTGCTAACGACGAGCGCTCAGGCGCAAGCCGCCACTGCAGTGGCGTCCACGCCCTTGCAGAGATCCGCCTTGGCGATCCAGCCGGCCTCGAGGACGACGTTCAGGTTGTCCAGGGTGATCGGGATCGGGGTGAGGAGGATCGTCGACAGGCTGTTCCCGCCTGGCGTGTCGAACGGCGAGGCGCCGGTGACCTTGGAGGCGTCGGCGTCCTTGCACAGCTGGATGGCTGCTTCGCCGGCGGACTTGCCGAGCGCGCGAGCGTCCTTCCAGACGTCGACGGTCTGCGTGCCGAGGGCAACCCGGTTGAGGGCGGCCTGATCGCCGTCCTGACCGGACACGGGCACCTTGCCCGCAAGGCTCTGAGCGTCGAGCGCCGCAATCACACCGCCGGCCATGCCGTCGTTCTCCGACAGCACTGCGTCGATGTTGTTGTTCTCAGCCGTCAGGAACTGCTCCATCTCGGTCTGTGCATTGGCCGGGTCCCAGTTGTCGGTGTAGGTCTCGCCGACGATCTTGATGTCGCCGCTGTCGACTGCCGACTTGATGACCTCGTCCATGCCGGACCGCAGGAAGTCTGCGTTGGCATCGGCGCTGTTGCCCTTGATGATCACGTAGTTGCCCTTCGGCACCTTCGCAAACACGGCCTCGGCCTGCATCTTGCCAACACCCTTGTTGTCGAACGTGATGTAGAGGGCCTTCGGATCCTCGATGAGGCGGTCGTATGCGATGACCGGAACGCCACCCTCGATCGCGCTCGTGACGGCGGGCTTGATGGCCGTGCCGTCCTGGGCGAGAACGACGAGCACCTTGGCGCCCTGGGTGATGAGGTTCTCGAGATTGCTGGCCTGGGTCTCGGCCGACGACTTGGCGTCGTTCGAGATGTAGGTCCCGCCGCCGGCCTCGATGGCCGCCTTGAGGGCCGGCTCATCCCACTTGGCCCAGCGCTCTTCCTGATAGTTGTTCCACGAGACACCGACCACGCACCCACCGGTGGCGGGCTGGGTGGTGTCGCCGCCTGCGGCGGGCGTTGTCGTTGCGCTCTTACTGTCGCTTCCGCAAGCAGCCATGAACATGGCCCCTGCCGCGACGAGTACGGCGATTCGCCTTACTCTCATACCTTGCTCCCCTCACGCGCTCCCGACGGAATGACGGAAGCATGGCGATAGTACCCCAGGCATTCCGGAGAAATGAAGCAGGTCGGACAGTGTCCGACGACTCGGATGGTGCTCAACCACGCCGGCGCTCAGTGCGGGTGGTACGGGGTGGTGACACCGGGTTGTGAACCGTCGAATGCGACGAGGCCGTCGTCGACGAGTTTGATGAGATGGGCGAGCACACTTCGACCCGCGGCCTTGTACAACTTCTCGTTCACACCGACGTACAAACGCCGGACCATGTCGGGAATCATCGTCACACCGTCGCGTACTGCGCCCAGCACCTGCGCCTCGCGGTCGAGCCGATGAGCGACGAACGCATCGACGAACGGACGCGCATCGGTGACCGGCGCACCGTGAGTCGGCCACAGCGCGGCCGGGTCGAGATCCTTCACGCGCTGGAGCGAGGAGAGGTAGTCGCGCATGTCGCCGTCGGGCGGGGTGATGACGGTCGTGCTCCATCCCATGATGTGGTCACCCGTGAACAGCGCCCGCTGTTCCTCGAGCCAGTAGCACATGTGGTTGCTGGTGTGGCCCGGACTGTGGATGGCGCGCATCGTCCAGCCGGGGCCAGAGGCCGCCACTGCACCGTCGGTGACCCGCACGTCCGGATCGAACGCGAGGTCGAGGGACTCCTCCACCTTCGCCTCACCGGCAGCTTCGGCTGCGGCCGCGGCCGCCTTCTCCTCCTCGTCGGGCTCGTCGGGTGTGTCGTCCTCCACCCAGTCGGAGTTGATCTTGTGCGGACCGAAGGCAACGGTGGGAGCACCCGTGGCGTCGTGCAACCACGCGGCGAGCGGTGAGTGGTCGGAGTGGCAGTGGGTGACGAGGATGGCGCGCACGGTGTGACCCTGGAGTGCGGCCTCCAGCGCAGCCTGGTGCGCGGGCAGGCTCGGACCGGGGTCGATCACGGCGACGTCACCGTCGCCGATGATGTAGGTGCCGGTGCCGTGATAGGTGAACTTCGACGGGTTCTTGGCGATGACGCGGCGGACCAGCGGCGCCACCTGCACCGCTTCGCCGTAGCGCGGGTCGTCGAGAGTGACGAAGGGGATGGCGGTCACGGCACCACCGAGCGCACGACACCCGCTGCTCGTACGACACCGACCGTCTGACCGTGACCCATGATTCGTTGTTCGACCAACACCGCGACCTCCGACACATCGACCCCCATTCGCTGCAATGCTGCCACCATCACCGGCGGTCGGGCACGGTCGCCGCCATCGGCGATCTTCAATGCGATCGCCCTGCCGTCGGGAAACGCCGCCGCGAAAACACCGTCGGCGCCATCCTTCGCCATCATCCCAGGGACGTGCCGCATGAAGTGCGTGACGTCGCGATCGGCGCCACCCACCATCTGCGGATGCTCGGTCATCGCCCGATACACCTCGTCGCCGGCGCTCCCACTCGAGCCGTTGGCGATGTTGCGAAACGCGCGCGCCAGACCCACCAGCGACATCGCGTGCGCTGGTGCACCACAGCCGTCGACGCCGATGTGCGCGTGGGGTTCCTCGCTGAGGTCGTCGATCGTGGCCGTGATCGCCGCCTGGAGCGGATGATCGACTTGGAGGTACGAGGCGTCGTGTGCCCATTCGTTGCACACGCACGTGGCGAGCATCCCGCTGTGCTTGCCGCTGCAGTTCATCTGCAGTGCGGTGCGACCGCCGCCGCTGCGAAGGACAGTGAGGGCCGACGCTTCGTCGAGCGGCATCGATGGGGTGTTGGCGAGCGCGTCGGAGGTGAGCCCGGCGGACGCGAGGATCCGCGTGGCTGCGTCCAG
Source organism: Acidimicrobiales bacterium (assembly GCA_038234785.1). Lineage (GTDB taxonomy): Bacteria > Actinomycetota > Acidimicrobiia > Acidimicrobiales > Ilumatobacteraceae > UBA668. The sequence continues at coordinate 51,262 of JBBQTC010000016.1, forward strand.
GTGCATGGTGGTGCCGTCGTGGCTCGCGCACACGAGCGCGAGGAGCTCCGCCGGCAGGTCGAGGCCGGCGCGCACCATCGCGACCGCCTGCATCGGCTTGTTCGACGAGCGCGGGTAGACCAGCACGTGCGGATCGCCGACGGCGAACTCGATCTCGCCGCTCGGCCCGAGCCCGACGACCGCACCGAAGTGGACGGACTCGTCGAAGCCGCTCCGCGTCGTGATGGCGACCGGGACGAACGCCTCAGGGAAGGCCATCGTCTGGTCCGGACGTGGGATGCTCCTTGCGTGCCGCTCGGCGCTCGTGTCGAGGTTGTCGCTTGGCGAGGTGCACGAGATCGCTCTCGATCACCTCGTGGCGCTCACCGAAGTCGGTGAACATCGCCTGCAACATCGCCGCACCGGGGATGGCCAGCACCGCACCAACCGGCCCGAGCACGGCACCCCCGGCGATGGCCGAACCGAACGCGACGGCGGGGTGCAGATCCATGGTGCGAGCGGTGATGCGCGGGAGGAACAGGTAGTTCTCGATCTGCTGATAGATCACGACGAAGACCAGCACGGCGAGCGCCTTGGGCGGAGAGTCGATGAAGGCGACCAGCACGGGGAGGGCACCGGCCAGGTAGGTGCCGACGACCGGGAGGAACTGACTGACGACGCCGACCCAGAGGGCGAGGGCGACCGGGGCGCGAGTGCCGAGACCCTGCAGCACGACCCAGTGGAAGAACGCCGAGAGCCCCGCCAGCAGCGCACGCGAGTAGAGGTAGCCGCCCGTCTTCTCGATCGCGATCTCCCACGTGTCGAGCACCCGCCGCTGACGTTCGGGACGGAGTCGGCTGCAGATCACGCGCCGCAGCTTCGGTCCGTCGGCGACCAGGTAGAAGGTGAACAGCGCGACCGACAGCGCCTGTACGAGCAACCCGAGCGCGGCAACCGACAGGTCGACCACGCGTCCGCGCTGGCTGCGGATGAACCGCTGCACCGAGCCGTCCGGCTTCTGGATCTCGTCGATCACCTGGGTCGCGTCGATGTGCGTGCCGAAGTTGCTGTTGAGGAAGTTCACGGCGCGGGTCACGTACTTCTCCGAGTCACCCAGCAGGTCGGCGATCTGCTGGCCGACGAGTGCACCGATGGCGACGACGAAGATGAGGAACGCCGCCATCACTCCGAAGAGGATGAGTGCCGTTGCCGGGCCGCGACGCCAGCCGCGGTGCGACAACCGGTTCACTCCCGGCTCGACCGCGAGCGACAGGAACAGCGAAACGAGCAGCAGGAGGAAGAAGCCGTAGAGCTTGCCGGCGAACGAGTCGAGGCGAGTGGCGATGAGGTAGCCCGCCCAGAAGATGGCGACCGCCTTCCACACCCATGGAGGCATGCGGTCGCGCGGCGCGGCGTGCTCGAAGTCCGACATCAGAAGCCGAGCGTACCGAGCCGTCAGGCGCTGGCCAGGTACCCTCGCAGCGCCGGTGCCAGATCGCCGCGATCGCTCACCACGACGCGTTCGAGACCCAGCCATCCGGCCATCGACACGAGTTCCGCGGCGAGGTCGACGGCCACGTCGTCGCGAGGGACGCCGGGCTCGGTGTAGGCGCCCTGGACGAGCAGCGAGCCGCCGGCGCGGTCGGCCTTCAGGTCCACACGACCCACGAGGGAGTCGCCCCACAGCAAGGGCAGGACGTAGTACCCGTAGATCCGCTTGGGCGCCGGGGTGTAGATCTCGATGCGGTAGTGGAATCCGAAGAGCCGTTCGTTGCGATCTCGGTTCCAGCACACGGGGTCGAACGGGCTGAGCAACGCGCACGCCTGCACCCGTCGAGGGAGCTTCGCCTCCGGGTGAAGGTAGGCGACCTTGTTCCACCCCTCGACGCTGACCGGCAGCAGCGCGCCGTCCTCGACGAGTTCGTCGACGAGTGGCTTGCACGGCGCGTTCTTCTGGCGGTGGTAGTCGGTGAGATCGGTGAACGTCGCCACGCCATGGTGGCGGGCGGCGAGCAGCAACAGCGCCTTGCGAGCCTCATCTTCGGAAGGTTCCGGCCGGGCGCGGATGTGAGCCGGGATGACCCGCTCGGACAGGTCGTACAGGCGGGCGAAGTCCGACGGGCGGCGCACCGCGGAGACCTGTCCGCTCCAGAACAGATGCTCGAGCGCCACCTTGCCGTCATCCCAATCCCACCAGGTGCCCTTCTTGCCCTTGCGCTCGCTGAGGTCGCCGGCGGCCAAGGGGCCATCGAGTTCGATCCGACGCAGCACCTCGTCGATGTAGCCCGGTCGACGTTCGGTGAGGTCCCAGTAGCGGGACCACTTGTGGTCGCGGGCCATGTGCCAGCGGTGCAGGTGGTGGTGTTCGGTCGGTACGTGGCTGGCCTCGTGCACCCAGTACTCGAACAGCTCACCGTCGGCGGTGGCATCGGCGATCATGGTGCGCGGGTGCGGACCGAGTCGAGCGAAGAGCGGCAGCTCCTGGCTGCGTACGAGGACGTTCACCGAGTCGATCTGGATGAGACCCATCCGATCGATGGCGCGCCGGAAGTGCCGTCGGTCCACCCGGCCCTTGGGCCGCGGCTCGGCAAACCCTTGCGCGGCGAGGGCGAGGCGTCTCGCCTGCGCGAGCGAGAGACGCTCGACGGTCAACGCCGGTCAGTCGGCGACGGTGATGGTGACCGAGTTGATCACCACGTCGGTGCGGGGACGGTCGCTGCGATCGGTCTCGACCTTCTGCATCGCGTCGACGATCTCGAGGCCCTTCACGACCTGACCGAAGTGGCTGTACTGCGGCGGCAGGTTCACGCCGCTCGGGCCGCTGATGAGGAAGAACTGGCTGCCGTTGGTGTTGGGCCCGGCGTTCGCCATCGCCAACGAACCGAGCTGGTAGCGCTGCTTCACCGGCTCGTCCTCGAACCGGTAGCCAGGACCGCCGCGACCGGTGCCGGTGGGGTCGCCGCCCTGGCACACGAACCCGTTGATGATCCGGTGGAAGACGATGCCGTCGTAGTAGTGGTAGCCGGCGAGGAACACGAAGTTGTTGACCGCGATCGGGGCGTTGACCGCGTCGAGAGCAACCACGAGCGTGCCCATGCTGGTGTCCATGGTGGCCGTGTAGCGCTTCGAGGGGTCGATGCCCATCTCGGGCTTCTGGTCGAACTGCTGTGTCGTGGGCGCGGACCCGTCGAGGGCCGGAAAGGGGTATGCCATGGCGGCCACGTTACCCGCTCGGTTTCTGGGCAGCGATCGTCCCATTTCGGGTTCTGGCCAGCGATCTTCCCGGAAGCCGGGAAGATTCTTTCCCAGAAACCGTCAATCGGCGAGCAAATGAGGTGCCCATCGGGCGATCGCATCGCGGATGCGCTCCGCGACCTGTTCAGGACGTGAGGTCACTTGGCGCCATGTGAAGCGCACCACGACGAACCCGGCAGCGACGAGGTCCGCGCCGCGGACCCGGTCGTACTCGAACTGGTCACGGTCGAGACCGTGCGCGACCCAACCGTCACACTCCAGGACGACGGGTGAACCGATGACCAGGAAGTCGACCTCGTACCCGGCGACGCGCGGATGGAAACTGGCCGGCGGGAGCCCGTACTCGACGAGCAGCTGCAGCATTCTCACCTCGAGCTCGCTGTCCTCGGGCCGGCCGTCCTCGGCGAGTTGGTCGAGCAGCCCGCGGAAGGCGGTGACTCCGTTGCGCCCCTTGCGCGCATGGCGCATCAACGCGGCTCGTAGCGCGGGCGGCGACGCGAGCCGAAGGCTCAGCACCGAGACGGCCGCGGGATAGAGGTGCTCCGGATCGACCGCCGCCAGGTCGAGCAGCATCCGCAGCGGATTCGTCGTCGGCACCCCGTCACGCCGCATCGGACGGAGATCGACCAGATCGCGCGGTCGATGGACGACCACCCCGGGGATGATCACGTTGCGCCGACGGGTCGACAGCAACACCTCGATCGGGTCATCCGCCGGACGCTCGACACCCCACAGGCCTGCCGACGTGCGATGCGACCCGAGTGCGCCGAGGCCGGCGGCCCACACGGCGGCGAGTGCCCGCTGCTGCAACGTCGGCGGCGCGCCCAACATGCGAGCGACGTTGGGATACAGCGGGTCGAGCAATCCGGCCTCGATGGCCCGATACCACGACGAGGAGCTGACGCCGAGACGCCGGGCGGCCTGCCGGGTCACCAGGCCGTGGTGGCGTCGGGCAAAGGTTTCGAGCTCGTCGAGTCGCACACCTCACTGGGCACATCGAAGTGCTCCGAACCGGCAAATCTCGTGCAAATGGTCAGGATCGTTC
>JBBQTC010000017.1:0-53478 GCA_038234785.1 Acidimicrobiales bacterium
GTCTCGGTGCCCGGGGCCACCCCCTGCGCCCACTGGCCCGCCGCCATCGCCTCCGCTCCTCCTTTTCCACCCCCCCAACCCCCCGCCCCCAACCCTGCCCGGGGCGGTTGGTTTGGGGGCCTGCGGTCGCGATGAACGGTCGCTACCGCTTCCAGGGTGGGCGGTGCTCCTTGCGGAGCACGAAGCGCAACGCGCTCCACGTGTCGTCGATCGCGCACACCTTGTTGTCGACCCAGCCCGTCGGGAGCAACTCGGCCCGCAGTACGTCCTCGGTGATGTCGGTGTCGACGCCGCTCGTGCGCTTGGGCCATGCGACCCACACCGCGCCATCCGGCCTGGCAGCCTCGGCGAAACCGGCCCACTTGTCGAGCAGTTGGTCGCGACGCCGGAAGAAGGCGACGACGACATCGATCGGTGGCATCAGCGACCGCTGGCGGACCGCGTCGCCGACCTCGCCCAGGAGCTCGTCGAAGCCTGCAGGCGGATTGACGACGGTGAACACGACGTCGCCGACGATCCCCAGCTTCTTGGGAAGCGGCGTGCCCGAGTAGCCCGCGCTCATCTCGACCCGCTGTTGCACATGATGTGATCCACCTCGATCTCGATGACCACCCGGTCGGCGCGTGCTGCCGGTGGGCGATACCGACGAGCGTACGCCGCGACTGCCGCGGCGACGTCGGACTCGTCGGTGAGGACTCGCACTCCACCCTCGAACGTGACCCAGCGACCACCATCGATCTGGCAGATGCTCGCCCGTCCTCCTCGCCGGGCATTGGCAGCCTTGACCGACGAGCCGGCGGTGATGATGCGGACTCGGCCGTCGGCGTACGTGAACCCGACGGGGACGGCGTGCGGCGATCCGTCCGCACGAACCGTCACCAGGACGGCGAGGTGTCGCTCGGCGACGAACGTGCGCAACGCGTCGGACAGCTCGATCATCCGTCCGCTGCGATCGCTCGAAGGATGTCGAGTCGAGTGGCTCGCCACGCCGGCACCACCGCGGCGACCACCCCGGCGACGAACGCCAGCACCATGATCCACAGCACGTTGGCGACCGGCACCGAGTACTCGGTGAGGCCCTTGTCGCGCAATGCGACGATGACCACGTACCCCAGGACCAGACCCATCAACACGCCCACGAACGCACCGTAGACCGAGGTGATCACACTCTCCCACCGCACGGTGGTCCGCACCTGCGCCCGCGTCATCCCCACTGCGCGGAGCAGTCCGATCTCGCGACGGCGCTCGTAGACGGCGAGCAACAACGTGACCACGATCCCGAACGTGGCGATCATGATCGACAGCAGCAGCAACCCGTAGATGAACGCCAGGCTGCGGTCGACGAGGTCCGCCCGGCTGTTGATGAACTGCTCCTTGTCCTGCAGTTCGCCGATGCCGTAGCTCTCCGCCGCCGCCCCGACGACCGCACGGAACTGCTCGTCGGTCACGCCGGGCGCTCGAGTCAGCGACACGAAGCCGGCAGGCGTCGTGATGCTCGTGTCGAGGAACGTGTCGCGGTCGTAGATGCGCGAGGCGCGGATCAGGTCGGTCGTGACGAAGATCCCCTCCACGGCAAGCGGCCGCGGCTGCCCGTCGATCCGGAGCACCAGGGCATCGCCGACCGACAGGTCCCGTCGCTTGGCTTCGCCTTCGCTGATCAGGACGCCATCGGGCGTCAGCGCCTCGACACCACCCTGCACGAACTCGATCTTGATGAGGTCGCCCACGGTCGCCGGATCGACGACCACGCCGAACGCCGGCTTGCCGTCCGCGTCGGCGACACCCCGCGCGAACCCGAGCCCCGTGGCGACGCCGACCTCCGGCATCTCGTTGAGCTGGTCGACGAAGTCCTGACCGAGGCTCACCGATCCACCCTTGGTGGAGTTGATGACGTAGTCGCCGACGAAGGACTCCCCCACCGCGACGCGGATCTGCTCCTTGATCGAGGCAGCGAACACCGTGGCTCCGGTGACCAGGGCGACACCGATGAGCACCGGAGCGGCGGTACGCGCCGTGCGGCGCGGGTTGCGCTGCACGTTGCCACGCGCCATCGTGCCCGACACACCGCGGATCCGCTGCACGGGTGCCCCGATGAAGCGAGCGATCGGACGAGCCATGACCGGCCCCAGCAAGAGCACGGCAGCGAAGAGACCGACCACGCCGACGGCGAGCAGGATCGCATCGCCACCGGCCATCACCTGCACGATCGCCGCAACTCCGAGGACGGCGGCGACGACGGCGGCAATGACCCGAACACGAACGCTGCCGACCTTCTCCAGCACGGCGTCACCCATCGCCGCGACGGGCGGAACCCGCCCCGCACCGATGGCCGGCCCGAGCGCGGCGACGAGGCTGGCGGCCAACCCGGCGACCAGGGTGATCACGACCGTCCGCGGTTCCAACGCGAGACCCCGTGCCGGGATGTCGTAGTCGAGCGCGCTCAGCAACGCCTTGATCCCCGCAGCGAGGCCGATGCCGCCGAGCAGGCCGAGGAGCGACCCGACGAGTCCGACCACCGTGGCCTCGGTCAGCATCGACCAGGTGACGTGGCGGCGGCTGGCACCGAGGGCGCGCAGCAATGCGTTCTCGCGTTGGCGCTGGGCGGCGGTGATGGAGAACACGTTGTAGATCACGAACATCCCGACGCCGAGCGCGATGAACGAGAAGATCGAGAGGAACACGGTGAGGAAGCTGAGACTCTTCTGCACCTCGGTCTGCGCCTGCGCGGTGATCTCCGCCGACGTCAGGGTCTCGGCGATGTTGGGATCGAGTGCCGCCCGCACGTTCGCGACGACCTGGTCCGGCGGGATCGACCCATCGCCCTTGACGAGTACCGCGTCGATGTAACCGGGCTTGGCGATGAAGTCGCTCGCCGTCGCTGCGTCGAACAACGCCCAGGTCGCGTTCCCCGGCGAGATGATGTCGTCGTACTGCATGATGCCGACGAGCGTGAACGTGCGGGCGCCGCTGTCGGCGTTCACGTTCACCTGGTCGCCGAGGGAAAGGCCTCCGTCGCGGGCGGTGAGGGTGTCCAGCGCGACCTCACCGGGTCCGACCGGCCGACGACCCTCCTTCACCTTCCACACCGACAGTTCACCGTCGTTGACGGTCGCTCCGAACGTGGGAGCGGTCGGCCGTTCGATCGGCGAGCCGTCCTTGGCGATGACGACCGCGTCACCCTGCACCGATGCTTGGGCATCGCCCACACCCGGGACGGCGCGCACCTCGTCGACCAACGCCGCGGGGAGTCGGTCGCGGCTCTCGAGCCCGAAGAGGTTCTCGACCGAGTTGGCGCTCTGCACGTACCCGTCGACGCGCTCGTAGACGCTGGCGAACAACCCGTTGAACGTGCGCTCGATCGTGTCACGGAAGATGAACGTGCCCGACAGGAACGCGGTACTGGCCACGATCGCCAACGAGGTGAGGACGAGACGTCCCCACCTCGCGGTGACACTTCTGATTGCCAGTCGGAACATCAGGTGGTGGCGATCGCCTCGAGCACGTTGGCCTTCGACGCCTTCCAGGACGGATAGAGCGCAGCACCCGCCGCGAACACCAGCGCCATGATGGAGGCAACGACGATGGTCCCCACGGGCAACGAGAAGACCGTCAACCCTTGGTCCTTCAACGCGCTGACGATGATCCACCCCAGCGACACGCCGAGCACGATGCCCATGATGACGCCGACCACGGCCGTGATCATGCTCTCCCAGAGCACGCTGATACGTACCTGCCCACGGGTGGTCCCCACCGCACGCAGCAACCCGAGCTCACGTCGGCGCTCGTAGACCGCCAGCATGAGCGTGATCACGATGCCGATCACCGCGATGAAGATCGACATACCGAGGAGGGCATAGATGAAGTTGAGGAAGCCGTCGATCTGGCCACTCTGCTCGTCGATGTACTGATCGCGGCTCTGCAGCTTCACGGTGGGATACGTGTCGGCGACGGCTCTGATCGCGGCCGTGTTGGCAGCGGTGACACCGCCGTCGGCCTTCACGAACACACCGATGTCGAAGATCGGTACCGGTGAGTTGTCGAAGATCGTCCGATCGACGATGAGGTTGCCCAGGACCTTCGAATCGAAGACGCCGGCAATGGTCAGGTTCATCGTCGTGCCGTCGAGCATCTTCACGTCGTACACGTCGCCGACGCCGACGTGATCGCGATCGGCCTTGTCCTTCGCGACCAGGATGGTGGTCGGGCTCAAGGCGTCGAAGTTGCCGCTCACGAACGGGATGTCGAGCACGGCACCAGCATCGGCGGGCGTGAGCGCCAGGACCTGCTTGGCCTGGTACTCGCCGTCCTTGTTGATCTGGATCGCACTGGCCGCGAGCCCGAGCACGTCGCCGACCTGCGCCGCCTTGAGATCCTCGGCGACGGTCGTGGGGATCCCACCGCCGTTGTTGCCTTGCTGCGGAGTGACGACGTAGTCCGAGGAGAACGAACTGCCGATGACGTCGCGGGTGGTGGCCTTCGCCGAGGCGCCCAGGGTGGCGACACCGATCAGGAGCGACAATCCCACGGCCAACGCACCGGCGGTGAGCGCCGTGCGTTTCGGGTTGCGAGCCGCGTTGCGCGACGCCATCGTTCCCGAGGCACCACTCATCGCCGACAGCGCCGGCGACGATGCCTTCGCCACAGGGGTCGCCAGGAACGGCCCCAGTGCGATCAGCGCGACGAACAGCGCGACGACACCGACGCCGAGCATCAACGTGTTGCCGGCGAGACCGGCCGCGACGGCGCCGATCGCAGTGAGGACCGCGACGGCTCCGGTGACCTTCCGAGCCCTGGAGACGTCTGCATGGTCGATGGCGACATCGCGCATGGCCGCCAGCGGCGGCACCCGACCGGAGCGGATGGCCGGAGCGATGGCGCACAGCACGGTGACGAGGACACCGATGACCATCGTGATCACGAACCCTGTCGCGTTGAGGACCAGCGACGTGTCGCCCGGACCGAAGCCGATCGCGGTGAGCAGCTTCAGGATGAACGTGGCCAGGCCGATCCCGCCGATGCACCCGAGCAGCGAGCCACCCACACCGACGACGATGGCCTCGATGAACATCGAGCGGGTGATCTGGCTGCGGCTGGCGCCGACGGCGCGAAGGAGCGCGTTCTCCCGCTGTCGCTGTGCTGCGCTGATGCTGAACACGTTGTAGATGATGAAGCTGCCGACGAACATCGCGATGAGTGCGAAGATCGAGAGGAAGATAGTGATGAAGCCCAGGCTGGTGGCCACCGCTGACTGGTTCTCCTCGGTGATCTGCTTGCCCGTCAACACCTCGACCTCGGGGTTGGCGACGGCCTTGTCGATGTTCTTCGCCAACTGTTCGTCGCTGATGGAGCCGTCACTGCGCACCACGATGCTGTCGATCTTGGAGGTGTTGCCGATCACGAACTCCTGCGCCGTCGGGAGCGTGAACAGCGACCAGGTTGCGCCCCCCGTGGTGTCGGAGCCCGCGAACGTGGCGATGCCGACGACGGTGAAGTCGCGCGGCTGCCCGATCGACGTGATGGAGACCGTGTCGCCGATCGAGATCTTTGCCTTCGTCGCCGACGAACGGTCGAGGACGACCTCGTCGGGAGCGGTGGGCGCGCGTCCGTCGTGGATGGACCAGGGCGAGCCCTCGCTGTCGATCCACGCGCCGGCGAACTTCGGCGGGCCGTCCTGGCCGAGGACCTTGCCGTCGAACGTGACCGTGGCGCTGCCGTTCACGTCGCCGTGTGCCTCCGTGACCGAGGGAACGGCCGCGACGGTGTCGACCAGCGAAAGGTCGATGCGGTCACGCGTCTCTTCGCCGAACTGACCCTCGATGACGTTCGACGAGCGCACGAACGCGTCAGTGTTCTTGTACGCGGTTGCGAACATTTCGTTGAAGCTGCCCTTGATCGTGTCGGTGAACACGAAGACACCGCTGAGGAACGCAGTACCGGCGATGACCGCGATGGCGGTGAGGAGCAATCGTCCCTTGCGGGACCAGATGTTTCGAAGACTGAGCTTGAACACGGGTCACTCCCCGAAGTGCTTCATGCGATCGAGCACGCTGTCAGCGGTGGGCTCGAGCATCTCGTCGACGACCTTGCCGTCGGCGAGGAAGATCACGCGGTCGGAATAGCTCGCCGCGACGGGGTCGTGGGTGACCATCACGATCGTCTGCCCGAGCTCGCGCACCGCGCGACGCATGAAGTCGAGGATCTCGGCACCGGTGCGGCTGTCGAGGTTGCCCGTCGGTTCGTCGGCGAAGATGATGCGGGGCTGGCTCGCCATCGCGCGGGCAACGGCGACGCGCTGCTGCTGGCCGCCGGAGAGCTCGCTCGGCCGGTGCTTGAGCCGGTCACGGAGGCCGACCGTGTCGATCACCGTGTCGATCCACTCCTGGTTGCCCTTCGACCCGCCGAGCAGGAGCGGCAGGGTGATGTTCTCCAGCGCGGTGAGCGTCGGGACGAGGTTGTACGCCTGGAAGATGAAGCCGACGGCCGTGCGCCGCAACTCGGTGAGCTGCTTGTCGTTCAGCGTCGCGAGGTACGTCTCTCCGATGAACACCGCACCGCTGGTCAGCGAGTCCAGGCCGGCAAGGCAGTGCATCAGGGTGCTCTTGCCCGAACCGGAGGGTCCCATGATGGCGGTGAACTTGCCGCCCTCGAGGTTCACGGTCACGCCGTCGAGGGCGCGGACCTCGCTGTCGCCGCCGCCGTAGATCTTCACTGCATCGATCGCCCCCGCGGCGGCCGTCATGGTGTTGGAGTCAGTCATGGGGTCTGTTGTAACCCGAAATCGCACCATTCGTCGTCATCTTTGCGAGTGACGTCGGTCAGCCGAGCGGCTGATCGGGCGAACCGGGAGTGACCAGGCCGCTCTCGTACGCCACCACCACGGCCTGCACGCGATCACGAACACCGAGCTTGGTCAGCACTCGACCGACGTGGGTCTTCACGGTCGCCTCGCCGAGATAGAGCTGCGTCGCGATCTCGGAGTTGGACAACCCACGAGCCATCCAGCGAAGCACCTCGAGCTCGCGCTCGGTGAGGTCGACGAGGCCGGGTGCCACGGCTTCGGGATCCATCGAGGGACGGCGGGCGACCTCGTCGATGAGCAACCGAGTCACCGATGGTGCCAGCAGCGCATCCCCTTCGGCGATCACCCGCACAGCGCTGACCAGCTGTTCGGGGGTCGCGTCCTTGAGCAGGAATCCGCTCGCCCCTGCCCGAAGTGCGGCGTAGACGTAGTCGTCGAGATCGAACGTCGTGAGCATCAGCACACGCGGCGCGTCCTCGCCGGTGGCGATGTGGCCCGTGGCCTCGATGCCGTCCATCACCGGCATTCGAACATCCATGAGCACGACGTGCGGCGAGCTCCGTTCGACCAGATCGAGCGCCTCGCGGCCGTTGGCGGCCTCACCCACGACGGTGATGTCCGGCTCGGTCTCGAGGATCATCCGGAATCCGGCCCGCACCATCGCCTGGTCGTCGACGAGCAGCACTCGGATCACGGCGCACCCACTGGGAACGTCGCCCGTACGTGCCAGCCGCCGCCCTTGCGAGGACCGGTGAACAGGTCGCCCTGATATGCCGCCACACGTTCGCGCATGCCGACGATCCCGAACCCGGCGGCCGACGGCACGGCGCTCGCACCGCGGCCGTCGTCGTCGACCTGGACGACGAGCGCATCGGGCTCACGTGCCACGGAGACCTCCACCTTGTGCACCGGCCCCGCATGCCGACGAACATTCGTGAGCGCCTCCTGCACGATGCGATAGGCGCTCAGCTCGATGCCGGGCGGGAGCCCGTCGAGGTCGCCGTAGGAGTGCACCTCGACCGGAAGGTCCGTCGCGGTACGGACGAGTTCGCCGAGCGCGGCAAGCGATGGCTGGGGCGACAGGGCATCGGTGAGCGCGGCGGTCCCATCGTCATTGCGCAGGACGCCGAGGATCCGGCGCATCTCGACCATCGCCGCCCGGCCCGTCTGCTCGACGGTGACCAGTGCGGACTCGGCCCGAGCGGGATCGACGGACAGCTGCCGCCGAGCCGCGCCCGCCTGGATGACCATCAGACTCACGCTGTGAGCGACGACGTCGTGCAGTTCACGAGCGATCCTCGCCCGCTCGTCCTGCACGTGGTGCTGAGCGACCAACTCACGTTCGCGCTCCGCGCGTTCTGCCCGATCGACGAGCTCGGCCGCTCGCTCTCGGCGGCGTCGCATGTTGTCGCCGAGCACCAGTGCGCCCCCGAGCATCAGCGGCGCCGAGATCAAGGCCTGCCAGGGAGCGTCGCCGCGGGCGACGCCCCACGCGATGAACGCGAGCAGCAGGGGGGTCATCAACGAGACGACTCTCCACAGGACGACGCCGCCCCGCAACGAGCCCACCGTGAAGGCCGCGATCAGTACGCCCGACCACCCGGGACCGACGAAGTTGAAGGCCTCGCCGATCATCTGGGCCACGGTGACGGCCCCGAGCACGGCGAGCGGCCGGCGTCGCCGCCACGCAATCGGTGCGGTGGCGGCAAGGGTGAGCAGCGCCCCCCACACGGACGGCTGGTGGTAGGTCGAACCACGCTCGGTGAGGTGGAAGGTCAGCGAGATCGCCGCGATCAGCGCGGCGAGCAGCCCGTCAGAGGCGCGGGGATGCGCTCGCAACCAGGTCACGGGACGCGAAACCATCATCGACCGGCACGCTAACCGTCACCAGGGGAAACAGCGTCCACCTCTGGTCTGATGTCGCCTACGCTCCGAGGGTGATGCTGTGCACCTTTTGCGGAGCCAACGTCCCCGCGGGTGCCCGGTTCTGTCCGTCCTGCGGTCGACAGGTGGCGACCGTGCAACCTCAGGCGGAAGAGCGACGAATCGTCACCGTGCTGTTCGCCGACCTCGTCGGGTTCACGTCGCTCGCCGAGCACATGGATCCCGAGCAGGTCAAGCGTCTGGTCGACACGTGTTTCGAGCGTCTGGTCGAGGTCGTGGCAGAGTTCGGTGGCCGCGTCGACAAGATCCTCGGCGACGGCATCCTCGTGCTCTTCGGCGCGCCCGTGGCCCACGAGGACGACCCGGAGCGGGCCGTCCGCGCCGCGTTGCGCATGCAGCAGACACTCGGCGCCTATGTTGCCGCGTCCGGGCTGGCCGGCAGCGACGACGTCCGCATGCGCGTCGGCATCAACACGGGCGAGGTGCTCGTCGGCACGCTCGCCGGTACCGACTACACGGCGATGGGCGATGTGGTGAACATCGCATCCCGCCTGCAAGCCGCCGCACCGGTGGGTGGCGTCCTCGTCGGTGAGACCACGCATGGACTCACGTCGCACACGTTCCGTTACGAACTGGCCGGCCAGCTGCAACCACGAGGACGCGATCAGTCGCTCACCTCCTGGTTGGCAATGGAGGCCACCGCGCCTCCCGGGTCGCGACGCACCCGCCGCCGCGACATCGGCATCGTCGGTCGGTCGGACGAACTGGCGATGGCCGAAGCGGCGCTCGAACTGGTCGATCGTCACGGTCGGGGCATGGTGCTCCACGTCAACGGCGACAACGGAGTCGGCAAGAGTCGACTCGTCGACGAGATCATTGCCGGGCTCCGCGACCGGCGCGGTGCGACCGTATTGGAAGGCGCGTGCGTGCCCTACGGCGAGAGCAACGTGTGGTGGCCGATCGCCAGCGCGCTGTCGAACTATCTCGACATCGACGGCACGCTCGGGCTCCCCTCCGCCCGCGAGACGGCCATGGCGCGAGCGTCGCTGATGTTCCCGTCGCAGACGAAGGCGGAGAAGGAACAACTCGTCGACGTGTTCGCGCACCTCCTCGGGCACCCGTCGGCAATCGACCGCCTCGATCCGGCGAGCGCACGCAGCGCCATCCACCACACCGTCGGTCAGGTGTTGGAGGCCAAGGCCCAGAAGGGTCCGATCGTGCTCAGCATCGACGATCTGCACTGGGCCGACCCCGTGCTGCTCGAGCTGCTCACCTCGCTCGTCACGTCCTTGAGTCGGCAGTCCTTCGTCCTCATCACCGCCATGCGCCCGGGCACCGAGACGCTGTGGCCGCCACGCTCGGATCGGAGCACGGTGCTCGCACTGACGCTGCAACCGTTGACCCGGTTCGAGAACCACGAGCTCGCCCGCGAGTTGCTCCGCGACACGCAACCCGACGAGCACCTGCTCACTGCGCTCTACGAGCGCAGTGGCGGGAACCCGCTGTTCCTCATCGAGCTGGTCGCACTCACCGAGGCCGGCGGGGGCCACGGTGAGCTCCCCGACTCGCTGCGTACCCTGATCGCCGCCCGGCTCGACCAGCTCACCCTCCAGCAGCGACAGGTCCTGGAGAACGCCGCCGTGCTCGGCACGTCGGGCAGCATCCTCGGCCTCGAACAGTTCGCCATTGCACTCGGTCAGCCGATCCCCACCGAGACGGTCCACGAACTCGACGAGCTCGGTCTGCTCGAGGTGCGCGGACGTCGCTGGGAGTTCCGCAGCGAATCCGTGCGCGACGCCGCATATCAGACCCTCACCAAGGCCGCTCGCGCGCAGCGCCACGGCGGAGTGGCCAAGGCCATGGCGGGAACGACCACGGGCATCGACGACCTCGCGCACCACATCGCTGCAGCGGCGGAGCTGGTGCAGGAGCTCGGCACCGTCGACGGCGTTCCCACCGACATCGTCGATCGGGCGATCAACATCCTCACTGCGGCCGCGGATCGCGCGCTCGACAGTGGCAGTTTGCGAATGGCCGTGCGCCACACCACCCGCGCCATCGGCCTGACGCGGACGGCCGAGGACACCGATCTGGCGGTCGCCCACCTCCGCATCGTGCGCGCCACCGCGGCAATCGAACAGCGCAACTTCGACGCAGCCACTGCCGACATCGAGGCAGTCCACACCATCGCGGCCGAGCACGCCAATGTCGCACTGCAGGCCGAGGCGCATCGCCTCGGGGGCATGCTGGCCAATGTGAGCGGGCGCATCGACCTGGCCCGCGAAGAGCTCGGCATCGCGGTCGACCTGCTCCGCCAGACCGAGCACCCCGACCTGTTGGCACGGGCGTTGCGCATCCGTGGCTTCATCGAGATGTTCACCGGATCGCTCGCCGATGCGGAGTGGTTCTTCGGTGAGGCCGACGAACTGTTCCGGACCCTTGGCGACGAGCGGGGCATGGCGTACATCGAGCAGCACCGTGCCTGGATCGCATTCCTCTCCGGCGACCTCGTCGTCGCCCGCGAGCGTCTCACGCATGCGGCGGGCACGCTCAGCCAGCACGGCGACCGCAACGGCGTCGGCTGGGCGTTCGGTCTCCTCGCCTTCATCGAGTTCTTTGAGCGTCGATTCGAAGAAGCAGAGACGTTGGCCGTGGCAGTGAGCCGCGAAGCCGAGTTGCGCGGCGACGAATGGGCCGCCGGAATGATGGACACGCTGCTCGCCGACCTGCGACTGTGGCAGGGACAACTCGAGGCCGCGCAGGGGTTCGCCGAGAAGGCTCGTACACGGTTCAAGCGACTCAACGACCGCTTCGGCCTCATCCAGGCGCTGTCACCTCTCGTGCGTGCTCAGGTCGCACTCGGCCGCTTCGCAGCAGCACAGCGCTCCAGCGAGGAGTTGATGTCACTTGCCGAGTCAGGACGGCAGGGACCGTTCCCGTTGATGGCGGTCGCCGGTGCCGCCATGCACCGCGGTAACGCCGCGATGGCTGAGGCGATGGCGCTCCGAGCACTCGAGGAGATGCGCATCACCGGCGCCGAGGCCTTCGAGCCGTTGGTGGTGCTCGCCGCATCACTCGTGCAGCAGGGACGCAACGAGGAGGCCCTCACCGCGATCGAGTCCGTTCCCGAGCACGGTGCAGCCCATCCGTTCACTCGGGCCGTCGCTGCGCTCGTCCACGCCGTGAGCTGCAATCCCGAGGCAGCGCTCGTCGACGCCGCCGCGGTCGCGCACACCGACGGCGCGACGTATCTCGACCAAGTCTTCGCCTACGTCGCAGCCGCGGGCGCGCAGGCACAACAGGGCGACATCGCCCAGGCCGAGCTGTCGGCGCAGGCTGCCGTCGCGCGGGCGATGGGCGTCGGCGACGTGGTCGCCACTGCACTCGCCACCGCGATCTTCCAGTCCATCACCGGTCGGTCACATCCAGCGTTCGACGAACGGACGCAGCTCGGCGAGGGCTGGGACTTCGTGGTCCAGCGACTGTCCTGCCAACCCGCCTGAGGGCCCGCCGGCGAGTCAACCGACGCGTCAGCCGGCGCGTCAGCCGGCGAGGGTGTCGCCGCGCCGCCATGGCAGCTCGGCGAGGTACTTCGCCGCCGCCGGGTGCGGGTCCATGCTGCGATCCACACCGGGGGCCGACGGGTCGAGTTGCGGCGCAAGGCGGTGCTGGCAACCGCCACACCAGTAGAGGAGTCGGGCGTGATCGCCGATCCGCTTCACCTGGACGGTGTCGCCGCAGCGGGCGCACCGCTGGCCGTTGCGTCCATAGACCGCGAGGCCACCGGGAATCTCCGGCTGGGTGACACGGCCGCCGGCGCTCGCACGGAGGTTGGCGCGCAACATCCGCGTCGCGGCGTTGATGAGCTGCACGCAGTCGGCCGGTTGCAGCGACGTGACGGGCGCGAACGGGCTGATCTCGCAGGCCCAGAGGATCTCGCTGCGGAACACGTTGCCGACGCCGCAGGCGACGTGTTGGTCGAGCAGCACCTCCGCGACCGGCGCATCCCGCTGCGGATACTCGTGGATCCGTCGTGCCGCCAGCTCCAGCTCACGCACGGGCGCCGTGCACAGGTCGGGTCCGAGCCGTCCGAATCCCGGGTGACGATGGATGTCGAACTCTCGGTAGGTCTCGACGACCGGAGCATTGAAGCACACCGCGACCCAGTCGGTGACTTCGATGACGACGCGCATCTGGTTGTTGGGCTTGCGCCATCGCTCGCCCACTCGATAGAGATGCCACGAGCCCGTCATTCGTTGGTGGGTGTGCAACACGAGGCCGTCGTCCCACACGATCTCGAGGTGCTTGCCGTGACTCTCGACAAGCTCGATCACGCGGCCGGGAGCGGGCCGCGGGCCGTAGAGTCGCGGGGCGTCGAAGCGCGCCACCGGACGACCGACCAATGCTGTCCGCAGCGCTGCGGCAGCCCGGTGAATGGTGTCGCCTTCGGGCATCACGCACAGCGTAAACGCCCTGACCATGGTGGTCGCGCGATACCCCGGCGGCGGTCTCGGTAGCGTGGTGCCGTGCCCGAGGACCCGACACCCGGCGAGAGCCTCGACGACCGGCCCGACGACCGGCCCGAAGTGGTCGATGTCGAGCCCATCTCCGACCCGATCGGCACCGCCCGTCGACGGCACGGCGCGGCAGGCGCGGTGCTCGCCGCAGGGATGTTCGGGCTCGACATCGCCCTCGGCCGCAAGCCGAAGGAGGAGGCACCGGTCGTCATCGACGCCGCCGGCGAACCGACGAACATCGACTCCGACGGCATCCGGATCTCGCTCGACGACACGACCGACGTGATCGCTCCGCCCCAGGTGCCCAGCACTCCGCCGCTCCAGACCCCCACAAAACGGGCCAGGTAGCCTATTTCCCACGCGTCACACCTCGCGGTAGGGTGCCCGGGTTCCCCCCAGGAGGTTGTCGTGAGGAAGTTGCGAGCGGGACTCGTCATTGCAATGGCGAGCGCATGTGTGGTGTCGGCCCCCAACATGGCCACTGCTTCGAGGCCGACCGCCGATCCGGGCGTCGGACAGGTCACCGACCCGAAGCTGCTGGCCGAGATCACCCAGGCCCAGTCGCGGCGGGTGGAGGGCGATCCGCAGGTGACGGTGGAGCTCCTCACCAGTGACCCGGCCACCGTCGCGGCCGAGGTCACGGCGCTCGGCGGAACGGTCACCGGCGCCGTGCCGGGGGCGCTCGTCCAGGCCGACGTACCGATCAGCCAGATCCAGGCAATTGCCGGCGCACGTTCGGTGCAGCACGTGCAGGCGCCGCGCAGCGCCGGGTACGTCCCCACCGTCGGTGGCCGGCGTACCGAAGCAGTGCTCGGGACCGGCCCGACCGCAGGTTCCGAGGTCACCTCGACCAACGCCGACGTCTGGCAGATGGCCGGGTACCTCGGCGCCGGGGTCAAGATCGGCATCATCGACTACTTCGACTTCACGCTCTGGGACACGGCCGAGAACGGCCCGATTCCCGACGGCGCCCACCAGTTCTGCCAGGACACCCCGGCCTACGGCCTGTGCAACGCCCCGAACAGCATCGCCGATGAGCCGTTCGTCGGCGACCACGGGGTGGCCGTCGCCGAGATCATCAAGGACATGGCGCCGTCAGCGGAGATCTACCTCGCCACGATCGCGACCACCGCCGACCTCCAGGCAGCGATCGATTACTTCGCCACCAACGGCGTCACGATCATCAACCGCTCGCTCGGCGCGGCGTACGACGGTCCCGGCGACGGCACCGGCCCGCTCGCCGCCGTCGTCAACTCGACCGTGGGCAAGGGCATGACCTGGTTCAACTCCGCAGGCAACGATGCCCAGGACGAGTACATGAAGCGTTCCGTTCCCACCAACCTCGGCGCCAACGCCTACGTCAACTTCAACGATGGTCGGCCCGCCGTGGGTCCGACCGCTGACACCTGGTTGCGAATCGACGCTCCCGGGTGCTTCACGCTCGACGGGATCCGCTGGAGCAACGACTGGAACCTCCCCGCCAACCAGCGCACCGACTACTCCGTGGAGTTCTGGCAGCCCACCTTCGACGTCACGGTGAACGCCGACTCGTTCAACCCGACGACGGGCCAGGTCGCCGCCATCGATCTCAGCGCAGACGGCGGCACGGGCACGGGTCACAACATCATCGACGCGAGCCAGGCCGGTGGCGCCAACCCGCTCGAGGCCGCCGACCTCACGGTGTGCCCGTCCAACACGTACAGCCAGTACTTCGCGTCCGGATCGGTCAGCTACATCCGGATCAAGCGCAACGCCACGACCACCGTGGGCGCCACGCCCGACCAACTCGAGATCGCCCTGTCCGACGGGTTCCTGGAGCTGTACTACTACGACATCAACGGCAGCGCCGCCAAGCCGGTCGTCGATTCCAAGAACGTCGGCCTCGTCGCGGTCGGCGCCGTCGAGTCCGACATCAACTACCAGTCCGACCCGTACGGCATCGCGTACTACTCGTCGCAGGGCCCGACCACTGACGGTCGGATCAAGCCCGACGTCACGGCGCCAGCCGGGTTCGCCAGCGCGACCCTGGCCGGCGCGTTCCACGGGACGTCGGCCGCGTCGCCCACGGCGGCCGGCTTCGCGGCGCTCCTCGCGGGCGCCGGGCTGGGCCAACCGGGTGGAGGAATGGGGGCGCTCGTGCGCCACTTCACCAGTGACGTCAACGCGGCGGTCGCTCCCGGCCCGGACAACGCCTACGGCGCCGGTGTCATCCTCTTCCCCGGTCCGCCGAGCGCGGCCATACCGGCGACGCCCGGCAAGTACGTGCCCCTCGACACTCCCGCCCGGATCCTCGACACTCGGGCCGGCGCGAACCACATCGGCCCCGTCGAGCTGACCGGGCCGTACAACACCCAGTCGATCATCGAGGCGAACGTGCTCGATGGCACCCTGGTCCCCACCAGCGGCGTCTCGGCAGTGGCCATCAACCTCACCTCGGTCGACAGCAAATCGATCGGGTTCGTCCAGGCGTACCCGTACCTGCGGGCCGCCACGGGCGCGACCAGCACGCTCAACGTCTCCACCGTCGCGGCCGCTCGACCCAACTTCGCGATCGTGCCCGTCGGGGTCGACGGCAACATCAGCATCTACATGCAGGCCGGTGGCAACGTGGTCGTCGACCTCCTCGGCTACTTCGCCGACGGCCAGACGACCACCGCCGAGGGTCGCTTCGTACCTCTCGCCGAACCAGAGCGTTGGATGGACACACGGGGCATCGGCGGTGCGCCCTTGCCCGCCGTCTTCTCCGGCACCCCGCGCCAGGTCGCCGCGGGCGAAACCGTCGACATCCCCGTGTTGGCCGGGACCGCCGTTCCTGACATCACCGTGCCCTCCACCACGGTCCAGGCCTTGGTGGTCAACGTCACCGCCACCGGCTCGCTCCTGAGCGGGTTCCTGCGGGTGATTCCGAAGGGCACCGTCGGCGCCACCCACGCCAACGTCAACTTCTCCTACGGATCGTCCGCGGCCAACACGGTCATCGTGCCGATCGGCACCAATCAGGGCATCAGCATCTTCACCAACCGCAACGCCGACATCGTCGTCGACGTCGTCGGCTACATCACGTCCACCGACGCGACCGTCGACCAGGCCGGGTTGTTCGTTCCGACCACGCCGACCCGGGTGTACAACACCATCGCGCCGACGTCGAACCCGTTCGCTGCCAACGAAGTCCGCAGCATCGAGGTCAGCGGCGGCGCCACCGGTGTCCCCACCGGTGTCGGCGGCGTCTCGGCGAACCTCGCCGTGACAGGTGCCTCCGCGAACGGCTTCCTCAAGGTGTTCCCGGGCCTCACCCAGCCGGCCACGTCGAGCCTGAACTACGCGACGGCCAAGACTGTCGCCAACGGCGCGCTGCTCAGCGTCAACCAGGGGGCGACTCCGGCCGACCCGAACACCGTGTCGGCGACGATGAACCGCTCCGGTCACCTCATCATCGACATCAACGGCTACTTCCTCGAGGCCGCGCCGATCTGATGAGTGAACAACTCGACACACGTACTGGCTGGCTCTCGCGAGACCAGCTCGAGAACATCCGCGCCAACGTGCCGTTGGTCTACGTCGACGCGGTCCCCGTCCGTGTCGACGACCTCGGTCAGGTCACCCACGTCGGCATGCTGCTCCGACAAGCCGCCGACGGCAGCATCAGCAGGATGGTCGTCAGCGGACGGGTGCTCTACGGCGAACGGATCCGCGACGCCCTGCTCCGCCATCTGGAGAAGGACCTCGGCCCCGTCGCGCTGCCCCGGATCCCTGCCGAGGTGGCACCGTTCACGGTGGTCGAGTACTTCCCCGACCCGGCGGTGAGCGGCTTCCACGATCCTCGGCACCATGCCGTGAGCCTGGCGTTCGTCGTTCCCGTGTCGGGTGACTGCCAGCCGACACAGGAGGCACTGGACCTCGCCTGGTACCCGCCCGAGCAGGCGGTGAGCGACGCCGTCCGCCGGGAGATGACGGGCGGCCACGACCGGCTCATCCGCCTCGCGCTGGCGCATGTGGGTCAGCTGCCGTAGCGACGCACGAGGTCCTGACCGAGTCGCAACAGCTCGTCGCGGAGCTCCACCGGCTCGACGATCTCGACACCTGCGCCGAACCCGCTGACATCCGACGCCAGCTGCCGGACGTGGTGCCCGCGTAGCTCCACCGCGATGCGACCGTCATCGTCGGCCGCGCCGATACGAAGCCGGTCGCCGATCACGAAGGCGAGCAGCCCGAGCGCGTCAGGGTTCACCATGGCGGTCGCCACGAGCGGGGTCCGCAGCTCCTCCACACGATCGCGGATCAGGGCCCAGGCCTGCGACAGGTCGAACGCCTCCGGTACGGACGCGGCGACGCCCGTTGCCGACAGGTCGTCGATTCGATCCACACGAAAGGTCCGCAGACCGGTCTCCGTGCCGGCGACGAGATACCAGTTGCCGCCCTTTGCGGCCAGGCCGAGCGGTTCCACCAGCCGTGTCGACACGTCGCCGGTGCGAGCGGTGTAGGCGAGCGACAGCTGGCGGCTCTGCACCACCGCATCGCGGACCGCGTCGAGCAACGGAGGCGGCGGCCGGCGCGTCAGGTCTCGGTCGCCCCAGCCGCGTTGATCCACCAGCACCGCCGATCCCGCCCGCTCGGCGCCGTGGCGCATCGGTTCGGGGAGGGCGCGCACCAGTTTGCGCAATGCCGCCTTCACCTGCGGCGTGGTGTCCGCAGACGGGCCGGCGACCAGGAAGAGCGCCTCCGCTTCGGGCACCGAGAGACCACTGAGGTCGGTTCGGCCACCTCCGGCCAGCCGCCAGCCTCCGTGCCGACCCGGCAGCGAGTACACCGGGAGACCGGCCATCCCCAGGGCCTCCAGGTCACGTCGAGCCGTGCGGACGGAGATCTCCAGCTCCGCCGCGACCTGGGCAGCGGTGACCTGGTGACGCCGCTGCAGGAGCAACAGGATGGCCACGAGTCGATCGGCACGCACGTCGCGATCTTTGCAGGAAACATGGCCACAAGATGGCCACATTCGACGGGACGATGGCGACATGACACCTCAACTTGCACCCACCGATCCCCGCACCCATTTCGCACACGCCGTGCTCACCGCCCACGGCGTGATCGAGGGCATCTCCCCCGACCAGATGACGTTGTCGACCCCCTGCCCCGAGCTCGACGTCCGTTCGATGCTCGGTCACATGCTCACGGTGTTCCGCCGCATCGAGGCACTCGGCAACGGAGCCGACCCGATGGCCATGCCCGATGTCGTCACGGGCATCGCGGACGACGGATGGCCGGCGGCATTCGGCGAGGCCGCGCACTGCGTGCAGTCCGCGTGGACCGACGCGGCCAAGCTCGACCAGATGATGGAGCTGCCCTGGGCCACGGCGCCCGGCTCGGCGATGCTCGACATGTACACGTCCGAACTCACCGTGCACACCTGGGATCTTGCAGTCGCGACCGGCCAGTCCGTCGCGTGGCACGAGCCCACGATCCAGGTCGCATTCGAGTCGGCGAAGCGGGCCCTGCCCTCGGGTGACCGCGAGGCGTACTTCGCCCAGATGGCGGCGGATCCGCGATTCTCGCCGGAGCTCGCCGTGCGGCCGCCGTTCCGGAATGCCGTGCCCGTCGCCCAAGCCGCGCCGGTCCTCGACCAGCTGATCGGCTGGTACGGACGTCAGGCCACGAGGGCCGCATAGCCCTGGTGCACGTCCCACACGTGGTGGACCGGATCATGCACGAGATACCGGGCGAAGCTGTCGATCGTGAACTCGGCGCCGTCGCTGCGGAATCCCGTCCGCATCCACTGGTCACCGGCCACCGTGGCGAACCGGGCGGCGAGCAGTCCCCCGGCGGCCACCAGTTCCCCCGCGACGTCGGCCGGGCGCTGCTCCGCGTAGCGCTCGGCCACGGCGGTCTCGTCCTGATCCCAGTTGGCGTACGTCGGACCGTCCTGGGTCAGCATCAGTTCGAGCCGGATCAGGTAGAGCCGGAACACGTCTCGCACATGGCATGCGTACTCGAGCGCGGACCACGTGTCGTCGTCGGGGCGCACGGCCACCCTGGCATCGTCGAGCAAGGCCTGCCACTCGTGCACGTTCGCCTCGATCGCGGTGACCACATCGCGGGCGTCGAAGGACGATCCGTCGTACCCGCACTGCGGGCAGGCGCGCTCGAGCACCCAGGTCCAGTTCTTGTCGTCCGGAACGATCGGCATGGCCCGACCGTATCCGCGGCGAGGGTCAGAGTCCGGCGACGATCTCGGCCATCAGGTCGCCGGCCTCAGTGGGGTTGAGTCCCACCTTCACGCCGGCTGCGCGCAGTGCGTCCATCTTGCCTTGGGCCGTGCCCTTGCCGCCGCTGGTGATGGCACCCGCGTGGCCCATCTTCTTGCCCTCGGGCGCGGTCACCCCGGCGATGTACGCGCTCATCGGCTTGGTGACGTTGGCCCTGATGAACTCGGCGGCCTCTTCCTCGGCCGACCCGCCGATCTCGCCGATCATGATGATCGCGTGGGTCTCGGGATCTGCCTGGAACTCGCGGAGGCAGTCGATGAAGTTGGTGCCGGGCACGGGATCGCCGCCGATGCCGACGCACGTGCTCACACCGATGCCACGCTGCTTCAACTCGTACAGCGCCTGATAGGTGAGCGTGCCCGAGCGGCTGACGATGCCGACGTTGGGCCCCGACGCCGACGGCAACTGGGCGATCTCGCCAGCGGTGATGCCGATGTTGCACTTGCCGGGACTGATGATGCCAGGGCAGTTGGGGCCGAGCAGGCGGGTGTCGGGGAAGTCGCGGAGCAGGGTGTTGAACACCTTCGCCTCGTCCTGGGCGGGGATGCCCTCGGTGATGCAGACGATGAACTGGATTCCCGCCGCCGCGGCCTCGAGGATGGCCGCGCTGGCGGCCTTGGGCGGCACGGCGATGAACGATGCCGTTGCGCCGGTGGCGGCGACCGCCTCGGCAACCGTGTTGAAGACCGGGATGCCGTCCCCTCCGGGCACCTCGACCTCGGTGCCGCCCTTGCCCGGGGTGACGCCGGCGACGACCTGGGTGCCGTACGCCTTGTTGCGCAGACCGTGGTACTTGCCCTGGCCGCCCGTGAGGCCCTGCACGATGACCTTGGTGTTTTCGTCGACGAAGATGGCCATGTCAGTTCGTTCCGTTCGCGAGGGCGACCGCAGCGCGGGCCGCTTCGAGCATGGTGGGCTTGGAGGTGAGCTTGCTCTCCGGGATGCCGGCGGCGGCGAGGATCGCTCGACCCTCTTCGGCGTTGGTGCCGTCCAGACGGATCACGATCGGGGCACGGAGCTCG
The DNA here is from genome assembly GCA_038234785.1 of Acidimicrobiales bacterium. Classification (GTDB taxonomy): domain Bacteria; phylum Actinomycetota; class Acidimicrobiia; order Acidimicrobiales; family Ilumatobacteraceae; genus UBA668. The sequence continues at coordinate 20,483 of JBBQTC010000017.1, forward strand.
ACGCGCCCGAGCGCCTCGACGATGCCCTTGGCGACCTCTTCGCCTCGCGTGATGCCACCGAAGATGTTGATGAAGATGCTCTTCACGTTCTCGTCGGAGTTGATGACCCCGAGGGCCGCCGCCATCATGTCGGCGTTGGCGCCGCCGCCGATGTCGAGGAAGTTGGCGGCCGTACCGCCTACCTGGTTGACGACGTCGAGCGTGCTCATCGCCAGGCCTGCCCCGTTGGCGATGATGCCGACGGTGCCGTCGAGGCCGATGTACTGCAGGTCATGTGTGCGTGCCAATTGCTCGCGCTCGTCGAGTTCCTCTGTGGCGCGGAACTCGTCCCACTCGGGGTGACGGAACGCAGCGTTGTTGTCGAGGCTGACCTTCGCGTCGAGCGCGTGCACGCCACCATCGGGTCGCAGGATGAGTGGGTTGATCTCGGCGAGATCGCAGTCGCCACGGGTGAAGCAGTCGTACAGCTTCACGAGCATGGCGGCCACCCCGTCCACGGCCTCGTCGTCGATGTCAGCCCGAACCGCGGCATCGCGCGCTACCTCGAGGCTGATGCCGTCGACCGGATCGATGTGGAGCAGCACGATGGCGTCGGGGTTCTCGACCGCCACGGTCTCGATCTCGACGCCACCCTCGGCGCTGAGCATCAGCAGGTGCTTCTTGGCGGCACGGTCGAGCGAGTAGGACGCGTAGTACTCCTTGGAGATGTCGCTCGCATGCTCGACCCAGACCCGCTTGACAAGGTGGCCCTTGATGTCCATGCCGAGGATGTTCCCGGCGTGGAGGCGGACCTCCTCGGGCGTGTCGGCGAGCTTGATGCCGCCCGCCTTGCCGCGGCCACCGACCTGCACCTGGGCCTTGACCACCACCGGGTAGCCGGCCATCTCGGCGGCGGCGACGGCTTCGTCGACCGTGTACGCGACGTCGCCGGCGCTCACCGGGATGTCGAAACGGGCGAAGTACTGCTTGCCCTGATACTCGAACAGGTCCATTTAGGCCTCGTCTCCTTCGATTCGATCCAATTCGGTTTCCAGCCAGTGGCTGATGCCCTTCAACGAACTGCCGGGGCCGAAGATCTCCGCCACCCCCTGGTCGCGCAGGGCACGTGCATCAGCATCGGGGATGACACCGCCACCGAACACGAGCACGTCGCCCAGGTCTCGGTCGCGCAGTTCCTGCATCACCCGCGGGAACAGCGTGAGGTGCGCACCGCTCAGCAGCGAGAGCCCGACCGCGTCGACGTCTTCTTGCAACGCGGTCTCGGCGATCTGCTCGGGAGTCTGGTGCAACCCGGTGTAGATGACCTCGAACCCATGGTCGCGCAGCGCTCGGGTGATGGTCTTCGCGCCGCGGTCATGACCGTCGAGCCCGGGCTTTGCCACGACAACGCGATAGGGCCGCTTCACAAGTGGAGAACCCTACGACCGATCCACCTCGCCGCTCAATTCGCGGCCCACGCCAGCGATGAGGTGGATGACGCGGTGCGATGACGAAGCGTGTCGGGCACACTGGTGGCGATGCGCCGTCCGCAGCTCCAATCGACCTTCGCCCGAGCCGTTGTCCCCGTGCTCGCCGGCCTCGGGTTCTTCGCCGTCTTGGCGCTCGCACTGTGGGGCGTGGCCGCGGTGATCGCTCACAACGGTGACCAGACCACCGAGAACCTGACGCCGTCCGTGCAGGAGATGGGCAACCGCGAGAGCCTCGCCAAGGTCATCGCCAAGGACGGTCCGATCATCCTCAACGACCTGATCGGCAACGACAGCCACGTCGTGCTCGACCACGTCGGAGACGATCCCGACCAGGGCTGGGCGCTCTATCTCGCCCACCCGGCGGATCGCACGTTCGCCTGCCCGATCGAAGTGGTCCGCCAGACGCACACGTTCACCGACTGCGAGGACCGTGTCCTCACCGTCGATCAGCTCGCGCCACCACCCAAGGGCGTCGGCCCGATCCTGAACAAGGACGGCTCGCTGAGTCTGGATCTGACGCCGAGCACCGCCTGAGGCGGCCCGACGGTGAGCGATCACGCACGAGCGGGGATGTTCGCCACCAGGCGAGCAGCGAACTCCTCAGCATGCGCGTGCAGCTTCGAGCGATGCAATGCGAGCCCGCCGATCACGTCACCACCGAGGTGACGCACGGCGCCGTCCAGTTTGTCGAGCGTTGTGCCGGGGTTGAGCGCGAACGTGCAATAGGTGGCGGCGAGCTTGCCCTTGATCGACGGCAGGGCGCCGATGGCACCGAGACCCCAGGGCGCCTGACCGACCACGAACAGGCCGTGCACCCAGGTCCCGATGATCACCATGTCGGCGTCCTGGATCGCGGCCAACTCCAGCTGCTTCATCGGGGTGACGGTGGTGATCCCCCAACCCTCCTGCTGCAGGTTGGCGGCGATCAGTTCACCGGCCTTGCGCGTGTTCCCGGTGAGGCTGGTGTAGAGGATGGCTGCCTTCATGTCGTCAATTCAAACACGTTGGACACGCACGCCTGATGTTCGCATGGCAGCGCTGACCGGCATCTGGGTCGGATCCTTCTCGGACTCCGGAAAGCTCGCTGTCCAGAACACAGTTCGGGGAGATCTCTACCCAGAAGCCGGTGGGGTCTTCGTGGCCTCCGCTGCCGTCTCGGCCAGGGCGGCGGCACGGGCGGCGCGACCGGCGCGGATCTTGCGCACGACACCGATGACACCGATGGTGAGCGTGGTGGCGATGATGGCGCACACCGCGACGATGATCCGCCGGGGCAGCGTCCGGGTGCCGAAGAAGATGTACAGGTCGGGCACCATGAACGCGACGAGCGACAACATCGCCCAGCGCACGGCCTTGCGGTACTGATCGTCGATGAAGCTGAGCACCATCCGCGGCGTCGTGATCGCGTCGACCGTCGCCGACGCAAGGTCGATGACGAGGTAGATCCACGGATTCAGCCCGTAGTCGCCGACCGCCGCCCACACGATCAGCGTGCGGATCAGGGACCAGGCGACGACCACCCCGGCCCAGGTTCGACTGAGCCGCTTCCGTCGCGCCAGCGTGGCCGGGTCGTGATGGTGGAGCGCCAGCGGCATCCGCCCTATTCAATCAGCTCGGACGGCGGCAGGATATTCCTATGACAGCTTCTTGAGGGGCGCCCAGGCCAGGGACAGATGTTTCGTCCCCGCGTCGCGGAATCGAATGGTGGCCTCGGCGCGGTCGCCTTGGCCGCGGATCTCGATGATGACGCCCTCACCGAAGGATGGGTGCTCCACGTCGTCGCCGGTGCGCAGGTCGAGTTCCTGGGAGTTCGACGGTGCGGGCGCGTTGCGTTGCCCGGCGTTGATGGCGGCGTCGACGACCCGCTCGCGATGCCAGTCGACATCGTCGTCGGGATCGAAGCTGCTGACCGGGCCGCCACCCCGCTTGTACTCGGGCGCGACGGCGCGCTCGTCGCGCCGTCGATAGCTCTGCCGGCCGTAGCCCGACCGGCCACCGACCGAGCCGGTCTGTTCGACCAGATTGGCCGGGATCTCGTCGAGGAACCGCGACGGCGGGTTGTAGTTGGTCGTGCCGAACAGCTGCCGGCTCCACGCGTGGCTGAGGTGCAGGTGCTGCTGGGCCCGCGTGATGCCGACGTAGGCGAGGCGACGCTCCTCCTCCATCTCGGTCGGTTCGGTGAGCGCGCGGCTGTGTGGGAACACCCCCTCCTCCATCCCGAGCACGAAGACCACGGGATACTCCAGGCCCTTCGCGCTGTGGAGCGTCATCAGTAGGACTCGGTCATCGTCGTCGATCTGATCGGTGTCGGCGACGAGGGCGACCTGCTCCAAGAACTCCTCGATCCGCGTGAACTCGCGCGCCGAGCCGACGAGCTCGCCGATGTTCTCGATGCGTCCCGCCGCCTCGACGGTCTCCTCCGCCTCGAGCTCGGCCATGTAGCCGCTGTCATCGAGTGCCATTCGCAACAGATCGCCGGGGCCGACCGACTCGTCGGCCGCGGCCGACGAGAGATCGTCGAGCAGGCGCACGAAGCTGTCGACGCCGCGACCGGCGGGGCCGGTGAGGCCTGCCTCGTGCGCGTGACGCATCGCTTCGAGGAACGTGATGCCCTCGGCCGACGCGTAGGCGTCGAGCTTGGCGACGCTGCCATCGCCCACGCCGCGCTTGGGCACGTTGAGCACCCGCTTCACGCTCACCTCGTCGGCGGGGTTGACCACCGCCCGCAGGTACGCCATCGCGTCCTTGATCTCGCGCCGGTCGTAGAACCGAGTGCCGCCAACCACCTTGTAGGGGATGCCGAAGCGCATGAACGCTTCCTCGAGCACACGGCTCTGCGCGTTCGTGCGGTAGAACGCGGCCATGTCCTTCCAGATGTAGCGGGACTCCTGGTGCAGCGTCTGCACGGTGCGGGCGACCCAATTTGCCTCGTCACCTTCGTCCTCGGCGTGGTAGCGCATGATGCGGGCGCCGGAACCCTTGTCGCTCCAGAGATGCTTCTCCTTGCGATCGGGGTTGTTGGAGATGACCGCATTCGCCGCGTCGAGAATGGTCTGGGTGCTGCGGTAGTTCTGGTCGAGCACGATCGTGGTGACGTCGTCGAACACCTCCTCGAACTGCAGGATGTTGCGCACATCCGCGCCCCTCCACCCGTAGACGCTCTGGTCGCCGTCGCCCACGATGGTGATCTGCTGGTGACCGGCAGCGAGCTGCAGCGCGATCTCGTTCTGGGCGGTGTTCGTGTCCTGGTACTCGTCGATGAGCACGTACTGGAACCGCTGCTGGTAGTGGGCGAGCACTTCGGGGTGCTGGCGGAACAGCATCACGGTGTTCATCAGCAGGTCGTCGAAGTCCATCGCGCCGGCTTTGAGCAGACGGGCCTGGTAGTCGGAGTAGATCTCCGCGTGCTTGCGCTCGAAGATGTTCGAGGCACGCTCGAGCGCCATCGTGGGTGTGATCAGTTCGTTCTTCCACAGACTGATCTGACCGTGGGCCGCACGTGGCGGGAACCGCTTCGCGTCGAGGCCGAGGTCGCGCACGACGTAGCCGGCGAGTCGCTGGGCGTCGGCCTGGTCGTAGATGCTGAACGTGCGCGGATACCCGAGCGCCTCGGCGTTGGCCCTGAGGATGCGCACGCACGCCGAGTGGAAGGTGCACACCCACATCGCCTTGACCATCGGCCCCACCAGCGCCGCCACACGGTGCTTCATCTCGTCAGCGGCCTTGTTGGTGAACGTGATCGCCAGAATCGCCGACGGCGGCACGCCGTCGTGGACGAGGTGCGCGATGCGATGCGTGAGCACCCGCGTCTTGCCCGAACCTGCGCCGGCGACCACCAGCAGCGGACCGCCGCGATGCACCACCGCATCGAGCTGATCAGGGTTCAGCGACTGGAGATCCAGCGGATCGAGATCGAACTGATGCTGGCCATCTGGGCTCATGGTGATGCCATCCTACGGACAGGGTGTCACAGCCTCGGACTCGTCCACGTCGCTCGGTAGCCTTGCGCAGGAATGTCACGGGTCCGGGTCGCGCTCTTCTCCGCAATCGGCGGCGCGCTCACCGGCCTGATCTGCTGGGCGTTCCTGCGATCGCTCGACTGGGTCACCGACACCCGTGTCGCCCACGGATGGATCGTCTGGTTCCTGCCCCTCGTCGGCCTCGCCGTCGCGGTGATCTACCACTACTTCGGCGGACGGGCCAAAGGTGGCACGCCCGGCGTCATCGAGCAGGCCCACACGTTCACCCACGGTGTCCCCACACGGATGGCGCCGATGGTGTTCGGTGGATCGGTCGCCGGTCACCTGTTCGGCGCCTCGGTCGGCCGCGAAGGCGCCGCGTTGCAGATGGCGGGGTCGGTCACCGACTCGGCCGCTCGTGCCGCCCGCCTCTCCCCGAGCGAGCGCCAGATCCTGATCGCGGCGTCGCTCGCCGGCGGCTGGGGCGCGGTCTACGGCGTGCCGTTCACCGGCATCATGTTCACCCTCCAGGTCACACGCCACCATCGATGGAGGGCGCTGGTCCCGGCGATCATCTCCGCCGCTGCCGGCCGTGCCGTGGTGTACGCCCTCGGCTACGACTTCTTCCGCCCGCCCGTCGCCGGGCCGCACTGGACGCTCTGGCTGCCGATCGCCTTCTGCGTCGCCGGCATCGCCGTCGGACTGATGGCACGGGTGTTCGTCGGCCTGCTCATGCTGCTCAAGCGGCGGATGGCCCTCGCGCTGCGCTGGCCCCCCGCCCGCACCTTCGTCGGCGGTGTCGCGACGCTCGCGCTGATGGTCCTGGTCGGGCGCGACTACCTCGGCCTCAGCGGTCCGCTGGTCACCCAGTCCTTCGCCGGCGACCACATCCACTGGTGGGTGCCGCTGTTGAAGATGGTCTTCACCATCGTCGCCCTCGGAACCGGCTTCGTCGGGGGCGAGGTCGCGCCCCTCTTCGTGATGGGCGCAACGCTCGGTGCCACGCTGGCGCCGGGTCTCGGCACACCGCAACCGTTGATGGCGGCGGTCGGCTCGGCCACGGTGTTCGCCAGCGCCGCTTCCGTCGCCCTCACCGGCATCGTGCTCACCGTCGAGCAGTTCGGCTGGCAGATGCTCATCCCCGCGCTGATCGTCGGACTGGTCGCCCGCGTCGTGGCCGGGCGCCCGGGTCTCTACATCGCCCAGTAGGTTCCCCCCATGAACACCCTCTCCGCGAGCGATCTCGAGCGCCGCACCGGGATGCGCCGGATGAAGCGCCTCGCGCTCGGTCTGCTCGTGTTCGTCACCGCCCTGTTCCTCGTGGCCCGCTGGCAGGAGCCACACCACTCATGGGTCGGTTACCTGCGCGCGTTCTCGGAGGCGGCGATGGTCGGCGCGCTCGCCGACTGGTTCGCGGTCACGGCACTGTTCCGCCATCCGCTCGGGGTGCCGATCCCGCACACCGCGATCATCCCGCACCGCAAGGACCAGATCGGCGCCTCGCTGGGCGAGTTCGTGCAGGAGAACTTCCTCACCCAGGAGGTACTCCAGGAACGACTGACGCAGGCGCACGTCGGACGCCGCCTCGGCACATGGCTCGTGGAACCGGCGAATGCGGTGAAGGCCGGCGGCGCGGTGACCGACGCCGTTCGCGGCAGCTTGGAGGTGATCGACGACCGCGACGTCGGCGGCACCCTGCAGTCGATGATCGAGCGAAAGATCCGCGAGACGCCGATCGCCCCCTTGATCGGACGGGCCATCGACGTCGGCATGGACGGCGGCCACCATCAGCGCCTCCTCGACGCAGTCCTCACCGGGCTGGGCAGCTTCATCGACGACAACCGGGTCACCTTCCGCGAGCGATTGGCCCACGAGTCGCCCTGGTGGGTACCGGAGGGGATCGACGACCGCATCTTCGACAAGATCTACACCGCAGTCCATCGCCTGCTCGCCGACATCGGCCACGATCCGACGCACCCGGTGCGGCAGTCGATCGACGCGCGGTTGCTCACGTTCGCCGAACGTCTCAAGCAGGACTCGGCACTCGTCGCGCAGCTCGAATCGCTGAAGGTCGAACTGCTCGCCCACCGTGATGTGCAGGCCTGGTTGCAGTCGCTGTGGGGGGAGGTGAAGCGCAGCACGCTCGCCGCGACCGACGACCCCGACAGCGAGCTGCGACATCGGATCGACCTCTCCCTGGAACGCTTGGGTCATCGCCTCGTCGCCGAGCCCTTACTGCAGGCCAAGGTCGACGATTGGGTCAGCCGAACCGTCGGCTATCTCGTCGACCACTATCGCGGCGAGGTTGCCGACCTCATTGCCTCGACCGTCGGCAAGTGGGACGGCAAGGCGACGGCGGAGCGACTCGAGCTCCAGGTCGGGCGCGACCTGCAGTTCATCCGGATCAACGGCACGATCGTGGGTGGCCTTGCCGGACTGGCGATCTACTCCGTCACCCAGTGGTGGTTCTGAGCACGTCCGCTGCGTCCGGCGACAGCAGGTCCACCACCACGGCCACCGGTTTCTTGACGCCGGTCACCGCCGCCAAGGCCTTGCCGCCCGCAGCCGCCGCGGGGATGCCCACGGTGAGCACCGCGAACCTGGATCGCGGGTCCACCTCGTGCGCCACCGAAGCCTTCGCAACGGCTCGCCACAGCAACTCGATGCGTTGCGCCCCGGGCCGGTTCGAGGTGCGCCCGCCGACCACTTCGAACCACCACTGACGGCCCTTGCGGTCTCGAGCCGTCAGTGTCGGCACCACGCCGGTGACGACCTTCACATCGCCCACCACGTCGGTGAAGCCGGCAGCGAGCAGCACCGCCTCGGCGAGATCCTTGGCCGCCCAACCGCCTTCCAGCGGATCGGTGTCGCGGGTATCGGTCGCACGCAGCCGGACCTGTGGATCTGCGCGCTCGGCAGCGACGCGATCCATCGCGGCGGCCGCGTACCCGGGGTCGGTGTCGTAGCCGAGGAAGTGCCGACCGGTGCGAACCGCAGCCACTGCGGTGGTGCCTGAGCCCATGAACGGGTCCAGCACCAGTTCGCCCTCGTAGGTGTTGAGGTGGATCAATCGTTCGGGCAACGCGACCGGGAACGGGGCTGGGTGGCCGACGCGCGAGGCGCTCTCGGGCGGGATCTCCCAGACGTCGAGCGTCGCCTCCATGAACTCGTCGCGACTCAGTGTGCTGACTGACGGGAGACCGAGCAGCGCTCGGCGTTTCGGATCCAGTGCCCGGTCGAAGCGCCCCTTCGAGGCGATGATCACCCGTTCGCTCAGGTCCCGCAGCACCGGGTTGCCGGGCCGCTGGAAGCTCCCCCACGCGCAGTTGCCGGCAGCGCCGCGTTGCTTGACCCACACGACCTCACCCCGGAGCAGCAGCCGCAGTTCGTCCTGCAGGATCGTGGTGACGTCCGCGGCCAGGGAACGGTACGGCCGTCGTCCGAGATTGGCGACGTTGACGGCGATGCGTCCGCCCGGCTGCAACACGCGCGAGCACTCGGCGAACACGTCGGCGAGCATCCGCAAGTAGTCCACGTAGGTGGCCGGGATGTGCCCCTCGCCGAGCGCTTCCTCATACGCCTTCCCCGCGAAGTACGGGGGCGACGTCACCACCAGCGCCACCGAGTTGTCGGCGACGTCGTGCATGTCGCGGGCATCGCCGACAATGATGCGGTCCTGCAGCGACGGCGAGGCGATGGCCTCGTCGTCGGACACCACCGGCGCCTGGAAGCGGTCGTAGAAGGCCGAGGAGTCGTGCCCCTCACGCTTGCCGACCCCGAACGCCGAGGTGCGAGTGCCGCCCTTGCGGCGACGACTTCCCCCGGGTTCCTGCACGCGGCAACGATACGCGACCCCGCGCGCGGCCCGCGCGATACCGGCGGCCGGTCCTCGACCAGGGTGGGTCCGTCGGAGCGCCGTTCGGTAGGGTGACGGCGCTATGACCTACCGGTACCTGTGGACTCCGATGCAGCTCGGACCGGTCACCACGCGCAACCGATTGGTCTTCAGCGCCCACCTCACGAACTACGCGCTCGACGGCAGACCGACCGAGCAACACGCCGCGTACTACGCGGCGCGCGCCGCAGGTGGTGTTGGGCTGATCATCACCGAGGAGCACAGCACGCATCCCACTGACTGGCCCTACGAGAAGCTGATCCACGGGTTCCACCGCGATGTGATTCCCGGCTATCGAGCCATCACCGATGCGGTGCACCGCCACCGAGTACCGATCTTCGCCCAGATCAATCACAACGGGGGCCAGGCCAGCAGCATGTATTCGCGGCTCCCTGTGTGGGCGCCCTCCCCGGTGGCCGACCCACTCTTCCGCGAGGTGCCCAAGGCCGTCAACACGGCCGAGATCGACGAGATCATCGCCGGCTACGCAGTGGTCGCCGAACACTGCGCCGAGGGCGGCTTCGACGGCATCGAACTGCAATGCAGCCACAGCTCCATCGTCCGCGGCTTCCTGTCGCCCGCCACCAACACCCGCACCGACGAATACGGCGGCACCATCGAGCATCGCGCTCGGCTGCTCGTGGAGATCGTCGGCGCGGTCCGCAAGGTCATCGGCAACCGGATGGCACTCGGCGTGCGCATCTGCGGCGACGAACTCATCGACGGGGGCACCACGATCGACGACGCCATCCGCATCGCACAGATCGCGGAGGCGACCGGTCAGGTCGACTACATCAACACGTCGATCGGTGTCGCCACGGCGAGCCTGTTCATGATCGAGGCGAGCATGCACATACCGCCCGGGTACGCGCTGTTCATTCCGTCGGCGATCCGTAAGGTCGTCGACATCCCCGTCGTCGGTGTCGGTCGCTTCAAGGACCCGCTGCAGGCCGAGCGCGCCATCGCTGAGGGACACTGCGATCTGGTCGGCGTGGTGCGCGGTCAGATCGCCGACCCCGACTTCGCCGCCAAGGCCCGCGCCGGTGACACCGACGACATCCGCCTCTGCCTGAGCTGCAACCAGGAGTGCGTCGGCCGAATGGGGCTCAATCGGTGGCTGGGGTGCATCGAGAACCCTCGCACCGGGCGCGAGGCCGACGACGTCGGCGGCATCCACCTCTCACCCACGCCGAAGCACGTCATGGTCGTCGGTGCCGGTCCCGCCGGGCTGCAGGCAGCCATCGCCGCCGCTCGCAACGGCCACCGGGTCACGGTGTTCGAGAAGGAGCAGGAGGCGGGCGGCCAGGTTCGGATCGCGGCCGGCGTGCCCAACCGCGCCGAACTCGGCGACATGATCCGCAATCAGCTCAACGAGTGCGAACGCCTCGGGGTCCATCTCGAATACGGCATCGGCGTGTGGACGGGGTTGGTGCAGGAGCGCAAGCCCGACCTCGTGATCGTCGCCATGGGCGCCGAGCCACAGCGCCCGTGGTGGGTGCCCTCCGATGCGGCCAACGTCGCCGACGTGCGCGAGGTCCTCGAGGGCACGGCGGCCGACGGCGGCCCTCGGCCCGGCCAGTCCGTCGTCGTGATCGACGAGATCGGGTTCCATCACGCGACCTCCGTCGCCGAGTTGCTGGCGGATCGCGGGTGCAACGTCGAGGTCATCACCAACGGCATGGTCGTCGGGCAGGACCTGGGGATCACGCTCGACATGGAGAACTGGTGGATGCGCGCCGGAGCGAAAGGCATCGTCCAATCCACCGATCTCGTGCCCATGGGGATGACCGGCGGCGAACTCACGTTGCTGCACCACCCGACCGGCGTCAACCAGACCCGCGCTCCCGACTGGGTCGTGCTCGCCGTGCCGCCGAGCCCGGTCGAATGGCTGTACCAGGAGCTGAAGGGCGCTGGGATCCGCGTCGAGCGCGTCGGCGACTGCGTCGCTCCTCGGCGAGCTCATGCCGCCGTCATCGACGGCGAGCGCGTGGGCGCCTCGGTGTGAGCCAGACTGTCCCCGTGAACTCTCCCGTGGTGGCGGTCGTGATGGGGTCGTCGAGCGACTGGCCCACGATGAGCAAGGCGGTCGAGGTGCTTGCCGAGTTCGCCATCGCGCACGAGACGCAGGTGCTGTCCGCCCACCGGATGCCCGACGAGATGTTTGCATTCGCGGAGGCCGCCGCCGATCGCGGACTGCGCGCCATCATCGCCGGCGCAGGTGGCGCGGCGCATCTGCCAGGGATGTTGGCTGCCAAGACCATCGTGCCCGTCCTCGGCGTGCCCGTGCCGAGCCGACACCTCAGCGGACAGGACAGCCTGTACAGCATCGTGCAGATGCCCGCCGGGGTCCCGGTCGCGACGTTCGCCATCGGTGAGGCCGGCGCCACCAACGCGGCCCTGTTCGCGGTGGCGATGCTCGCCGCCGACGAGCCGGCGCTGGCGGCCACGCTCACCCAGTACCGGGCACGCCGTCAGCACGACGCCGCCACCAGTACGCTCCCGCCCACATGAGCAGCGACCAACCCGTCATCATCCCGCCGGCGATGCTCGGCATCCTCGGTGGTGGTCAGCTCGGCCACTACTTCGTGATGGCGGCACGCACGATGGGGTATCGAACGACGGTGCTGGAGCCTGACGCCGACGCCCCGGCCGGGCGGGTGGCCGACGTGCACATCGTCGCCCCCTACGACGATCCCGACGCGCTCGACCAACTCGCGAGCACGTGCGCGGTCGTCACGACAGAGTTCGAGAACGCGCCCGCCACCGCGATGGCCACGCTCACCGATCGCACGCTGGTGCACCCTCCCCCGCCGGCGATCGCCACCACCCAGGACCGCATCGCCGAGAAGGCGTTCCTCGAGGACATCGGCGTCGCGGTCGGCCCGTACCGCATCATCGAGACGGCATGGCAGCTCAGCAATGCCGCCGACTTCTCGTTCCCCGCGATCCTCAAGACGGCTCGCCTCGGCTACGACGGCAAGGGTCAACGGGTGTGCGAGTCGTTCGACGACCTCGAGACGGCGTGGGCCGAGCTGGGTCAGGTGCCGTGCGTGCTCGAGCAGAAGCTCGTGCTGGAGCGCGAGCTCTCGATGATCGTCGCCCGCACGCTCGACGGGCGCACGGCGTCCTACCCGGTGTCACAGAGCCACCACGTGCGCGGCATCCTCGACACCAGCTACACGCCCGCCTACCTCCCCGGCGACGGCCACGCCCAGGCTGCCGAGCTGTGCATCTACATCGCCGAGGAACTCGGCTTCGTCGGCGTGATGGCCGTCGAGATGTTCGTGGTGGGGACCGACGTGCTCGTCAACGAACTGGCGCCACGGCCGCACAACACCGGGCACTACACACTCGATGCGTGTCTCACCAGCCAGTTCCAACAGCAGGTGCGGGCGATCTGCGGCCTCGCCCTCGGCGACACCAAGCTCGTCGTCCCCGGTGTCTCGATGGTGAATCTCATGGGCGACCTCTGGGAAGCGGGCGAACCGAACTGGGCCACCGTGCTGGCCAACCCTGCGGTACATCTCCATCTCTACGGCAAGCGCGAGGCGCGACCGGGGCGCAAGATGGGCCATCTCACCGTCACTGCCGGCACGGCGATGGGGGCCACGAGCCTCGCCCGTCGGCTTCGCCGACAACTCACTGCCGGTTAGCCTCGCCGCCATGTGGGCAGTCGCTCCGGCGGGGATCATCACCGACCTCACCGACCGACTCGATCAGTGGTCGAGCGGTTGGTGGTTCCTCGGCGTCATCTTCGTGATCGCCCTGCTCGACTCCGTCGTCCCCATCGTCCCGAGCGAGACCACCGTGATCGTCGGCGGTGTGGCCGTCGCGACCGGTCAGGCCCCGTATGCGCTCTGGGCGGTCATCATCGCCGGCGCGACGGGTGCCTTCATCGGCGACAACCTCGCGTACGCGATCGGTCGCCGCTGGTCCGGCTGGTTCCATCGGCGCGCCGAGCAGAAGCCCAAGTTCGCACTCCGACTGACGTGGGCATCCGACCAGATCACGCGTCGAGGCGGCCCGCTGCTCATCACCGCGCGGTTCATCCCCGGCGGGCGCACGGCGCTCACCCTGTCGAGCGGCATCACCCGCCAACGGCGCGGCTGGTTCATCGGTTGGGTGGCCATCGCCACGACGATCTGGGCTTCGTATGCGGCCGGTTTGGCGTACCTCGTCGGTCAGCCCTTCAAGGACGACCACACCAAGGCCTTCTGGGTCGCGTTCGGTACCGCGATCGCCGTCAACATCGTGATCGAGCTGGTTCGCCACTTCCGCCAGCGGCGACACCCGATCAGGATTGCAACAGCGGAGTGAGCACGCCCGACACCAGTCGCGCCACGAAGTCGCGGCCCGTGTGCTGGCGGCTCATGAATCGCCGGTAGAAGAGTGGCCCGACGAGTTGTCCGCACACCAGGTCGAGGTCGACGTCGCCAGCGAGGCGCCCCGCCACCTGCTCGGCTCGCAGACGATCACCGAGGATCGCCCGCCGCCGGTCGGCAACGCCCTTGGCCAACTCCCGCATCCGCTCGTCGCGTTCGGCCCCATCGAGCGCCGTCAGGATGACGTTGCCGAAATCCGTGGCGACCAGCGTGTGATTGAGCCGGACACAGAACAGCGTCACATCGCCGACCACGTCGTCGGTGACCGGCATCCGGACGTCGGGCCCGACCGATTCGATCGCAGCCAGGTGCAGCGCGGCGCGATCGGCGAACTGTCGGTAGATCGTCGTCCGGGCGACGCCGGACCGTGTGGCGACGGCCTCGAACGTCAGACCGGGCAAGCCCTCCTCGATGAGCACCGCCACCGCGGCCGCCAGCACCCGCCGGCGCGATCGTACGCACCGCGGGTCGAGCCGATCAGTGGCTGTCGATGCCATGGATCTCACCGTCGGGGATCCGGGCCGCGACCACCAGTGCGCCGGCCAACACGATCGCCGCGGACACCCGGAGCGAGATGTGAATGCCGTCGACGAACGACTGTTGCACCGTCGTGAGGAACTGGTCGGCCGCTGCCGACCCGGCCGTCGCGGCCAGTCCACCCGCCACCCGGAGCGCGCCGGCGACATTCCTGCTGGCGACGTGTTGCGCCTCCGCAGGGAGCTGCGCCAGCGACGGCGCGAGGTGATCCCGGTAGACGGAGTTGACGATCGACCCCAGTGCCGCGATGCCGATCGCGCCGCCGACTTCGCGGGTGGTGTCGTTCACGGCCGAACCCACCCCGGCCTTGTTCATCGGCACGCTCTGCACGATGCCGCTGCTGAGCGACGGCATGGCCGCGCCGACGCCGGCAGCGGTGATCACCAGGCACAGTGCGACGTACCAGTACGACGTGGAGATCTGCACGAAGGACAGCATCGTCAGCCCGATCGACAGCATGACCATCCCGCCCCCGACCGCGGCCTTGTTGCCGAGCGCCGACGCGAGCTTCGGCGCGCGCGGGGAGACGATGATCATCGTGAACGCGAACGGGAGGCCGCGCACACCCGCCGCCAGTGGCGAGTACCCCTGGACGTACTGGAGGTACTGGGTCAGCACGAAGAACATCGCGAACATGGCGAAGAACGTCACCGAGATCCCGAGGCTCCCCATCGCGAACCGCTGATTCTCGAAGAAGCGCATGTCGAGCATCGGGTGTTCCTGACGTCGTTCGTAGACGACGAAGCCGACGAGACACACTGCGGCCAGCACGAATCCCACGATCACGAGCGGATCCGACCATCCGCGCTCGGGACCCTCGATGATGGCTGCCAGCAACGCGCCGAAGCCGACGATCGACAGTGCGGCGCCACCGAGGTCGAGCGCGCCGGCCGACGGCTCGCGCGAGGACGGTGCCAGGATCGCGGAGGCCACCAGTCCGATGAAGGCGATCGGCGCCGCGACGAGGAACACCGAGCCGTACCAGTAGTGCTCGACGAGGAACCCGCCCATGAGGGGACCGATCGCGCCGCCGGCACCGGCGAAGCCGGCCCAGATCGCGATCGCCTTCGCCCGTTCGCGCCGCGGGAACGCCGACTGCAGGAGGCTGAGGGTGGAGGGCATGATGAGCGCCGCACCGATACCCATGATCGCTCGGCAGGCGATGAGCGAGGTGGCGTTCGGCATGAATGCACAGGCGGTCGAGGCGACGATGAAGATCACCTGGCCGGTGAGCAGTGCCCCCTTGCGCCCGAACCGGTCGCCGATGGCGCCGGCAGGCAGGAGCAGCGCGGCGAACACCAGCGCGTAGGCATCGACGATCCAGAGAATCTGGGTGTCACTCGGGTTCAGCGACGAACCCGCCAACTTGGGGATGGCGACGTTCACCGAGCTCACCGTCGCCACGATCAGCACCAGGCTCAGACACATCGTGGCGAGGATCGCCCAGCGGCGTTCGTAGACGACGGGGTCGATCCCGTCGAGCTCCTCGAGGGAAGCGGTCGGTGCGTCAGTCATCGGGGACGTCCTCCATTTCGCTACGCGAACGTAGCGGAGAGCGTTTCACGGTGCAACCGAAATTCCGTACACTCGTGCACGTGCAGCTCCATCTCGCGCAGTTCAACGTCGGCACATTGCGTGCGCCGATCGGCCACCCCGACACCGCCGACTTCACGAACGCGCTCCCCGAGGTCAACGCGCTGGCGGAGTCGTCTCCCGGGTATGTCTGGCGACTGCAGACCGACGCCGGCGATGCGACCTCGATCTCCGTCTACAGGAACCCGCTCACCATCGTCAACCTCAGCGTGTGGGAGTCGCCCGAGGCGCTGCGCGACTTCGTCGCTCGCGGCATGCACCGCGACTTCCTCCGACACCGCGGCAACTGGTTCGAGCCGGGCTCCGGCCTGGTCCACTGGTGGATCCCTGCGGGAACCACGCCCACCGTCGAACAGGCCATGCGTCGCCTCGCCTTCCTCGATCGGTTCGGTCCGACGGCCTACGCGTTCGGCACGCGGTCGACGTTTCCCGCGACCGTGGTCGTGCGCCGCAGCCTCGACCATCCCGACGTCCCTCCGATGCTCGAAGCCCTCGACCACGAACTGATCTCGACCGAGCCCGAGGGTGGCATCTGCCACATCACGCTCGACCCCGAACACGTCACCGACGACAACGGCGCGTTCTTCGTTGCCTACCACGACGGCGTCCCGCGTGCGTGCGGCGCCTATCGGCGGATCACCGACGACGCCGCAGAGGTGAAGCGGATGTGGGCGAACCCCGAATGTCGCGGCGCGAAACTTGGGGCCGCCGTCCTCGACACCATCGAAGGCGCCGCACGCGCCGACGGCTACCGCGAGCTCCGCCTCGAGACGGGCGAGCACCTTGCCGCGGCCGTGGGGCTCTACAGGGCCTTCGGGTTCTCGCCGTGCGAACCATGGGGCGACTACATCGATTCACCGCTGTCGTACTGCATGGCCACACCACTGACCTGACCCGAAAAGGCAACCACCCGCCCCGAAGGGCGGGCGGTCGTCGAACTCATGTGCGCCGAGGGCGCAGGGTCTCCAGCGGCAGGGTCACCAGCGGTAGTGGGCGAACGCCTTGTTGCTCTCGGCCATCTTCTGCATGTCGTCGCGACGCTTGATCGACGCACCGAGGCCGTTGGAGGCATCGAGGATCTCGCCGGCCAGGCACTCGGCCATGGTCTTCTCACGGCGGGCACGGCTGAAGTCGACGAGCCAACGGATCGACAGCGTGCTGGCCCGACGGGGCCGCACTTCAACGGGCACCTGGTAGGTGGCGCCACCGACACGGCGGCTGCGGACTTCGAGCGGCGGCTTGATGTTGTCGACCGCACGCTTCAGCGAGGCGATCGGCTCGGCGCCGGACTTCTCTTCGACCATCTTCAGCGCGTCGTACACGATCTTCTCGGCGACAGAACGCTTGCCGTGGAGCATGACCTTGTTGACGATCTGGGTGACGAGCAGCGACCGGTAGATGGGGTCGGGCATGAGCTCGCGACGCGGGGCGGGACCTTTACGAGGCATTGGTCGTGTTCCTTACTTGGCCATCTTGGCGCCGTAGCGGCTGCGGGCTTGCTTGCGGTTCTTCACGCCGGCTGCGTCGAGCGCGCCGCGGATGATCTTGTAACGCACACCCGGCAGGTCGCGCACACGGCCACCTCGCACGAGCACGATGCTGTGCTCCTGCAGGTTGTGACCCTCGCCCGGGATGTACGCAGTGACTTCGACGCCGCTGGTGAGACGCACACGGGCCACCTTGCGAAGTGCCGAGTTCGGCTTCTTCGGGGTGTTCGTGTACACACGGGTGCACACGCCGCGACGCTGCGGGGAGCCCTTCAGGGCCGGCGTCTTGGTCTTCGAGAACTTGGTGCTGCGGCCTTGACGGACGAGCTGCTGAATTGTGGGCACGCGTCTACCTCTTCGAACGGATCGAAACCTGCGGTGTCGGAGACGGCACACAGGACCCTGCAATGTTAGAGGCGCGCGTAGCAGGGCGGCAACCTGCTGGTTCCCCGCATTCCGAACGACCTGACGAGTGGCAGAGAATCCTCAGGTTTTGGTCAAGACGTGCCGATGATGACCCCGTGCCCATCGCTGTCATTTTCGGCTATCTGGTCAGCCTTTCGCTGCTGGCCCGCTGGGGGCTGGAATCGCTCCGCCACCGACGTCGGATCGACCGACTCGAGTTCCGGGTGCACGTCAACGGAATCCGCGGCAAGAGCACCGTCACCCGCATCATCGCCGGCATGCTGCGCGAGGCCGGATACGTCACCATCGGCAAGGCGACCGGCACCGAGGCCGTGGTCATCAACCGCGAGGGCGTCGACGAGATCATCCATCGCAAGGCGGCGCCGACCATCCTCGAGCAGATCGAGGTGTCCGAGAAGTACGTCGACGACACGGTGCAGGCACTGGTGATCGAGTGCATGGCACTCAAGCCCCAGTACCAAGAGGTCAGCGAGCGGATGATCGTGCGATCGAACATCGGCGTGCTCACGAACGTGCGCGAGGACCACCAGGACGTGATGGGTGAGACGCTGCCGGAGATCGCCCGGTCGCTGCTGAGCACCTGTCCGTACAACGGCATCCTCGTCACCGCCGAGACCAACCCCGAGATCACCCCGATCATCGACGCCGTCGCGGCGAAGCGCAAGACACGTGTCATCTATGCCGACCCCGAGGTCGTCAGTGACAGCGACATCGACCGCTTCGACTACATCGCCTTCAAGGAGAACGTGTCCATCGCGGTTGCGATTGCAGACCTGATCGGCATTCCCCGCAACATCGCGATGGACGGAATGGTGAGGGCCGACCCTGATCCCGGCGTGCTGCGCATGAAGGAGTTGCGCATCCGCGGCAAGCGGGTCACCTGGGCGAACCTGTTCGCAGTGAACGATCGCGAATCGATGGTCGTCGCGATGGAGAAGCTCACCCCGTTCATGACGCCCGAGACCACGACGGTCGGCATCCTCAACAACCGCACCGACCGAGAGCGTCGTGCGATCCAGTTCGCCGAGGTCGCGGTGAAGGACCTGACGTTCGACTACCTCGTCACCTTCGGCGCCTTCGAGGGCCTGGTGACCGACCTCCTCGTCGACAACGGGTATGCACTGGACCGGATCCTGAACCTCGGCGACACCCACAGTCCCTCGGTGGACCACATCATCGACCGCATGGTCGGCGAGATGCCCACCGAGCACGTCCTCGTCGTCGGCTTCGTGAACATCCACACCCATCAGGCCGAGATGATGCTGGAGTACTTCGAGCACGACGCCGAGCCCTGGGATGCACCGGAACAGGACGCTGCGGAGCCCGCCTAGTGCACGACTATCTCTTCTCCTCCGAGATCGTTCGCTTCGCGTTCCTGTTCGGCATCGTGACCTCGATGCTGCTCTACGAGCGCGTCCACCTCACGACCGGTTCGATCGTGGTCCCCGGCTACATCGCCATCTTCCTGGTGTACCCGATGGTCATTGCGGCGACGTTCCTCAACTCGCTGATCAGCTACTTCCTCGTCAACAAGGTGATCCGTCGCAAGTTCATGCTGTACGGCCGCACCAAGTTCACGGTCATGGCGATGATCTCCATCTCCATCCAGGCGACGATGCTGAAGCTCAGCCCGCAGGGCCACTGGCTGTGGGAGAAGCAGATCCCGCTGTTCGTGGGGGCCGGCTACGTCGTGCCGGCGTTGATCGCACACGACATGGGCCGCCAGGGCATCAAGCGCACCACCAAGGCGGTGTTGCTCGCCGGCGTGATCGTGGCGACTCCCATCGCCGTCGCCCTCCTGCTCAACCTGCCGGGCGTCAACGACCTCGCACCGTTGACGGGCTTCGGATCGATGAGCATCGTCAGCCGGTGGGTGCCCCTCGCCGTCCTGCTCTCCGCTGGAGCCTCATGGGCCGTCACCGCCAACTACGGCCTCAAGTCCGGCGGCTTCGTCGGCGCGGCGTACATCGGCATGTTCATGGGCGATCCGTATCAGGTCGCCGTTGCGTTCCTGGTCGCGTTCGTCTCCTTCATCTTCGTTCGCACCGTGCTCATGCGGTGGCTGATCCTGTTCGGGCGGCGCAAGTTCTCGGCGATGCTGCTCACCTCGTCACTCATCTCGTGGACGCTGTTGTGGACCGGTAGCCAGTTCTTCAGCGCACGCGTGTCGAGCCATCTGGATCTCGCGTCGCTCGCACTCACCCCACTCTTCGTTCCCGGGCTGCTCGCCAACGACATGGACCGCACGAGCCCACCCAAGCTCGTCATCGGAGTCGCGCTCGCCGCCGGGTTCGTGGTGCCGACCACCTGGTGGGTCCAGGCGTTGGTGGAGGGCCGTCACCTCCACATCGGTTGGCGGCTGTTCTCGGCGACGATGTTCCTCATCGTGTTCGGCAAGCAGCTCCGGGCCCTCGGCATCCACCTGCTGTCGCGTGTGCGCACACCCCAGGAGCGCGTGCCCGATCACCCGACCGCACCCGAGCCCGTCGTCGACCACACAGCGCTGGCGATGGCCGACGCAGACGCGCGAGCCAAGCGCGACGCGCTCAACCTGCAGGCATGGTCGGCCAAAGGACTCGATGGGTGGCGCAGCGCGCACCCAGAGCTGATCGAGGAAGCCGAGCGCTGGCTCGAGGAACAGATGGCGGTTCCGGCACCTGTCCGAACCGTCTCGCTCATCGATCACGCGAAAGGACCCGGGGCGAACCCGGGTCCTTCCTCACTGCATGCTCCCGTTGCCGGGCTCTGACCATTCGGGCGTCAGCCTTCGACGACGGCCTCAGGGCTGTCGTCGGAGCTGTACGTGCCGTGGATGTTGCTCAGCCACGCCGCAGGATCCTCGTCGGCATCGGTGCTGAAGTAGGCCATCGGCTCGTACTCCGGCGCCTCGACGGTGAACTCGCGGTAGCGCATCATGCCGGTACCAGCCGGGATGAGCTTGCCGATGATGATGTTCTCCTTGAGGCCCAGCAGGCTGTCGCCCTTGCCGTCGATGGCCGCTTCGGTGAGCACCCGGGTGGTCTCCTGGAAGGAGGCCGCCGACAGCCAGCTCTCGGTGGCCAGCGACGCCTTGGTGATGCCCATGATCTCGGGACGACCCTCGGCGGGCTTCTTGCCCCCCTCCACCATGCGGCGGTTGGTGTCGCGGAAGACCTTGGCATCGGCACGCTCGCCGGGCAGGAACCCGGTGTCACCCGGCTCCTGCACGCCGACCCGGCGCGTCATCTGACGCACGATGAGCTCGATGTGCTTGTCGTGGATCGACACACCCTGGTCGCGGTACACCTTCTGGACTTCCTCCACCAGGTACAGCTGCGTCTCGCGGATGCCCTTGATCTCCATGAGCTCCTTCGGATCGAAGGGGCCGTCGGTGATCGGGTCGCCGGCCTTGACCTCGGCGCCGTCGGTGATGATCGGCCGGCTGCCGGTGGGGAGCACGATCTGGTGCTCCTCACCCTGGTCGTCGATGACCGTGACCGGGATGCCCTTGCCCTCGTCGTCGCCGATGCGCACCACGCCGGTGGCTCGGGCCAGACGGGCCGAACCGCGTGGGGTGCGGCTCTCGAAGAGCTCGACCACGCGAGGCAGACCGCCGGCGATGTCCTTGCCCGCCACACCGCCGGTGTGGAAGGTCCGCATCGTCAGCTGGGTGCCGGGCTCGCCGATGGACTGGGCGGCGATGACGCCCACCGCTTCGCCGAGCTCGATGGACTTGCCGGTCGCGAGCGAACGGCCGTAGCAGAGCGCACACACGCCGAGTTCGGCGTCGCAGGTCACCACGGACCGCACACGGATCCGGTCGATTGCCGGGTCGTCGCGCAGCGCCGCCATCTCGATGTCGCCGATGATGGTGTTGCGCGGCAGCACCGAGCCGTCGGAGAGCTTCACGTCGGCCGAGAGTGCCCGCCCGAACAGCTTGGTCTCGAGGTGGCTCCGGCGGTTCGCCGTGTCGGCCTCGACGTGCTCGATCCACAGACCGAGGTTGCTGCCACAGTCGGGCTCGCGGACGATGAGCTCCTGGGCGACGTCGACGAGACGACGTGTGAGGTAGCCCGAGTCAGCGGTACGCAGCGCGGTGTCGACGAGGCCCTTTCGAGCACCCGGGGTGGCGATGAAGTACTCGAGCGTCTCGAGGCCCTCACGGAAGTTCTTCTTGATCGGCCGCGGGATCATGTCGCCACGAGGGTTGGCCACGAGGCCGCGCATGCCGGCGATCTGACGCATCTGCGTCATGTTGCCGCGAGCACCCGAGCCGACCATCATGTCGATCGGGTTGAACTGCTGCGCCTTGAACTCGTCCTCCATCGCCTTCTGCACCTTCGCCGTGGCGTCGGTCCAGATGCGCACTTCCTGCTGACGGCGCTCGCCGTCGGTGATGATGCCGCGACGGAACTGGCTCTCGACCTTGTCGGCCATGGCCTCGTGCTCCTCGAGCAGCTCCTTCTTCTTCTTCGGCGTCTTGACGTCGTCGATGGAGACGGTGAGGCCGCTCTGGGAGGCGTAGCGGTAGCAGAGGTTCTTGATCGCGTCGAGCGACGACGCCACCAGGCTCTTGTTGTAGTGGTCGCTGAGGCGCTCCACGATGACGCCCATTTCCTTCTTCTTGATCACGGCATCGATGTGACCGAAGCGGGACGGGTAGTCCGGGGGCAGCGCCTCTTCGAACAGCAGGCGTCCAGCGGTGGTTTCGTAGGTGTCGACCGGTCGGCCGTCCTGCGCGGGGCGACGCATGACGATGGGCGAGTGGAGGTGCAGCGCACCCTCGTCCATCGCACGCAGCACTTCCCACAGGTGACGGAACGTCCGCCCGGCACCCGGGGCCTCGGGACGGATCTCGGTGAGCCAGTAGCCACCGATGATGAGGTCCTGGCTGGGGGTCACGATCGGGCGACCCGACGCCGGCGACAGGATGTTGTTGGCGCTGAGCATCAGCACGCGGGCCTCGGCCTGCGCCTCTGCCGACAGCGGCACGTGGATGGCCATCTGGTCACCGTCGAAGTCGGCGTTGAACGCCGTGCAGACCAACGGGTGGATCTGCAGCGCCTTGCCCTCGACCAGCACCGGCTCGAAGGCCTGGATGCCGAGGCGGTGCAGGGTCGGTGCACGGTTGAGCAGCACCGGGTGTTCCTTGATGACGTCCTCGAGGACGTCCCACACCTGCGGGCGACGCCGCTCGACCATGCGCTTTGCGCTCTTGATGTTCTGCGCCAGTTCGAGGTCGACGAGGCGCTTCATCACGAACGGCTTGAACAGCTCGAGCGCCATCAACTTGGGCAGGCCGCACTGGTGCAGCTTCAGGGTGGGGCCGGCCACGATGACCGAACGGCCCGAGTAGTCGACGCGCTTTCCGAGCAGGTTCTGACGGAAGCGACCCTGCTTGCCCTTGAGCATGTCGGAGAGCGACTTCAGCGGACGGTTGCCCGGGCCGGTGACGGGACGGCCACGACGGCCGTTGTCGAACAGGGCGTCGACGGCCTCCTGGAGCATGCGCTTCTCGTTGTTGACGATGATCTCAGGGGCACCGAGATCGAGCAGACGCTTCAGACGGTTGTTCCGGTTGATCACGCGGCGGTACAGGTCGTTGAGGTCAGAGGTCGCGAAGCGGCCACCGTCGAGCTGCACCATCGGGCGCAGTTCCGGCGGGATCACCGGCACCACGTCGAGGATCATGGCCTTCGGGTCGTTCAGGCGACGGCCGTGCTCGTCGCGCTGGTTGAACGAGGCGACGATCTTCAGCCGCTTGATGGCCTTCTGACGACGCTGCGCGGAAAGGGGCTTGCGGCCGCTCGACGTGTGGTCGATCGCGTCGCGGAGCTTGATCTCCTCCTCGTCGAAGTTGATCCGGTCGATGAGCGACTTGATCGCGTCGGCGCCGGTGCCACCTTCGAAGTAGTCACCGAAGCGGTCGCGCAGCTCACGCCACAGCAGTTCGTCGTCGATGATCAAGCGAGAGTGGAGGCTGCGGAACTCGTCCCAGGTGCGGGCGAGCAGATCGAGCTCCATCTCGTAGCGCTCGCGGATATTGGTGATCTCCTTCTCCGCGGCGGTCTTCAGCTTGCGAGCGTCGGCACCTTCGGCCTCGCTCCGAGTGGCCTCGTCCTCGAGCTCCTTGTAGCGGCGGTCGATGGCGAGCTCGAGCTCCTTGCGAATCGCTTCGCGCTCCTCGTTGAACTCGGCCTCGAGGCTCGGGAGGTCGGTGTGACGCTTCTCCTCGTCGACCCAGGTGACCAGGTTGGCGGCGAAGTAAATGACCTTCTCGAGCTGCTTGGCCTTCAGCTCTTCCTTCGGCTCCAGGCCGGCAAGCAGGTACGCGAGCCAGCTCCGGGTACCGCGCAGGTACCAGATGTGGACCACTGGAGCGGACAGCTCGATGTGGCCCATGCGCTCGCGGCGCACCTTCGAACGGGTGACTTCGACGCCACACCGCTCGCAGATGATGCCCTTGAAACGCACGCGCTTGTACTTGCCGCAGTAGCACTCCCAGTCGCGAGTGGGCCCGAAGATCTTCTCGCAGAAGAGCCCGTCCTTCTCGGGACGCAGGGTGCGGTAGTTGATGGTTTCCGGCTTCTTCACTTCACCGTGGGACCACAGTCGGATCTGGTCGGCCGTAGCCAAACCGATCTTCAGCTGGTCGAACATGTTCACGTCGAGCATCGCGTCGCCTCTCGTTCTCAGTCGTCAGTCTCAGTAGCCGCTCGTGCGGGCGGCCCGACGGGCCTCACGCTCGCGGTCGTCTTCGTCGGTGCCGCGTTCGTTGCGGCTGATGTCGATGCCCAGCTCCTCGGCGGTGCGGAACACGTCTTCGTCCATCTCACGCATCTCGATCTCCGAGCCATCGCTGGCGAGGACCTCGACGTTGAGGCAGAGCGCCTGCATTTCCTTCATGAGCACCTTGAAGCTCTCGGGAATGCCGGGCTCGGGGATGTTCTCGCCCTTGACGATGGCCTCGTAGACCTTCACGCGGCCGAGCACGTCGTCGGACTTGATGGTCAGCAGCTCCTGCAGGCAGTACGCCGCACCGTAGGCCTCGAGGGCCCACACTTCCATCTCGCCGAATCGCTGGCCACCGAACTGCGCCTTGCCACCGAGTGGCTGCTGGGTGATCATGCTGTACGGGCCGGTGGAGCGGGCGTGGATCTTGTCGTCGACCAGGTGGGCGAGCTTCAAGATGTACATGTAGCCGACCGTGACGGGGTTGTCGTACGGGAGGCCGGTGCGGCCGTTGTACAACGTGGTCTTGCCGTCGTGCTGGATGAGCCGCACACCGTCGACGCTCTCGGGGTTGAGGTTGTCGAAGATGCTCTGGATCGTCGGGTGCTTGCCGGCGGCCTCGTTCTCGTCCCAGTGAGCACCGTCGAACACCGGGGTGGCGATGAACGTGCTCGGCTTGGTGGTGGGGCGGGTCTTGGTCTCGGTACCACGGATCGGTGCGTCGCCGACGGCCTTGTTGCCGTTCTTCACGTCGGTCCAGCCCCAACGGGCCGCGTAGCCGAGGTGCGCTTCGAGCACCTGGCCGACGTTCATACGGCTCGGCACGCCGAGCGGGTTGAGGATGATGTCGACCGCACTGCCGTCGGCCATGTAGGGCATGTCCTCGAGCGGAAGGATCTTGGAGATGACACCCTTGTTGCCGTGACGGCCGGCGAGCTTGTCGCCGACGCTGATCTTGCGCTTCTGGGCGACGTACACGCGGACCAACTGGTTCACGCCGGGGGGCAGCTCGTGGCCGTCCTCACGGGTGAAGACCTTCACATCGATGACCTTGCCGCTCTCGCCGTGGGGCACCTTGAGGCTGGTGTCGCGGACCTCTCGGGCCTTCTCGCCGAAGATCGCGCGCAACAGGCGCTCCTCGGGCGTGAGCTCGGTCTCGCCCTTGGGCGTGACCTTGCCGACGAGCACGTCGCCGGGACCGACCTCGGCGCCGACGCGGATGATGCCTCGGTCGTCGAGGTCGCGCAGGATGTCGTCGCTGAGGTTCGGGATGTCGCGGGAGATCTCCTCCGGGCCGAGCTTGGTGTCGCGGGCATCGACTTCGTGCTCGTGGATGTGGATCGACGTGAGCACGTCGTCCTTCACCAGTCGCTCGGAGAGGATGATGGCGTCCTCGAAGTTGTAGCCCTCCCACGGCAGCAGCGCGACGAGCAGGTTCTTGCCGAGCGCCAGTTCGCCGTGATCGGTGCTGGGACCGTCGGCGAGGATGGTGCCCTTGACGATCTTGTCGCCTTCCTTGACCCGCGGCCGGTGGTTGATGCAGGTGTCCTGGTTGGAACGACGGAACTTGCTGAGCGGGTACACCCGCTTGCCGCCGTCCTTGTAGTTCACCGTGATGCTGTCGCCGCTGACTTCCACGACCTCGCCGTCGCCGGTGGACTGGATCAGGTCGGCTGCGTCGCGTGCGGCGCGGTCCTCGATGCCGGTGCCGATGTACGGCGCCTCGGCGCGCACCAACGGCACGGCCTGACGCTGCATGTTGGCGCCCATCAGGGCACGGTTGGCGTCGTCGTGCTCGAGGAACGGGATGAGTGCCGTGGCGACCGAGACGATCTGCTTCGGGCTCACGTCCATGAGCTGCACTTCCTCGGGCGGCACCGATGCGATGTCGGTGGTGGCACCGAAGAAGCTCTCGGCCTCGAGCATCTTGCGCAGATCCTCCAGGCTGGCGGCCTGCGGGCTGCGGCGCACGAGGACGCGGGCGTCCTTGAACGTACCGTTCTCGTTGATCGGCGTGTTGGCCTGGGCGACGACGTAGTTCTCTTCCTCGTCGGCCGCCATGTACCGGATCTCGCCGGTGACCTTGCCGTTCTTGACCACGCGGTACGGGGTCTCGATGAACCCGTACGGGTTCACGCGGGCGAAGGTCGACAACGCGCCGATGAGACCGATGTTCGGACCTTCCGGCGTCTCGATCGGGCACATCCGGCCGTAGTGGCTGAAGTGGACGTCGCGGACTTCGAAGCCGGCGCGCTCACGACTGAGGCCACCGGGCCCGAGTGTCGACAGACGACGACGGTGGGTGAGGCCCGACAGCGGGTTCACCTGGTCCATGAACTGCGACAGCTGCGAGGTGCCGAAAAACTCCTTGATGGCGGCGACCACCGGGCGGATGTTCACCAGCGTGGTCGGCGTGATCGCTTCCACGTCCTGGGTGGTCATGCGCTCGCGGACGACGCGCTCCATGCGGCTGAGACCGATCCGCACCTGGTTCTGGATCAGCTCGCCGACGCTGCGGATGCGACGGTTGGCGAAGTGGTCCTGATCGTCGAGGCGGTAGCCAGGCTCCTGCTTGACGAGGTGCAGCATGTAGCTGACGGCGGCGAGCACCTCGTTGGGGCGCAACACGTGCTCGTCGTCGGGGTCGCTCGACACGCCGCGCTTCTCGGGGTTGTCGTTGTCGGCCTGGAAGAACGAGCCGATCTCGATGGTGCCCTTGCCGAAGAGCGAGTCGAGCTTGGCGATCTCGGTGCCGAGCTTGCGGTCGAGCTTGTAGCGACCGACACGGCTGAGGTCGTAGCGACGGTTCTCGAAGAACGCATTGCGGAAGTACGCCTTGGCCGACTCGACCGTGGGCGGCTCGCCCGGACGGGCCCGCTTGTAGATCTCGACGAGTGCCTCGTTCTGGGTGGGCGCCAGGTGGCGCTCCTTCTCCCACTGACCCTCGAGGAAATCGAAGTGGCCGACGAAGCGATCGATGAACCCGGGTGCGTGCTCTTCGTCGTAGCCGAGCGCGCGCAGGAGGGTGAAGATGCCCATACGACGCTTGCGGGCGACGCGGGTGCCGGCGGTGACGTCCTTGCCGGGCTTCTGCTCGACGTCGAACTCGAGCCACTCACCGCGGTACGGGTGGATCGTGCCCTTGACGAGCTGGTGCTTGCTGAGGTTACGAAGGCGGAACCGCTCACCCGGCTCGAAGATGACGCCGGGCGACCGGACGAGCTGCGACACGACGACGCGCTCGGTGCCGTTGATGATGAAGGTGCCCTTCTCGGTCATCATGGGGAAGTCGCCCATGAACACCGTCTGCTCCTTGATCTCACCGGTGTTGCGGTTCATAAACCGGGCGCGCACGAAGATCGGCGCGCTGTAGGTCATGTCCTTTTCCTTGCACTCGTCGACCGTGAACTTGGGCGGCGGGCGAAGATCTTCGTCGTCGGGATCGAACTCCAGCTCGAGCTGGAGGGCTTCACTGAAGTCCTTGATCGGCGAGATGTCGCGGAAGGTCTCGGCGAGACCTTCGTTCAAGAACCACTCGAAGCTCTCGCGCTGCACCGCGATGAGGTCGGGGAGCTCCAACGGCTCGGTCAGGTTGGCGAACGAATAGCGCTCGCGGGACACGGAACGAGAGGCCACAGGCTTACTCCTCAGTCTCAATCGGCATGGGGGCGCGCAGGGTCACTGATACAAAGGAGTAGCGGGACACGGAACGCACGGCAACGGTCGAGCCTATCCGCGAGGAACGCGGTCGTCAACCGCTCGAGCAGGAGCCCGGCGGCGATTCGTTGGGCGGAACGGTAAGCCTCCAAACCCCATGATGTCAAGGCTTTCCGATGCGTCAGGGCCTGGCGGGTTGCTCCACACCTGGTCGCAGAGGGTGGTGAGACGACCGCGGAACCCACGCCCACGCCCGTCCGAGGGCCCGGACGCGCAAGGGACCCGGGGCGAACCCCGGGTCCCTCGTTGGATCAACGCGGCGTCGCCGCAGGGATCACTTGACTTCGACGCTGGCGCCGGCCTCGGCCAGCTTGGCCTTGGCTGCTTCTGCGGCTTCCTTGGTGGCCTTCTCGAGGACCGGCTTCGGGGCCGCATCGACGAGGTCCTTGGCCTCCTTGAGGCCCAGGCTGGTCAGCTCGCGCACGACCTTGATGACCTGGATCTTCTGGGCACCGGCATCGGTGAGGATGACGTCGAATTCGTCCTTCTCCTCCTCGGCCGGGGCAGCGGCGGCACCGGCGGCACCGGCAGCGGCAACCGCGACCGGGGCAGCGGCGGTGACGCCGAACTTCTCTTCGAATGCGTCGAGGAGCTCCTTGAGCTCGATGACGGTGAGTGCGCTGATTTCGTCGAGGATCGTTGCGATCGACATTGGACTTTTCTCCTGTGTGAGTTCTTGTTACGTGTGGTGAGTCAGTGCGAAGTGGAGCTGCTCAGGCAGCTTCCTTCTGATCGATGAGGGCCTTGAGGCCATAGGCAAAGTTGCGGGGCAATGCCTGCAACAGACCGGCGGTCTTCACCAGCGGCGCTTGCAGCGCACCGGCGAACATCGCCAGCAGGGTCTCGCGGCTGGGCAGTTCGGCAAGGGCGTCGATGTCCTTCGCGGTCAGCACTGTGCTGCCCATGGACCCACCCTTGACGATCAGCATCGGGTTGGCCTTGGCGGCGTCACGGAGGCTCTTGGCCACCGCGGCGATGTCGCCCGAGGCGAACGTGATGCCCGAGGGACCCACCAGCAATTCGGTGAGACCGTCGAGGCCTGCGTTCTGTGCGCCGAACCGGGCGAGGGTGTTCTTGTACACCTTGTACTCGCCGCCTGCGCTTCGCAGCTGCTTGCGCAGCGTGGCGAGTTGGCCGACGCTCATGCCGCGGTACTCGGTGATGAACACCGCATCGGCGGACTTCAGCTTGTCGGTGATCTCTTCGACCACCGCAACCTTTTCTGCACGGGGATTTTCTGTCGTCATTCTGTACACCTCCTTTCGCTTCGACTCGGAGTGCTCGCAAACAGCGAACACCGCGAGGAGCGAACGAAGGAACCGACTTTGACGGCGGGACTGCGAACGATCCGGCGAGTATTCACCTCGGCTGGTGGAACGAGTTCCATTGTCCGCACCTGAACAGGATTGGGCCAGCGGTCTACGGCGAGCGACCGGTATGTGAGCGCTCAGGCTAACGGGCGCTCGGCGATGCACCAACAGGGCGCGTCATCCAGAGGGGATGGCCCACACGACCTCGCCGTCGTCGACCTCGTCCGTGGGCGCCAGGCCGAGCTTCGCGGCAACCCGCGCCGAGGCGGCATGGTCGGGATGAATCGTCGCGGTGATCCGGGCGACGCCCGACGAACGGAGCCATGCGACCACGGCACCGGCGGCCTCCGACGCCAGGCCCCGACCCTGGTGGGCGACGCCGATCTCCCACGCGACTGCGGCCCACGACCGATCAGCGGCGACAGTGGCCTGCATGGCGCCGACCGGCGCCGAGTCATCTCCGACGCGCAGGATCCAGTTGTACCAGCGCTCGGACCGGTCGTGGTTCCAACCGGTTTCGAGCTGTTCGTAACGTCGGCGAAGGAGATCGGCGTCCATCGACTCACCGCCGGTGAAGGTGAACATCGCCTCGTCGGCGTAGATCTCGACCATGCCGTCGGCGTCGTCCGCACGGAGCGGCGACAGCGTCAGGCGGTCGGTGACGAGGGACGGAGTGGTCACACCTCGGGGCGGAGACGGTTGGTGTCGACCCTGACACCAGGCCCCATGGTGGAGCTGACCGTGATCTTGCGGAGGTAACGGCCCTTGGCCGATGCCGGCTTCGCGCGCTGGAGCTCGTCGAGCACCGCCCGGAAGTTGGCCTCGATGGCGTCGAGCTCGAAGCTCACCTTGCCGAGCTGCACGTGCACGTTGCCGTAGCGATCGGTGCGGTACTCGACCTTGCCGCCCTTGAACTCGCCGATCGCGCGGGCGACGTCGTTGGTGACGGTGCCCGTCTTCGGGTTCGGCATGAGGCCACGGGGGCCGAGCGCCCGACCGAGACGACCGACGAGCGGCATCATGTCGGGAGTGGCGATGGCCACGTCGAAGTTGAAGTTGCCCTTCTCGATCTCGGCGGCGAGATCATCGGCACCCACCAGGTCGGCGCCCGCATCGCGGGCCTGCTGGGCGGCTTCTCCGGAAGCGAAGACGGCGACGCGCACGTCCTTGCCGGTGCCGCTGGGCAGACCGACGGTGCCGCGCACCATCTGGTCGGCCTTACGGGGATCGACGCCGAGGCGCACGGCCACGTCGATGGTCTCGTCGAACTTGGCCGGAGCCAAGGTCTTCACCAGGTTCAGCGCCTCGGTGGGCGTGAACAGCTGGTCACGATCGTACTTCTTGGTCGCATCAGCGAACTTCTTGCCGGACATGAGTGTCTCCCTCAGGGTTGACGCCGCCGGGCGAGGTGATCCCGGTCGAGCGGTGGTGGAACTGGATTTCAGGCGGTGACGGTGAGGCCCATGGAGCGGGCCGTGCCACGGATCTGCTGCTTCGCGGCCTCGAGGTCGTAGGCGTTGAGGTCGGGCATCTTGATCTTGGCGACTTCTTCGATGTCGGCCTCGGTGACGCTGCCGGCGGTGGCCTTGCCGGGGTTCGAGGAACCCTTGGCGATCTTGGCCTTCTCCCGGAGCAGCACGGGGGCCGGCGGGGTCTTGAGGACGAACGTGAACGTGCGGTCCTCGAAGATGGTGATCTCCACGGGGATGATCGTGCCGACCTGGGACTCGGTGGCAGCGTTGTACTGCTTGACGAAGTCCATGATGCCCACGCCGTGCGGCCCGAGCGCGGTACCCACGGGCGGGGCCGGAGTGGCCTTGCCTGCGGGGATCTGGATCTTGACGATCGCAGCGACCTTCTTCTTTGCCATGACTGACTACTTCCTTGTGATGTTGCCTGCTGGTGCTGAGCGGGCTTACAGCTTGCTGACCTGGCTGAAGTCCATCTCCACGAGGGTCTCGCGACCGAAGATGTTCACCAGCACCTTGAGCTTCATGTGATCTGCATTGATCTCGGCGACCGTGCCGGCGAAGTCCGCGAACGGGCCTTCCTTCACGCGCACGCTCTCGCCCACCTCGTAATCGAGCTTGGGCTTCTTGCGGGTGGGCATGCCACCCGTTCCGTCGCCCTTGGCGGCGAGGAAGGTCTGCACCTCACGCCGCGACAGCGGCGTTGGCTTCTGACCCTGCTTGCTCTGCCCGACGAACCCGGTGACACCAGGGGTGTTGCGGATGCAGTACCAGCTGTCGTCGTCCATCTGGCAACGAACGAGCAGGTACCCGGGGAAGACCTTCTTCTGGACGGTCTGCTTGCGACCGTTCTTGAACTCGTCGACCTCTTCCATGGGGATGACGATCTCGTAGATCTTCTCCTCCATGTTCATGCTCTGGATGCGAGCGGTGAGGTTGGCAGTGACCTTCTTCTCGTACCCGGACTGCGTGTGGACCACGTACCACTGACCCGGACGGATCCAGGGGTCGTCGAACGGCTCGGCCTCTTCGGCGTCGTCCGCTGCGGCTGCCGCATCGGGATCGGCCTCGGCGGACAGGTCGAACGTCGCGTCGACCACGTCGTCGCTGGTGACGTCGGAGGGCGTGTCGTCGGAGGGCGTGTCGTCGGACGCAGTCGCGTCCGCCGTCGCCTGATCGATGATCACCTCGTCGGTGGTCTCGTCGAGTTCGGTGGTGTCGGGGGTGATGTCGTTGCTCATGATCAGTCGTACAGCCAGCCGGAGAGGACACCGAACAGCGAGTCGAGTCCGAAGATGTAGCCCGTGTACAAGATGACGGTGACGAGGACGATGATCGAGAACCGACGGACCTCGGGCCACTTGGGCCAGGAGACCTTCCGCATCTCGTCGCGTACTTCGCGCAGGTACTGCACCGCGCCGGTGCGTTCCTTCTTCGTGCGCGTCGCAGCCGGGGCGCGGGTGGGTTGTCCCTGATCGTTCAGGGCACCCTGGCGCTTCAGCTGACGCTTCTGCTCTCGGTTCAGGTCATCCAATGACATCTGTACGCTCGGTTCTTCACCTCGGACGAGGTGGGTGCGATGTTGGGTATGGGCAGGGCAGGAGGGATTCGAACCCCCGACCGTCGGTTTTGGAGACCGATGCTCTACCAGCTGAGCTACTGCCCTCTGGGGGCGACCGGTAACGCTACCAGCCACCCCTCGAGGTGCGACCCCGTGGTTGGGGTCAGCGCGTTTCCTTGTGCACGGTGTGCTTGCGGTCGTTGTTGCAGTACTTCTTCATCTCGAGTCGTTCGCGATCGTTGATCTTGGACTTCATCGTGATGTAGTTGCGGTGCTTGCACTCGGTGCACTCGAGGGTGATCTTCACCCGCTTGTCGTTCCTGGCCATCTGGGGTCCTTACTTCGTGATCTTGGTGACGCGGCCGGCGCCCACGGTACGGCCACCCTCACGGATGGCGAAACGAAGACCCTCGTCCATCGCGATCGGCTTGCCCAACTCGACAGTGATCTCCACGTTGTCGCCCGGCATCACCATCTCGG
>JBBQTC010000018.1:0-53214 GCA_038234785.1 Acidimicrobiales bacterium
GCCCTACTCCAGGCCCAGGGCGCATGTTTTCGGGCCTGCGATGCCGAGGAGTCGGCCTCACCGCTTCGAGCGCAGACGCTCCACGTAGGCCTGAGCGCTTGCCCGACCTTCGGGATCGCGAAGGCCGGCGCCGAGGCCGTCGGCGTCGGCCCAGCTGCGACCCGTGCCGACCATGCTCTCGGTGACCGCGTTGACGTGCGCCTTGGTCTCGAGCAGCGCCAACTTCGGTTTCGCGAGCAGCACCTGTACGAGCGCCTCGACCTCGGCGTCGAGATCCGCCTCGGGCACCACTCGGTTGAGGAAGCCCGCCGCCTTGGCCTCGGCAGCGTCGAAGGGGCGGCAGGTCATCACGAGCTCCTTCGTCAACGCCGGCCCGATCTCGCGGACCAATCGTGGGATCCCACCCCATGCCAAGGGAATCCCGAGGTCGACCTCGGGAATGCTGAACCGCGCCGTGTCGGCCGCGATGCGCAGGTCGCATCCCGCGGCGACCACCAAGCCCCCGCCCACGCACCAGCCATGGAGTCGGGCGACCGTGACGGCGCGCATCTCGTCGAGGGCGCGTGCCATCCTCCAGCCGACCTGACGATCCTCCATCGGCGCTGCGGTGCTGAACGCCGACAGATCGGCTCCGGCGGAGAACGCTCGACCAGCGCCTCGGACCACCACCACCTTCAGGTCGTGGTGCTCGTCGAACCAGCGCGCTGCCGACTCGATCTCGGCCAGGGTCTCGCTGCTGAGAGGATTGAGCTTCTCGGGCAGGTTGAGGACGAGCTCTCCACGCGCACCATCGACGGTTGCCGACAGGGCCGAGAACGACGCGCTGTCCGTCGCCATCAGTCGCAGCAACTGTCGCGCCAGCCGCACCCGGCGCACTTGAAGTGGGCATGTTCGGCGCGAAGGTCGCCACCACACAGTGGGCACTCCGGATAGGTCCCGAATCGGACGCAACGGTCGTTCGTAGGGGCCATCTCGGTGGCTGTCGAGGAATCTGCAGGCATGTGGCAAGTGTGACATCCGTCGACCACGCGCGCAGGGACCGAGCCTTCTAGTCTTGACCCACCGGTCAAGACTCCCCAGTCGGCCCGAACGGCCTTGCGACCGGCCCTCCGACGAGCACCCGATGACCACGCCTGACACCGACGACATCCGACACGCATTCACCCCGGGCAGCGCCCGCGCTGCCCTCGCGTATCCCAAGTTCCGGCGGATGTGGGCGGCGAGCTTCGCGTCGAACATCGGAACGTGGATGCAGAACGTGCTGCTCCCGCTCTACGTGTACGACCGAACGGGGAAGGCGTCGACGGTCGGGATCATGGTCTTCGCGCAGCTCGGTCCGCTGCTCTTCCTCTCCATTCCCGCCGGCGTCATCGCTGACCGCTTCGATCGGCGCCGCTGGCTCATCGCGATGCAGTTCGTCCAACTGTTGTTCTCCGCAGCCCTCGCTCCCCTGGCTGCGACGGATGCGCCCATCTGGTCGCTCTTCCTCGTCGCGCTCGGCGTCGGCGTGGGCAACGCGCTCAACGCGCCGGCATGGTCGGCCATGTTGCCCACACTGGTCAGCAGGGCCGACATCAACGGCTCCGTGTCACTCAACTCGGCGATGATCAACGGCTCGCGAGTCGTCGGACCGATCGTCGTCGCCGTCCTGCGATCTGCCGGCGTGTCGATCGCCCAGATCTTCCTGATCAACGCGGTGACGTACCTCTTCGTGATCGGCGCACTCATCCGGACGCAGATCAAACAGGTCTTCGTCCCCGATCGCGAACCCGGAGTCCGTCAGCTCACCGCGGGGCTCCGCATCGCCCAGGAGAACAAACCGGTCGGCAGACTCCTCGTCACCCTGTTCACGTTCTCACTGCTCTCGCTGCCCTACGTCGGCCTCTTCGCGGCGGTGGCGCGCCTCAACTTCGGCATCCAGAAGGGCTCCACCACCTACGAGTGGCTCTACGCCACCTGGGGCCTGGGCGCGTGCCTCGGCGGTCTTGCCATCGGCACGGTGTTCGTCCACTACGACACACGCCGCCTCATCCGTCAGGGGTTCGTCGCATTCGGGCTGTTCCTGGCGGTGTTCGCGGTCGTGCGCCAACCGCTGTGGGCCTTCGTCTCCGGAGGCTTGCTCGGCTTCGCCTACTTCGGTACGACCACGTCGATGAGCACGATCCTGCAGAGCCGTCTGGAGGACCACGAACGCGGTCGGGTGATGGCGCTGTGGTTCATGGCGTTCGGTGGCACGGTGCCGTTGGGCAACCTGGTGTTCGCCCCCGTGATGGACGCGATCGGAGCGAGGTGGGTGCTACTCGGTGGCGCCGTGTGGGCGCTGTTCCTCGGCTGGTACTGCAACATCGCCAAGATCGACGCCATCGCCGAGCAGCACGGCGGCCACACGCTCCAGCCCGACCACACGGCTACCTTTGACGAGCACGGCATCTCCGCCGGCGACTGAGCCGAGCGCGGCCACGACATCGTTCGTGCCGGGCAGCCCGTAGAGGTCGGTGCCGGCGGCGATCACGTCGATGCCGAGGTCGTCGGCGTAGGCGAGGATCGCTCGGTGCTCGGCGACCGGGTCGCTGATCTCCGCCATGAGACCGAGAATTGCGACCCGACGCGTCGCGGGCAATGCCGCCAGCGCATCGAGCGCAGCGCGCATGCTGGTGGGGTTGGCGTTGTAGCTGTCGTTCAGCACGATCGCTCCGCTGGCCGCAGTTCGGACCTCCATCCGCATGGCACTGAGGCCGACGCCCTCGAGCACCAGTGCTCCCGCGGCCAGGTCGGCGCCGACGACCCCGACACACGCGAGCGCCGCGGCGGCGTTGCCGACCATGTGTCGCCCCGACACGCCGAGTCGAACACCCACCTCACCCCATGGGGTGTGCAACTCGAACGACGCCCGAGCGAGCTCGTCGAGTCGGACGTTGCCGATGCGCACTTCCGCGTCCGGTGCCTCGCCGTATAGCACGACCGGTGCGGCCGATCGGGCGGCCATCGCCCGCACGCGCGGGTCGTCGGCGTTGAGGATGGCCGTGCCGATCGCGGGCAGGGCCTCGATCAACTCAGCCTTGGCTCTGGCCACTCCCTCGATGCCGCCCACCCGATCGCTGTGCGCCTCGGCGACACGAGTGACGACCCCGATCGACGGCCTGCCGATCGCGCACAGCGCGGCGATCTCGCCGAACCCGCGCATCCCCATCTCCAGCATCAGCACTTCGGTGTGCGGGGGAAGGTTGAGCAGGGTGGTCGGCAGCCCCTGCTCGTTGTTGAAACTTCGCTCGTTGGCCCACGTGCGCCGGCTGGCGCCGATTGCCGCCCAGGCCATGTCCTTGGTCGACGTCTTGCCCACCGAGCCGGTGATCCCGATGACCTGGCCGTCGAAGCGGCCACGCATCACGGTCGCCAACTGCATCAAGGCCCGGAGTGTGTCGGGCACCTCGATCGCCGTACCGCCATGTGACGCCCGATCGGTGAGATAGGCGGCCGCGCCTCGCTCCAGTGCACCCGGGATGAACTCGTGGCCGTCGCGGTCAGCGACCAGGGGAACGAACAGCTGGCGGGCCTGCAACGAGCGCGAGTCGAAGGACACGCCGTCGATCTCGGCGTCCGGGCCGACCAGCCGGCCACCCGTGGCCGCCGCCACTTCGCTTGCTCGGAATCGCATGACCGGACACGGTACCGTCGGGGACCACATGAGTCCCGACGCGCGCATCCACCTCATCGTGGTGTTCGGCGGCCAGTCGGCCGAGCACGACGTGAGCTGCACCACCGCGGCCCACGTGTTGCGGGCTGCTGACCCTGCGAAGTACCGCATCACCCCGATCGGCATCGGGCGCGACGGGCGATGGTCGCTGGCGTCGGGTGCGCAGGCCGCGTTGGCCGAAGGTCCCGATGCCTTGCCGGGTCGTCTCGATGCCGGCGGCACGGTCATCGAGCCGACGTCGGCGATCACACCGACCGGTGATGCGACCACAGTCGTCGTGCCGCTCCTCCATGGGCCTCTCGGCGAGGACGGCACCATCCAGGGCATGTTGGAGCTGGCCGATCTCCCGTACGTCGGCACGGGCGTCCTCGGGTCCGCCGTTGCCATGGACAAGGCAATGGCCAAGCAAGTGGCGGCGAGCCACGGCATCCCCCAGGCGCGACACCTCGCCTTCCGAGCCAGCGAAGTCACGCCCGGCACCCCGGCCGCGATTGCCCTCGAGCTCGGCCTGCCCGTGTTCGTCAAGCCGGCCAACATGGGTTCCAGCGTGGGTGTCAGCAAGGCCAAGACGGTGGAAGCCGTCCGCGACGCGATCCAACTTGCGCTCACCTACGACGAATGGATCGTCGTCGAGGAGGCGATCGTCGGACGCGAGATCGAGGTTGGTGTCCTGGGCAACCTCGAGCCCCGCGCCAGCTTGCCCGGCGAGATCGTCCCTGGCGCCGAGTTCTACGACTACGCCGACAAGTACGTCGACGACGGTTCGCAGTCGATCATCCCTGCGCCCCTCTCCCCTGCTCAGACCGCCGAGGTGCAGGCTCTTGCCATCCGCGCGTTCAACGCGCTCCGCTGTGAAGGCCTGTCGCGTGTCGACTTCTTCTTCGAGGAGGGCGGCCGCGGGTTCCTGCTCAACGAGGTGAACACGCTCCCCGGATTCACGCCGATCTCGATGTATCCGAAGCTGTGGATCGCGAGTGGCATGACGTATGCGGGGCTGATCGACGAACTGGTACGGCTCGCGCTCGAGCGCCATCGCCGGCGGCGGCGGAACACGCAGAGCTGAGTCAGTTCGGGGAGAGCGCCGCGCGCAGGAAGGCGAGCAACTCGTTGCGCAACCGGCGCAGCTCCACGGTGGAGGGTTGCCACCCCACCGCCCGCAGAGCCTCGGGCTCGGTGGCGATCCCCGTGACGGTCGCGTAGCAGAGCGCCGCAACGAGTCGCGGATCGGCGCGACGGAGCCTGCCGAGATCCATCTCCCGTCGCAGGTACCCGACGGCGCGCCCGACGAGCGGCTCCAGGGCGGCCGCCAGCCGGTCGCCCGACGGGGCCGACAAGCGGCTGATCTCCCGGATCAACCCGAGCAACGCCGGTCGTCGCACGGCCGGGCGGAACACCGCCCGCACCACCGCATCGATGCGGTCGAGCGGATCGTCGGAGGTGGCCCGGATCGCTGCCTCGACGCCGACGGACAGCTCGAGGACCGCAGCGTCGAGCACGGCCTGCACGAGGTCGTCCTTGCTCGGGAACCAGTACAGGAGCGTCTGCTTGGCGACGCCGACCTCTCCGGCGATCACGTCGAGCGAGACCGCTTCCACCCCGCGCAGGCCGAACATGTCGGTCGCCGCATCGAGGATGCGTTCGCGGGTGGATGATTTCCTGGTCATGTTCGTTCTCGGGCGTCGATGACGCTGCGGACAACCACTCTCTACCACATGGTAGACGATTGTGCTAGAAAGGGTCCCGCATGATCGCCGAGCAGCTCTCAGGGAAACGGATCGCCATCACCGGCAGCACCGGATTCGTCGGCACCGCGCTCGTTGAGCGGCTGCTGCGTAGCGCCCCCGGCTGCGAGCTCGTGCTGCTCATCCGGCCCAGCAAGCGCCACGACCCCACCGAGCGTGCACGCCGCGAGATCTTCAAGAACAACGCGTTCGACCGCCTCAAGGCCGAGCTCGTGGAGGCTGACGCAGAGGCGTTCGACGAGATGATCGCCCGCCGCGTCACGGCCATCGCCGGTGACGTGAGCACCGACGGACTGGGCCTCAGCGATGCCGATCGTGCGCTGTTGTCGACCTGCGACATCGTCATCCACTCGGCGGCCGCTGTCTCCTTCGACAGTCCGCTCGACCTGGCCGTCGAGATCAACCTGCTCGGCCCGCCTCGCATCGCCGACACGCTGAACGCGCTCGGCGTAACCCCCCACCTCGTCGCCGTCAGCACGTGCTACGTCGCCGGCAACCGGCGCGGCAACGCTCCCGAACAGCTCGTGAGCGCTGGGCCGTGGGACATCGGTCTGAACTGGCGCAAGGAGGTCGCCGCGGCGCGGCGACTGCGCAGCGACACCGAGGCGCTCAGCCGCCACCCCGATCGGTTGCGCACGTTCCGCGAGGCAGCGCGTCACGAACTCGGCGCCGCCGGCGCACCGGCGCTGGCCTCGAAGACGGAACACCTTCGCGAGGCCTGGGTCAAGTCCGAACTGGTCGAGGCGGGCCGGTCCCGCGCGGCCAGCGTCGGCTGGCCCGATGCGTACGCGTTCACCAAGGCGTTGGGCGAGCAGGCGGTCACCGAGGTGAAGGGCAAGGTGCCGGTCAGCATCGTCCGTCCGAGCATCATCGAGTCCGCGCTGGCCGAGC
This sequence comes from Acidimicrobiales bacterium, assembly GCA_038234785.1. GTDB lineage: Bacteria > Actinomycetota > Acidimicrobiia > Acidimicrobiales > Ilumatobacteraceae > UBA668. The sequence goes on from JBBQTC010000018.1 coordinate 6,328, forward strand.
CCTTCCCTGGCTGGATCCGCGGCTTCCGGATGGCCGAACCGGTCATCCTCAGCTACGCACGCGGGTTGCTCAAGGAGTTCCCGGGCGTGCCGGAGGGGACCGTCGACGTGATCCCGGTCGACATCGTCGTCGCCGCCATCATCACCGTCGCCGCACTCGGGCCCGAGCGAGCCGCCCCGATCACTCAGGTCGCCAGCGGCGGCATCAACCCGCTGAAGTACAAGGTGCTGGTCGACAACGTGCGGGCGTGGTTCACCGAGCACCCGCTGTACGACGACGAGGGCCAGCCCATCGTCGTGCCCGAGTGGCAGTTTCCCGCTCGCGGCCGCGTGAAGGAGCAACTGCAGCGGGCGAAGTCCATCGCCGAGCGCACCGAGAAGGTGCTGCAGGCGCTCCCTCTGCGCGGCAAGCAGGCCGCCTGGGCCGCCGCGTTGGAAGAGAAGAAGATCGAGATCGACCGCGCCTACGAATACGTCCTGCTCTACGGGCTCTACACGGAGTGCGAGGCGATCTATCAGGTCGACCACTTGATGAGCATGTGGCAGTCGCTCGACGCCGCCGATCAGGCTGCGTTCAACTTCGACCCGACGAGTGTCGACTGGCCCACGTATGTGAGCACGATCCACCTGCCGTCGATCGTCCACCACTCACGGGCGAAGGTCCGACCCGGCAAGAACCGGATCGACCGCACGGCCCGACTTCGCAAGTCGATCCTCTCGCCGGACCGTCACCTCGCCGCTTTCGACCTCGAGAACACCCTCATCGCGAGCAACGTGGTGGAGAGCTACTCGTTCCTCGCCACACGTCGGCTCAACATGCCCGAGCGGGTGCGATACGTCGTGCGCACGCTCGCCGAGGCGCCCACCCTCAGCAGCATCGACCGCAAGGACCGTGCCGACTTCCTGCGCTTCTTCTACCGACGCTACGAGGACGCCCCGGTCGACCAGATCGCCGAGGACTCCAAGGAGTTGCTCGCGCAGTTGATCCTCACCAAGTCGTTCCCGGCGGGCATGCGCCGGGTGCGCGAACACCGAGCGCTCGGCCACCGCACCATGCTGATCACCGGCGCACTCGACTTCGCGGTCGAGGGGCTTCGGCCGTTGTTCGACGAGATCGTGTCGGCGAAGCTCAGCGTGCGCGCCGACGGCACCTACAGCGGCAACCTCGCCGTCGTGCCTCCCACCGGCGAGACCCGAGCGCAGATCCTCGCCGACTACTGCGAGGCGGAAGGTCTCAAGCTCGAAGAGAGCATTGCCTACGCGGACTCGAGCAGCGACCTCCCGATGCTGGAGGCCGTCGGCTTCCCTGTCGCGGTGAACCCGGAGACCCGGCTCGCTTCGATCGCCCGCAAACGTGGCTGGCTCGTCGAGGACTGGTCGAAGGCCTCGGGTGCTCCCACCAGGATCCTGCCGTTGGGGCCGGTGATGAGCGAACGAGAGCGTCGACGAGTGTTCCACGGGGGCTCCGTGGATGAAGGGACGCGACGGTGAGCCGCCTCGTCTTCTCCCGCAAGCCGATGCGCTTCGCCGCCGCCCGTGTGGCCGGCTCGTTGATGCCGGGACGCGGGGCATCGGTCGGCCCGCTGGCACTGGAGCCCGACGAGTCGTTGCCGCTCCCCGCGGCCGACTGGGTGCGGCTGCGGCCGCGCCTCGCCGGCATCTGTGGGAGCGACCTGTCGGTGATCGACGGATCGGCCGCGGCCTACTTCGATCCGCTGGTGAGCTATCCGTTCACCCCCGGTCACGAAGTGGTCGGCGAGGTCGACGGGCCTGATGGCACGACCCGGCGAGTCGTGCTCGTTCCGGTGCTCTCGTGCGTCACACGAGGGGTGTCGCCAGTGTGCCCGGCGTGCGCTGTGGGAAAGATCCACCTCTGCGAACGGGTCGCGTTCGGCCACATCGAGCCCGGACTGCAGAGCGGCTTTTGCGCCGACACCGGCGGCGGGTGGAGCACGGAGATGATCGCCCACACCAGCCAGCTCGTCGACGTCCCGGTCGATCTCACCGACGAAGCCGCAGTGCTCGTCGAACCGACGGCCTGCGCGGTCCACGCAGCGCAGCGGTACACCGGTGCCGAGACCGTCATCATCGGCGCCGGCACACTCGGGCTGCTCACACTTGCCGCGATCACCGCCACCCGCGACCGCGAACGAACCGGCCCCATCGTGGTCACCGCCCGGTACCCCGAGCAGAAACGACTCGCCAAGGAGCTCGGCGCGGACGTGGTGTGCAGCACCGACGAGATGCCGCGCTGGGTTCGCTCGGCGACCCACTCGCTCATGATCGGCGATCAGCTCACGTGTGGCGCACCGCACGTGATCGATTGCGTCGGCAGCAGCGACTCACTCCAGCAGGCGCTGCGCGTCGTCGCTCCCGGTGGCGAGGTGCAAGTGGTCGGCATGCCCGGCAACGTGTCGCTCGAGCTCACGTCGCTGTGGCATCGCGAGACGGCCATCCGCGGTTGCTACGCCTACACCCGCCCGGACTTCGACGTCGCCATCGACGTGATCCGCAGGTTCGGCCTCGGCCGACTGGTCTCGGCCACCTACCCACTCGACGACTACACCGACGCCATCGCCCACGCCGCATCTGCGGGCCGCCGCGGTGCGGTGAAGATCGCCTTCGACATGCGTCGCGACACGAGGAGCAACTGATGCCCCGTCCCGGATTCGTCCACGAGGTGGACCGTTCCAGCCCGCCCGTGCTGTTCTGGCGGGGCGAGAACTTCTCGCTCGAGAAGCTGCCCGCCGACCGCAGCCGGGTCATCTACCCACCCGAGCCGCTTCCCGCGATCAGGGACATCGACGGCGCGATCCGTCACGCATTGCTGCACCCTCACGACCAGGATCCGCTGCCTGCCCAACTGTTCCCGGGCATGAAGCTCACCATCGCCTTCGACGACGTGAGCCTGCCGCTACCGAAGATGCGCCGGCCCGACATCCGCCAGCGCGTCATCGAGGCCGTCCTCGATCTGGTGGCTGCGGCCGGGGTGGACGATGTGCACCTCATCGCCGCGCTCGGCTTGCACCGTCGGATGCACGAGTACGAGCTGCGGCACGCGCTCGGCGACCGGGTGTACGACGCCTTCCACCCGCGGGGCATGCTGTACCAGCACGATGCGGAGGACCACGAGAACCTCTCGGTCATCGGCACCACCCCGCACGGCGAGGTGCTCGAGATCAACAAGCGGGCCGCCGACAGCGACCTCGTGATCTACGTCAACATCAACTCGGTCACGATGGACGGTGGCTGGAAGAGTCTCACCACCGGGCTGGCGAGCTACCGGTGCCTCAGCTACCACCACACCGGCGAAACGTTGCAGAACACGCGGAGCCTGATGGGACCGCGGGAGCACTCTGCACTCCACACGAGCATCTGGCGGCTGGGCAAGGTGCTGCGCGACAGCGGCCCCAAGGTGTTCCAGATCGAGACCACGCTCAACACCGACATGTTCCCCGACCCCTACGGCTTCATCAACAAGCGCGAGTGGGAGTGGAACGCAAAGGACCGTGCGACCTACCTCGGCGTCACCAAGGGACTGTCGATGATGCCGACGAAGATGGCGCGCAAGATGTTCCAGAACATCGAGAGCCCGCACCAGATGACCAGCGTCCAGGCCGGCGAGACCGAGGCCGTGCACGCGATCACACTGGACTGGGTGCACAAGCAGCAGCTCGTTCCCGTGACCGGGCAGACCGACATCCTCACCCTCGGCATCCCGTTCGTGTGCCCGTACAACCCCGACGGAGTGATGAACCCGATCCTGGTCATGTGCATGGGTCTCGGGTACCTGTTCAACATGTACCGGAACAAGCCCCTCGTGCGCGAGGGCGGCGTGATCATCATGACCCACCCGACCTATCGCGACTTCAACCCGGTGCACCACCCGAGCTACATCGACTTCTTCGAACAGGTCCTCCCCGACACCACCGACCCGGTGGTGATGGGCAAGAAGTGGGAGCAGCAGTACGCCGAGGACGAGTGGTACCGACACCTGTACCGCACCGGCAACGCCTATCACGGCGTGCACCCCTTCTACGCCTGGTACTGGGGCGCGCACGGGCAGCAGCACGCCGGCAAGGTGATCATCGTCGGTGGCGATCCGCCGACGGTGCGACGCCTCGGGTTCACGCCCGCGTCCACGATGGACGACGCCTTCGAGATCGCCAGCGACGTTGTCGGCCGCTCCCCCACGATCACGCACCTCCACGTGCCGTCGCTGCTGGTGGCCGACGTCTCGTGAGTGAGAAGCGCATCATCTCCGTGTCGCAGCTGCGGCGCGTCGCCAAGGTCGGCGACGCGGCGAGCGCGGCGTTGCAGACGGCGATGCGCCCGGCGCGCAACCTCGGATTCCCGTACCGCAAGCCGTCGCGCCCCAAGGGCGTGGTGATGCCGGTCGAGCCGAGCACGCTGGGCGCCGACTTCGACACCGCCTGGGCGCGTCGGGCACCTGCCAAGGCAGCCCGGTCGATCCTCACGAACGGCCCGATGCGGGTCGTGGTCCGCGCGTTGGCGAGTCCGGAGATCGAAGGACTCGACCGACTGGCAGATCTGCTCGAGCTCGATCCTGTCCCGGCGGTGATCTTCGCGCCGAACCACCACAGCCACATCGACACGCCACTCATCATCACGGCGGTTCCTGGCGAGTTCCGCCGACATCTCGTCGTTGCCGCGGCCGCTGATTTCTTCTTCGACAAGCGCCTGAAGGGCACCATGTCCGCGCTCGCACTGAATGCGTTCCCGATCGAACGCGAGGTCACCACGCGCAAATCGAGCGACGAGCTTCGTCGGTTGATCGACACCGGTTGGAGCGTGGTCATCTATCCCGAAGGCGGCCGCTCGCCCGACGGGTGGGGGCAGGAGTTCAAGGGCGGGGCGGCCTACCTGTCCGGTCGCACCAGTGCGCCCGTCGTGCCCGTGTTCATCGACGGGACGGGCTCGATCTTCGGCAAAGGCATGAAGCGACCAAAGCCGGGCAGCACGAAGGTCGTGTTCGGAGCGCCGCTGTGGCCAAAGGACGGCGAGAACACACGACGGTTCAACGCCCGCATCGAAGCCGCCGTCACCGCGCTCGGCGACGAAGCGCTCACCGATTTCTGGACGGCTCGCCAACGCACCGCCGCCGGCACGAGTCCCAAGCTCACCGGACCCGAGTACAACAGCTGGCGGCGTCAGTGGGCACTCGCCGAACACCGCAAGCTCGGCAAGGCCGGCCAACGTCGGCGCCAACAGCGTCGCTGGCCCGACCTCGGCTGACCCCACCCATCTGCCCACCGCCCGACCCCTGCAGCCACCCACGGCCGAGCGCATCCGGACTCACCCAACCTCGTCCGATCTCTCCCACCCATGGGCGCGAAACCCTGCCAGATCCGCCCATTTCCGCGCCCATGGGCGCGAGCGAGCGCCAGATTCGCATCAATTCGCGCCCATGGGCGCGACGCAGGCTGAATCTCCCCTCCTGACCCGATCCCACCCCCTTGGGCGCGAAACCCTGCCAGGTCCGCCCATTTCGGCGCCCTTGGGCGCTCGATTGGGCACATTTGGCATGAAAGCGCGCCCATGGGTTCGACCTCGACCAACTGGGACGCGCCGGGTCAGGGGGTGTCGATGGGGTCGCCGAGCAAGTCGGCGAGGGCGGTCTCGAGGCGGGCGATGCGGGCTTCGAGGCCGGCGACGCGTTCGGCCATGCTGCCCGGCACGTCGGCAGCGGTGACGGTGGACGTCCCGTAGACGACCTCTGCCTCGTCGGCGAGCAGTTGCTGCCACCGGGCCTCCTTCTGGCCCGGGTGCCGCTCGAGCAACTGCACCCGGCCTACGGCCTCGAGCCCACGGAGCACGGCGTCGACCTCGGCGAGCGCCGCGAACTCGTACTGACGCTCCGTGCGCGACCGCAGCTCGGCCTCGGTCTGGGGCCCGCGGAGGAGCAGTACGGCGACGACCGCAGTGGCGTCGCGCTCCAGACCCCACGCCTCGTCGGCCACCTGCCGGTAGCGGGTGACACCCCGTCCGTGGGTTGGATGGACGAACCGCAGCAGCCCCTGGGTCTTGAGCGACGTCAGGGCGGCCTCGACCTCGTACTCGTCGAGCTGCATCACCGGCTCTCGCGACGTCGACTGATTGCACGCCGACACCAACGAGTTCAGCGTGAGCGGGTACTGGTCCGGAACCGTGCGCTCCTTCTCGAACAGGCACCCGAGAATCCGGCCTTCGATGACGGTCAGCATGGTCCGAACGATACCGATCGCATGCGCGAGGCTCTCACGATGATCAGGTTGCGGCAAGTGGCATTGGTGGCTCGGGATCTCGATGCCGCCGTCAGCGAGCTCTGTGAACGGCTGGGGCTTCGAGTGTGCTTCCAGGACCCTGGCGTCGGGACGTTCGGACTCCACAACGCACTGATGACGATCGGCGACCAGTTTCTCGAAGTGGTATCACCGACGCAGGACGGCACGACCGCCGGACGACTCCTCGACAAGCGAGGCGGTGATGGCGGGTACATGGCGATCTACGAAGTGGACGACCTCGACCGGCGCGAGCCCGAGCTCGAACGGGAGGGGATGCGCGTCGTGTTCCGGATCGACCTACCCGAGATCCGCGGACGGCATTTGCACCCGGCCGATGTGGGCGGCGCCATCGTGAGCATCGACCAACCCGTGCCGAACGGTGACTGGCCGTGGGCAGGGCCGGACTGGGTCGCCCATCAGCAGAACTCCGTGGTCGCCTCGATCGCCGGCATCGTGCTCGGCGCCAAGGACCCAGCTGCGATGCGCAACCGCTGGCGCGCCGCCGGAGTTGATCAGGCAGTCCGCTTCCAGCCGGCTGGAGTACGCGGCGACGGCATCGACGAAATGGAGTTGGTGGCCACCGATCGCCGACGCGCCGGCGAGGAGCTGCGGATCTGTGGGATCACCGTTCGCTTCGTGTGAGGCCTACCGGCGACCCGGACGTCTGCCGTTCAGCAACCGGCCTTGGCGGGGATGACGATCTTGATGCCGACCACGAAGTTCGTGTAGCCCTTCGTGTTGACGTTGGCCTCGTCGAGTTGCTGCACCGTGACATCGAACTTCTTCGCGACCGTGCTCGGAAGATCGTTCGCCACGATCGTGTAGCTACCCGCCGCACAGTTGGAGGTGCCACCGGCCAGCGTGGTCGTGGTCTCGGCGGGCGTGCCGGCGAGCGTGGTGGTGGTCGGGGAGGCGGTGGGGTCGGGGATGATCGCCCCAGCGGGGATCTTGATCTTCAGTCCGGCGTAGAACGCGCCGTAGCCGGCGGTGTCGGTGTTGGCGAGGGTCAACGCATCGACCGTGACGGAGAACTTGCGGGCGACCGTGTAGGGAACGTCGTTCGACTGGATCGTGTACTCGGTGACATCGGTGGTGACCGTGCCGGCGGGCGTGTCGCCGGGCAGCGTCGTCGAGGGCGGCAACGTACTCAACGTCGGGGCGAGCGTGTTGTAGTTGGTGCTCTCCATGTTCGCGACGCTGGTGGTGGTCGCAGTGCCGGAATCGCCGCATGCGCTGAGCATCAGCGCACTTGCGCCGACACAGACCGGGAACAACCACTTCATATGCATGCCATCAAGACTACGTTGCGTGCTTACTGAAGTGGGCGCGCGGTCGGCGCGATGGGCGATGGGAGCTGCGTCTCCCCCATCAGCCACTTGTCGACACCCGCCGCGCACGAGCGTCCCTCGGCGATGGCCCACACGATGAGGCTCTGGCCGCGCCCCATGTCGCCCGCCACGAACACGCCAGGAACGTTGCTCATGTAGGCATTGTTGCGAGCAACGTTGCCGCGCTCGTCGAACGCCACGCCGAGCTGGTCCAACCACTGACCACGGTCGGTTCCCACGAAGCCCATGGCGAGGAACACGAAGTCGGCCTGAAGCTCTCGATCGGTGCCCTCGACCTTCTGGAACCTACCCTCGACCATCTCCACTTCGTGAAGTAGCAGCGCCCGAACACTGCCATTGCCGTCGTCCAGGAAGCGCTCGGTGTTGACGCTGTACAGGCGTTCGCCGCCCTCCTCGTGCGCCGACGTCACCTTGTAGACCATCGCGAACTGCGGCCACGGGTTGTTGCCACCTCTCCCCTCGGGCGGACGCGGCATGATCTCCAACTGGGTGATCGATGCGGCGCCCTGACGATGGGCCGTACCGAGGCAGTCGGCGCCGGTGTCGCCCCCACCGATGATCACGACGTGTTTGCCCGCCACGTCGATCGGGGATCGTTCGTAATCACCCTGCTGCACTCGGTTTGCCGGCGGGAGGTACTCCATGGCCTGATGGATCCCCTGAAGCTCGCGGCCGGGTACCGGCAGGTCGCGCCACGTGGTGGCTCCGCAGGCGAGCACGATCGCGTCGTACGACGCGAGCAGCACCTCGATGTCGATGCCGCCGCCGACCACCGCGTTCGTGCGGAACTCGGTGCCCTCGATCTCCATCTGCTCGACGCGTCGATCGACGTGACGCTTCTCCATCTTGAACTCGGGGATGCCGTAGCGCAGGAGCCCGCCGATGCGGTCGGCGCGCTCGAGCACCACGACCTCATGCCCGGCTCGCGTCAACTGTTGCGCGGCGGCCAGCCCCGAGGGCCCGGAGCCGATGACCACCACCCGCTTGCCGGTGCGAACGGTCGGAACCTGTGGCAGCACCCACCCTTCGTCCCACGCCCGGTCGATGATCTCGACCTCGACCTGCTTGATGCTGACCGGATCGTTGTTGATCCCCAGCACGCACGCGCTCTCGCACGGCGCGGGGCACAGGCGACCGGTGAACTCGGGGAAGTTGTTCGTGGCGTGCAGCCGGTCGATGGCGTCGCGCCAGTGCTCTCGGTAGACGAGGTCGTTCCAGTCCGGGATCAGGTTGCCGAGTGGACACCCGTTGTTGCAGAACGGGATCCCACAGTCCATGCACCTGCCCGCCTGGAGTTTGAGCTGCTCGGCGGGGAACGGTTGGTACACCTCGTTCCAGTCCTTGAGGCGCTCATCGACGGGCCGCCGCTTGGGCGTGATCCGTGTCCATTGCAGGAATCCAGTGACCTCACCCACGGCTGGCCTCCATCACCTTCGCGAGCGTCTGCTCTTCGTCGAGGCCGTCGGCCTCCGCCTGTTCCATCACCTTGAGCACCCGCTGGTAGTCGACGGGCATCACCCGAACGAACTGATCGCGTGCCGTCGACCAGTCGTCGAGGATCCGCTGACCCACCGTCGAGCCCGTGTAGGCCACGTGCTTCGCAATGACACCCCTCAGGAACTCGTCATCCACATCGTCAAGTGGTTGCAATTGCACCATCTCGCGATTGAGTCGCGTCCCGAAGTCACCATCGGGGTCGTGGACGTAGGCGATCCCGCCGCTCATCCCTGCGCCGAAGTTGCGCCCGGTCGGGCCGAGCACGACGACACGTCCGCCGGTCATGTACTCGCAGCCGTGGTCTCCCACACCCTCGACGACTGCGGTCGCGCCAGAGTTGCGGACGCAGAAGCGCTCGCCGACCATGCCCCGCAGGAAGATCTCGCCGCTCGTCGCGCCGTAGCCGATCACGTTGCCGGCGATGATGTTGTCCTCGGCCGGGAACGTCGCCCGGCGGTCGGGATGGACGACGACCCGGCCACCCGACAGTCCTTTGCCGACGTAGTCGTTGGCATCACCCTCGAGCAGCATCGTCACCCCGGATGGCACGAACGCACCGAAGCTCTGTCCGGCGGAACCGCGGAACTTGATCTCCACGGTGCCATCAGGGAGACCGGCACCACCGTGGCGACGCGTGATCGCGTTCCCCAGCATCGTGCCCACCGTGCGGTTCACGTTCTTGATCGCGAACTCCACCGACACGGTCTCGCCACGCTCGATCGCGGGCTCGCACACCGCGATCAACTGCTGGTCGAGCGCGTGTTCCAGGTCGTGCTCCTGCCCTACCGACTGGTACATCGTCTGGCCGTACGGATTCCGCGGCACCGAAAGGATCGGGCTGATGTCGAGACCCTTCGCCTTCCAGTGCGTGATTGCTTTGCGCGTGTCGAGCACCTCGACATGACCGATCATCTCTCGGATGGTTCGGAAGCCCAACGACGCCATGATCTCGCGCACCTCCTCGGCGATGAACTCCATGAAGGTGACGACGAACTCGGGCTTGCCGCTGAACTTCTTGCGCAGCTCGGGGTTCTGCGTGGCCACGCCGACCGGGCACGTGTCGAGGTGACAGACCCGCATCATGATGCAGCCGCTGACGACCAACGGCGCAGTGGCGAAGCCGAACTCCTCGGCGCCGAGCAGCGCGGCGATGACGACGTCGCGTCCGGTCTTCAGCTGGCCGTCTGCCTGGACCACGATCCGGTCGCGAAGTCCGTTGAGCAGCAGCGTCTGCTGGGTCTCGGCGAGGCCGAGCTCCCACGGCGCTCCGGCGTGCTTCAGCGACGTGAGCGGGCTGGCACCGGTTCCCCCGTCGTGACCACTGATGAGCACGACGTCGGCCTTGGCCTTGCTCACCCCGGCGGCCACCGTGCCGACACCCACCTCCGAGACCAGCTTCACGTGCACACGGGCCAACGGGTTCGAGTTCTTCAGATCGTGGATCAGCTGCTTGAGGTCCTCGATCGAGTAGATGTCGTGGTGCGGCGGGGGGCTGATCAATCCGACCCCCGGCGTGCTGTGGCGGGTCTTGGCCACCCACGGGTACACCTTGTGACCGGGTAGCTGGCCGCCCTCACCGGGCTTGGCCCCCTGGGCCATCTTGATCTGCAGATCGTCGGCGTTGACGAGGTACTCGCTCGTCACTCCGAAGCGCCCACTGGCGACCTGCTTGATCGCACTCCGACGTGACGGGTCGTACAGCCGGTCGGCATCCTCGCCGCCCTCGCCCGTGTTGCTCTTGGCGCCGATGCTGTTCATCGCCACCGCCAGCGTCTCGTGCGCCTCCATGCTGATCGAGCCGTAGCTCATCGCCCCTGTGCTGAACCGCTTGACGATCTCGCTGACCGGTTCGACCTCGTCGATCGAGATCGGTTGACGATCACCGGGCGAGAACTCGAACAGCCCGCGCAGTGTCGCTGCCTTCTGCGACAGCCCGTCGACGAGCGCGGTGTACTGCTGGAAGATGTCGTACCGCTTCGAACGTGTGCCGTGCTGCAGCTTGAAGACGGTCTCCGGATTGAACAGGTGGATGTCGCCCTCGCGACGCCACTGGTACTCGCCACCGAGTTCGAGCTTGCGGTGGGCGCGCTCCTCGGGACGGCGTGGGTGGGCCGCCGCATGGCGAAGGGCGACCTCCGCCGCGATCTCGTCGAGGCCGATGCCACCGAGGCGGCTCACGGTGCCCGTGAAGTACTCGTCGACCAGGTCGTGGCCGAGTCCGATCGCCTCGAAGATCTGGGCGCCGGTGTAGCTGGCGACCGTGCTGACACCCATCTTGCTCATCACCTTCAGCACGCCTTTGCCGGCCGCCTTGATGTAGTGCTTCACCGCGATGTGTGGGTCCATGCCACCCAGGCCGTGCAGGTCTTCGCGGACCATGTCCTCGATGCTCTCGAACGCCAGGTACGGGTTGATCGCTCCCGCGCCATAGCCGACGAGCAGCGCCATGTGGTGCACCTCGCGAGCGTCGCCGGATTCGACGACCAGCCCGGCCTTCGTGCGCTGCTTCTCGCGGATGAGGTGGTGATGGACGGCAGACGTGAGCAGAAGACTCGGGATGGGCGCGTACACCTCGTCGCTGTTGCGATCCGAGAGCACGACGATCCGGGCGCCGTCGGCAATCGCCTTCGATGCCTCGATGCGCACGGCGTCGAGCGCACGCTTCAGTGCCAGCCCTCCCCCGGCGACGCGATACAGGCCGCTGATGACCACCGCCGCCAGTTCCGGGAACTGCCCGTCGTCGTTGATGTGGATGATCTTGGCCAGCTCGTCGTTGTCGATCACGGGGAACGGCAGCACGAGCTGCCGGCAGCTCTCCGGGCCCGGCGACAGCAGGTTCGCCTCGGGGCCGACGGTGGAGCCGACAGAGGTGACCACCTCCTCGCGGATGGCGTCGAGGGGAGGGTTGGTGACCTGTGCGAACAGTTGTTGGAAGTAGTCGAAGAGCAGCCTGGAGCGCTCACTCAGTACGGCGATGGGCGTGTCGGTGCCCATCGAACCGATCGGCTCCAGTCCGCTCTTGGCCATGGGGCCGACGATGATCTTCAGCTCCTCGTGGGTGTAGCCGAACATCTGCTGACGGCGCAGCACACTCTGCCGGCTGAACACGATGTGCTCGCGATCGGCCAGTTCGTCGAGCTCGACCAGACCCTCATCGAGCCACTCCTGGTACGGCTGCGCCTGCGACAGGCTGCGCTTGATCTCGTCGTCCTCGACGATGCGGCCCTGAGCGGTGTCGATGAGGAACATGCGACCCGGCTGCAGCCGTCCCTTGCGGACGACGTTGGCCGGATCGAGGTCGATCACGCCGACCTCGCTGGCGAGCACGACGAGGTCGTCGTCGGTCACCCAGAACCGGCTCGGCCGCAGACCGTTGCGATCGAGCACCGCGCCGATGAGCGTGCCGTCGGTGAAGCACACGCTCGCCGGGCCGTCCCACGGCTCCATCAGCGAGGAGTGGAAGCGGTAGAACGCGCGCTTCTCGGCGTCCATCGTGTCGTGGTTCTCCCACGCCTCGGGGATCATCATCAGCATCGCGTGGGGCAGGCTGCGGCCCGAGAGGTGCAAGAGCTCGAGCACCTCGTCGAAACTGGCCGAGTCACTGCCACCGGGCGTACAGATGGGGAACGCCCGGTCGAGCCCGGGAATCAGGTCGCTGGCCAGCAGGCTCTCGCGTGTGCGCATCCAGTTGCGGTTGCCCTGCACGGTGTTGATCTCGCCGTTGTGGGCGATGAACCGGTACGGGTGCGCCAACGGCCAGCTCGGGAAGGTGTTGGTGCTGAACCGGCTGTGCACCAGCGCCAGCGCGCTCTCCATCCGCTCGTCGGCCAGGTCCGGGAAGAACAACGCCAGCTGCGGCGTGGTGAACATGCCCTTGTAGATGATCGTGCGACTGCTGAGCGACGGGAAGTACGTGCGCTGCTCGGCGGGCAGTTCGTGCTCGACCCGCTTGCGGGCGACGAAGACCTTGCGGTCGAGGTCGATGCCCACCGCGCCGGCAGGGTCGCAGACGAACAGGTGGCGGAACCGCGGCATCATCGACCGCGCCGTGGTGCCCAGGCAGTCCGGCTGCACCGGCACCTCGCGCCAACCGAGGACCGTGAGGCCTTCTTCGGCGACGATGGCGTCGATCGCATACTGGGCCTTCTCGGCGTCGCTCGTGTCGGCGGGCAGGAATGCCATGCCCACCGCATACGCCCCGGCCGCCGGGAGTGCGAAGGGGGTGACGGCGCGGAGGAACGCGTCGGGCACCTGGATCAGGATGCCCGCGCCGTCGCCGCTGTCGGCCTCGGCGCCGGTCGCGCCTCGGTGTTCCATGTTGCAGAGCGCGCCGATGCCCATGGCGACGATCGAGCGGCTGGCGACACCCTTGATGTTGGCGACGAACGAGACGCCACAGGCGTCGTGTTCGAACGCGGGGTCGTAGAGACCTGAGCGCGCGGGAGGACCCGCGGGATATGAAGAGTGCATCGAGTTCTGCTTCCACGAAGTCGGGTGAACGGCTGGTGGCGCACGGGACGACGCTGGCCCGAACGGTGACTGACATGTTACGGCCTGGCGCGCCCGACGCGCCAGCCCATACCGGCGGTCCGGCCACACCACCAGACATAGACTTGCGAGGCCCATGGACGACAGCCCACTCGATCATCTCAAGGAGCAGCTCGCTGCCCGCTATGAGCGCCTCGAGGAGTCGAACCGACTCGGCCCGTTCGTGGGTGCGACCAGGCGCTTCTTCGAGATCGAAGGTCTCGATCTGGGCGGTCTGCTGGCGCTGGAACTGTTCACGACCATCATCCCGCTGGTGCTCATCGGCTTCAGCTGGGCCAGCGACTTCAACGCCAGGCTGAGCTTCGGCGACTTCATGATCCGCTGGATGGACCTCAAGGGCGACTCCGCGACGACCGTGCGCGACCTGTTCGGTACCAGCGCGAACCTGAAGAGCACGTGGACGGTCCTCGGGTTGGCCGGCTTCCTGTTCTGGGGCATCCCGATGTCGGCCCAAGTGGCCAAGACGTTCGCTCGGGCGTTCCGCCGCGAACGGTGGTCCTTCTGGACCGAGGTGTGGCGTGGCTCGCTCTGGTTCGTGGTCCTGCTGGTCACCCAGATCCTCACCGTTGCCGCAACCACCGGCCACGCCCACTCGTTCACCACCATCTTCTGGAACCTGATGGGCGTGATCCCGAGCTTCATCCTCTGGTCGGTCTCGCCGCTCATCCTCGTCCGCAACGGCACCAACGGCTGGAAGCACATGGCATGGTGCGGAGTCGTGGGAGTGGTGCTCGACGTCGTCGGCGTCCGGATCACGTTGCGGTGGGTGTTCCCGCAACTCCTGCGCGGCTGGGTCGGGTTCGGCCCGATCGGCGTGGCGATGGCGCTGATGACGACGTGCACCATCATCGCCGCGCTGTGGGTCGTCACCGCCTGCCTCGGCGCCGTGCTCTGGGAGCGCAACGCGCCTGCGGACATGGTGATCGCCAGCCAGCACGAGCACCGCTATCCCGAACCCGCTGATCGCCGCCGCTGACCGATCCGCCGCCGCGCCGGGGCGGGCGATCTACGCTCCCGATCATGTCGATGCCACCGCCGCCGCCACCGAGCCCACCCTGGGGCTACCAGCCGTACGGGGCACCGATGCACACGAGAGAACACCCGCAGGGCACGACAGTCCTGGTGCTCGGCATCCTGTCGCTGGTCGTGTGTGGGCTGCTCGGTCCGGTCGCCTGGGGCATGGGCAACAGGGCGATCAAGGAAATGGACGCCGAGCCGGGCGTGGTCTGGTCGAATCGCGGGAACGTCGCCGCCGGGCGGATCTGCGGGATGATCACGTCGATCATCCTCATCGTCGCCGCGGCAGCATTCGCCGTCGCCATCGTGGTCGCAGTGCTCGCCAACAACTGACGACGGAATATGTTGCGCGCGCAACTTGTTCTGCGTGTCATGACCACCGCGACCGTCGCCCGCCAGATCCGAGCCCAGCAGGCCGTCGAAGGAGACGGCTTCGTGGTGCGCCGCCCGTTCCCGACCATGTCGTTGTCGCACCTCGACCCCTTCCTGCTGTTCGACCACATGGGCCCCGTCGAGCACGAACCCGGAAAGGGTGTGGGCACCCCCTGGCACCCCCACCGGGGCTTTGAGACGGTCACCTACCTGCTCGAGGGCGACGCCGAGCACCGCGACTCGATGGGCAACCACGGGCACATGCGTGCCGGCGACACGCAATGGATGACGGCCGGATCCGGTGTCCTCCACAAGGAGGGTCCCAGCGCGGAGGCCCAGGCCACCGGAGGACGCACCCACGGTCTGCAGCTGTGGGTGAACCTGCCGGCCGCCGAGAAGATGACGGAACCGAAGTATCAGGACCTGCGCGCGTCCGAGAACGCCCGACACGAGGAGTCGGGGGCCATGATCCGCGTCATCGCCGGCTCGTTGTTCGGACTGCATGGACCGGGCAGCACGCACACCCCCATCTCCTACGCTCACGTCACCCTCGACGCTGATGCGTCCGTGCGTACCGACCTTCCGCAGGGCCACCGCGTCCTGCTCTACCCGATGACCGGTGCAGTCGAGGTGGCCGGTACTCGCCTCGATGAAGGCGTGATGGCGGTCATCGACGGCGACGACCTGACCATCCGCGGGATGGCCGAGACGAGCGAGGTGATCCTGCTCACCGGCGAGCCCATCGGTGAGCCCGTTGCCCGTTACGGGCCGTTCGTGATGAACACCGAGGACGAGGTGCGCCAGGCGTTCCGCGACGTCGAGCGCGGCCTGTTCGGCGCACCCACGGACTGACAGGGCTCAGCCCGGCTCGGTGACCGACCAGCCGCGACGGACCAGCTCGTCGGCGAGCAACTGGGCTGGCATCCCGCGCAGCAGTTCGGCCTGAGCCGCAGACGCCTTGGCGTCCAGATCGGGCAGATCCGACTCGTCCTCGACCGGTTCGCCGTTGACGAGGCGATCGATCAGCGCCGAGGCCTCCTGCTTGGTGAACTTGCCCGACGCCTGCCGCTGGGTCAGGCCCAGCGGGCGACGGGCCTCACGGAAGCCGCCATGACCGGCCTTCTCCAGCAGCGCCTGGAGATAGGAGATCTGCTTCGCCGATGCCGGCGGGCCGGAGGCGCCCAGTGCCATCGTCAGGATCCCAGTTCTCCACGGCGATAGTGGCCGCGGCAGAGCAGTTCGTAGCGCACGACGTCGCCGAACAGCGGTTGGGCAGCATGATCACCCGTGTCGCCGACCACGACGGTCTCGCCGACGTAGGTGATCTCGCCGTTCACCACGCGTGCGTTGTGGGTGGCTCGGGCGCCGCACCAGCAGCGTGCCTCCACCTGCATGGGGACACGCTCGTCGGCGATCTCCAGCAGGCGCTTCGTGCCCTCGAAGAGCTCGCCGCGAAAGTCGGTGATGAGTCCGAACGCGAAGACGTCGACCCCGAGGTCGTCGACCACCCGTCCGAGTTGGTCGCACTGCTCGGCGCTGTAGAACTGGGCCTCGTCGCACACCATGTAGTGCAGGGGCCACGAATCCACCGCGAGTTTGTAGAGGTCGAGGTCGGGAACGACCTCGACGGCCTGCGCGGCGACCCCGAGGCGACTGGTGACCTGAGCTCCCTCCCGATCGAGCGTGGTGAGCAGGAGCCCGTAGAGGTCGCGACTGGCCAGGTTGTGGTGGATCTGGAGGGCCATGGTGCTCTTCCCCGAGCCCATGGTGCCGAAGCTGAAGCGCAGCGTTGCCATGACGAGATGCGACCCTACCCGCGCAGTCAGAGCATCGCCTGCACGCGCTCGATCGAGTCGGCCTCCGCGGCGGACTTGTCGGGGCGATAGCGGCGAACCCGGGCGAACCGCAGCGCCACTCCCCCGGGATACCTGGTGCTGCGCTGCACGCCGTCGAGCGCGATCTCGACGACCAACTCGGGCCGGACGTGCTGGACGTCGCCGGCTTCGGGCGCTCCGATCGCTCGCGCTTGCAGTTCGGCGGTCTGCCAACCAAGCAGTTCGTCCGTCAGCCCCTTGAACGTCTTGCCCACCATCACGAACGTGCCGTCGTCGCCCCTCGCCCCGAGGTGCAGGTTGCTCAACCAGCCGGTGCGGCGGCCGTGCCCCCACTCTGCCGCCAGCACGACGAGATCGAGCGTGTGCACCGGCTTCACCTTGCGCCAGGTCGCCCCCCGCCGACCTGCCTGATACGGCGAATCGAGCGACTTCACCATCACGCCCTCGTGTCCCGCGGCGATGGCCTCGACGGCGAAACGCTCCGCCACGACCGGGTCGGAGGTGTCGATCGTTCGAAGTCGAAGTGCGGCCGGAACGACGTCGGCCAGCACGCGTTTGCGCGAGGCGAGCGACTCGTCGATCAGGGACACGCCGTCGAGGTGAAGGACATCGAAGAAGAAGGGACGGAGCACCGACGATCCGCGCATGGAGTCCTGGAACTTCAGCGGATCTCCGTCCTCGGTGAGGCCCACCGCCTCACCGTCGAGCACGAACGACCGGCTCGGGACGGCGAGGACGCCAGCTACGACATCAGGCACCCGCGCGGAGATCTCGTGGAGGCTGCGGGTGAAGACCCGCACCTCGTCGTCCTGGCGATGGACCTGGACGCGCGCTCCGTCGAGCTTCCACTCAACGCTCGCCGGACCCGTGACACCCAGCGCCTCGGTGACCGACGTCGCGGTACCGGCGAGCATCGGTTGCACGCCGACCAGCGGGGTGAGCCCGACGTCGAGCGATGCGCCGGAGAGAGCTCGCTGCGCGGCAGCCCCAAGATCTCCGAGGAGCATGGCCGCACGTCGCAGTTCGGCCGACGGCACCCCTGCCGCCTTGGCGACCGCGTCGGCGACGACGCCCTCGTTGGCACCTTGACGGAGTTCGCCACCGAGCAGACCGACGAGGTGTCGTTGCTCGTCGTCGGTGAGACGAGAGAACAGGTCGGCGAGGACGCGCTCGCGTTCTCGTTGCGAGCCCTCCCCCGCCATGGCACCCAGGCGCGACAGGACGCCGTCGAGTTCGCTCACGGACACCGTCGACTCGTCGGCCGGCGGTACCCGGGCGTCGCGGACGGTGGCCCACCCCACGCCGATTCGACCCTGGCGCGGCTCACCCACGAGGAAGCCGACGACGGTCGGGACGTCGTCGGGTGCCGCTGCACGCAGCACCGCCGCGAGTTCGGCCGTCTTCTCCGATCGCTTCGACGTGTGGGCGACCCGAGCGGAGACCTCGACGATCAGTCCGTAGCGCACGGACCATTTCTAGCCGCCGGCGGTGGCGTCCTGATCAGATGCCGCGAAGGTTGTCGACCCGCTTGAAGTACTTGCGGGCGAACGCCAGCAGGTCGTCGACCTGCGGATGGTCGAGCGTCTCGACCGCGACGACCAGGTCCGCGACCTGCGGGTGGCGGTGGTCGAGATCCTTCTTGAATGCCGTCTTGGCGTTGCCGGGACCGACGATCAACACCTCGCGGGCATCGCCGATCGCGCCGACCACCGAATCGAAGAAGTCATGATCATCGGCTGCTTTGCCGCTGCCGGGAGTCCCGGACTTGCGGTGCAACTGCCGTTGCTCGGTGTCGCTGGCCACGAAGTGGACGTGATCCTTGTCGACCGAGAAGTCGATGACGACGGCTCGCAGGTGATCGAGCCACACGACGGCATGCTGGAACGACATTTCCGGCCCCCTTCGGCGAGCGGCTCGAGTGTCGCTCGCTCTGAGGATCACGGTACGGCCGCGCATCCGACGTCAACCCGGGACCTTGGTCACACGGCCAGGGACCTCCGTCCATGTCGCCGACGCGGCGAGGTCACGCCGTGATCGAGGTGAAGATGCCTCTCGCCTTGAGGTGGGGCAGGAAGGCCTCGTCGTACGCGTCGCCCGGGTACTGGCGCACGAGATCGTCGAGGGCCACGGCATCGTCGCCGATGAGAATCCGCCAGTCGCCGTTGCGGACGCCGTCGAGGATGACGGTGGCCGCCTGTGCGGCCGTGGTGGGCGCGTCGTCGCGGAACATCTCGGCCTGCATCTGCATGCCGAGCCGCAGATCGTCGTCGCTGGCAGCGCTGACATCGAGCCCGCGCTGCGCAAGTCGCTCTCGAACCTCGGCGAGTTGGTCCGCGGTCATCTCCTTGGGCTCACGGTGGAAGAACTTGCCCGAGTTGATGACGATCGACGTCCCGATGTGGCCCGGCATCACCACGGATGCCTTGATGTGCGGCGCGTTGAGACGCAGGTCAGTGATGAGCGCCTCGGTGAAGCCCTTCACGGCGAACTTCGCTGCGCTGTATGCCGTGTGCGGCACGTTGGGGCCGAGCGAGGCCCAGAACCCGTTCACGCTGCTGGTGTTGACGATGTGCCCTTCGGGGCTGGCGAGCAGCAACGGCATGAAGGTCCGCGTGCCCAGGTACACGCCGCCCCAGCACACGTTGAACGTCGTCTCCCACTCCTCACGCGGGTCGACCACGAAGCTCCCGGCGCCACCGATCCCGGCGTTGTTGAACAGCAGGTGGATGTGGTCGATCGCGTGCTCGGTGACCACCGCGTCCCGGAAGGCGAGCAACTGGGCCTCTTGCGACACATCGGCCACGAACGTGGTGACACGCGTCCCGTCAGGTGAACCCGCCCTGCACAGCTCGACAGTCTCCGCCATGTTCTCGGACGAGACGTCGCACATCGCCACATGACACCCTTCGGCGCTCAGTTGGCGAGCAAGCTCTCGACCCATTCCCGTGCCGCCGCCGGTCACGACGGCGGTGCGTCCTTCGAAGTGTTCCATCGACACAGGTTGGCAGCTGAGCGACGGCGCATTCGCACTCTGCGCACCGCCTCGCGGGTGTCTGCGACACTGGTGAGATGCCGCGCTACGTCGCCTTCCTCGGTGGGATCAACGTCGGAGGCCACCGGGTCACCATGGACCGCTTGCGCAGCGTGGTCGGTGGTCTGGGGTTCACCGACGTCTCGACGTACATCGCCAGCGGCAACGTCATGTTCACCGCGCCTCGGCGACGCGACCTCGACGACACCATCGCTCGCCACCTCGGCGAGCAACTCGGCTGGCCGGTGCCCACCTACGTCCGCACGGCGGCAGAGGTGATCGCCGCAGTCGATCTGCGACCCTTCGGCGAGATCCCCGACGGCGTGACCCACATGGTGGGCTTGTGCCGCACCCGACCCGACCGGGCGGTCGAACAATTGTCGAACGATGTCGACACCTTCGAAGTGCACGGACCGGACCTGCACTGGCGAATCGAAGGAGGCCTGATGTCCTCGACCGTCAAGCTCTCACAGTTGACCAAGTTGCTCGGGCAGCCGTGCACGACGCGCAACACCAAGGGCCTCGGCAAGCTGGCGGACCTGCTGCGCTGAGGCAGTTCGGGTGCGACACCGGATCGCAGGCCCCGAACCATGCCAGGTGGGCATCCTTTCGGGCCTGCGATGCCGAACGACGGTCAGCCCGCGACCGGGGCGGAGCCGGATTCGCGGTCGGCCGTGATCTGTGCGGCCATCCGTCGCAGCACCGAACCGCGCAGCGACAGCACCGTGCCTGCGTAGGCGCGTCCGTTGAGCCCGGCCAGCACGGAGGCCCGGGCGATCGACACATCGAGCAGGTCCGCCTCGGCGACGACCTCGTCCAGGAAGCCCGATTGCGCCGCGCCCTTCGCATCTGTCACGACCGAGTTGGCGACCACCAACTGGAGGTGACGGCGACTGAGCCGCTCCTGCGCGATCGTGATCGCCCAGTCGGGCAGGACCATTCCGATGGCGACCTCGTTGAGGCCGATCTTGCAGTCGATGTCGGCGCCGATTCGCAGGTCGCATCCGAGCAGCAACAACGCACCTGCGGCGAGCGCGTGACCCGTGCACGCGGCGACGACCGGTATGGATGAGCCGTAGAGCCGTCGAACGAGGTCGCCGCCGTCGCTGACCAAGGAGGCGACCGCGGACAGGTCACCGCCACGCATCACGTTCAGGTCGAAGCCTGCCGAGAACCTGCCGGGGCGGCCGTGGAGGACCACTGCGCCGATCGTGGAATCTGCTTCGGCCTGATCCACGGCTCCGATGATCGCGGCGATCGCCGCGGTCGACAACGCATTCGCCTTGCCGTCGTCGACATGGACGACCATCACGGCGTCGAGGATCTCGGTGGTGACGATCGAGTCGGGCTGCGCTTCACTCATGGCCGAACCCTACGACAGTGGCAAACTGCCGCCATGAGCGCGCCGATCGCTGGATGGTGCCATCCCGACTTCGAGGTCGTGCGTACGGCGTTCGAGCAGAACTTCTCCGAGCGCGGCGAGGTCGGCGCGGCGGTCAGCGTGATCGTCGACGGGACGTGCGTGGTCGACCTGGTCGGTGGATGGGCCGACGAGGCGCGCACACGACCCTGGGCGCCGGACACGCTCGTCAACTTCTACTCCGTGGGCAAGGCCCTCGTCGCACTGCTCGCGCTCCAGTTGATCGACGATGGTCGCCTCGGCCTCGACGACCCGATCGCCGGCGTGTGGCCCGAGTTCGCCGTCGGTGGCAAGCAGCGCGCCACGATCCGCCACGCACTCAGCCACCAGGCGGGAGTACCGGCCATCCGGGAACGTCTCACCAACGCCGACCTCTGGAACTGGGAGCGGATGACTTCCGCTCTGGCGGCGACCGAGGCGTGGTTCGAGCCGGGCTCGAGGATCACGTACCACACGAACACCTACGGCCATCTGGTGGGTGAGATCGTCCGCCGCGTGACGGGTCAGATGCCGGGCGAACGCCTCCGCCAGGTCGCGGGCCCGATCGACGCCGACCTGTGGTGGGGAGTTCCGGTCGACCAACAGCATCGGTGCGCCGACGTGATCTGGGCGCCCACCGGTCCGAGCGGACCGGTCGATCTCGATGCTCTGGACGACGACGCCTACATGGTGTTCGGCGGCTACTTCAACCCTCCCGGGTACGCCTCGGTGGGCGTCGTCAACACCCCCGAGTGGCGCTCGGCGCAAGTCCCGTCCACGAACGGCCACGGGTCCGCGACCGGTCTCGCGCGGCTGTACGCCGCGCTGGCCGAGAATGGTCGGCTCCTCTCCAGTGCCGTGCTCGCCGAAGCGACACGGGTCCAGGCGCAGGGGCCCTGCCCGGTGCTGGGCGAGGACATCGCGATCGGACTCGGGTTCGTGCCGACCAGTGCTCGTCGTCCACTCGGTACCAGCACCCGTTCGTTCGGCCACTTCGGCACGGGTGGGGCGCTCGGGTTCGGCGACCCTGACCGACGCCTCGGCTTCGGCTACGTGATGAACCACGTCATCCCTCGGTGGCAGAGCACGCGCAACCGAGCGCTGATCGACGCCGTGTACTCCGTCGTCTGACGAGCACGGTGTGACGGGTCCGGCGCCGACCCGGGCGGTACGGTTCGCCGCGACGATGACGACACCCAACGACCATCCCACCCACTCGCCGACGACCCTGATGTCACGACGCCAACTGCTGGCGCTCGCCGGCGGCGTGGCGATCGTAAGCGCATGCAGCGGGGGCTCCACCTCGGCGGACACCTCGCTGCCGACGACGGCACCGGCGTCCTCCACCACCACCACGTCGACCACCACGACGGTTCCGGTCACGACCACGACCACGATCCCGGCGACGACCACCACGATCCCGGCGCCCGTCGAGCCACTGACCGGATTGCCCCTCACCGACCCGACCCTGCCGGCGCGTGTGGCCCTCGTTGTCAAGGTGAGCAACGACAAGGGTGCGCGGCCCCAAACCGGCCTCAACGACGCCGACATCGTCCTCGAGGCATGGGGTGCTGGACCGACCCGGTTCGCCACGGTCTGGCACAGCCGCGACCTCGACTTCGTCGGCCCCATCCGGTCGTGTCGAGAGCAGGATGTGAACCTCGTCGGCGAGTTCAATCGAGCCGTGTTCGCCTGCTCGGGCGGCAACCCGGGCAACATCGCCCTGGTCCGCAATTCCGACATGCTGCTGATCACCGAAGGCAAGGGCCCGGGTTGGGAGCTCGACCCGCACCGCAAACGCCCGCACAAGACGCACGCCAACACGGCCCTTCTGCGATCCAACGCCGGACCGGACCGCACCGGGCCGAGCCAGCAGTACCGGTATCGCGGCCAGGGTGTCCCTGCGCTGTCGGGTGAGCGGATGACCGGGTTCGACCTGCAGATCCAGCAGGTCTTCGTGCAATGGCGCTACGACCCCACGACGAGCGCCTATCTCCGTCACCAGGATGGGCATCCGCACCTCCTCGAGAACGGGCAGCAGGTCTCCACCGACAACGTGGTGATCGCCTGGCTCGACTACTACCCGAGTCACACCGACGCGCGGTCACCCGACGGCGTCACCACCGGTTCGCACACCGCGACCGTCTTCACCGGGGGTCGGATGATCACCGGCACCTGGGCCCGAGCGAGCCGGCTCGATCCGTTCACCCTCACGGACGCCGCCGGGGCACCGATCCTGCTCACGCCGGGGCGGACGTTCTTCGAACTGCCCAACAGCGGCGACGGCTCCTTCGTCGGCAACGACTCGTTCACCGCCGTGGTCTGAACCTGAGCGGTGCGACCGCCCCGCCCACGTTCCGACAGGCCGCCCCGCCCACGTTCCGACAGGCTGCCCCGCCCACGTTCCGGTGAGTACAGGAACGTGAATTCACGTTCTTGTACTCACAAGAACACCGCCAATCGACCCGACAGGCTGATCTTCGTCGTGCGACCTGAGTCGCCGCCCCAACTCAGCTGCAGCCGCTGGTGCTCCCGCAGCTGGGGCAGGCGTGGCACGAACCGGCGCGGATCATCTGGACGCCGCACTGCATGCACATCGGTGCATCGCTGTGGCGCACGGCGGGCGTGTCGGTGCGGGCGATCCCCTGCGGGTTGGTGATGTCGTTGTTCGGCGCCGGCGGAGCCGTGCCCAACTCGAGCTGCTGCACCAGTTCCTCGGCGGACGGGATGGTCTTCGGATCGGCCGCCATCTCGGTACCGGTGCGGGTCTCCATCACGCTCTCCTCCACGCCGGGCAGCGTGGGCTGGAGACGCTCGTCGATGGAGAAGATGCCCATCTCGGCGCGCTCGTCGTAGGTCAAGTACTCGAGGGCGAGGCGACGGAACAGGTAGTCCATGATCGACGAGGCGAACCGGATGTCGGGATCGTCGGTCATGCCGGCCGGCTCGAAGCGCATGTTGGTGAACGCCTCGACGAACGCCCGCAGCGGCACGCCGTACTGCAGGCCGTAGCTGATGCTCTTGGCGAAGGCATCCATGATGCCGCTCAGGGTGGACCCCTGCTTCGACACCGTGAGGAAGATCTCGCCGGGCTGACCGCTCTCGTACTCGCCGATCGTGGCGAAGCCCTTGCAGTCGGCCACCCGGAACTCGAACGTGCGGCCACGGCGACTGCGGGGCAGCTTCTGACGGATCGGCTGGTGGACGATCTTCTCGACGATTCGCTCCACCACCTGCGATGCGGCCAGTTCGGCGGCCTGATCGTCGGTGAGATCGCCCTTCTTCGCGGTGCTCAGCGGCTGGGCCACCTTGCAGTTGTCGCGGTAGATGGCGACTGCCTTGAGGCCGAGCTCCCAGCTGAGCTGGTGCAGGGCCTCGATGTCCTCGATCGAGGCTTCCTCGGGCATGTTCACGGTCTTGGAGATCGCTCCCGAGATGAACGGCTGGACGGCGCCCATCATCCGCACGTGGCCCTCGTAGTGGATCGTGTTGTCGCCCATGCTGCAGGCGAACACGGCCACGTGCTCGGCCACCAGGTGCGGTGCGCCGAGGATGCTCTTCTCGACATCGATGTAGTCGACGATCTCCTGGATCTGCTCGGGCGTGTAGCCGAGCTTGCGCAGCGCCCGCGGGATCGTCTGGTTGACGATGGTCATCGTGCCGCCACCGACGAGCTTCTTCATCTTCACCAGACCGAGGTCGGGTTCGATGCCCGTGGTGTCGCAGTCCATCATCAGCCCGATGGTGCCCGTCGGTGCCAGCACGCTGGCCTGGCTGTTGCGCACGCCGTACTCCTCGCCGTCGCGCACGGCGGCTTCCCAGGAGGCGTGGCCGGCAGCGACGAGCTCGGCGGGCACCACGTTGGTGTCGATGATCTGGTCGTGGGCGTCGCGGTGCATCCGCAGCACGTTGAGCATGTGCACCTCGTTGTCGGCGAAGCCGGCGAAGGGGCCCATGCGGCTGGCGGTACGGGCGCTCGTGGCGTAGGCGTGGCCGGTCATCAGCGAGGTCAGGGCGGCGGCCCATGCCCGGCCTTCTGCCGAGTCGTACGGCAGGCCGAGCGCCATCAGCGTGGCGCCGAGGTTGGCGTAGCCGATGCCCAGCTGGCGGAACTTGCGGCTGGTCTCGCCGATCGACGGCGTCGGGTAATCGGCGCGGCCGACGAGGATCTCCTGCGCCGTGAACATGACTTCGATGGTGTGCATGTAGCTGGCGACATCGAACTCGCCGCGCTCGTCGAGGTAGTGCAACAGGTTGATCGATGCCAGGTTGCACGCCGAGTTGTCGAGGTGCATGTACTCGCTGCACGGGTTCGACCCGTTGATGCGGCCCGTGGCATGCGCCGTGTGCCACTTGTTGATCGTGGTGTCGAACTGGAGGCCCGGATCGGCGCACTCCCACGAGGCGGTGGCGATGCCCCGCCACAGATCGCGGGCGCGCACCGTGCGAACCGTGGAGCCATCGGTGACGGCCTTGAGGTCCCAGTCGGTGTCGTCGATCACGGCTTGCATGAAGTCGTCGGTGATGCGGACGGAGTTGTTCGCATTCTGGTACTGGATGCTGAACGAGTCGGTGCCGTCGAGATCCATGTCGAAGCCCGCATCGCGCAGCACGCGGGCCTTCTTCTCCTCCTTGGCCTTGCACCACACGAACTCTTCGATGTCGGGGTGGTCCACGTTGAGGATGACCATCTTCGCCGCACGACGGGTCTTGCCGCCGCTCTTGATCGTGCCCGCCGAGGAGTCGGCGCCACGCATGAAGCTGACCGGACCGCTGGCGGTGCCACCGCCGTTGAGGGGCTCGTAGCTGGAGCGGATCTTCGACAGGTTGACGCCGGCGCCCGAGCCGCCCTTGAAGATGACGCCCTCTTCGCGATACCAGTTGAGGATCGAGTCCATCTTGTCGTTGACCGACAGGATGAAGCAGGCGCTGGCCTGCTGGGGCACGCCCTTCACACCGATGTTGAACCACACCGGGCTGTTGAAGGCGGCCCGCTGGGTGACCAGGATGAACTTCAGTTCGTTGTTGAAGGCGTCGGTCTCGGCCTGGTCGGCGAAGTAGCCGCCCTCGGCACCCCACTGGGTGATGGTGTCGGCGACCCGATCGATGACCTGCTTGAGCGAGTCCTCACGGTCGGCAGTGCCGAGCGTGCCACGGAAGTACTTCTGGGCGACGATGTTGGTGGCGTTGAGCGACCACGTCGTGGGGAATTCGACTCCGAGCTGCTCGAACGCGACCGTGCCGTCCTTCCAGTTGCTGATCCGGGCGTCACGATGCTCCCAGACGACCTCGTCGTACGGATGGACACCAGGTGTGGTGAAGTGGCGACCGATTCCGATGGCGAGACGATCTGGCGCCAGTGACATATGAGCTCCTTCGAGAGAGTTGGTTCGAGACGGCTGCGACGTCGCGAGGGTGATGATGTTCTGCCCGCAGTCTCGAGGTGGGAGACCACTAGATGTGGTAGGTGGCTGACCCCGTCGAACCCGCCGACCACTAGAGGTTGAGATTACAGCACTGTAGTTACACCCGTGTCAATGACCAACGTGACATCGGCGCGAAGTGCCTGGCAGCGCATGGCGAACGGTGCAAGGTCACAGGTTCGAGGTCCTCGCCCCCACGAACAATCCGAGGATTGTCGTCCATCCGCGCCTTGCACCGTTTGCCAGGTGACGGGGACACCCTAGGGCCTCTGCCCTGTGGGTAGGAAGGGGTACAACCGTGTGAATTACCACGGGATGAACATGTGGACGGCGGGTGAATCCTGTGAGGACAGCAGGTGACAAGGCAGTGGTTGTCCACATATCCACAGGGACAGCGGCCGGTTCGCCCACAGGTCGAGTGGCGGGCCTCAGATGGCGACGACGTCGACCGGGATGCCGTTGAGCACCGACGTACCGCTCAACGGGTCCATGGCCTCGGGGTCCGAGAGCACGTTGCTGCTGACTCCCGCCCGTTCCCCGGCGATCCGCATTCGCGTCCCCGGCTGACCGTGCCCCCACCCGTGCGGCAGGCTCACCACCCCAGGGCGTACCGCGTCGGTGACCTCGACCGCGGCGTCGACCGTGCCCACCCTGCTGCTGATCCGAGCCACTCCCCCGTCAGCGAGGCCGAGCCGGTCGGCGTCGTCGGGATGGACGTGCAGCGTGCAACGCGGCTTGCCCTTCACCAGCACCTCGATGTTGTGCATCCACGAGTTGTTGCTGCGCAGGTGCCGACGACCCACCAGCACCAGCGGCTGCGCTTCCATCACGGCCATCGCGGCCCTCAAACGGTCGAGATCTGCGACCAGGACAGGATGTGCCAACTCGATGGTGCCCGACGGCGTCCGCAGGATCTCGGGCAGCCGCGGCTGGAGCGGGCCGAAGTCGACCCCGTGGGGATTGCTGCGCAACAGCGCCAGGCTTGCCCCGTCGGGGACGTCACCGAACGCTGCACCGTACGGTCCGGTCTGGAGCATGAAGTCGAGCATCCGCGCCGGACCCGGCTCGTCGCCGAGCGCGTGCAGGATCTCCTCGACGTCCCTGCCGTGGATCGGTGACCCGGGGTCGGTGACGCTGTGCTGGACCAGACCGCGGATCACGGCGCCGTCGGCCATGCCCGGCTCGGCATCCGGGCCGAGTCCAGCTGCGATGAGGCCCAACTTGGCCAGGATCTCCCACTCGTCGGGCTCCCCATCGGCGATGGGCAGCACCGGCTCGCTGTAGTTGGCGACGTTGCGGACCGCGAACTGCAGCAGCAGCACGTCGTAGTGGCCGCGCTGGAGCTGAGACGGCGGCGGAAGGATCACGTCGGCGTGGCGGGTGGTCTCGTTGAGGTAGATGTCGACGCAGACCATGAAGTCGAGTTGATCGAGCGCTGCATCGAGCTGCCCGCTGTTGGGGGTGCTGAGCACCGGGTTTCCTGCAACGGTGATGAGGGCGCGGATGCGGTCGTCGCCGGCGTCGGCGATCTCCTCGGCCAGCGCTGCAGCCGGATACTCGCCCATCACCTCGGGAAGGTTGCGCACCTCGGTGTGACCGCGGCCGATCGAGAACCCCTTGCCCTTGCCGGGCTTTCCCCGCGTCGAAGCGCCGCCGGCCACGGGCAGCGGGAACATCGCTCCGCCGCGACGGTCCAGGTTGCCGCTCAGGATGTTGACCACGTCGATGAGCCACGAGGTGATCGTGCCGAACTCGGTGGTGGTGGTTCCGATGCGCCCGTAGACGCTGCCGCTCGGCGCGGCGCACAGCTCTCTCGCCACCCGTCGGATGTCGCCGGCCCCCAGACCGGTGCTCGCGGCCACCGACTCGGCGGTGAACGGTGCGAGTGCCTCGATCACCTCGTGCAACCCGCTGAGATGCGCACCGACGTGCTCGCCGGGATCGGCCAGGCCCTCCTCGACCATCGTGGTGGCCATCGCCGCGAGGAGCAATGCATCCGTTCCCGGGCGAATCGCCAACCAACGGTCGGCCTCCTCCGCGGTGCGACTCCGTCGCGGATCGACGACCACGAGCGTGCCGCCGCGGGCTCGCATGGCTTCGATGCGGCCGGGGAAGTCGGGCGCGGTACACAAGCTGCCGTTCGACGCATACGGGTTGGCACCGATGATCACCAGATAGTCCGTGTGGTCGAGGTCCGGCACCGGCACGGTGACGGGGGTACCGAACACGTAGCCAGCCGCCACCTGGCGCGGCATCTGGTCGACGGTGGAGGCGCTGAACCGGCGACGGGTGCCGAGCGCCGTCAGCAAGGATCGGTTGTAGAGCATCGCCGACAGGCTGTGTGCGCTGGGATTGCCGAGGTACACGGCGATCGACTCGCGCCCGTGATCCCGGGCGATCGCCGGCAGGCGGTCGGCGATGAGGTGCCACGCCTCGTCCCACTCGACCTCCACGTGCACACCGTCGCGACGAACCAGTGGCTTGCGCAGGCGATCCGGGTCGTCGTGCAACTGCTTCAGCGTGCTGCCCTTGGGGCAGATGAAGCCGTGACTGAAGACGTCGGCCTGGTCGCCGCGGATGCGCGTCACCTGACCACCCTTCACGGTGATCTCCAGGCCACAGCCCGCCTCGCAGAGCGGGCAGGTGCGAAACGCCGTACGGTCGGTGTCGTGTTCGGTCCCCATGGGTGGCATCCTCTCACCATGCGCCGCCTCCATCCGCACGCTGATCACGATGTGACGCTGTACGACTGCTACGCCGTGCCGCGTCCCCGACCGGCGCATCGTCCGTGGATCGAGCTCTGCATGGTCAGCAGCCTCGACGGGTCCACCGTCGTCGCCGAGAACTCGCGGGCGTTGTCGAACCCGACCGATCAGGAGCTGCTCCTCACCCTGCGCTCGCTCGTCGACGTCGTCCTCGTGGGCGCGGGCACGGTTCGTGCCGAAGGCTACGGACCGCCGCGCACGCCGAACCTCCGGGTGGCGGTGGTGTCGCGATCGGGCGACTTCGACTTCGGCGCACCTCTCTGGGCCTCCGGCAGAGCGTTGTTGATCCTGCCCGAGGACGCGCCGGAAGTACCCGTCGAGTCGGTGCGGGCCGGTGTCGGCGAGGTCGATCTTGCCGCCGCAGTCGCCCTACTCGATGCCGATGTCGTGCAGGCCGAGGGCGGGGCGACGTTGAACGGACTGCTCGCCGCTGCCGACCTGATCGACGAGTTGAACCTCACCCTGTCGCCACAGATGACGGGCGGCGACGGAGCGCGGGTCACCAAGGGTGCGCCGTCGTTGGCACACCGGATGGAGCTCGTCCACATCTTGGAGGACGACGACTTCCTGTTCACCCGGTACGTCCGGGCACGCTGACGACGTCCGGTCAGGCCATCTGGGCGATGGCCAGCACCGCGTTCGCGTGCACAGTGGCGTCGGCGTCCGACAACGTCGGCCCGAGTTCGACGATGAACGACATCGCGTTCGGCACGGTGAGCCGCACCCACGTCGCAGCAACACCGGTGTAGGTCCCACCCGTCACCGACACGTACGGAAGTCCGGTGAGCTCCGCGTAGCGCTTGCGCAGCGGGCCGTCCGAGCGGTTCGACGGTGAGACGCGGAACAGGTCCTGGTGGTACCACAGGGTGAGTGCGGGCTGGATGCGGCTGGCGAAGGCGATGAACGCCTGCGTTTCGGGCTCGCTGGCGGGCCCGGTCCCGCTGTACTCCCACTCACCCCGCTGGGCGATGGCGGTCCAGTCGTGCGGGAAGTTGCGATTGAGGTCGACGTCGTTG
Source organism: Acidimicrobiales bacterium (assembly GCA_038234785.1). Taxonomy (GTDB): domain Bacteria; phylum Actinomycetota; class Acidimicrobiia; order Acidimicrobiales; family Ilumatobacteraceae; genus UBA668. Next base: position 36,863 of record JBBQTC010000018.1, read on the forward strand.
CCGTTCCCACGCACATCGTTGGCGAGGCCATCGGGGTTCATCGCCGGCATCAACCAGAGATCGATCCCAGGCGGGAGTGCCATCACCGCCAGATCGTCGAGGATCGCGAGGCCCGCGTGCTCGTCGCCGTGGATCACCCCGACCACGAGGATCACCTTGCCCCCCGCAGTCCCGCGGTGCGCGGCCACGATCGAACGACCCTGGACCGAGGTCCCGATCGTCTCCTCGCCGAGAAAGTCCGCGGCAGTGGCAATCGTCGCCACGGTGGTGGTCGTGGGCGGCACGGTCGTGGGCGGCACGGTCGTGGGCGGTTCCGTCGTCGCGGGCTCGGTGGTGGTTGCCTGTGTGGTGACGGGCGCCGTCGTGGAGGGTGGCGTCGACGGTGACATGGTCGATTCGGGCGTGGTGGTCTCGGCGGTGGAGCTGCACCCGACCAGCACGGCCGCAACCAGGGCCAGCACGGCGATCCGTCGCATCAGGAGCGCTGCAGCTTCTTGAGCAGCACCAGCTCCCGCTGAAAGTCGGCTGCTGCGTCGAAGCCCTTGTACACGCTGGCGAAGCGCAGGTATGCGACCTCGTCGAGCGAGCGGAGGTGGTCGAGCACCTCGACGCCGACCTCGCTCGACTGGATCTCGGGCCCACGCAGACGCGCATACTCCTCGATGGCGTCACCGAGCTGGTCGATCTGCTCGGTCGTGACCGGACGCCCTTTGCACGCTGCACTGACACCGGCGATGATCTTCGCCCGGTCGAACGGTTCGCGTTGCCCGCTGCTCTTCACCACGACCAGCGGGACTTCCTCGAGACGTTCGTAGGTCGTGAAACGCTGCGCGCAGGCCACGCACGACCGACGACGACGGATCACTGAGCCCTCCTCGGCCTCGCGCGAATCGATCACCTTGGTGTCGTCGGCGTGGCATTTCGGGCATCGCATCGGGGCCGAGGCTACTGGCTCACATCATCGGCGCACTGGTCACCCTCGCGGGTCAAGGAAGGCGGATGATCTGACCGATCTGCAGCCTTGCTCCGCCGTTGATCTCCACCAGCGCATCGACGTAGGCGCTCTGCGAAGTGGCACCGTGGTGCACCGAGGCGATGGACCACATGGTGTCGCCGGCGTGCACCACATAGGTGGCACCCGACGTGGAGGTTGCCAGGCGAACCGCAGAGGCGGAGGCAGGTTCGCCCCCACGGCTCGCCAGGACACTGCCGGCGCTGAGCCACACCACGGCGAGGATGGTGGCGAGCAACAGCGTGACCAGCAGACGCCGACGCACGTACACCTGGGTGGTGGGACGCGCATCGGACAGATGGGTGGGGAGCACGACCGTGTACGAGGGTGCCGGGCGGTGGTGTTCGGGGCGGGTCAGCGTGGCGACGGAGGACATGGTGTGCATCCTTCAGAAAGGGTGTGACAGGGATTCCGGGCGACGAGCGATCGAACACGTGTTGCCCGTACGTCTGTTCGTAGTGTGCCAGAACAGCTGTTCGACTGTCAACCTCCGACCGAACATTTGTTGCACGAACGGGTGTTTGACCTCCTCCACGAACGCGTGTACGCTGCGACCATGTCCGTACGACCCGAAAAACTCACCGACCGGCAACGAGGCATCCTCGAGGTCATCGAGAAGAGCATGCGAGACCGGGGTTATCCGCCCAGCGTGCGCGAGATCGGTGAGTCCGTGGGACTCACCTCGCCGTCCACCGTGCACAGCCACCTGGCGTCGCTCCAACGCATGGGGTTCCTGCATCGTGATCCCACCAAGCCCCGAGCCATCGAGGTCATGTGGGACCCCTCCTCCGACGCGGCGATCGAACGGCGCCCGGTGCGCCACGTGCCGCTGGTCGGCGATGTCGCCGCCGGCACCGATGTGCTCGCCCAGGAGAACGTCGAGGAGCTGTTCCCGCTGCCCGAGGACTTCACCGGCACGGGCGGGGACCTGTTCATGCTGCGTGTCCGTGGCGACTCGATGATCGACGTCGGCATCATGGACGGCGATTTCGTGGTCGCTCGCAGCCAGGAGACCGCCACCAACGGCGACATCGTCATCGCCGGCATCCCGGGTGAAGAGGCGACGGTCAAGACCTACCAGCGCAAGGGCGGCACCGTCACGCTGCTGCCGGCGAACCAGCGCCTGTCACCGATGGTCTTCACGGCCGACGAGGTCCAGGTCTTCGGTCGGGTCGTCACCGTCATGCGTCGGCTCTGAACCCACCCCGAACGACACCTCACGGCTGAGGCGCTCCCCATCCGCCGCCCGGTGCGACCGGCGGGGGCGGGGGTGGTGTGCTCGGCGGTGGTGTGCTCGGCGGTGGTGGGCTCGACGGTGCCACGGTGGGCGGCGGCTGGTACGCCGGCGCCGCTCCGGGGGGGACGTAGCCGGGCATGGTGGCCGGCGACTGTGGCGCCCACGCCAGCCCGTTCGCAGGCGGCGTCGACGGGGCGCGGCGCTTGCGCAATCCGAGCATGATCAGCGCACCGCCGATCACCAACCCCGCGAGGCCTACGCCGCCGCCCAGGGCCTGAAGCGTGCCGCTGTCGGTCTCGGGGTCGCCTCCCACAGCGATGGCGAAGTCGGTGTCGTCGCTGGCCACGGTGAGCCGGTAGGTGCCGGGCCGGTCGATCTTGACCTGCTCGATCGCCTGCCCCTTGAAGTCCGTCGTCGAGTACGAGTAGGCGTCGCTCTTGGTCATCGCGACCTCGTCGTCGTTGTCGTCGGTCATCGTCAGCGTCACCCGCGGGAGGTCGTCATCGCCGCGGTCGTAGGCCGCACCGTTGCCCTCGCAGTCCCCGCCGACATCGATCGCGGTGCCCTTGGTCTCCACGAAGAGCGTGAACGTCGCCCGCTGCTCGAACTCGAGCGTGGTGGTGCACCCGACCGGCGCGCGGGCGAACCCGGCCACTGTGTCGTTCTTCGCACTGCCGGCCATGCCGACGATGACGCCGGCGGCGATCACACCGACGAGCGCCACAGCGATCCCCGCGAACAGCAGCGGCTTGCGCCGTCGTTCGGGCGCGGCGGCGGGCTCCGGGGCAGGCGCGTAGGTCGGGGCCATGGGCGGTTGCGGTTGGTAGGACATCACTGCACCCCCAGTCGCGTGGCGACCAGCTCGATTCGGTCGTCTGGTTGTACCACGGCGGCCCGCACGTTCTGTGCACCACCTGCGCCGTAGAAGTCGCCAGGGCTGACCAGCGCTCCCCCGTCGCGGGCCAGTCGCTCGGCGAACGCCCATCCGTCATGGGCGTCGAACCACAGGTAGAAACTGCCGGCGGGCATCCCGATCTCGAGCCCCGACCACGTCGAGAGAATTGTTGCGAGGCGCTCCAACCGATGGCGATAGCGGTCTCGTTGGGCCACGACGTGCGCATCGTCGGCCAGCGCGACGGCGCCGGCGGCCTGCACCGGTCCCGGCACCAGCATTCCGACGTGCTTGCGGACTTCCTTGAGGTAGGAGACGAGCTCCTGGTCGCCGACGTAGAAGCCGACCCGCAGCCCGGCGAGGTTCGACCGTTTGGAGAGCGAGTGGACGGCCACCACTCCCTCGGTGCCCGTCTCGAGGATCGTGCGCGGCGGACCGTCCCAGGTGAACTCGACGTAGCACTCGTCGCTGAACACGGGGACATCGTTGGCCCGACCCCATGCCGCTGCCGCGTCGAGGTCGCTCAGTGCGCCGGTCGGATTGGAAGGGCTGTTGACCCACAGCATCAGCGCTCTGGCCGTGTCCGCCGGGTCGATCGCGGACAGGTCGATGGACCCATCGGCGGCTGCCGGTACCGCCACCGGCCGGCATCCGGCGAGCACGGCGCCCATCTCGTAGGTGGGGTACGCCACGGCCGGGTAGAGCACGGTGTCGCGCGCGGGCGTGCGCAACTTCAAGTACTGCGGCGTGGTTGCCACGAACTCCTTGGTGCCCACACAGGCAGCGATCTGCGACAGTGAGGCCTCGACGCCGAAGCGGCGTTGCAACCAGTCGCGAATGGCCGAGCGAAGCGGTTCGGTGCCGATCGAAGGCGGGTACCCACGCTCGCTGCCACTGCTCGACAGGGCCGCCACCACGTCCGCCGGGGGAGGGTCACAGGGCGTCCCGATCGAGAAGTCGACCAAGCCGCCGGGCAGCGCGGCGCCCAGCGGTGCGAACCGATCGAGACGGTCGTACGGGTACGGCGGAGGGACGAAGCCAGCAGGTTCCTTCATGACGTCACCATCCTGCCCGATGTCCCCGTCTCAGACCGAGTGCGCCACGAACTCCGCGAGGCGACCGGCGGATGCATCGGACAGGCGCGCTCGCACATGGATGCCGTCGTCCTCGTGGGAGGTGGCGATCACTTCGCCCTCACGGTGGATCGAGGCGAGCACGTCGCCGCGCTCGTACGGCACCAGGAGTTGCACGACACGGTCGATCGAGCGGAGACGATCCGCCAGCACGTGAAGGAACTCGTCGATGCCGGCACCCGTGCGGGCGCTGATGGCGACCGAACCCTGGAAGCGGTGCACCAGTTCGTCGGCGACGTCGGGCTGGGCATCGGCCTTGTTGAACACGAGCAACTCCGGCACCTGCAGGGCATCGATCTCGCCGAGCACCTCACGGACCGCGACGATCTGACCATCGGGGTCGGGTGCGGCGCAGTCGACGACATGGATCAGGAAGTCGGCGGAGCTCGCCACCTCGAGCGTGCTCTTGAACGACTCGACCAAACCGTGCGGGAGCCGCCGCACGAAGCCGACGGTGTCGGTGAGCAGCACGGGCTCGCCGCCTGGCAGCGACAAGCGTCGGGTCGTCGGATCGAGCGTGGCGAACAGGCGGTCCTCGACAAGGACCCCGGCATGGGTGAGGCGGTTGAGCAGCGTGGACTTGCCGGCGTTGGTGTAGCCGACGATCGTGACGGCGCCGAGCCCACTGCGGTTGCGACCCTTGCGTTGCAGGTGACGATTGGTGTGCAGATCCTTCAGGTCGCTCTCGAGTTTGGTGATGCGACGCTTGATGCGCCGGCGATCGACCTCGAGCTTGGTCTCGCCACTACCGAAGCGGCCGCCGATGCTGCCTCGCTGCTGCGACATCCGGGCGGTGGCACCTCGCCGCAGCCGTGGGAGCCGGTAGCGCAACAGCGCCAACTCGACCTGGGCCTTGCCCTCCAACGTGTGTGCGTTCTGGGCGAAGATGTCGAGGATGACCGCGGTGCGATCGAGCGCCGTGCGACCGAGCATCTTTTCCAGGTTGTACTGCTGAGCGGGCGCCAGTTCGTTGTCGAAGACCACGGTGTCGGCATCGACCGCGAGACAGATGTCGCGGAGCTCCTGGGCCTTGCCCTTGCCGATGTACCACGTGTGGTCGGGCGCGTCGCGACGTTGGGCGACACGGGCAACGACGTCGGCACCGGCTGTGTCGATGAGCAGCGCCAGTTCGTCGAGTCCGGCGTCGGTGTCGTCGTCGGTGTGGCCGGGCAGAGTGACTCCCACGATGACGATCTGCTCACGCTTGGTGCGCTCGATGAGCGTTGCGCCGAGTGCCTCGTTGTAGGGAGTGTTCATGCCTGGCCTTTCTGCACCGGGGTCAGACCTCGACGGTGACGGCAGCGATGAACTGCGCCGGGCCGATGAGCGTGGCCCGCCCGGTGGCGGGGTGGTGCAGACGTACCCTTGCATCTCCGCCGTCCATGTGCACGAGGATTTCGTCTGCGGTGGAGGGCACGAGACCCCATTGACGTGCCGCCCAAGCGGCGGCGCAGGCACCCGTGCCGCACGCCTCGGTGATCCCGGCGCCACGCTCGTGGACCCGCATCGTGATCGCGTGGGGCTCCGGGCCAGGCTCGATGATCTCGAGGTTCACGTAGGGCACGATCTGGCCGAGCCCGAGCAGGTCGACCACCGCCACCTCCTCCACACCCACCACCGAGTGCGGGTTGCCCACGCTGAGGTGCGACACCGGCCGCAGTGGGTCGGCACCGATTCGATGCCAGTCGGCCGGCTCGTCGATGGGCGCGACATCGCCCATGTCGACCGCAGCGTGCACGATCGAGGGATCCTCAGTGGCCGTCAGCGTGACGAGCCGCTCTCCGGCATCGGTGAGGATCCGCTGCGGTGACATGTCACCGCGCCGCGTCGCCAGCGCTTGAGCGAAGCAGCGAATGCCGTTCCCACTCATCTCGGCCCGAGATCCGTCGGCGTTGTACAGCCACATCTGCGCTGCGTACCCGTCGGCGCTCTCGCCGACGAGCAGACCATCCGCACCGACGCCACGTCGGCGGTCGCACAACCGGCGAGCCAACGCAGGGAGATCGGCAACGTGCGGGTGGAACACGACGAGGAAGTCGTTTCCGAGTCCGTGATGTTTGGTGAGCGAGAGCTGAGTCATGTGTCTGCCAGATCGGTCAGGACCGGCAGCGCCTCGGCCACCGGATCGTCGTCGATGGTGACCCAGCGTATGCGGGGGTCGCGACGGAACCATCGTTCCTGGCGGACCGCGAACTGGCGGGTGCGGACGATGATCGTCTCGACGGCTTCGGCGAGCGAACAGTCCCCTCGCAGGTGGTCGGTCAGTTCCTTGTAGCCGAGGGCCTGGGACGCCGTCCGCGACAGGCCGTCGGGTTCGGCCAGCAACCCCTCGACCTCAGCCAACAGTCCGGCGTCCATCATCCGGTGCACACGACGGGCGATCCGGTCGGCGAGCTGAGGCCGGGGCCACCGCAGTCCCACCTGCACGAACGGCACCTGCGGATAGTGGGCGATGCCGGGTCCGAACGAGCTGAACGGTCGACCGCTCCCGATGGTGACTTCCAACGCCCGCACCACCCGGCGACCGTTCGAGGGTTCCATGCGGTCCGCGGCGACCGGATCGAGCCGGGCGAGGTCGGCGTGCAGCGCGTCGGCCCCGTCGGCCACCAGTCGAGCCTCGAGGTCTGCCCGCACTTCCGGCCAGCGGCCGGGGATGTCCATCGGATCGGTGAGACCGCGAAGGTACAGCCCCGTGCCGGCGACCAGGATGGCCCGGACGCCTCGCGTTCGCATGTCGGCGAGCGAGGCGTTCGCGGCCTCGAGATAGTCGGCCACCGTGGAATCGGTGCTCGGCTCGGCCAGGTCGATCCCGTGATGGACGACGCTGCGCTGGTCGCCGAGCGAGGGCTTGGCGGTGCCGATGTCCATCCGCCGGTACACCTGCATCGCGTCGACAGCGAGGATCTCGCACGACGGCCGCCCAGCAGCGAAGGCCATCGCCACGTCGCTCTTTCCGGACGCCGTGGGCCCGAGGACGACGAGCGGCGTGGTCACCCTGCGAGCACGGGAATGCGGCGGCGGTGCGTGGGTTCGGCGATCAGTTCCACGAAGCGCCCCATGAGGTGATGCGGCGCGGCCGACACGACCTCGACGGTCGCATATGAACCGACACGCAGCGCCGTGGTGGCCGGGAAGTGCACGAGCTTGTTCTGACGGGTGCGGCCGCTCGTGACCGACGGGTCCTTCTTGCTCGGGCCCTCGACGATCACTTCCTCGACGCGACCGACTCGCGCCAGGTGCTTGGCCAGCGCGCTGCGCTCGACCACGATTCGCAGACGCTGGAATCGCTCCCCCGCCACGGCGGGATCGACGAAGTCGTCGACCATCTCGGCTGCCTCGGTGCCCGCACGCGGCGAGAACAGGAACGTGTACGCATAGTCGTACTCGGCGGCGGCGGCGACCTCGAGCGTGCCCTGGAAGTCGGCCTCGGTCTCACCCGGGAAGCCGACGATGATGTCGGTGCTGACAGCGAGGTCGTCGACCGCAGCGCGGGCCTGCGCCAAACGCTCCAGGTACCGCCCGGCGGTGTACCCGCGGTGCATCACCGCGAGCAGACGGTCGCTCCCGGACTGCAAGGGGTAGTGCAGGTGCTCACACACCGCCGCAGTGCCTGCCATCGCCGCGAACGTGTCGGCCCGCATGTCCTTGGGGTGCGGACTGGTGAAGCGCACGCGACGGATGCCGGGCACCGTCCCCACCTCGCCCAGCAGCTCGGAGAACAGCGGGCGCAGGCGGGCATCGCTGTCGCCCTGCTGGCGTGCGGTCACCTGCAGGTCGCGCCCGTAGCTGTTGACGTTCTGGCCGAGCAGGGTGACTTCGGTGACGCCGGCGGCTGCGAGCGAGCGCACCTCGTCGACGATGTCGGCGAACGGGCGGCTGAGCTCGACGCCGCGCACGGACGGGACGATGCAGAACGCGCAGTTGTTGTCGCACCCGATCTGGATGGTGACCCAGGCGTTGTACGACGTGTCGCGGCGCACCGGTAGCGCGCTCGGAAACAGCGCGTGATCGTCGATGACGGCCTCGTCGAAGATCTCGGTGACCGGACCATGCTGCTGCGCGTGATGGACCAGTTCGGCCGTGCGGTGCACGTTGTGGGTGCCGAGCACGACGTCGACCCAGGGAGCCTTCTGGCCGACCAGGTCGCGATCCTTCTGAGCGAGGCAGCCGGCCACCACGATCTGGCGTCCGTCGGCCTGTTCCTTCCACTGCTTCAACCATCCGAGGCTGCCGTAGAGCTTGTTGTCGGCGTTCTCGCGGATGCAGCAGGTGTTGAGCACCACCAGATCCGCGTCGTCCTCGGAGGCGACCTCGACCATGCCGTCGGCCTCAAGCAACCCGGCGATGCGCTCGGAGTCGTGTTCGTTCATCTGACACCCGAAGGTGTGCACGACGTAGCTGCGAGCCATGGCCGATCAGGCTACCGGAGCCCTGCTTGGCTCAATCCGAGAGTTCGCCCGACCCGTCGTCGTGCAACGGTAGGTACGGGTTGTACGCCAACTCCCACAGGTGACCATCGGGGTCGGCAACATACGACGAGTAGCCGCCCCACTCGACCGCGGTGGGCCGCTTCATCGGCTCCGCCCCCACCGCCACCCAACGGGCGAACTCGGCATCGACAGCGTCGACAGAGGCAAGGTTCATCGCGATGGTCACGCCACGGAACCCGAATCCTTCCGCCGACACTCCCGCATCGTCTGCCAACGGCTCGCGCCCGAAGACCGCAAGCACCGTCGGGCCGGCACGGAAGAACGAGATCTCGTCCTGCGAGGCGCTGGACCGATGAAAGCCCAGCGCCTCGTAGAACACCGTGGACGCCGCGACATCGCGCACACCGAGTGTGACGATGGTGACGTGCGCCGACATCAGAGATCGATCGGCTGCTCGTCGGACTCGGTGAACGTCGGCGTCTCGGCGTCGCCGCCGATACCTGCCTGCACCCGCACCTTCTCGGAGACCTCGACCATGATCTCGGGATTCTCGGAGAGGAAGTTCTTCGCGTTCTCGCGACCCTGACCGAGTTGCTCGCCTTCGTAGGTGAACCAGGCGCCCGACTTCTTGATGATCCCCATGTCGACCGCCATGTCGAGCAGCGAGCCCTCGCGGCTGATGCCCTTGCCGTACATGATGTCGAACTCGGCCTGACGGAACGGCGGCGCCACCTTGTTCTTGACGACCTTGACCCGGGTGCGGTTGCCGACGATCTCGGCGCCGTCCTTGATGCTCTCGATGCGGCGGATGTCGAGCCGGACCGACGAGTAGAACTTCAGCGCCCGACCGCCGGGCGTGGTCTCGGGCGAACCGAACATGACGCCGATCTTCTCGCGCAACTGGTTGATGAAGATCATGATGGTGTTGGTGCGGTTGAGGTTGGCGGTCAGCTTGCGCAGCGCCTGGCTCATGAGACGGGCCTGGAGGCCCACGTGCGTGTCGCCCATCTCGCCCTCGATCTCGGCGCGGGGCGTGAGCGCTGCCACCGAGTCGATGACGACGACGTCGAGCGCACCGGACCGTACGAGCATGTCGGCGATCTCGAGCGCCTGCTCGCCCGTGTCGGGCTGGCTGATGAGGAGCTGGTCGATGTCGACCCCGATGGCCCTGGCGTACACCGGATCCATCGCGTGCTCTGCGTCGATGTAGGCGCAGATGCCACCGTTGCGCTGCGCCTCGGCGACCACGTGCATGGCCAGCGTGGACTTACCGGAGGACTCCGGACCGAAGATCTCGACGACGCGGCCGCGGGGCAGACCCCCGACGCCGAGCGCCACGTCGAGTGCGAGGGCGCCGGTCTGGATGGCCTCGATGGCCATCGACCCCTTCTCGCCCATCCGCATGATGGACCCCTTGCCGAACTGCTTGTCGATGGCCGCCAATGCGACGTCGAGGGCCTTGTCGCGATCGTTGCTCACTGTTGCTCCGTTTCCTGCCTTGCGGCTGCGATGCCTTGCGGCTTCCTGTGGGGAGGCCGGCGGCCTCGATGTGAGCACCGTACGAAAGGGGTGTGACAAGGTGACCCGGAGGCGGATGTCGTGCCCCGAACCGCAGGTGCGTGTTCGAACGACATCACTGTAACTACGAACAGTCGTTCGATCAAGCATCCCCGGCAGGAATCGTGACGGGCGTCCGCCCGACGGCCGCGTCGGCGTCTGCGAGTTCCTGTTCGGACGGCTTGTGCGACGCCAGATCGAAGGCCAGCCAGATCAGATACGTGAACGGGTATGCCAGCAACGGAAGGAGGATCGCGCCGGCGATCATGCCGACGGTGAGCGCCACCGCCGGGTAGTCGGGAGCAAGGGCGATGAACGCCACGATCATCGACACCGACAGCGTCAAGAACGTGAACACGGTGTTGAGCGTGATCGGACCCAACTCGAAACCGTGCTCTCGGTGCCACTTGATGCCACACGTACGACAGCGCTCGTGACGGCCCAGCCAATGGCGGATGAAGGTACGGCGACTGCCGCAACGAGGACATTTGAGCACCGCTGCGCGTCGAAACATCTTGGCGGTCGAGGGCATGGGACGATCCATACCCCCCATGGTATAGAACGCGGGGCCGTTCTCTGCCAGTCTGTGCGCCGTGCGTCGAACTCTCGCCGGCCTGCTGTTCGGCCTCGCCTATGCCTGTGCCAGTTTGACGATCGCCGGATTCGTCCTGCAGCGAACGGCGTTCAGCCCTTCGAACTCGGCTGACGCCGCGGACGTGGTACTCGGCGACAGCGCCATCAAGGCTGAACTGGTCAACGTGATCGCCGACGCGGTCTCGGCCGACCTGTCGCCGCTCGACCCCTCGAACCCCGATCTGCAACAGGCTGCGATGCGCGCACGTGTCGATCAGATCGCGAGCACAAAGCCCGGCGCCGAGCTACTGGCACAGGTCATCCACGACGCGCATGCCCATCTCATCGGCGAACAGACGACACCCGTGATCATCACCGGCCAGCAACTGGTCGACGCGACCCAGATGCAGGCCGCATCGGTGGTGCCACCGGTCACGATCCCCGTGCCGAAGGTCACCATTCTCGACATCGTCCGTCAGGCGCTGAAGTGGTTGCTCCCGATCGCGGCGATCGCGACCGTCGTGCTGATCGCGATCGGGTTCTTCGCCCATCCCGAGAAGTCCGCCCTGCTGAAGAGCCTCGGCCTGGGGATGCTGCTGCTCGCGCTCCTCGTCATGCTCTTGGGCTACGTCGTGCCGAAGTTCCTCGTGCCGACGCTCAGCGACAGCGTATGGGCGGGTCTGCCAGCTCGACTCGCGGACGACTCACTGGGTTTGCTCGTCGGGCTCGAGCTGCTCCTCGTGGGCGGCGGGCTCGGATTGTTGGCAGGCACGGGCATGATGCGGCGCCGTCAGCGATGGAGCACGCCAGTGAGCACCTACCGATACAACGAGGAACGTCGCTGGAGCTGAGCCCCAGCGATGTCGTGCTCGATCAGGCCGTCAGTTCGGCAACGAACTCTGCGAACACGTCGGCGTAGCGCATCGCGTCCTCGGCGGTGTGCATCATCGAGATGAGCCACTGCTCGTCGAGGCCGGGCGGCAGCAGGACACCGCGGTTGATGCCGTGCATCCACTGCGCGAACGCGAGGTCGAAGTCGGTCGCCTTGTAATCGCGATAGTTCTTGATCGGCTCGGGAGCCCAGGTGACACAACCCTTCGCTCCGAACTGCACGGTGTGTGCGGGGAGGCCCGCCGCATCGATGGTGGCCTGGCAGGCGTTGATCAGGCGGCCGTTGAGATCGACGACGCCCTGCATCGCCTCCGGTGTGCACACCTCGACGAGCACGGCGCGGGCCGCCGCCATGCACAGCGGGTTGCCGTTGTAGGTGCCGAGGTGCAAGACCTTGCCGGTGGTGATCTGGTCCATGCACTCCTGGGTGCCCCCGAATGCGCCGAGCGGCAGGCCGCCGCCGATGCTCTTCGCGAGGCAGACGAGGTCGGGCTGCACCCCCAGCTGCGTGGTGGCTCCGCCGTAGCCGGCGGTGATGCCGGTCTTGACTTCGTCGAAGATCAGCATCGTGCCGTACTTGCGGGTGATGGCCCGAACTGCTTCGAGATAGCCGGGCTGCGGCATGCAGATGCCGATGTTCTCCATCACCGGCTCGACGATGAATGCCGCGACGTCGCCGTCGGCCAACGCCCGCTCGAGCGCCGCCGCGTCGTTGTAGGGCACGACCTTCGTGTCGGCCATGACCGCTGGACTGATGCCCGCCGTGGCGGCAACCGGAGTGGGGTTGTCGGCCGGACCGGCGAGGTCGAGCGGTGGCTTCAACGAGATCATCACCTCGTCGTGGTGGCCGTGATAGCCGCCCTCCACCTTCACGATCTTGTGGCGCCCGGTGATGCCGCGCGCGACCCGGATCGCGTCCATGGTGGCCTCGGTGCCCGAGTTGGTGAAGCGCCACATCGGCAGCTGATAGCGCTCGGCGAGCAGCTCGGCAACTTCTGCGTTCATCTCGCACGGCGTCACGTACAGCGTGCCGTCGTCGAGTTGCCGCTCGACCGCCGACCGCACCGCCGGATGGCAGTGTCCGGCGAACAGGGCGCCGTAGCCCATGTCGTAGTCGACGTAGCGATTGCCGTCGACGTCCTCCATCCAGGCCGCCTGCGCTCGCCGCACCACGATGGGGTGCGGGTCGTAGGCCTGGAAGCTGGACGGCACACCGAGCGGCAGGACCTTGCGAGCCCGATCGGTCGCCTTCTGTGAACCCACCGTGCGCTGCATGTAGGTCCGCAGTTCGCGCTGGGTGATTGCCTTTGCCCGTTCGGCAAGTTCACGCGTGGGAATACTTTCCGTTGCGCTCATACTCGTCTCCTCCGGATTTCGTTCCCGAGAGCCTAGCTCACCACGGAATCCGTTGTGAACGAGCGGAGCTGCGACGACCCCATCGCGGCAGGTGGCGCACGAAACGGTGGTGGAAATCCTCGTCGGATATGGCACACTACGTGCCCTACATGGTGGCCGTAGCTCAGTTGGCAGAGCATCAGTTTGTGGTACTGAGGGTCGCGGGTTCGAGCCCCGTCGGTCACCCCAAGGCAGCAGTTTGGGTGACACGTTCGCGTGCCCCCTACACTGCTCGCCACTGCGCCTCTAGCTCAACGGCAGAGCAACGGACTCTTAATCCGCAGGTTCTGGGTTCGAAACCCAGGGGGCGCACTTCATCTACCAGGGGTTACGCGGCTCACAGGGCCGAAATGGTCACAGAATGGTCACGGCAGCTCGTAGCGGAGCCTTCTGTGCCGCCTCGAGGGCCGCACCGAAGGCGTCGGCCGCGTCCCGGTCGTGCGACGGTAGGACGTGCGTGTAGAGCGCAGCACTCAACCCGCCCAGCTTGGCGCGGAGTTCGTCGGGCGCGGTGAACATCAGATAGTGCAGCTGGACGATCTCGTGCGGATCCGTGTCGAACGCGCGGACCGTTTCGCGACCAGCAACGCCCGCAGGGCTTCCGCGTGACGGTCACCGGACTTGGCGATCCCTTCGCAACGACCCGACAGTGCACCACGGGCTGCTTCGACCGCGTCGAGCCGATCAGACTTGCGGCGCTGGCGTCGCTTCTGCCGGTTCGGACGATCCGCCTCGATCACCATCACCGACGCCCTCGCGAAATGGCGTGCAAGGCCGGCCCCATAGGCGCCGGTGCCCTCGATCCCGACACGCTCGATCGTGCCGAACCCGGCCATCCACGACGCCAATATCTTGTGCCCGTCGCTCGCGGTTGGGAACGACTCGACACCCAACAGGCCGCCGTTCATGTCGACCACCGCGCCGACGTTGACGTCGCGGTGCGTGTCGACCCCACCCGCGATCAGACGCGAGGAATCTACGATGACCATCGGCCACCTCCTTCTGAGTTGAGAGGCAGGCACGCACGTCCCGTGAAGGAGACCAGTGACCGAGCAGCTGTTAGCGCAGCAACTCGAGTCGCCCTCCGGAACGGGGCGTGTCGAACCCCGAAGTGTCCATCAGCCTGACAGCCCCCGCCAACACCGAACGGGATGCCAACCGGCACATCCCATTCTCACTGGCAGCTATGCGCTGGTTCTGTCTGCGATGACGGCGCGCAAGATTCCTGTTGTTGCCGCGTCGAGTCGAACTTGATCCAGCGCCTGGTACGCGGCATCTAAGAGGTCGTGTCGCGTGGGTCGAGTGATGACGAGTTCCGGATACTGACCCACCAGCTGAACCTCTGAGGGGGCGAAGACGACGGCGCGTATGGTGCCAGTGCCGTAGTCATATTCAGCGAGGAACTCGCGCATCACTACCCGTGGAGTGGGCGAGTAAGTCAAGGCGGGCGTGGCGCAGGCTCCACAGCACCCGGTGAGAGGCCCGAGTGCGCGCTCCAGGTTGTTGATCTGTTCGACGATCGCAGGAATGCGGTCCCAGGTGAATGTGGCAACCGGGTGGTCCCAGACCTCAAGTGAAGGGTGGGTGAACGTAACGTGCACGCGGTCGTCGTCGGCTACCAATGTCAGGATCTCGAAGTAGTCGTGATCACCGAAATAGATGGAACCGACGCGACCGTCGGCGAGCGTCGCGAGGTCGTCACGGAACCTGGCCAGACGCACCGAGTCGATTCCGTTCTCAGAATCGCGGGTCCAAATCGTTCCATCAGCCTCGATGACGGAGATCGGGCCGATAAGGAAGTCGAATGCACCGTCCTCACCGCGGAAGATCGATTCGGAATCGACAGTGAGCGGGCCGATCTGGACCACGCCGTCGTCAGAGTCGGCGAGGACGATCGTTTCCCCGAACGAGCGATTCATGTCGGCGCCCAAGTAGCGCACTTTGCCCGAAGTGCAGCCCGCTGTCCAGCCACCTATCGGCAGCTCTGCGCTACGTGGTAGCCGAAGAGAGCCGGGGTGACGAGTCGCCAAACTCGTTGTCCGTGAGTTGGACCAGGTCACTTCCGTCTCGGCTCATCGTGTAGATGTGTCCGTCGACGCTGACCACCAACCAGGTTCCGTCCGCTGACCAATCTTCATGAAAGACATCCGCCACCTCGTGTTGACCGGTGCCGTCGGGGTTCATCGTGTACATCGCGGCTGACGCCCCGGCGCGCCGGTAGGCGATGCTGCTCCCGTCGGGCGACCACAACGGATCGAACTCCAGGTCAGACGAGTCGGTGAGCCGCACCGGCTCCGTACCGTCGGCGTTCACCACGCAGATGTCCTGGCTGCCGTCACGCAGGCACGTGAAGACGATCTTGGTGCCTTCGGGCGACCAGTCGAAGTCGGCGGATCCATCGGGTTCCGTCACTCGAACGAGTCCGGTGCCGTCGGAAGCGACCGTGTAAATCGCCGGGTCGCCGTCTCGGAAGGAACTGAACGCCACTCTCGATCCGTCGGGGGACCACTTGGGCGAGTTCGCGTCGTCGACCAGCAAGATCGTTCCGGATCCGTCGGGGGCTACTGTCCACAGGCCGTTTCGACCACTGCGGTTCGATGTGAACAGGATCCGGCTTCCGTCCGGTGACCACGAGGGATCCCTGGCGTCGCCATCGCCCGGCTCCGTCAACGGTCGGGTTCCAGACCCATCTGGTGCCACGACCATCAACACGCTCGTGTCGGCGTTGGACGACTCATAGGCGATCAAGGAACCGTCGGGCGACCAGGTCGGGTTCGAGTCGCCGAAACCCGGCGCGCCGGAGCTCAGACGGGTGACGTTCGTGCCATCGGTGTTCATTACGAAGACCGACGGAGAGAGTTGATCGCGGCTCGACACGAAAGCAATCCGTCCGGTCCTCGGCGCCTCCACCTCGAGCGAGGAGGGCACTGCGGTAGTGGGCGTGGTGGCCGACGGCTCCGTCGTCTCCGCGACCGTGCTCGCCGGGGTCTCGGCCTCGCTTCCCCCGTCGGTCGAACATGCCGCCACGACCACGACAAGGCACATCATTGAGAAGCACGCTCCGACCCTCCACTCACCGCGCAAATCGGTCCCCTTCGTCGTGAGCACTGAACGGCGCATAGTGCCCGAAGTGCAGCCCGCTGTCCAGCCACCTAACGACGCTCCTATGTTTGTCAAGGTGCTTGTTGCCGGTGTTTCGGGCAGGCCAGTGATGGGCCACTCGGGTGAGGGC
>JBBQTC010000019.1:0-52184 GCA_038234785.1 Acidimicrobiales bacterium
ACGACCCCGCAACTGCCTCAAGCGTGCGCAGGTCAACAGCATCGGTGAGCTGCTCGAGAAGACCGAAGACGATCTGCTGGCCATCACCAACTTCGGGCAGAAGTCGCTCGATGAGGTCATTGCCAAGCTCGACGAGCGCGGTCTCAAGCTGCGCACACGCGATTGACGGGGGAAGGCTGACATGCCGGCTACACCCAAGAAGGGCCGCCGCTTCGGCGGCGACGCTGCCCACCAGAAAGCGATGATGGCCAACCTGGTCGCCTCGCTCGTGGCCGCCGAGGCCATCGTCACCACCGAGGCCAAGGCCAAGGCCCTGCGCCCGGTGGCCGAGAAGATGATCACCAAGGCCAAGAAGGGCGGCCTGCACAACCATCGCCAGGTGGTCGCGTTCCTTCGTGACAAGGAGATGGTCGCCAAGTTGTTCGACGAGATCGGTCCGCGCTACGAGGACCGTCCGGGCGGCTACACGCGCATCCTCAAGCTCGGCCCCCGTCAGGGCGACAACGCCCCGATGGCCCGCATCGAGCTCATCACCGACTGAACCCGGCCGCATCGCCGGGCTCGCCGCTCGGTCCGTCGGCCCACAGAACGCGTACTGGCTTACCTCACGTGCTCTCCAGAGCACGTGGCGTAAGCCAGTTGGCGGTTTGGGGCAAGGGCCCGGGGTTGGGGTCGTGGCTCTCGGGTAGTCGGCCCCGGTCGGCGCGGGTGCCGATAGCGTGCGCTGATGCAGAACGAGCACGTGGCGTTGGGGCGCATCGGCATCTGGACCTTCTCGTTGGACTTCGCGCCGACCGCTCGAGCACAGGAGCAGGTCGCCGAGCTCGAGGAGCTGGGCTACGGCGCGTTGTGGATCCCCGAAGCGGTCGGGCCGGAGGCGATGACGCGCGCCGCGCTGTTGCTGGCCGGGGCCGAGCACATCGCCGTCGCCACCGGCATCGCCTCGATCTGGGCTCGCGACGCCATGGCGATGAACGCGGCGCACCGGACGCTGACCGAGGCCTTCCCCGGCCGGTTCCTGCTCGGGATGGGGGTCAGTCACCAGTCGGCGGTCGACCACCTCCGAGGACAGAAGTACGAGCGGCCGTTGTCGATGATGCGCGACTACCTCGACCGCATGGACGCGGCGCTGTACTTCGCGGCCGAGCCGACGCAGGCCCCACAACGGGTGCTCGCCGCCCTCGGTCCGAAGATGCTCGCGCTGGCGGCCGAACGGACTGCCGGCGCGTTCCCGTACTTCGTCCCACCGGAGCACACCGCGTTCGCCCGTGACGTGCTCGGGCCGGTGCCGCTGCTGGCCGTCGAGCAGGCCGTCGTGCTCGAGACCGACCCGACCAGAGCCCGTGAGATCGCCCGCAAGCACACCGGCATCTACACGCCCCTGCCGAACTACACCAACAACCTGAAGCGCTTCGGCTTCACCGACGACGACTTCGCCGATGGGGGCAGTGACCGGCTGGTCGACGCCATCGTGGCCTGGGGCGACCTCGAGTCGGTCCGGCGACGGGTCGAGGCGCAGTTCGACGCCGGTGCCGACCATGTCTGCATCCAGGTCATCGACGAGCCAATCACCGCCCAACCGGTTGCCGCCTGGCGAGCGCTCGCCGGAGCCCTGCTCGAGCCGCCCCGACCGGCGTAGTGGCGTACCGGAGGCGCTCTCCCGAGCGCCTCGGGTACGCCGGTTCGTCGTTGTTCGTCGGGCGCGCTACTGCCAGGCCCAGATCTGGCTCCAGGCGTCGACGGCGGAGGCGTAGCCGAGCTGCTCGATCGGGCCGTTCGTCGTGCGTCCGTACAGTGTCAGCTCGAGATCGGAGACCGTGCCCCGGAGGGCGACATCACCCTTGCTGTGCTCGTGGCGCATCTCGAACCCGGTGCCGGCCAGGGTGAGGAGCCATTCGCCGTCGCCGTCGGTCGCGTGCAGGTGGATGGTCTCGCCGTTGCCGGTGGTGACCCCCGGCGCGTGGACCATGATCATGCCCAGCTCGTCGATGCCGTCCGCGGCCAGCTTTCGTTCGATCGGCGCGGCCGCACCGCGCGCCAGCTCCATGTCGACCCGGTGCACGGCGAGCTCGTTCGCCACCCGGCGGGCCACGAAGCTCGCAGTCGTCTCGTCGGGGTTCCAGGTCCAGACCGCGGTGTCGGGTGGCGTGGCGGCGAGCTCGGTGAGCAGCGCCTCGCGCTGCTGCTGGATCCACGCGGGGAGCGCGTCGAGGGGCGGCGCGGCGGGGAGCTCCGGCTTGGGACGGCCCGAGCCCTCGCAGAGCACGTGGGCCCAGAAGCCCATGAAGTGGCCGACGTGCACGGCGAGGTCCTCCACCCGCCACGCCGGACAGGAAGGCACCGTGGCGTCGGTGGGACCGGCCCGGAGGGCGTCCTCGAACGCCGATGCTTCCCGACCGGCGGCGGACAGATGCTCGTCGTAGTCCATCCGACGAGCGTACGTGGCGGCTGGCGTTTCGGTCTTCCGCACCGACCGGTCGCGGTAGCGTCAACCGTCGTGGAGCTGGTCCGGGTGCGAATGACCGTCGCCTATCACGGGGGCGACTTCCACGGCTTCGCCCCCCAGCCGGGTCTGCGGACGGTGGGCGGCACGCTCACCGAGACGCTCAGCCGCATCACCGGCTACGACGTCGACCTGACGTGTGCCGGTCGCACCGACGCCGGCGTGCACGCGTGGGGGCAGGTGCTCAGCACCGACCTCCCGGCGGCCAAGAGCGACCTCGATCGGCTGCAGCGCTCGCTCAACATGCTGTGCGCGCCATCGATCGTCGTCCGCGACATCGAGGTCGTCCCGGTCGACTTCCACGCCCGGTACTCCGCCCGGTCGCGGCTCTACCGGTACTGCGTGCTGAATCGCCGGGTTCCGGATCCGTTCCTCGAGGCCACGTCGTGGTGGGTGCCGCAGACGCTCGACCTCCACGCGCTGGTGATGGCGTGTGACCCGTTCATCGGCCGGCACGACTTCACATCGTTCTGCAAGCGTGACAAGGGACGGACGATCTCGCCCCCGTCCTACGAACGGCGCGTGACCGACGCCCGGTGGGAGGAAGCGGGCGACGGTGTGCTGCACTTCTGGATCGAGGCGAACGCCTTCTGCCACCAGATGGTGCGGTCGATCGTGGGCACCCTGGTCGATGTCGGTCTCGGCAAGATCCATGCCGGCGACGTCCGCTGGATCATGCTGCGCAAGGATCGGCAGGCGGCGGGAGCCGTCGCACCACCCCAGGGACTCGTGCTCTGGGAGGTCGGATACCCCTGACCTCGCAGGTTTTCGAAGGTTCCTGCCCCTGACGATTGTCGGTTTCCCCGCGAAGCCCGTATCATTGCACGGTTCCTTGGCGCCGCTCCGAAGAGTGGCCCTGAATGTTCGAAGGTTCGCAGATGAGCACCACGTATTCACCGAAGGCCAGCGAGATCACCCGCGCATGGCACGTCATCGACGCCGAGGGCCTGGTCCTCGGCCGCCTGTGCACGGAGGCCGCTCGCATCCTGCGCGGCAAGCACAAGCCGATCTTCGCGCCCCACATCGACACCGGCGACCACGTGGTCATCATCAATGCCGACAAGGTCGTCCTCTCCAAGGGCAAGGCCGCTCAGAAGAACGTCTACCGCCACACCGGTTACCCGGGCGGGATCAAGAGCGAGAAGTACGTCGACCTGTTGGGTCGCAACCCATCCGACGCGATCCGCGGCAGCATCAAGGGCATGCTGCCTCACGGTCCGCTCGGTCGCCAGCAGATCAAGAAGCTCAAGGTGTACGCGGGTCCCGAGCACCCGCACACCGCGCAAGGCCCTGTTGTCCTCGAAATTCCAGCGGCCAAGGCCCGCTGAGCGCAGAAGGTAGATGCACATGGCCACCAAGCCGCTCACCCAGACCACCGGTCGCCGTAAGGAAGCGGTTGCCCGCGCCCGTCTTCGCCCGGGCAATGGCACCCACACCATCAACGGCAAGGCGTTCGACGCCTACTTCACCACCGCGATGCAGCGGATGATCGTCACCGAAGCGCTCCGCGTGGTCGATGCCGAGGAGTCCTACGACGTCGACGCCACCATGCACGGTGGCGGGATCAGTGGCCAGGCCGGTGCGCTGCGCATGGCCATCGCCCGTTCCCTCGTCGAGCTCGATCCCGACGCCCGTCCGGCGCTGAAGAAGGCCGGCCTGCTCACCCGCGACCCCCGTCGCAAGGAGAGCAAGAAGTACGGTCTCGTCAAGGCCCGCAAGGCCAAGCAGTACACGAAGCGCTGAGTTCCGCGCTGCTCGATGCGCCCTCGGCTGTCCAGCCGGGGGCGTTCGTGCGTTTTGGAGACGAGTCGATCGTGATCTCGAAGGGGTGGATGAGGTGACCTTGAAGTTCGGCACCGACGGCGTGCGCGGGGTGGCGCTCACCGAACTCACCACCGAGTACGTGGCCGCCCTCGGGCGTGCCTCGGCACAGGTGCTCGGCGAAGGCCGGTGGCTCGTCGGTCGCGACACTCGCGAGTCGGGTCCGGTGCTGGAGGCGGCGGTCGTCGCCGGTTTGGTCGCCGGCGGCGCACTTCCCATTTCCGTTGGCGTGTTGCCGACTCCTGCGCTGGCCTGGTTGGCCGCACAGCACGGTTGCCCGGCGGCGATGATCACCGCCTCCCACAATCCGTGGCAGGACAACGGCGTGAAGATCTTTGGCGCCGGTGGCGTGAAGCTGACCGACGAGATCGAGCAGTCGATCGAGACATCGATGCAGCTCGATCTCGTCAACCCCCCGGCGCTTCCCGGCATCATCGACGAACGCGATCGCTATGTCATGCACCTCGTCGATGGACACGGCTCGCTGAAGGGTCTGCGGGTGGTGCTCGACTGTGCCAACGGGGCGATGAGCGAGGTGGCTCCTGCGGTGTTCGCCGCGCTCGGTGCAGACCTGACCGTGATCCACGCCACCCCGGACGGGCGCAACATCAACGACCGCTGCGGCGCGACACACGTGCAGTCGTTGGCCGAGCGGGTGGTCGCCGACGGGGCGACGCTCGGGCTCGCCTTCGATGGTGACGGCGACCGGGTGATCGCCGTCGATCACCTCGGTCGGGCGATCGACGGCGACCGGCTCATCGCCCTCGCCGCGTTGCAGTTGCGGGAGGAAGGCGCGCTCCACCACGACACGGTGGTCGTGACGGTGATGAGCAACCTCGGCTTCCACAAGGCGATGGCCGCTGCGGGGGTGCACGTCGTCACGACGGCGGTCGGTGACCGTTACGTCCTCGAGGCGCTCGACGCTGGAGGTTTCAGCGTCGGCGGCGAACAGAGCGGGCACATCATCTTCCGCGACCTGGCCACCACGGGAGACGGGTTGCTGGCCGGGCTCCGTCTCGCCATGTACGTGCACGGCCATCACCGCTCGCTGGCCGACCTCGCGGCCGAGGTGATGCACCGCTACCCCCAGGTGCTCGTCAACGTCAAGGTGGCCGATCGCCACCCTCGTGCGTCGGACGAACTCGCCGCCGAGATCGCGGAGGCCGAACTCGCGCTCGAAGGCGACGGTCGCATTCTCATTCGAGCGAGTGGCACCGAGCCGCTCATCCGGGTGATGGTCGAGGCAGCCTCGGACGCCGTCGCGCATTCCGTGGCCGACCATCTGGCCGCGGAAGTTCGTGCTCGGTTCGGGTGAGGCCGGGGTCCGTGATCGAAGCTTGACCGATCACTGACGGAATCGGCAGGCCAGGCCTCGGTAACCTGCACACATGTGCGGCATCGTTGCGATTCTGTCCCGTCCGTCCGAACGGCCGAGCCCGGTAGCGACCGATCTGTTGGCATTGCTCGACGCCGCAGTCGCATCCACTGCCCTCGTCGACGCGGCGTCGTCGGTGGCCGAGGTCGACCGGCTCCTGCACGGCGTGCCTGGCACGCAGTCACTCGTCGGCCGGCATGAGCTGATCGCCGGGATCACCGCCCGCCTGGACCAGATCGACGCTCGAATCGCCACCCGAGACCACGAACTCGAGACTGCGGTGGGGATGACCCCCGACGACATCGAGGCTGCGAACATGGAACTGCTCGCACTCCGTGACGCCGTGTGGGCCATCCGCAAGGACCGCATTCGCACTGCCAACGCGGTGGCTGATTTCGCCGGCCGCGATGCGGGCGCGGCGGCCGTCGCCGGGTATCTCGCGATTCAGCAGGCCCTGTCCGCCATCGACCGGATGGAAGTCCGTGGCCGCGACAGCGCCGGCGTCCACGTCTTCGTCTGGGAGCACGGCCTGCAGGCCGACGACCCGGCGGTGACCGCGCTGATGGCCCGCCGGACGACCGACCCGCTGTTCCAGAGCGGATCGGTACGGATCGCCGGTCCGAGCATGAGCTTCGTGTACAAGGCGGCTGCCGAGATCGGTGAGCTCGGTGACAACGTGAAGGCCTTGCGGGCCGCAGTCCACGCCGACGATCTCCTGCGGCTGGCCTTGTCGTCGCCGGCGGCGCGCGTGTCGGTGCTGGGTCACACACGGTGGGCCAGCGTCGGCATCATCAGTGAGCCCAACTGCCACCCGGTGAACGGTGAGCAGTCGGAGCTGTCCGGGGCCGAACAGGCCGGCGGGGCCGCTCCGTACACGGTGGCCGCATTGAACGGCGACGTCGACAACCACGCCGACATCAAGATCTCGCACAGCTTGCGCATCGCGGGTCCGATCACGACCGATGCGAAGGTGATTCCGGCGGTCATGGCGATCAATGCCCAGCACTGCCACGGTGACCTCGCCGAGGCCTTCCGACGCACCGTCGCCGAGTTCGAGGGCAGCGTGGCGATCGGGGCGCAGGCGGCCGACCGTCCCGATCAGGTGTACCTCGCCCTGCGCGGCAGCGGTCAGGCCCTCTACGTGGGCCTCGGAGAAGACCTGTTCATCGTGGCCAGCGAACCGTACGGCGTGGTCGAGGAGACCGCAACGTTCGTCCGTGTCGACGGCGAGACGCTCTCGCCCACCGGGAGCCGCGGTCAGGTGTTCGTGCTCGACGCCGCCCATGCGGGCGAGCTCGCCGGTGTTCGGCGGATCTCGTACGACGGCGCCGCGTTGCCGATCTCCGAGGGTGATGTGGTGACGGCTCAGGTCACGACGCGCGACATCGACCGTGGCGACGCGCCGCACTTCCTGCTGAAGGAGATCACCGAGGCACCGACGAGCTTCCGCAAGACCCTGCGCGGCCGCATCGTCGACACGCCGCGCGGCCTGCGCGCCGAGGTCGGTGAGCGGACCCTCCCCGCATCCATCGCCGATCGGCTCGCGAGCGGCCGGATCGACAAGGTGCGCGTGATCGGGCAGGGCACCGCG
Source organism: Acidimicrobiales bacterium (assembly GCA_038234785.1). Taxonomy (GTDB): domain Bacteria; phylum Actinomycetota; class Acidimicrobiia; order Acidimicrobiales; family Ilumatobacteraceae; genus UBA668. Next base: position 7,291 of record JBBQTC010000019.1, read on the forward strand.
TTCGTGGCCGGCAGCAGCATGGCCGCCGTCCTGGACAACCTGTGCGACGGCTCGTTCGACGTCGACGCGATCACCGCAACGGAGTTCTCCGGCTTCAACCTGCGGCTCGACATGTCCGACACGCTCGTGGTGGCCGTCAGCCAGAGCGGCACCACCACCGACACCAACCGCACCGTCGACCTCGCTCGTGGTCGCGGCGCGTCCGTCATCGCCATCGTGAACCGTCGCAACAGCGATCTCACCGACAAAGCCGACGGGGTGATGTACACGAGCGACGGTCGCGATGTGGAGATGAGCGTTGCCAGCACCAAGGCGTTCTACGCCCAGGTGGCCGCCGGTGTGCTCCTCGCCTGTGCGATCGCCGAGTCCGCCGGTCGGGGGACCGCACAGCGTCGACACGACCTGCTCACGTCCCTGCGCACCATCCCGGATGCGATGGTCGAAGTCATCGCCAACCGACCGGCGATCGCCGACGCGGCCCGCCGGTTTGCTCCGTCGAAGCGGTACTGGGCCATCGTCGGCAGCGGTCCGAACACCGTTGCTGCCGAAGAGGTCCGGATCAAGCTCAGCGAGCTCTGTTACAAGAGCATCGCCTGTGACGTCACCGAGGACAAGAAGCACATCGATCTGTCGAGCGAGCCGCTCATCCTGGTGTGCGCGGCCGGCCTGGTGGGTGGGACCGCCGATGACGTCGCCAAGGAAGTTGCGATCTACAAGGCGCACAAGGCCACCCCGATCGTGGTGGCCACCGATGCCGACGAACGATTCGCCGCTGCTGCGGCCGTGCTCACGGTGCCGTCGGTCGATTCGTCCCTCGCCTTCGTGCTCTCGGCGATGACGGGTCACCTGTTCGGCTACGAGGCAGCGCTCGCCATCGACGCCTCGGCCCGTCCGCTCCGTGAGGCCCGTGAGGTCATCGAGCTCGCCCTTGCGCGAACGTCCGAGGGCGACGAGGTCCTCGACGCGGTGCAGCACGGCATCGGCATTCACGCCGACAAGTTCCTCGACGGTCTGCGAGCCGGCGGCTACGACGGCCACCTGGAAGCCTCGACCGCGGTGCGGCTCGTTGGTCTGCTGCGCGACGCGAGCAGCGATTCGCCGCTCGAGTCGTACCAACGGGCCACCGGCAAGATCGCCACTCCCGGCGCAGTGGTCGACGATCTCACCGCGGCGCTGACCCGCGCGATCGAGGAGCTCACCCGACCGGTCGATGCGATCAAGCATCAGGCCAAGACGGTCACGGTCGGCATCAGCCGCAACGATGAAGGCGTCATCGACCGGGCGCTGGTCCAGGCGCTCCTGCATGCGGGAGCTGGCCGAGATCGGCTCACCTACCGCACCCTCAAGGTCCTCGCCGATCTCGACCCTGCCGTCGAGGCGGTGGTCGGCTACACGAGATACTCCATCGAGGGTGATCCGGCAGCCGATGCCACGATCGGGATCGTCGACCGCGGCGGGCTGTCGCGCGAGGTCACCAGCCGAGTGGAACGCAACTCGCAGCTGCTCGGTACCAAGCGCCGAGTGGCGGCCGAGAAGGAAGTGTTGGTGGCGCGGGGTCGCAGCGACGGTCGCACCGTCATCTTCGTGCCGGAGGTGAAGGGCGGCACGTGCACCGGCATCACACTGCTCCACGTGCGCTTCCACGACCGTCTGCCGGCGACGGTGATGCGAGGCGTGCTCCAGGGCTACGACCGCCGTTACGACCGCCTCGTCGACTGGGTCACCGAGACCGAGGGCAGTTTCCGCGACGACCTGCTCGCCGACCTGTCCGTCGCCGATCTGCTGATCCTCCCCATCTCGGACTCGGCGGACCACTGGCGGCATCCTGGGTGATGTTGCGATGACCGTGAAAGGGGTCGGTGTCGACGCCGTCGACGTGGAGCGGTTTCGCACGTCGTTGATCCGCACGCCGTCGATGCGGCGGAGGCTGTTCACCGACGAGGAGCTCGCGTACGTGGAGCCCAAAGTGGATCCGGTCCCGTCGCTCGCGGCGCGGTTCGCAGCGCGCGAGGCAGTCATGAAGGCGATGGGGCTCGGGCTCGGCGCGTTCGGCTTCCACGAGGTGTGGGTCACTCGAGCCGAGTCCGGTCAGCCTTCGCTGGCGATCACCGGTCGTGCGCTCGAACTCGCCGTCGATCGGGGCATCACCCGTTGGCACCTGAGCATCACCCACACAGCGATCGTCGCGATCGCGTCCGTCGTCGCCGAATGAACTCGGCGTAGGCTCGGCGACGATGCTGCCCATCGTGACGCCTGAAGAGATGCGCGTCGTCGACGCGACGGCCGGGGTCCCCGTCGAGGTGCTCATCCAGCGTGCCGGGTCGGCCGTGGCTCGCGCTGCGGTGCGAATGCTCGGCGGCACCTATGGGCGCACGGTCAACGTGATCGCCGGCCACGGCAACAACGGCAACGACGGTCGCGCTGCCGCCGCGATCCTCTCCGCACGGGGCGTGAAGGTGCGGACCTTCGAAGCGAGTTCCTGCCCGGCGCGTTTGCCTGCGGCAGACCTCGTGATCGACGCTGCGTACGGCACGGGCTTCCACGGAACGTGGAACCCGCCCGACGTGGGTGAAACCCCGGTGCTCGCGGTCGACGTGCCGAGCGGCGTGAACGCGCTGACGGGCACCACCACCGGACGGGTGCTCGCTGCTCAGCGCACCGTTGCGCTGCAGGCGCTCAAGCCCGGGCTGCTCCGGCCCCCGGGGAGCGTGTTGGCGGGAGAACTCGAACTCGCCGACATCGGGCTCGGCGCCGGCGTGGCGGAACAGGCGCACGCCCACTTGGTCCAGGGATCCGACGTCGCCGACTGGATCCCGAGTCGAGTCGTCACCGCGCACAAGTGGATGGCGGCCGTGCGAGTCGTCGCCGGCAGCGTCGGCATGACCGGGGCCGCGGCGTTGTGCTCGCGCGGGAGCCTGCGCGCAGGCGCCGGCATGGTGCAGCTCTCCGCCATCTCCTGCCTGGTCGTCGATGCGCCGGTCGAGGTCGTCCAGCGTCCGCTGCAGGGCAATACCTGGGCGCGGCCCGTCCTCGATTCGCTCGATCGCTTCCACGCCCTGATCATCGGGCCCGGAATCGGCCGCGACGACGTCACCAACGAACAGGCGCGAGCAGTCGTCCTCGACGCGGGCGTGCCGACGGTGATCGACGGTGACGGACTGTTCGCCATGGCGTGGAACGCCGAGGGAGCCGCTGCGTTGCTCCGACGGCGAACGATGCCCACCGTGCTGACCCCCCACGAGGGCGAGTACACCCTGCTCGCCGGCACGCCACCGGCGCCGGACCGTCTGCTCGCGGCGCGACTGTTGGCGGCCGACACCGGATGCGTGGTGCTGCTGAAGGGACCGGCGACGGTGGTCGCCGACCCTGACGGTCGCGCGCTGGTCGTGACCGCCGGCGACGAGCGCCTCGCGACCGCCGGCACCGGCGATGTCCTGTCAGGGATCATCGGTGCGCTGTTGGCCCAAGGTGTCCACGCGCTCGAAGCCGCCGCCGCCGGGGCCTGGCTGCACGGCCGCGCCGCTCGTCTGGCCTCCGCGCACGGGTTCGTCGCCGGTGACATTCCCGACCACCTGCCGGCCGTCCTGGACGCGCTCGGATGAGTCGCTGGGCGTGGGCCGAGGTGTCCGCCGCCGCGATCGAACACAACGTCGGGGCGCTCGCCGGAGCGGTCGCGCCGGCGAAGGTCTGGGCGGTGGTCAAAGCTGACGGCTACGGCCACGGAGCGTTGCTCGCCGCGAATGCCGCGCTCGCTGGCGGCGCCGCAGGTTTGTGCGTCGCGCTGCTGCAAGAGGGCGTGGAGTTGCGCGAGGCAGGGGTCGACGCGCCGATCCTCGTGCTCAGCGAGCAGCCCGTCGACGCGCTGGTGAGTGCCGTCGACCACGGCCTGCAACTGACGATCTACAGCCGCGCCCAGATCAGCGCACTCGAGGCCATCGGCGCGGTCGACCACCCGGTGCACCTCAAGGTCGACACCGGAATGCGGCGCGTCGGCGCCGCGACGCAGGACGCGGTCGGCATGGCCGATCACATCGCCGCGTCGTCAGCGGTCCGACTCGAGGGCGTGTTCACCCACCTGGCGGTGGCCGACGAACCCCTGGATCCCTTCACCGATCGGCAGATCGAGCTCTTCGACCGCGTGCTCGCCGACCTGGCCGACGCCGGTCATCGCCCTGCGGTGGTGCATGCCGCCAACTCTGCCGCTGCACTGGCTCACCCGCGGTCTCGATACGGCATGGTGCGGGCCGGCATCGCCATCTACGGGATCTCGCCCGGGCCCGCGGTCGACACGTTCGTCCGTCAACTGGACCTTCGTCCGGCGATGTCGCTCCATGCGAGGGTGTCGCACGTCAAACGCGTCGTCGCGGGGGAGCGGATCTCCTACGGGCTGCGCCACACGTTCGAGCGGGACACCACCGTCGCGACGCTTCCCCTGGGATATGCCGACGGGGTGCCGAGGCGACTCCACGCGGTGGACGGGCGAGTGTTGCTGGGAGGCCGGCGTCGGCCGATCGTGGGTGTCGTCACCATGGACCAGCTGATGATCGACTGCGGCGACGACGACGTGTCGATCGGTGATCATGCGGTGCTGATCGGCGAACAGGACGGCCAATGCATCACCGCCGCCGAGTGGGCCGATCGGCTCGACACGATCGCGTACGAGATCGTCTGCGGGCTGTCCGGCCGGGTCGAGCGTCGGCCGGTCTAGCATTCCGGTCCGAGTGCCACGCCATCGGCCCGAGTGGCAGCGTCGCATCGGAGTGGGCACTCGCACCCCGGGGGAGGAGTACCCACCCGCATCGCTCGTGGCACTCGCACCGACCGCGTGGCACTCGCACCAGCGATGGTGCGCGGGCTGAGGTGGCAGGCGATCACCTCGGCGACACACACCACTAGCATTCCAACGGTCATGTTGCAGCTCTGCGCGTCCTCCCTCGCCGACACCTCCGCCATCGCGGCGGCGTTGGCCGGTCTGTCCCGGTCGGGCGACCTCATCGTCCTGGCGGGCGAGATGGGAGCCGGCAAGACGGCGTTCGCCAAGGGCTTCGGCGCAGCGCTCGGCGTGACCGAACACATCACCTCGCCCACCTTCACGCTGGTGCACAGCTATCCGGCGGGCCGGCTCACCCTCCATCACGCCGACATCTACCGGCTCAGCACGATGAACGAGGTCGCCGACCTCGCGTTGGCCGAACTGCTCGAGTACGACGGCATCGTGCTGATCGAATGGGGTGACGTGGTCGCCCAGGCACTGGGCGAGCACCTGGTCGTGCAGCTCGAGCACGTGCCCGAGGACGAAGGTGCCCGTCGGATCTCTCTGAGCGGAACCGGGCGGTCGTGGGCGGTACGTTGGGATCGACTCCACACCGCATTGGCAGGCTACGAATGTTGATTCTCGGCATAGAGACGGCCACTCAACAGGTCAGCGTGGCCATCGGCGGCCACGAAGGCGTCCTCGGCATGTTCGAGGTGTCCCGTGGCCGTCGGCACGCAGAGACGCTGACGCCGGCGATCGAGTTCCTCTGTCGCCAGACCGACATCGAGATCGCGGAGTTCAGTGCGATCGCCGTCGACGTCGGCCCGGGGCTGTTCACCGGGATGCGCGTCGGACTCGCCGCCGGCAAGGCCATCGCTCAGGCGCTGCGGGTCCCGATGATCGGGATCAGTTCGCTCGACTTGTTGGCGTTCCCGTTGCGGTACGCCGATCGCACCATCGCGGCGATCATCGACGCCCGCAAGGGCGAGGTGTTCTATGCGTTCTACCGGCCGGTGCCCGGGGGAGTGCAACGGGTGACCGAGCCTCGCGTGGGAACCATCGACGACCTCGTCGGCGACCTGATGGCCCGGGCGCAGAACGTCATCTGCGTCGGGGATGGAGCGCTGCGATATCGCGACGACATCGACGCCGGCGTGCGGTGCGAGTTCGCCGAGCAGTTCCTCTCCCACCCCTCGGCGGCGCCACTGGTGCAGCTCGCCCACGCGCGTGCGCTCCGCGAGGAATGGGTGAACCCCTGGGAGATCCAGCCGATGTACCTGCGGGCGCCCGACGCACAGATCAACTGGGCGACGCGAGCCGCGGCGACATGAGTGTCCTGTCCCGATTCCTCGGCAAGGACGGCCAGCGCGAACTCGTCGTCGGGCCACTGCGCAAACGCGATCTCGCCGGCGTGATGCCGATCGAGCACGCGTCGTATCCGCGACCGTGGAGCATCAACGTGTTCACCAGCGAACTGGAGATGATGCGTCGCGGCGAGCGCACGTATCTCGCTGCCCGCGAAGGAGCAACGGTCGTCGGCTATGCCGGGATGATGTACGCCGCCGACGACGCGCACATCACCAACATCGCGGTCAGTCACCTCCACCATCGGCGCGGCATCGCCACCCGCCTGCTCGCTGCACTCGCCTGGTCGGCGATCGAACGCGGCAGCACGGCCATGACGCTGGAGGTCCGAGTCAGCAACAGCGGCGCTCAGGCGCTGTACGAGCGTTTCGGGTTCGAGGCCGCCGGTGTCCGCAAGAAGTACTACGAGAACACCGAGGACGCGATTGTGATGTGGCGCCACGGCATCCTCGAGCTCGACTATCGAGACCGGTTGCACCGGCTGTGCCCGGAGGCGACGAAATGACGTTCGACGAGAACACACTGGTGCTCGGCATCGAGACCAGTTGCGACGAGACCGCAGCGGCACTCGTGATGGGTGGCTACGACGTCATCTCGAGCGCCGTCAGCACGCAGGTCGATCTCCACGCCCAGTTCGGTGGTGTGGTGCCCGAGGTGGCCAGCAGGGCTCACCTGGACCTGTTGAACCCGATGGTGGCCCGCGCGATCGTGGAGGCCGGGGTAGCGCCCGAGCGCATCGATGCCGTCGCCTGCACCGTTGGCCCCGGGCTGATCGGCGCACTGTTGGTCGGCCTGTCGGCGGCGAAGGCGCTGGCGCTCACCTGGGGCGTGCCGTTCGTCGGGGTCAACCACATGGAAGCGCATCTGTACGCCGCGTTTCTGGAGGACCCCACATTGGAGTTCCCGCTCGTCGTGATGCTGGTCTCGGGCGGCCACACGATGCTCGTCGAGATGCAGGATCACGGTCGCTACCGGCTGCTCGGTCAGACCATCGACGACGCAGCGGGGGAGGCGTTCGACAAGGTCGCCCGGTTCCTCGGACTCGGGTATCCCGGCGGCCCGGCCGTGGATCGAGAAGCGGTTCACGGTGACCCGACGGCCATCAACTTCCCGCGCGCGATGCTGCACGATGGCCTCGACTTCAGCTTCAGCGGATTGAAGACCTCCGTGATGAACCACGTTCGCAAGCATCCCGATGTCGCCACCGCCGATGTCGCCGCCTCGTTCCAGGCTGCCGTCGTCGACGTGCTCGTCGCCAAGGCTCGTCGTGCGGCAGAGCAGGTCGGGGCGAAGGGACTCGTGCTGGGTGGTGGCGTCGCTGCCAACTCCCTGCTGCGCGACCGATTCCTCGCCGCGTGCACGGAGACGGGGATCCGGGGGTTCTTGCCCAGCCGGGAGATGTGCACCGACAACGCAGCGATGATCGCCGCCGCCGGTTGGCATCGATTGCGCTCCGACGGGCCGACCTCGCTCGACGCCGGTGCTGACCCCAACATGCGTCTGCAGTTCCTCTCGTGAGCACCCGAATCGACGCATTCGTCGTCGCCACACCCGGGCTGGAGGCGCTCGTGCAGGCGGAGGTCAGCAAGCTCGGCGTGCGCCCGGCGAACATCACCTACGGCGGGGTGAACTGCACCGTGACCTGGCCGCAACTCTGGGCGATCCACCTCAAATCGCGGCTCGCCACCAGAGTGCTCGTGCGGGTGGCCCGGTTCAAGGCCGATGGCTTCGACACGCTGCACGCGGGCCTCGAACGGATCGACTGGTCGAGTTGGCTGCCCGAGGGCGGGGTCACGGTCGCCGCGTCGACCGATGGGAAGTCGAAGCTGTACCACACCGGTGCGATCGAGGAGCGCGTCGCCGAGCAGATCGGTCGCGGCGAGGGTGCCCAACAGGTGCTCGTCCGGGTCACTCGTGACGTGGCCACGGTGAGCGTCGACGCGTCGGGGTTGGCGCTGCACAAACGCGGGTATCGGGGGCCGGCCGGCAAGGCGCCGGTGCGCGAAACGCTGGCCGCGGCGTTGCTCGTCGCCTCCGAGTGGGACGTGCGTCGGCCGTTGGTCGATCCGTTCTGTGGGTCGGGCACCGTGTTGATCGAGGCAGCGATGAAGGCTCGTCGCATGGCGCCCGGTCGACACCGTTCGTTCCAGTTCATGCAGTGGCCGTCGTTCGATGCCGCAGGCTGGGAGCGGCTCGTCAAGGGTGCCGACAGCGACGTCATCGAGCGATGCCCACCGATCAGCGGTGCCGATCGAGATCAGGGCGCGATCGCCGCCACCGTCGCCAACGCCGCCACTGCAGGAGTCGGGGCGAACATCGAGGTCGAGGTCCGGTCCGCCTCGGATCTCGTGTTGCCGGTGAACCGCGGTTGGATCGTCACCAACCCGCCGTACGGGGCGCGTGTCGGAGGGCCCGACGTTCGTGATCTCTACGACCGACTCGGCGTCGTCCTGCGCGAACGAGCCGAGGGATGGCACGTGGCGATGCTCGCCTCTCGCGACACCCCTGTGACCAGGCTGCACCTCCCGCTGGTGCCCGTGCTGGAGACATCGAACGGTGGGATCAGCGTGGCGGTGCAGTCCGGCACCGTCCCCGTCGCAGCCGCCTGATCACATCCCCCGAGCGCGGCCTGTGGGCGGGTGCCGGTACCTTGTTGCACCGTGAAGGTCGGGACGATCACCCCTGTAGCGCCTGTGGTGCTGGCGCCGATGGCGGGCGTCACCAACGCGCCGTTTCGCTCGATGTGTCGTGAGTTCGCACCCGGCCTCATCTACGTCAACGAGATGGTGATGGCCACTGCAGTGGTGCACGGAAATCTCAAGACCGAGCGGATGATGACGTTCGGACCAGACGAACAGCCGCGCAGCCTGCAGCTCTACAGCAGCGACCCCGTGATGGTCGGTGAGGCCGTCCGCAAGCTGTGCGGCGCGGGCCGGGTGGACCACGTCGACATGAACTTCGGCTGTCCCGCGGCCAAGGTCACTCGACGAGGCGGCGGAGCAGCGGTCCCGGCGAAGCCGAAACTGCTGCGGGCGATCGTGCGCGAGGCGGTCAGTGCGGCCGCGCCGTATGGCGTGCCGGTGACGATCAAGTTCCGCAAGGGTCTGTTCGACTCGCTGCTCACCCATGTGGCCACCGGCCGCATCGCTGCCGAGGAAGGTGTCGCGGCCATCGCACTGCACGCACGCACGGCCGAGCAGCATTACGCCGGCACGGCCGACTGGGATGCCATCGCCGAGCTGAAAGCCGCGGTGCCGGAGATCCCCGTGCTCGGCAACGGCGACATCTGGGAAGCTGCCGACGCTGTGGCGATGATGCGCCACACGGGGTGCGACGGCGTGGTCGTCGGCCGGGGCTGTCTGGGTCGGCCGTGGCTGTTCCGCGATCTCGTCGAGGCGATGAACGGCCGCCCTGTCCAGGCCGCGCCGCGACTGGGTGAGGTGCTCGATGTCATGGCCCGTCATGCCCGGTTGCTGGCCGATCACATGACCGAGCCACTGGCAATGCGCGACTTCCGCAAGCACACCGCCTGGTACTTCACCGGCTACCCGGTCGGAGGCGAGGTCCGTGGCAAGTTCGCGATGGTGTCGACCCTGGCCGAGCTCGAAGATCTGATCGCACCGCTCGATCCGCAGATGGTCATCGTCGATGGTGGGGCACGCATCCGGCGCGGCCACACGAACGGTCCGATTCGGGTCGTGTTGCCGTCGGGATACCTCGACCACCTCGACGACGACGTCGTGCCCGACGACAACGACGTGATGGCGCTTTCGGGCGGATGAGTCCGGCGATCGTTCTCGGGTCCGCGTCACCTCGGCGACGCGAGTTGCTCGCCCAGATGGGCGTGCAGTGCTCGATCGTCGCGCCCGACATCGACGAGACGCCCCTGCCCGACGAGTCGCCGGTCGCGTACGTGTTGCGGTTGGCCGTCGCCAAGTCGCAGGCGGTCACAGCGCCGAGGGATGCGCTGGTCATCACCGCCGACACGACGGTCGATCTCGGCGGCGAGATCCTCGGCAAGCCGGCGGACGCCGACGAGGCCAGAGCGATGTTGCGCCGCCTGTCGTCTCGAACCCATCGGGTCCACACCGGTGTCGCCGTGCGACGTGGTGACGACGTGAGCAGCGAGGTCGTCACCTCACTCGTCACCTTCACCCCGCTCACCACACAGGCCATCGAGTGGTACCTGGCCACCGGCGAGCCGCTCGACAAGGCGGGCGCGTACGCGATCCAGGGTGCCGGTGGTGTGTTCGTGCAACGCATCCGGGGCAGCGTCAGCAACGTCGTCGGTCTGCCCCTGCACACGGTCGCTCGACTGGCCGCCGATCTCGGCGTGCCCATCGTCGGCTGACGCCTCGTTCAGGCGAGCTCGAGGATGGCGGACCACTCCGCCGGCGACGCCGGCCGGGCGGTCTCCGCGAGCGACACCGTCGGTTCGAGCTCGGCATTGCTGCCGACCATGACCAGTCGGCCGCCCTCCCACCACACGACCGCGGTGATGTCGAACGCACCGAAGGGCCCGGCGCCCTTCGTGAACCCGACGGCTGGTCGCCCGTGGACCGTCAACTCGGTGTCACCGTCCTGGTGGCGGCTGTTGCTCAACACGAACGGGACCACCCCCAGCGCCGATTCGTTCGCGGCAATGGAGGCAACCGTCTGGGTTCGGAAGCCGTAGTAGACGCCGACCACGCCGTCGTCGGCGGGGCCGATGTCCTGCGCATGCTGCAGCAGGGTCAGCACGGTGTAGTAGTCGTAGAAGCTCCCGATCGGCTCCATTCCTGCGAGCGCCGACCGGTGTGTCACCACCACACGACCCTCGCTCGCCGACACCGACGACACGAAGTCGAGCGCTTCAGGAATGGTCAGACCCGAGGTGGTCGCCGAGTACATCGTCCCGGCGAGCGGCCCCCACACGATCTGTTGCGTGTTGCCGGGACGCGCCTGCATCTGGCCGGGAGCACCGTTGACGTCGATGTCGGTGCGATCGCCCTCGCGGAGGTTGTCGACGCTCGGTGCGTCGGGATCGGTCGCCGGTGCAGCGAGGAAGCCGGCCCACCGGTCGGTGCCGTCGTTGACGCTGATGGTCGCGTCGGCGTCACCGAAGAGGTAGCCGATCGGGACCTTCCAGGGAGCTGCGGCGGGCATCGTCGCGTCACCCTTGCCCAGGGTGACTCCGTGGGCAGCGGCCGGTGGCGGGTCGAGCACCAATTGCTCCGACAGCGCTGCCTCGGTGGCGCGGGGATCCTTGAAGGCCAGAGGATGATCCCGGCCGACCCACGGCTTCCACGCCAACAGCGAGCCGACGATGACGGCGATGACGGCCAGCGCGGCAGCGACCGATCGCACGCGCTGGTCGCCCGCTGAGTGCTCCTCGCCTTCGACCTGGAGCGGCGCCTCACCAAAGAGGCCGCCGTCAGGGTCGATGAGCTCGATCACCTCGGGGTCGCGGCCGTCGAACGTGTCGCGCATCAACCGGACCCCTCGATCAAGGAGTAGCCGTCGCCCTTGTTGGGGAGGAACGTGTAGGCCGAGATGTTCCACACCAGCGGGCGAAGGGGAAGGAAGGTCAAGTGATCTTCGACGTCGTGCAGCTTGAGGATCGCCCCCGTCGGTGCGTTGGACAGGGCCACGACGATGGTGCCCACCGAGGTCTCGATGAACATCATGTGCGGCAGCGTCGCGTGCTGATCGGCGACGCACGCGGATTCGGGCGGCGGGGCTCCCGGCTCGGCGTCGACGGTCGCGCACACGACGGTGACGGTACCGAAGCGGCCGGACACGGTCCAGTTGCGGCCGTCGGGGGTCGTGCCGAAACCGATGGGGACGGCGGTCGTGGTGGAGCTCGTGATGCTCGCCCCGTTGACGCCTGCCCGCCACGCCGTCGCATCGGTCGTCGGCTCGATCGATGTCGCGAGCCGGTGGAGGGAGTCGGGGTCCTGGGGTCCGGCGACGAGGACCAGTCGGCCGTCTTCGACCCACGTGAGCACTCGGCCGAGCGTGACGGAGTTGGCGAGCACGCCGGGATGACCGCGAACGTCGGTGGGCGTGCCGGGCAGGACGAACGTCATCAGCCCGGCGGCGTCGTCGGGCGCTGGGGTGGAGGCGATTGCGGTGGGATAGCGCACCGACCGGTAGTACGCAACGGTGACCCCGTTGGGCAACGCGGCCTGACCGAGGCCAGAGGCCAGCCGTGATGCTGCGTCGAACCCGGCGACGCTGCCGATCGGTGTGAGATCCCCGAGGGGAAAGCTGCGGTCCAGCGTCGGTGCGTCGTCGTGCCACGACAGCGCCGCGGCGAACGCTCGCACTCGTGCCTCCTCGAGCCCGAAGGAGGTGACCGTCCACCGACCCAGCTCGTCGGCCCATTCGAGTCGTGAGGCCCCGTTCGGGGCTGTGTCGAGAACTGCCGACGACGCCAGGTCGCTTCCGCCCGCCTGGGAGCGGTCCACGCGGAACAGGATCCAGCGTCCGACATTGGTGTGTGCACCGGGCGAGGCGAACAGCTCGCCAGGATCTGCTGCTGCCCCCGAAGCGTCGAGTGCACGGATCGCCGACACCAGCGGCGCGGGCGCCTGCCCGAGCACCAACAGGTCGGTGCCGGAAGGGTCCACCGCGGGCGCCGGGTACCGCGTCCACGTCGGCGGATGCCGCCACGGGTGCGCGATCAGCACTCCCGCGCCGATCATCGCCGCCACTACGGCAACGGCGATCAGCGCCGCGATGTGGCGCTGGTGGGTTGTCCAGGGCTGATGAGGAGGTCGTGGGGCGCGCATCGGACCGAACGCCGAGGGATCGGCGTCGACCACTTCGATCACCTCCGCGGGGAGGGAGCGCGCTGTCATCCCTGCAGTGTCGCGCGGATCGGCCGTTAGCACTCTCACCTTGCGGTTGCTAACCGACCCTCCGAGCACCTAGTCTGGCACTCACCCCGGTCGAGTGCTAACGAATGCGTCGGTAGTCGATCGGATCCTGTTCCAACAGCGTGCTCTTTGCCAACGGAGGCCTGCACCCCATGAACCTGAAGCCCCTCGATGACCGCATCGTCGTGAAGCCCAACGAAGCCGAGCAGACCACTGCCTCGGGTCTCGTGATTCCCGACACCGCCAAGGAGAAGCCCCAGCAGGGCGAAGTTCTCGCCGTCGGCCCCGGCCGCTGGAGCGACGACAAGGGCGCTCACAGTGCGCTCGACGTGAAGGTCGGCGACACCGTGCTGTACAGCAAGTACGGCGGCACCGAGGTCACGATCGACGGCGTGGATCTTCTGATCCTGACCAGCCGCGACGTCCTTGCGATCGTGGCGAAGTGAGTCACTGAACCACATGGCGAAGCAACTCAAGTTCCACGAGGAGGCGCGTCGCGCCCTCGAGGCCGGCGTCAACAAGCTGGCCGACACCGTCAAGGTGACGCTCGGGCCGAAGGGCCGCAACGTCGTCCTCGACAAGAAGTTCGGTGCGCCGACCATCACCAACGACGGCGTGTCCATCGCGAAGGAAGTCGAACTCGACGATCCCTTCGAGAACATGGGCGCTCAACTGGTGAAGGAAGTCGCCACCAAGACCAACGACGTGGCCGGTGACGGCACCACCACCGCCACCGTGCTCGCCCAGGCCATGGTCGCCCACGGCATGCGCAACGTCGCCGCCGGAGCCAACCCGATGGGCCTCAAGAAGGGCATCGAGAAGGCAGTCGCCGCGGCGGTCGAGAGCATCAAGAGCCAGGCCAAGGAAGTCGACGACAAGTCCGACATCGCGGCCGTCGCCACCATCTCCGCCGCCGACGCGTCGGTGGGCGAGGTCATCGCCAACGCCATCGACAAGGTCGGCAAGGACGGCGTGGTCACGGTGGAGGAGAGCAACACCTTCGGGACCGAGCTCGAGTTCACCGAAGGCATGCAGTTCGACAAGGGCTACCTCTCGCCGTACTTCGTGACCGACACCGACCGTCAGGAAGCCGTCCTCGAGGACGCGTACATCCTGTTCAACAGCGGCAAGATCTCGACCGTCCAGGCCATGCTGCCCGTCCTCGAAACGGTCATGAAGAGCGGTCGCCCGCTCCTCATCATCGCCGAGGACATCGAGGGCGAGGCCCTCGCCACCCTGGTCGTCAACAAGATCCGCGGCACGTTCAACAGCTCTGCCGTCAAGGCCCCCGGCTTCGGCGATCGCCGCAAGGCGATGCTCCAGGACATGGCAGTGCTCACCGGCGGCCAGGTCGTCAGCGAGGAAGTCGGTCTCAAGCTCGAGAACGTCACCCTCGACCTGCTCGGCCGTGCCAAGCGCGTCATCATCACCAAGGACAACACCACCATCGTCGATGGTGCGGGTGAAAAGGACGACGTCACCGGTCGGATCAACCAGATCAAGGCCGAGATCGAGAACACCGACTCCGACTGGGATCGCGAGAAGCTCCAGGAGCGCCTCGCGAAGCTGGCCGGCGGCGTGGCCGTCATCAAGGTCGGCGCTGCCACCGAGGTGGAGCTCAAGGAGAAGAAGCACCGCATCGAGGACGCCGTCTCGGCCACTCGTGCAGCCATCGAGGAAGGCGTGGTCGCCGGTGGCGGCGTCGCTCTCGTGCGTGCCCGTGCCGCGGTGAAGGCCGTGGTCGACTCGCTGGACGGCGACGAGGCCACCGGTGCTCGCACCGTGTACGAGTCGCTCACCGCGCCGTGCCGGCTCATCGCCGACAACGCCGGTCTCGAAGGTGCCGTCACCACGCAGCAGGTCGAAGCGGCCAGCGGCAGCATGGGCCTCAACGCGGCCACCGGTGAGATGGTCGACCTGGTCAAGGCCGGCATCATCGATCCGGCCAAGGTCACCCGTGCGGCGCTGCAGAACGCTGCGTCCATCGCGGCCCTCGTGCTCACCACCGAATGCCTCGTCGCCGACAAGCCCGAGAGGAGCGCCGGCGGCGCAGCGGGTGGCATGGGCGGCGGAATGCCCGGTATGGGAATGATGTGACGGGTCGCGGGGTTCTTCCCCGCGTCCCCCCGAAGACCCCGGTGGCGAGTGATCGCCACCGGGGTCTTGTCGTTTTCGGCCACTAGGCTCGCCGGTCGTGGGGGAAGGCATCGGCAAACGACCGTTCTGGATGCACCAGCTGGCTGAATACATGCTCGGCGGTGCCCTGGTGGCGAGCGGCCTGCAGAGCCGCACGCCGCTGATTCCCTCGTTGTTGGGCGGCCTCATCATGCTCAACGCCGCGATCACGCGCGGCCCGCTCGCTGCCTTCCGCGGGATCGGCCGACGGATGCATCGTCGGCTCGACCTGGTGGTCATCGCGCTCACGTTCTTCGGGGCACTCCAGCCGTGGGTCAGCATCGAGTCCGGAGCGCGGTTCATCATCATCGCCATCGGGGTCGTGCACCTCGTGGTGTGGACGCAGAGCAGCTTCCTCGAGCGGGTGAAGACGCCCAAGCAGGCGCCGGATGCGTCCTCGGGTGATCGCAGCACCGACCTCGGCCGGTCCGCCGGGCGACTTGTGGGCGGCGGCGTCAACGCCGTACGCCGCGCCCGCGCCAAGCACGACACCCCTGACGACGCCTCCTGATCCCCCGACGCCCCGATCCCCGCTTGGCTTCCCCGCCCATGGGCGCGAGAAGGGGCGTCCCTGGCATGGTTCCGCGCCCATGGGCGCGAGAAGGGGCGTACCTGGCATGGTTCCGCGCCCAAGGGAGGGGGGACGGGTGGGGTAGGAAGGGGCGGGATGGGGCGGGTCGACGGGCGGTAGCCTGCTCGCATGGCGTTCGAAGCTCCTGCCCCTGATCTCACCAAGCTTGTTGCCGCGTGGGAGGAATGGGAGCGTGGCGAGCTCGCGCCCGGCAAGGTCCTCGCGAACATGAAGACCGCCGGCATGGCCACGATCCTCCAGCAGTTGGTGGCGTCCGGCTGGAGCCCCACTGCCTAGTCCGGCTCGTCGCCCCGGCGGCCGCCAGCAGATTCCGCGCCCCGAGGGGTGGCGCGCCGGTGGACCCGCGCCGTGGCCGACTCCGGCACCGGCCCTGCCCACCGGATCGATTCTCGACCGGCTGGCAGAGCGGCCGCACGCCGGATCGTTCGATCCGAACTTCGACCAGGCCCGTCCGTCTGCGGTGCTCGCGCTGCTCGCCGACGGCGACGACGGCGCGGAGGTGTTGCTGACGCGTCGGTCGATGCATCTCTCCAACCACCGCGGTGAGGTGAGCTTTCCCGGCGGACGTCTCGATCCAGGGGAGACCTACGAGCAGGCCGCCCTTCGTGAGGCGTTCGAGGAGGTCGGCCTGCCGCCGGACGTCGTGCACATCGAGGGCCGGCTCGAACCGATCGCCACCTTCGTCAGCCGGAGTTGGATCGTGCCCGTGGTCGCCCGCACGGAAGCGCCGCTGCCCTTGGTCGGGCATCCCGGCGAGGTGGACCGCGTGCTGTGGCTCCCGCTGCGCGACCTCACGTTGCCCGGTACGTTCCGCGAGGAGTGGTGGGACACTCCTCAGGGCTCGCGCCCGATCTTCTTCTTCGAGCTCGACGACGAGACCGTGTGGGGCGCCACCGCACGCATGCTGCACCAGCTCCTGCGGGTGGCCCACGGCATCGACGGCCCCGAGCCACCCGCGCTGTAGCGGGTCTACGGGCCGCCGGCGGCGCGCACCGCGGTGTAGTAGGTCTGCGCCCACAGGAAGCACGAGGGTCGCAGCAGGATCGACCGGGTCCGGCAGTGGGCACGCATGTCGCCGAGGAAGTTCAGGTCGACGCGCCGACGGGTGCTCGCGTTCCAGTACGTCCGGCCGAGGCCGTAGCGATGCTCCAGCAACCGCAGGTTCCGGTACCCGAAGTCGTGACGGCGACACGGGTCCCGGAAGTTGAACGACCGGCCCGTGTTGCCCAGCAGCGGTGCCGAGCAGCCGTCGTTGCTCCAGTCGTACCAGGGGTCGCCGTGACGGGCATCGTCGACGAATTGGGCCAACGAAGCCCCGAAGAGCTCGTGGCGTACGAACAGCCAATCGCGCACGGCGGTGTGGCCCGCGACCGATGACGGGCCGGACACTGGTCCGGATGGATGGCCGGCAGCAGCCGGCGATACGACGGTCAGGACACTCGTGACCGCGACGAGCACTGCGAAGCGAACTCGCATGGGGTGCTCCTTGTCGTCACGCCTCTCGGGCGTGACGGTGGAGTCAACCGGTCACGGGGCCCACGCGCAACCCTCGGATCGACCGACGCGGTTCAGCCGGCGAGTTCCTGCAGCAATGCCCAGGCCGCCTCGACGTGACGCTGCTCGGTCGTCCGGGCCCCGATCGACACGCGACAGGCGACGTGTCCGTCGAGCACGGTGCGGGTGAACAGCGCCCGGCCGGTGGCGTTGGCGCGCTCGATCATCGAGTCGGTCGCCGCGTCGCCCTCGCGCAGTCGCACGCACACGAGGTTGAGCGGATGCGGCGCGACGAGCTCGAAGCGATCGTCGGTGTGCACCCACTCGGCAAACTGTTGAGTGAGGTCGACGTGCGCTCGAATCATGTCGACCGCGTCGGTGATGCCACCCGCACGGATCGTGAACCACAGCTTGAGCGAGCGGAACCGTCGGCCGAGGGGGATCTGCCAATCGCGGTAGTCGATCACGGCGCCGGTCTCGGCGGCGAGCGAGCGCAGGTACTCGGGGAGGATGCTGAGTGCGCCGAGCAGTGCGGCACGGTCGGCGGTGTAGAAGAGGTCGCAGTCGAAGTTGATGCCCATCCACTTGTGGGGGTTGGTGCAGTAGCTGTCGGCCAGCTCCATCCCGTCGTTGATCCAGCGGAGCTCGGGCGCCAGCGCTCCGATGCCGCTCATCGCCGCGTCGACGTGCAGCCACATGTTCTCGGCGCGGGCGATCGCCCCGATCTCTGGCGTCGGGTCGAACGCCATCGAGCTGGTGGTGCCACGGCTGGAGCACACCCAGAACGGCGTGAGCCCCGCCGCACGATCAGCGTCGATCATCCGCTGCAAGTCGTCGACCCGCATCGCGAACGCGGCGTCGTGGGGGACGACCCGGATCTGCGACGTACCGATGCCGGCGATGCGCAGGCCCTTCTCGATGCCGCTGTGGGCCTGCGACGTGGCATACGCGACGAGGTGCGTCGTGTCGCCGGTCGTGTTGATGGCCCCGCCGGTCGCCCGCCACCGTGCGGCGAGGATCGAGGTCAGCGTCGCTTCGCTGGCCGATCCCTGGATCACTCCGCCGCCGGTCGGGCTGGTGCTGCGGAATGCGTCGGGCAGGCCGAGCAGCTCCTGCATCCAGTCCATCATCATCGTCTCCACCTCGGTGCACGCCGGGCTGGTGACCCAGCTCATTCCCTGCACACCGAGCCCGGACGCAGCGAGGTCACCGAGGATCGAGGCGTGGTTCACGTTGCTGGGGAAGTAGGCGAAGAAGCTGGGGTGCTGCCAATGAGTGAGCCCGGGGACGACGACGCGGTCGAGGTCGGCGAGGACCTCGGAGAACGGCTCGCGCTCGGTCGGCGGATGCTCGGGCAGCATCGCCCGGATGTCGCCGGGCTGCACCTGGCTGGCGACCGGATACTGCTCGACCCCCTCCAGGTATTCGGCAATCCAGTCGATGAGGGCATGGCCGTGCTCGCGGAACTCGTCAGGGGTCACGTGGCAACGCTACTGATCGGTGGTGACTACGGTCCATCGTCATGGATCCGAACATCGACCCGACTCGCTACGTCGTCCACACCGCGTCGCCGCGCGGGTTCCGGCAGGCGTACGTGCGCGAGGGGGCCGGTGGGATTCCGTTGGTGTGCGTGCACGGTTGGCCGGAGAGCAAGCGCATCTTCTGGAAGTTGATCGACCCGCTCGTCGCGTCAGGGTTCGAGGTGATCGTGCCCGACCTGCGTGGGTTCGGCGACAGCGAGGTCGGCCCCGACGGGTTCCACGACGTCGCCAGCAGCAGCATCGACATCTACTCGCTGGTGCACGACGAACTGGGGCACGAGCGGGTCGTGTTGCTCGGCGGCGACCTCGGCGGCCCGGTCATCCAGGACCTCGCCCTCCGGTACCCCGACTGGGTCGACCGACTCGTGTTGTTCAACTCGCCGCTGCCGTACCTCAAGCAGGAGATGGCGGGCATTGCCGGGACGCGACCCCCCATGGAGGCGGCCGACTACTTCCTCCGTCAGGGCACCGACCCCGACGGGTTGGCCGCCGAGCTCACCACCCCGGAGCAGCGCCGCCGTTACATCGCCACCTTCTACACCAGTCGCTTCTGGGCGCATCCCGGAGCGTTCATGGCGCCGGGCGAGATCGATTTCCACACCGAACCCTTCGGCGACGCGGCGCACCTTCGGGCGAGCTTCGGTGGCTACCAGAGCACCTTCGACCCCGCTGCTCGGAGCGAACCGACACTGATGACGAAGAACGAGACGACTCGGGCGCTCATCCTCTACGGACCGAGTGACCACGTGATCTATCCGGCCTTCGATCGGATGGCGGCGGTCGTCTTCCCACGGCACGTCGGCCCGTATCTCCTGCGCGACTGCGGCCACTTCGTGCCGTGGGAAGCGCCACATGCACTCGCCAGCGGAACCGCCGCGTTCTGCGCCGACCTGCTCGCCGCACGCTGACTGCCTCCGTTGTTGAGGTTTACGGCGTCACCAGGTGACGCCGAAACCCTCACGAATGGACCGGCAATCAGTCGCCGATGCCACCCTCGACGAGCGCGGCCCATGTGGCATCGCCGACGATGCCGTCCGGGGTGAGGCCTCGTGAAGTCTGGAAGGTCTTGACGACCGTCTCGGTGCCGGGCCCGAAGTGGCCGTCGGCGGTGACGGGGAAGCCGAGCAACGTGAGGCGTTCCTGGATGAACACCACGGTGTCGCCGCAGTCGCCGCGCCGAACGGTCTGGTTGACGGCCACGACGCGGCATGGAGCGGTGGTGGCGGGTGAGGGTGCAGCCGTCGTGGGTGTGGCCGCAGTGGTGACGGGTGCGGCCGGCTCGGTGGTGGTCGGGTCACCGGCGGGGTCCGTGGTGGGGTCGGCGGTCGTGGTGTCGGGTGAGGCCGATGTCGTGGACTCGGCGACCGTGGTTGACGTGGTCGCGGCGGCGTCGGGATCCACCGAACTGCTGCAGGCGACGATCGTCGTCATCGTCAATGTGAGCACGGCGAGGCGGCGGATCATCGCACCAGTCAAGCACGCCGGACAGAGGCGTCTCGGGACCCCATCAGCTCCTCGGCGCGTGGTCGTCCTCGGGTTGCTCTTGCGGTTCGGGCTCCGCGTTCATCACCGCGTCGCGCTTGCGCACGCCGATGGAGATGCGCCAGAAGATGAAGCCGAGGCCGAGGATCAGGGCAGCGAACGTGAAGTAGGTGCCCTTCGTGCCCTTCTCGGGGCTGCCGCAGTCGGGCCGCTCCATCGTGCCGACGCAGTCGCTGATGTTGCGGTCGGGCAGGAACGGGTTGTCGCCGACCACGGACCCGCCGGTCGCGGAACCGTCGTTGGTCGACTCGGCCACCGTGGTGGTCGTCGCGTTCTTGGCCGCCTGGTACGGGTTCTCGCCGCTGCAGCCGGTGGCGAGCGCAGCGCCCGCGGTCAGCACGAGGGCGAACGTGACGGGGACCATCGAGCGGGGCAACCGAACCATGCAGCCATCGTCGCACCCGCGAACCGAATTCACACAGCGCGCCACACGATTCGCGGACCGGATGTGCGGCTCGACGTGGCCCAGCCCCTACCATCGGCCGCATGGCGCAGCGTTCGGACTCGGTGTTGGTGGTGGACTTCGGGGCGCAGTACGCCCAGCTCATTGCCCGACGGGTCCGTGAGCTCAACGTCTACTCGGAGATCGTCCCCCATCGGATCACGGCGGCGGAAGTGGCGCAGCGAGCGCCCTCGGCGATCATCCTCTCCGGCGGTCCCAAGAGCGTCCATGTCGACGGTGCACCGGTCCTCGATCCGGCCATCTACGACCTCGGCATCCCGATCCTGGGCATCTGTTACGGCGTCCAGCTGATCGCCCAGCAGCTGGGCGGCACGGTCGGTCGCGGTCTGCGCGGCGAGTACGGCCGGGCGAAGGTCACTCGCATCGCCGGGTCGACCTCGACGCTGTTGCACGACGGCATTCCGGCCCAACAGGACGTCTGGATGAGCCACTTCGACGCGGTCACCGTGCCGCCGGACGGCTTCGTCGCCACGGCCTCCACGCCTGACGCACCGGTGGCCGCGATGGAGGACACGACGCGAAGGGTCTGGGGTGTGCAATGGCACCCCGAGGTCGTCCACACCCCATTCGGCATGGCCGTGCTGGAACACTTCCTGCACCGTCTCGCGGGGTGCAAGCCGACCTGGACGATGGACTCGATCATCGACGAGCAGGTCGCGATCGTGCGGGCACAGGTCGGCACCGGCCGAGTCATCTGCGCCTTGTCGGGCGGGGTCGATTCCGCGGTCGCCGCCGCGCTGGTCCATCGTGCGATCGGTCATCAGTTGGTGTGCATCTACGTCGACACCGGTCTGATGCGGCTGAACGAGAGCGACCAGGTCGTCGAGACGTTCAAGCGCAACATGGGCATCGAGCTGATCCATGTGTCGGCGGGTCCCCGCTACTTCGACAAGCTGGCCGGCGTCACCGAACCGGAGGCCAAACGGAAGATCATCGGTGAGCTCTTCGTGCGCATCTTCGAGGAGCACACGGGCGGGCTCAGCGACGCAGAGTTCCTCGTCCAGGGCACGCTGTATCCCGACGTGATCGAGAGCGGCGGCAGCGACGGCACGGCCGCCGTGATCAAGAGCCACCACAACGTCGGCGGGCTGCCCGAGGACATGACCCTGAAACTGGTCGAGCCGCTTCGTTCGTTGTTCAAGGACGAGGTGCGCCGGCTCGGCAAGGAGCTCGGCCTGCCCGACGAGATCGTCCTGCGCCAGCCATTCCCTGGCCCGGGTCTCGGCGTGCGAATTCTCGGCGAGGTGACACCGGAGCGGGTCGTCACCTTGCAGCACGCCGATGCGATCGTGCGCGACGAGATCCACAAGGCCGGCCTCGAGCGCGAGCTGTGGCAGAGCTTTGCCGTGCTCGCCGCCGACGTCAGGTCCGTGGGAGTGATGGGCGACGAGCGCACGTACGCACATCCGATCATCATCCGCGCGGTCACGAGCGACGACGCGATGACGGCTGATTGGGCGAGGTTGCCGTACGACCTGCTGGAGACGATGTCGAATCGCATCATCAACGAGGTCGCCGGCGTGAACCGAGTGGTCTACGACGTCACGTCGAAGCCACCCGGAACCATCGAGTGGGAGTAGCCGCACGAATGTCGTCGATCGGTGTGGTCGGACGAACGCCGTCGGAGGTGTTGTGCCGCGCGCTTCGCAACCTGTTCGTAACATTGGTAACCTGACCGCCGTCATGTCATCACGCCGCTCACTCCAGACGCTTCTCTGTGCGTTCGCCCTGGCAGCAGGCCTCATCGGCGCCCCTCAGGTCGTCAAGGCCGACGGGGTCAAGGACGCTCAGCAGCAACTGCAGCAAGTGCAGAATGAGCTCGAATCGTTGCAGAACCAGATGGGGCAGCTCGACGAGGACTACGGCGCCGCCCAGGACCGCAAGGATCAGGTCGACGCCGACATCGTCGTCGCCCAGGCCAAGGTCGACGAGATGTCCGCGCAGCTCGGCGACGTCCAGCAGGTGATGCAGGACATCGCGGTCACCAAGTTCACCACCGGCGGTTCGGCTGCCCTCAGCCCGCTGTTCTCCGATGCCGCCACGTTCAGCGCCGCCGAGCAGAAGGCGGCGTTCGGTCGCGTTGCGCTCGACACCGGCGAATCCACCGCCGACGACTTGCAGTCGATGGTCGACGATCTCGCCAAGGAGAAGGCGAACCTCGATCGCAAGCAAGCCGAAGCTGCCTCGCTGGTCGCCACGCTCGAGCAGAAGCAGACCGATTTCGCGGCGCTCGAGCAGACCTACACGACCAAGCTCGCCAAGGCGCAGGCCGACTTCGGCGCTGCGAAGCTGGAGGCAGAAGTCGCCCGCCGTGCACGTGCCGAGGCCGACGCTGCTGCGGCGGCCGCCGCCAAGCAGAAGGCCACGACGACCACCTCCGGCAGCGGCAACAGCAGCGCCCCGGCGCCGGCTCCTTCGCCCGGTCGTGGCGGCGGCGGCAGTGGCAGCACGGGAAGTTCGGGAAGTTCTGGCGGGTCCGGGAACTCGGGTGGCACGGGTGGCTCGAGCGGCGGCACCGTCCCGCCGGTGTCGGGTAGGGCCGGCGTCGCCGTCGCGGCCGCCTACAGCGTGCTCGGCACCCCGTATCACTTCGCCGGCGAGACGCCCTTCGTCGCCTTCGACTGCTCGGGGCTCACCAAGTGGGCCTGGGGTCGCGCCGGTGTCTCGTTGCCGCACCAGAGCGGCGCGCAGTATGCGTCGACGCCGCACGTGCCCAAGGATCAGGTGCAGCCGGGCGACCTCATCTTCTACAAGTCGCCCATCGGCCACGTCGCCATCTACATCGGTGGTGGCCAGATGATCCACGCACCGGCCACGGGCGACGTCGTCAAGATCTCGGTCGTCAACTGGGCCAAGGTGGTCGGCGTCGGCCGACCCGGCTGACGCTCACCTCGGACGCCACCTGACCCGAGCCGACCGTTGCGGCGGCGGCCCACTACGGTGCTCGTCGTGCAAGGCATCGAGATCGCACCGGTCACCGCGTGGCTGGAACAACACATCGCCGGCGCGGTGGCGCCGTTCTCGTTCGAGCTCATCGCCGGTGGCCGCTCGAACCTCACGTTCAAGGTCACCGGGTCCGATGGCTCGTTGTTCGTGCTGCGGCGCCCACCTCTGGGTCACGTGCTGGCGACTGCCCACGACATGGCGCGCGAGCATCGGATCATCGCCGCTGTCGGCCTGACCTCGGTGCCCGTGCCCCCGGCACTCGGGGTGTGCACCGACGAGTCGGTCAACGGCGCCCCCTTCTACGTCATGGGCTGGGTGGACGGCGTCGTGCTCGACAGCGCCGATCGTGTTGCCTCCATGTCGCCCGAGCTCAGGGTGGCGGCGAGTGAACACCTGGTCGACGTCCTCGCCGATCTGCACGCGGTCGACGTCGACCAGGTCGGGCTCGGTGACCTCGCCAAGCGGGAGGGCTACGTCGAGCGGCAGGTGAAGCGGTGGAGCACGCAGTGGGAGCAGTCCAAGACCCGTGAGCTGCCCGCGATCGACGAGGTGGCACGCCGGCTGCGCGAGCACATGCCCGTCCAACAGGGCGTGTCGATCGCCCACGGCGACTACCGATTCGGCAACTGCCTCACGAACGTCAGCACTGGGCGGATCGCAGCGGTGCTCGACTGGGAGCTCTGCACGCTCGGTGACCCGCTCGCCGACGTCGGCTACCTCGGCGTCTACTGGTTCGACGGAGAGGCCGCCAATCTCCGGGCGAACGACCCCACCTCCGCCGGTGGCTTTCCCCCGTACTCACACCTGCTCGAGCGCTACGCGAACCGGACCGGCCGCGATCTGTCCGAGATCGACTACTACGTCGCGTTCGGGTGCTGGCGGCTGGCGGTCATCAGCGAAGGTGTGTACGCGAGGTACCTCCACGGGGCGATGGGCACCCAGGAGGGAGTCGACTTCGAGTCGTTCAAGATCGGCACGGACGGGCTCGCCGAGCGTGCGCTGGCCGCAGTGAGGAGATTGTCATGACCGAGGTACTCGCCGGATGGGAGAAGTCCACGTTCACCGCGGCGGGGTACACCCGCGACGTCTACCGGCGTGGCAGTGGACCCGGCGTCGTGATCGTGCACGAGATCCCCGGCATCACGCCCAAGGTCACCGCCTTCGCCAACGAGGTCGTCGATGCCGGCTTCACGGTCGTCATGCCACTGCTCGTCGGCGACGCAGGTCGTGAGCTCAGCAACGGATACCTCGCCTCGTCGATGCTGAAGGTGTGCGTCTCCAAGGAGTTCACCAACTGGGCGATGCACCAGACGTCGCCGATCATCGGGTTCCTGCGGGCGCTCGGCCGGAACCTGCACCAGGAGGTGGGCGGCCCCGGCGTGGGCGCGCTCGGGATGTGCTTCAGCGGCGGATTCGCGCTGGGCATGATGGTCGACGACTTCGTCGTCGCGCCGGTGCTGAGCCAGCCGTCGATGCCCTTCGCGATGGGGAACAAGGCCCGCGGCGCGGACCTGAACCTCTCGCCCGACGACGCGCTCGTCGTCGCCCGGCGGGCCGCGGAGGGCTGTCAGGTGCTCGGCCTGAGGTTCACCGGCGACAAGCTGGTCGGCGATCGCTTCGAGTCGTTGCGGACGCTGCTCGGCGACGCGTTCGTCGCCGTCGAGTTGCCCAGCAACTCCAAGCGCGACCACTCGGTGCTCACCGAGCAGCGCGATGAGGCCAGCGTGCAGCAGGTCCTCGAGTTCTTCCGAACGAAGCTGCTCGCCGGCTGACGCGCTCGACCGTGGCTGCCTACTCGCCGAGGCCGAGTGCGTCGTACGCGAGCTGCTTGGCTGCCTTGTAGTCGGCCTTGCCGTTGGGTGCCCGCGGGACCTGAGAGACGAACACGACCCGCTTCGGCGCCTTGTACGCGGCGAGATCCTGCTTGACGCCGGCGATCACGTCGGCCTCGTTCGGCTGCGCGCCATCCGAGAGCGACGCGATGGCGGTGACGGCCTGGCCGAAGCGGTCGTCGTCGATGCCCACGACGAGGCAGTCGACCACTCCGTCGACGCGCTTGACGGCTTCCTCGACCTCCTCTGGGAAGATCTTCTCGCCACCGGAGTTGATCACCTGGCTACCGCGGCCGAGCAGGATCAGGGATCCGTCGGCGGCGACCTTGGCCATGTCCCCGGGGAACGAGTACCTCACGCCGTTGATGGTGCGGAACGTGCGCGCCGACTTCTCCGCGTCCTTGAAGTACCCGACCGGCACCATGCCCCCGGCTGCCACCATCCCGGCCTCGTCCGATCCGGGGGTGACCTCGCGGTCGTCCTCGGTGAACACCTTCGTCGTCGGGTTGCGGGCGAAGGTGGCGGTGCTCGGTGGCACCCCCTTCATCGAGATGCTGTTCCCCATCGACCCCTCGGAGGATCCGATCGCATCGAGGAGGATGACCTGCTCGATCCGGTCGAGCAGTTGTTCCTTGACCTCAGCGGTCCACATGACGCCGGACGAGATGATCATCTTCAGGCCGGACAGGTCGTAGGGAGTGCCCGTCTCGACAGCCGCGTCGATCGCCTTGATGAGCGGCTTGGAGAACGCATCACCGACGATGGTCATGTTGGTGACGTGCTCGTTCTGCACGGTGCGCAGGATCTCGTCGGGGTCCATCGATCGGCTCTCGAGCGTGACCACTTCGGCGCCGCCGAGTTGGGGGATCATCGCACCGAGCCAGACGCCGGTGCCGTGCATCAGCGGTGCGCAGGGCATGCTGATCAGACGCCCGCCGCTGTCGACGACCTGGCGGACGAGGGGAGCGATCTCGGATGCTTCGGTGGGCGGAGCCAATCCGAGGAGCGGGAAGCCGAGCGACGTGAACGCTCGGGTGAGGCCGCCCATGTCGTACATCACGCCCTTGGGCATCCCGGTGGTGCCACCGGTGTAGAGCATGTAGATGTCGTCCTCGTCGCGGGTGATGCGCGGCATCGGCTCGTGGCTGGCGAGAACCTCTTCGTAGCGCCGAGCGGTGGGGACCTGCCCGGTGCCCTGATCGTCGACCTCGATGAGCAGCTTCAGCTTCGGCAGCCGCTCGCGGATGCGCTCGACCCGGTCGCCGAGCGACGAGTGGAACACGAGCGCCTCTGCGTCGGCGTTGTCCAACAGGTAGACGAGTTCCTCGTCGAGGTAGCGGTAGTTGACGTTCACCGGGACGCCGCGCATCTTGAACGCCCCGAAGTGCGCCTCGAGGTACTCGTTGCCGTTGTAGAGGTACAACCCGATCTTGGAGTCCGGCCCGAGGCCGGCCGCCGTGAACGCAGCGGCGACTCGCGCTGCCCGGTCGTCGTACTGGTGCCACGTGAAGCGGCGAGTGCCGTGGACGACGGCGATGTCGTCGGCCAGTTCGTCGGCGATCGATTCCCAGACAGTTGCGAAGTGGAACTCCATGCCGTCGATGGTACGTCGCGAGCGGCCGGGGCGACCCACCGGCCCCGCGCACCGCTCCGATCCACGGGAAACTGGTCTGGCCTGTCCCCGTATTCGGGCAACAGCCCTGACCAGAAGCCGCTGCGGGCAGATTCCTGCCCAGAAGCCGATCACCCCACGGGCTTGCCGTACATCTCCCGGAGGGGGTCGCTGATGAGCTCGAGGCGCTCGCCATCGGGGCCGCGGAAGTACAGCGAGGAGCCGTCGACGTGCGCGCACTCGATGCCTGCGGCCTCCAGGCGGTCCTTGGCCTTGGCCCACTCCTCGGGGTCCATCGAGATCGCGAGGTGGTGATGGCCGCCGAGCACCTCGGCGTACGGGCCGAGGTCGAGCCCCGGCAGATCGAAGTACGCCAGCGCGTTGCCGTGACCGATGTCGAAGAAGAAGTGGGTGGAGCCCTCGTAGTCGCGGTTCTCGAACATCTCGATGAGCGGGAAGCCGAGGAGGCCGTCGAAGAACTGCACGGTCCGCTCGACGTCACTGGAGATCAGTGCCAGATGGTGCACCCCGCGGGCGGTCGACGTCGGCCGCTGGTCGCGGGGCTGGAGGTACCGGGCGGAGATCTCCGCCCGGCGTGCTGCGAGTTCGCTTCGATCCTGAGGTGCTACGCCGTGACCCATACCAACAGTTCAGCACCTTCGGGGCCGGCGGTGAACACCAGCGGTTGTGAATCGGTCAGTCGCACCGCGTCGCCCTGAGTCAACGCTCCGGCGCCGGCCAGTTCGCCGTGACCCAGTGCGACGAAGACGTGTACGTGCGCGCCCGCCGGGACGGTCACCGAGTTGCCGGCCGTGATCCGGGCACCCCAGAGCACGGCATCGCGCTGGTGGATGCGGATCGCTCCGTCGTGGCCCTGGCCACTGGCCAGTGGCACCAGCCGACCGGT
Organism: Acidimicrobiales bacterium; assembly: GCA_038234785.1. Classification (GTDB taxonomy): domain Bacteria; phylum Actinomycetota; class Acidimicrobiia; order Acidimicrobiales; family Ilumatobacteraceae; genus UBA668. Next base: position 35,376 of record JBBQTC010000019.1, read on the forward strand.
GCCCAACGCGTCGTTGAGGTCGGCCTGCTCGTAGCCGGGTTGCACGCCCGGTGTGTCCGGGAGCACCCACATCTGCACGAAGTGGACCGGCTCGTCGGCGCTCGCGTTCATCTCGCTGTGGCGGATGCCGCTGCCGGCGCTCATCCGTTGCGCCAGCCCGGGGTAGAGCACACCGTGGTTGCCCTCGCTGTCTCGGTGCTCGAGGCGGCCCGAGAGCACCCAGGTGACGATCTCCATGTCGCGGTGTCCGTGGGTTCCGAAGCCCTGGCCGGGCTCGACGACGTCGTCGTTGTTGACGAGGAGCAGCCCGTGCCCGTCGTGATCGGGGGCGTAGTGGCCGCCGAAGTTGAAGGAGTGGTGGGAGTGGAGCCAGCCGGCATCGGTGGCGAAGCGATCGTCCGCTCGCTGCATCGTGAGTGTGGTCATGCCGAGGAGAACATCATTGCGCGCGCAACTATTCCCCGGCGGGGCGCGGTCGGGCGACGTCGGCGATGGCCGTCCACGTGGCCTCGCTGTCGAACCCGAGTGCCCACAGTGCGACCCCGCCGATGCGTTCCTTGCGTGCAAGATCGATCCGGGCGCGGGTACCGGCCTCGTCGATGTAGTGCACCTCCCTGGACTGGGTGCAACTCGCCGTGCCGTCGCTGACCACGAGCTCGTAGGTGAAGCTCGCCTCCTGGGTTCCGGGATCGTGGATCGCAACAGCACCGCGCTTGGCCAGCAGGTCGGCGACCGACTGCTGCGTGACGGGCGTCGTTCCTTCACCGGTCGCCGGGCAGACGCCCTTGGTGGCGACGACCCAGTTGCGTCCGTACAGCCCCACGCCGAGCACGAGCTTGGTGTCGTCGTCGACCGCCTTCTTCGCAGCCCGCACTGCGGTGCGCACCCAGTCGTAGGGGGCGATCGGCCCCGGCTCGCCGACGCTGTAGTCGTAGCCCATGATTCGGATGCGGTCGACGACCTTGCCGAGCGATGCGTAGTCGTAGACCCAGAAGCCGCTGTCGCCCCCGCGTCCGGTGTCGTAGATCGGCGGCACGCTGACGGTGAGGATGTCGCCCTGCGCGTGGAGCACGCCGGCGAGCTCGCCGACGAATGCGATCCAGTTGGGCGAGGTGGTGTCCCACGAGCTGCGCTGGTCGGCGAATGCGAACTGCTCGTAGTCGAGGTCGATGCCGTCGTAGCCGTCGTCGCGGGCGAGTGCGGCGATGGTCTGCACGTGCTCGGTGCGCAGGGCGGGATCGGCGAGCACTGCGGCCATCCCTCCTGCGGGCATCGCGTCGGAGATGGAGGGCACGATGAGGCCGCCGGTGGCACGGATGGCGGCGATCATCGGCAGCGACTGGTCGGCCGAGATGTTGCCGGTGAGCCCGATCGCACTCGCTCCGGTCGCCTGGTACCAGAACGGGGACACCTCGTGCAGGATCTGGCCGTGTGCGTTCACCGACGCCGTGCCGTCGGCGAGCGTCCAGTACGGCGCCCACGCGCTGATCGGGATGTCGACCAGGGGTGGGGGAGAATCGCTGCGCAGTGCGAACGCGACACCGGTGGCGACGGCGGCCACGACGACGAGCGCGACCAGCGGGGCTGCGATGCGGCGGCGGCGACGGGGGGACGGGGCACGGACTCCGAGCGATGCCAGATCGATCTCGTGCAACGAACCGATCCGTGTGTAGTCCTTGCTCGGCGGGACGTCGACCACGTTCGGCACTGCGTACGTTCGGCAGCCGGCCGCGACCGCACTGCGCACCCCGGTGGGGGAGTCCTCGATGGCCACGCAGTCCCTCGCCCTCACTCCGAGCGCCGCCGCAGCGGCGAGATACGGCTCGGGGTGTGGCTTGCCGTTCGACACCTCGTCGCCGGTGATGACCACCGTGAACGAGCCGGGCGGGAGCGCGGCGACCACCGCTTCTGCGAAGCGCCGCCAGCTCATGGTCACCAGCGCCGTGGGCACCCCGGCCTTGCCCAGGGCAGCCAGCAGTTCGCGGGCGCCGGGACGCCACGGCACCTTCTGGCGGACCCGTCGGATCACGCCGTCGAGCAGACGGTTGACGATGTCGTCGATGGGCAGGTCGACACCACCTCGATCGCGCAGCACGGCCGCCGAGTCGCGCAGGTCGAGACCGACGATCGAATGCGCCTTGTCGTCACTCCATTCGCCGCCGAACTCGGCCACGAGCTCGTACTCGGTCGCGATCCAGTAGGGCTCCGTGTCGACGATCGTGCCGTCCATGTCCCACAGCACGGCGGCGGGCCTGGCCACCGAACGCCGGGTGTTCGCCTCGGTGGTCATGCAGGGATCGACCCTACTGGCGCGAGGTCACAACGAGAGGGCAACCCGGCGACCTTCGAGCACCGCTTCCAAGATGGTGCGCGGTGCCACGCAGTCGCCTGCCTGATGGTGCACGCCGGAAAGGCGTTCGGTGGGGAGGCGGAACCCACAGTCCACCACGGCGACGCATGCGAGGGTGCGCCGTTCGCCGCTGAACCGGTCCTCGAGCTCGACCTCGCCAGCCCGGGCGGCGCGCAGCAGGGCGCGGCGCTCGATGCGCACCCCGCCCTGTGCCAGACGCACGTTGGCCGGGGCGAGATCGCCGGTGCGGGAGAGCTCGTTGCCGGCGATCTGGTCCTGTGTGACCAGCACGGCCCGCTCACCGAGGTGCTCGGCGAGCGCGACGGCGATCGGTCCGCCGATCGGGTCGAACAGCACGATCGGGCCGTCGTCCCAGGGTGCCGGCGCCCCGTGGAACACCGCGTTCCACGCGTCGATCACGTCGATCACGACCGCTCCGGGGACGATCTCGAACGGACGCACGCCGGGTCGGCCTCCGGTGCACTGGACGACCACCTCGTCGGTGGCCGCCTGGACGTCGGTGGTGTCGAGCTCCACGCGAACCTGGGCGTCCTCGCACTCGCGTGCCAGCCACTCGACGAGCGGCTTGGCGTGCGGCACGAGCGCTGTCACGCCACCGAGCTCGCTCGCCGCCTCGACGATGCGCACATGATGGCCGCGCAACGCAGCGACTCGGGCCGTCTCCAGGCCGGCGACACCGCCACCGACGACCACGACGTCGCGCGGCCGCGGTGAGACCGTGAGCCAGTTGGGGTCGTCGGTCTCGTGACCGCTGCTCGGCTCGCCCACGCAGGTGACGATGGGGTTGCGTGCGTCGCGCCCCTGGCACGTCTGGTTGCAACGGATGCACGGTCGGATGCGGTCGGTGAGCTTCGTGGCGAGCTTCGCGCACAGGTCCGGGTCGGCGATCTGGCCGCGAGTGATCTCGGCTGCGTCGGCGACGTGGTCGCCCAGCGCCCACTCGGCGGTGTGCACGTCGAGCGAGCCCTGCAGGAACACGGGTGTGCCGCCGACCGCGGCGCGCACAGAGCGGCAGACGTCGACGTTGTACCCGACTGGTTCGTGGAAGTCGGCGCGGGTCTTCTCCACCGAGAAGATCGAACCGCGCACGACGACCAGGTAGTCGATGCCCTCGGACACGAGTGAGGCAGCGATCGCCGGTGCCATCTCGGGTGTGATGCCGGCCCAGGGTGCGAGCTCGTCGCACGACAACCGCAGCCCGACGACGCCGGTGCCCGCCGCGGCCCGGACCGCGTGGATCACCTCGCGAGCGAAGCGCAATCGGTCGGTACCCCACTCGTCACCGCGTTGGTTGGTGAGCCCGCTGAGGAACTGGCGCACGAGGCTGTGCTGGCCGGCGTTGATCTCCACGCCGTCGCAACCGGCAGCGATCGCAACGGTGGTCGCCTCGGCGAAGCCGGCGATGACGGCGGCGATGTCGTCGTCCTCCATCCACTTGGGGACCTCGCGCGAGTTCACTTCCGGGACGCGGCTCGGCGCCCACAGCTCGCGCTGGCTGTAGGCGCTGCTGCCCTGGCCGCCGGCGTGGTCGAGGGAGGCGATGACGGCGGTGCCGTGGCCATGACAGGCGGCGGCGATCGCTGCCCATCCGGGTCCGCACTGCGCGGCCAGCGGCGCCCGCTCGTAGGGCCAGTCGCTGGGGTGCACGCTCGCCCCCTCGGTGACCACGATGCCGCACCCACCTGCGGCGCGGCGTTCGTAGTACGCCGTGTGGCGCGGGGTGAAACGGCGCAGGTGGTCACCGAGATTGGTGACGTGGGGGCCGAACATCACACGGTTGCGAGCGATGGCGCCGCCCAGCGACAGGGGTTCGAGCAACCGCATGTCAGGCGTCGATGTCGTTCGAGTCGGTCACTGCGTCGACGCTAGTCGGCGGTCAGTCGGAACGAGATGCCGACAGCTCGGTGCCGTGGAGGAGTCGCTTGATGTTGCCGGTGTGGCGCAGCAGCAGGAGCGCGTTGATCCCGACCATCGTCAGGATCTCCCACGCCGGGACCCCCTTGATGATCGCCGTCACAGGAAGACCGACCACGATCGCGAGCGAGGCGACGGACGCCTTGCCGCTGAGCTTGCGGGCGATGGCCCACACTGCGGTCAACACCAGCGCGAGCACGGGCTGCAGAACCGCTGTCGCTCCCGCCATGGTGGCGACGCCCTTGCCGCCCTTGAACCGGTCCGCGGCGACGCGACGGGTGATCGGGAACATGTGGCCGAGCACCGAGGCGGCGACCATCGCGTAGGCCAGCGGCCGCTCGCCCATGAGGAGTCCGACGGCGGCAGGGATCACTCCCTTGAGGCCGTCGAGTGCGAACACCGCAACGCCCCACCACGTGCCCATCACTCGGGCGACGTTGCTCGCCCCGGGGTTGCCCGAGCCGACCGTGGTGATGTCGATGCCGCGGCTGCGCGCGACCATCACGGCGCTGGGGAAGGTCCCCAGAAGGTACGCCGGGAGGACCAGCAGCCACTTCACGATCGCACGTTAGGTGAGAACGGGTCTCCGAGACGGTGTGCCGCGCTCGGGGCGAGTGTGATCCATCGCCGGGCGCGGCTTGAGGAGCACCGGCACGGCCGCCAGCTGCGCAAGTGCGACCTCTCCGTCGCCTCCCACGCATTCCGGATCCGGCCCATCGAGGGGCAGGCCGGTGAAGAACTTGGCGGCCATGCACCCGCCCTGGCATGCGTCGTAGGAGCCGCAGCTGGCACATGCGCCGGCGGACTGCGGCTCGCGCAGGGAGGTGAACAGATCGCTCCGCTTCCACACCTCGGCGAACCCACCGGGATCGCGCACGCTGCCGGCGCGGAACTCGTCGTGGATGACGAACGGGCAGGCGTACACGTCGCCGATCGGGTCGATCAGGCACACGACGCGGCCGGCGCCGCACATGTTGAGGCCGGGCAGCGGGTCGCCGAGCGCGTTGAGATGGAAGAACGAGTCGCCGGTGAGCACCTGCTCGCCGTTGGCCATCAGCCAGTCGTAGATCTCGCGCTGCTGTGCATTGGTGGGGTGCAGGTGCTCCCAGCTGTCGACGCCTCGGCCGGACGGACGGAGGCGGGTCACCCGCAGCTGCGCGCCGTAGCTGTCGGCCAACGCCTTGAACTCGTCGAGTTGTGGCACGTTCTGCCGGGTGACGACGACGCTGATCTTGAACGGTCCGAAGTCGGCAGCAGCGAGGTGATCCATGGCCCGGCGGGCCATGTCGTAGCTGCCGGCACCACGCACCGCATCGTTGGTAGCGGCGTCGACTCCGTCGAGGCTGATCTGGATGTCGAGGTAGTCCATCGAGCTCAACCGGCGTGCCTTGTCGGCGTCGATGAACGCACCGTTGGTGGAGAACTTGACGCCGATGCCCTGGGCGACGGAGTACTCGACGAGCTCGAAGAAGTCGCGACGCACCATCGGCTCGCCGCCGCCGATGTTGATGTAGAAGACCTGCAGGTCGCGCAGCTCGTCGAGCACGCGCTTGGCCTCGGCGGTGGAGAGCTCGCGCGAGTCGCGCTGGCCCGACGACGACAGGCAGTGCACGCACTGCAGGTTGCAGGCGTAGGTCAGCTCCCAGGTGAGGCAGATCGGTGCATCGAGCCCGGTCTTCAACTGGCCGACGAGAGATTCAACGCTCATCGGTTCGCTCCCGGACGACGCCCGACTGCTCGAGCGAGGAGAAGGCCGTGGCGAAGGAGTGCCAGCGGCGAGGTTCGATGTTGCAGGCGACCAGTGCGTCGGCGAGCGTGGCATGGTCCCCGAGACAGCGGGCCACCGCGACCATGTCGGGATGCTTCAAGAACACCAGCCGCCGGTTGCCGTAGTGGTACGCCAGCGCGCCGAAGGGTTCGGGTCGCAGCGCGACCTGCGGGTGCAGCTCCAGCGCCCGGCCCAGCAGCTCGTGCTGGAGGTCAGTAGACACCGCACATGCCGTCGATGGAGATCTCCTCCACCAACAGCTCTTCCTCGAGCTCGATGGACTCCTGGTCGGCGGTGGGATCGGTGACGACGTCGTGCTCCATGGCGCGATCGTAACCGAGGTGGTGGGCGATCACGCCGTCGAGTCGGCGGGCGGGCGCCGCGATCCCGGCGAGAGCCAGGCTGCAGGGAGGTGGCCGATCGCCACGGGTAGACCGAGCACCGCCACGAGCCAGGCGACCCACATCGTGTGGAACGGCCACGCGTCGGGCCAACCTCGGAAGTGGCGATCGAGGTGCTGGCCGACGTAGGCGAACCAGCCGTACCAGGCGAAGACCGCGGCGGTGAGGAGCGCACACGCGTACCACTTCATCCAGAAGAACAGCGTCGCCGCGGCGACGGCGGCCGCGAGTGCCTGCAGGAACCACACCCAACTGACGCCGAGCAGCGGCACCGAGTGCCGGCGCCACTCGCTGTCGAGGTTGAGGAGGGGACCGACGGCGAGCCCGGCCACGGCCACCAGGTAGGGAGGGCCGGTCCGGGGCCACGTGCGCACCGGCTTGATCGTGGTCTCCACGAGCAGGGCGACGGCCAGGCAGAGCACGGCGCCACCGGCCCACCACAGGGCGCGATGGGTCGTCGTGTCCGCTCGAAGTGCTGCGAGGACGCAGAACGTCCAGGCGAGCGAGGCGGTGGCCCACCGGCCGGCCAGGGCGAGTCCGGCGACGGCGAGCAGCACCGGGCGCAGGAGCACCATCGCGACCTTGACGAGTCGGGACTGGCGGTTCGCGGCGACCCGCGTGGCGGTGATGGTGCCGCGGATCGCGGTGCTCGTCAGGGGACGCCCGCCGAGCAGCGACGCCAGGCGCCGGTCGCGACCGGCCCAGGTGTCGAACGGCTCCTGCTCGGCGAACTGGTCGAGCAGCTGCTCCTGGCGTCGCTCCACGAGCCAGGCGCGTACCGAGTCGCGCGGTGCCGACGCGATCTCGGCGGGGAGCAGGCCGCTGGCGCGCAGCTCACTGAGTGCAGCCTCGTCGAGCACGGTGTCGACCAGCGCCGGGACGCTGTCGAGGCGGCCCCAACGCAGGTCGTTGGCCCTCCACTGGCGATCGAAGAAGGCGCCGAGGTGGTGGAGCTGCTTGCCGGCGATGCGGTCGCCGAAGCGGCGCTCGTTGGCCTCGGGGTCGTCGCCGAGGAACCGTGTGGACGCGGGTGTGGTCACGTTGCCGGCGATGCGGACGAAGTCGATGTGCTGGTCGCTGGCGACCGGCTCGGCCCCCAAGGGGAGCAGTGCGTGGGCGACGTCGGCGGCGGCCACGACGCGGTCGGGCCGCTCGCCGATCCAGCGCAGGATGCGGCAGCCGAGGCCCACACCGGCGGGCGAGGGGAGCAGCGCGACCGCGGCGACGAGCATCGTCTCCATCTCCGCCGGCAGGCTGCGTCCGCCGTCGAACGGGTCGGGCAGCCACCACGAGGCGAGGCCGTGCCAGGTCCCGTCGTCGAGGCCGGGCGGCACCGTCAGCGAGGAGAGGTCCGCGCTGGAGCGCACGAGCCGCTCGACGGGTTGGTCGGTGGACTCGGACGGGCCGATGAGCATGCAGGCCAGCTGGTAGCTGGTGACCAGGTGGCACAGCAGTTGGAGGTCGTTCAACGCGTCGAGGGCATCGCTGATGTCGATCGTCGGCACCTCGTCCTGGACCATGCGCAGCAGTCGTTGGAGTGCCACCACCGTGCGATGGGTGCGCTCGGTGACGAGCACGTGCTGGTTGCCGTCGACCGCGTCGCGGAGCGCGTGCGCCAGCTCGTCCTTGGCGACGTCGTCGGGAGTGTCGAGGAGCGGTGCGACGCGAGAGTGGTGCGGGGCGTGCCACTGGAGCTCGGACGCCGGGTCCACCGCGGCGCGCAGGAGCATCGACGCGGTGATCGCCCGGGTCAAGCCCGACGTCGCCTCGGGGCTGCTGACGACCCCGTGCAGCAGTTGTTCGAGCAGCACTCGCGCCTGGGTGTCGCGACGGCGGACCGCGTCGTTGTGGGTGCGGAGCAGCTCGATGTCCTCGCGGATGGTCTCGGCGCGCTTGCCGGAGAACGACCGGACGACCTGGATCACGTTGCTCGGATCGGGCGCGGGTGGGCCACCGCCGCCTCCGGGATCGGGGTGGAGGTAGAGCAGGACCCGCCGGACCTGACCGACGGCGGGCATGTGGTAGATCGCGCGGATGGCGCGACCGATCGGCACGTTGTCGACCACGCCGCCGTCCATGATCTCGGCGCGTGGTCGGTCGTCGCGGAACGCGCCGACGAGGCGGCTGCCGAACGTCTGGCGCTCGAACGGCACCGGCTCGAACAGACCGGGCAGGCTCGAGGTTGCCCGCCCGATCATCGCCAACGCGGTGAGGCTGTCGATCGTGGCGGTGTCGGCCTCGTCGTCGGCGAACCCGTCGAGGCCGCGCGAGGCGGGACCTCGTTTGGCGACGTGGAAGTAGGCGTCGCTGCGCGACTCCAGGATCGGCGCGCCCGGTACGTCGCGGAACGCGAGCGGGTTCGCTCGCACCATGGTGGCGCTGGCGAAGACGGCGAGATCGTGCGTCGTCGGCGGGGCACCGCCCCGGTCCTCGCGGGCCGCGATGAGGGCGTGATGCAGTTGGCGCAGGAAGTACCGGCCGTCGAGCACGGCGCGGTCGTCGAAGTCCCTCGCTGTCGAGGGTGGCTTGACCAGCTCGTCGATGTCGGCGGCGTCCAGCCACAGCGGGAAGAACTTGTCGAAGGCTCGGTCGGATTGGATGGCTTCGGCGAGCATCACCGCGTTGAGGCCACCTGCACTGGCGCCGGCCATGACGTCGACGCGGGCCTCGCGCTGGTAGCCGGCAGCCACCAGCAGATCGCCCCAGAACCCCACACCGCGGCGCAGCTCGTCGATCTCAGCCACGGCGCCGCCGATCCACACGGCCAGGCTCACGCCGCCGTTCATCGAGAGCGCCAGCCGCAGCTGCCGGCGGCGGGCGTCGTCCGGTCCCATCGCCTGATTGTTGGCTCAGGAACCGGTCCTGTCAAACGGCGCTAAGTTGGCGGACCCTGTGAACAGCCAGCCGCCGTCCGACCTGTTCCCCGAGCTCGGGGCCGAGCAGGAGCACCTGCGGTTCTCGCGTGCGTCCCGAGACCGGATGATCGAACGCTTCGAGCGGCTGGATCCCGACGCGTCCGCGGACGAGATCACCAAGGAGTACATCGAGGTCACGGTCTCCGAAGCGCTCGACGACCTGCGCACTCCTGGTGCGGGCGAGTTCTTCGGGCGGATCACCGAAGCCGCCTCGCCGGGCGCAGCGCCCGAGCGGTGGTACATCGGTCGCCGCCACATCGAGGACGACCGTCACGAGCCGGTGGTGGTCGACTGGAGAGCGCCGATCGCGGCGCCGTTCTACCGGGCGACGCATGCCGACCCGTTCGGCTTGGCCCATCGCCGTCGCTTCACCCTCGCCGACGGTGAGCTGACCGCGTACCGCGACGAGCAGCTCGACGACCCCGACCACGACACGTCGGGCTCGGGCATCCCCGATCCGGTGCTCGCCGAGATCGGAGCGGCCCGCACGGGCGCGATGCGCGAGATCGTGGCCACCATCCAGGCCGAGCAGGACATCGTCATCCGCGCTCCGCTGGACCAGGTCCTGGTCGTGCAGGGCGGTCCGGGTACCGGCAAGACCGCGGTGGGCCTGCACCGTGCCGCCTATCTCCTGTTCGAGCACCGGCGCCGGCTGGTGCGCGACGGTGTGCTCGTGGTCGGCCCGAACCGGGTGTTCCTGGACTACATCGGCAACGTGCTGCCCTCGTTGGGTGAACGCAGCGTGCAGCAGCGCACGGCGCTCGACCTGTGCGTGCCGAAGGTGGAGATCACCGGTGTCGACGACATCGACACCCGGCGGGCGAAGGGCAGCGAGGAGATGTTGGAGCGACTCGAGGCGGCGTCCGTCCAGCACGTGGTGGTGCCTGCGGACGATCTGCGAGTGCCCCATCGGGTCGCGCACGCTCACGATCACACGCGACGAGATCGCCGAGTGGTTCGCCCAGGCGCTGCACGCGAACGCGCCGGTCAACAAGCGTCGCGACTCGCTCAAGGGCATGGTGCAGCGCGACATGATGCGTCGCTACGACCGCGACGACGTGTGGGAGAAGGCACCTGCGCTGCGGGCGGCGCTCACCAAGGCGTGGCCCACCCAGCAGCCGATCCGGCTGGTCGACCAGTTGCTGCCCGGGCCGCGGGGCAAGCGTCGCCAGTGGACGGTGGCGGATCAGTACCTCGTCGACGAGGCGAACTCGTTGCTGGTGGGCACGCCGTTCACCTTCGGGCACGTCGTCGTCGACGAGGCCCAGGACCACAGTGCCGTCGCATTGCGCTGCATCGGTCGCCGCAGCCCGGCAGGGTCAATGACCATCCTGGGTGATCTCGCCCAGAGCACCACGCCGGCCGGCCAGCAGGACTGGGACGAGGCGCTGCGGCTGTTGCGCGCCGACGCTGCCGAGGTGGCCCACCTCACCATCGGCTACCGCGTCCCGGCCCCGATCCTCGACGTGGCCAACCGCCTGCTGCCCTTCACCGGTGTGACCACGCAAGCCAGTCGCAGCGTGCGCGCGGACGGCGTCGCGCCCACGTTGCGACAGGTCGATGCGGCGTCGCTCGGGGCGGCGGTGGCCGACGAGGTCCGCGCCGTTCGTCACCGTCACCACAACAGCGGCGTGGTCGCCCCTGAAGCGCTCTTCCCGGCAATCGCCGAGGCGCTCGCGATCGCCGGTCTGCATGCCGTGGATCGCGTCCACGATCTGGCACACGACGACGTGCCGCTGTTCCATGCGGAGGCGGTGAAGGGTCTCGAGTTCGACGGCGTCGTGGTGGTGAACCCCCACGAGATCTTCGACGGCAGCGAACGCGGCGCCCGCCTGCTGTACGTGGCGATGACCCGTGCCGTGCAGGTGCTCCACTTCGTCTCGTCAGCCGAGTTGCCCGCCGAGCTCGGCGGCTGACCGGTCACTCCTCGGCCAGCTCACCCCACCCTGAAATCCGAAGAGCCGAGGATGGGTCAGTCGTCACCACGGGCTGCGCTCATCTATCAGCACGCAACACAGGATCGCGACGCTGCGGTCGCCGCAGGTGTAGTTCGATGATCGAGGCGCACCGGACCGTTCGACCTCACGACGCCGATGACAAGATTGTGATGCCTTCGTCACACCGAGGCGACCCCGGAACACGTCAGTCCGCGTACCAGTCCTCGTCGGCGATCGTCTCGAGTCGCATGTTCCTGATGGCCGCCGCCGAGCCTTCCTGCGGGGGGCCGTGAAAGTACAGCACCGGCAGAAGCCAGGCACGCATGCGCGACATGTCCGCCTGCGTGACGTCGTAGGGGGAACGCCGTGACGCGACGAACATCACTGGGCCCGACGGTCCGTCAATGACCTTCACGTACTCCGCGGGAACCGCATCGAGATCGCGCCCGGCGGCGGTGAGCAACACCTGAACATCAGGGGGCAGCAGCTGAATCCAGTCGTACCCCCAGACACAGTGGGGGCGCGTCTCATAATGTTTCACGTCGCCGAACCTGATCAAGGTGCTCAGCTCCGGAATTGTTTCGGAGAACGAGGCGAGGCCCACTCGTACCGAAAGGTGAGTGGCAAACGCCTGCGCAGAGGCCTCGATGAGGGCGACGTCATCATCGATGTGAACCGCTCGACTCGATGCGTCGGGTCGAGTGAGGGAAAGGTGCACTCCTGGAACGCCCGGCTTGTCACGCCCACCGCGCCGCCGCGAAGGACGACAGTTGCCGGGTGCGAGCAGGAGATGGCCCGCGAATGGCCCCTTGGAGGACCGTTCGCCGTCGAACTGGACGGTCACGAAGAGGGCGTTCCTGTCCAGGACCTGATCCACGATGGCGGAGATCTTCTGCTCATCGAGGCCGCTTGAAACGCGATCCCGACTGTCGGCGTCGCTGACGCTGACTCTGCATCCTGGCAGTCGCCCAGTCTCTCCATGCCACGCCACGAGTTCTCGGCACGCACCACCCACGAAGTGGGCAACGCGGTCCTCCATCGTGTCCGCGTTGAGCTCATTCCCCAAGATCTTGAGATTCAGGGGTGTATGCCCAATTGCCTCGACAGTTCCAAACGGCACTACCTCTCCTCCCCTCGTCCACGGCGGGCCGACAAGTCCGCGGGCCAGCGTCGCCACTGGTGTACATCTTGGCTGCGTGAAATGGCTCTTGCGAGCAGCCCAGAGGTGCGGAGGACCGGCGACCAGCCTCGTTCACACGTCGACGCCGTTGTCGGGCACCGGCTCGGCAGCGTCTCGCTCGGAGGGGAGGATGGCTGAACGCAGCTCGATCGAATGGACCGAGGCGACGTGGAATCCGACGACCGGTTGTGACCGCACGTCACCCGGCTGCGAACGGGACACGTCAGTCCGCGTATCAGTCCTCATCGGCGATCGTCTCGAGTCGCATGTTCTTGATGGCCGCCGCCGAGCCTTCCTGCGGGGGCCAACAGTAACGTGGCCGCCGTGGGCGTCGGAGCTGTGCTGGAAAGTCCGGCCATCACTTGCAACTTGTTCGCCACGTGCGAGAACCCGGGTGTGCCATGAGTGGCGAGACAGCGGTTGTGCTGAGGGGTCCGCGATCACAGCGCCTTCCTACGATTGCCGTGATGTTCGTGGGGACGGTTGGCCTCGCGTCAGTGCTTGTCTGGAGTCTGACCAGACAGGACGGTCGATTAGGTGGAGTCTTCGTGGCATTGGTGAGCACTGCTGCGTCAGCGCTGATGCTGGTTCGGGCGCCACGAGTGAAAGTCATCGTGGACGATGAAGCGATCAAGCTCGTCGGCCTGCTGCGGACTCGGTCGATCCCTTGGAGTCTGGTCGAGCGACTGGAGATGGGCGCTGCGTTTGGAGGCCCGGCCCTCTTCGTGGTGACGCGCACGGGAGAGCGTCGAATGGTGCCGCTCATGATGGCTCGCCAACGGCGCGCCGCGCTCGATGCCCTGCGCAACGACATCATCGCGGCAGGGCCGACCATGTGACTGGTGGAGCGAGCTGGCGATCTCGACGTCGGCGACGCGTACCGTCGGACCGTCTTTAGTCTCCCTCGTGCTGGGGCGGCGGCGGGAGATGGTGACGAGATCCTCGAACGACTGTCGCCGAAATTCGTTCAGACGTCGACGCCGGCGTCGCGCGGCGTGTTGCCCTTCAGGTACCGGGGACCGTGGCCGAGGCGGGCGGCGACGTCGTCGGGGTTGTAGAGCGCGCACCGTTCCAGGCTCAGGCAGCCGCAACCGATGCACGCGTCGAGGTCGTCGCGCAGGGCGACGAGCAGCCGGATCTGGTCGTCGAGGCGGGTGCGCCACGCCGCGGACAGCGCACTCCAGTCCTCCGGTGTCGGGGTGCGCGCGTCGGGCAGGGTCCCCGGTACCTGAAGGGCAACACGCCCGCGGACGCCGGCGTCGACGTGTGAACGAGTGAGCCAAGTCGACGGCGTATCCGAGAAGGGGCCGGCGCGACTGGCAGGCACGATCGACTTCAGTGGCTCTCACCGAACTCGTGCTCTGGCCTACCGGTCTCACGTTCCGCACTTCCGGGGACCGCCGTTACGGTCAACTCGAGGCTCCCCAGCGCACCTACAAGGTAGGTGGCGGGGTCCATACTCCGAGTTCCGTGAGCAGCCGAGCCCATTCGTCCAGTTCGGCGCCGAGTGGCCCATCGCACTCCCCGCTCAATTGCCACACGGCACCGCCGTCGGGGAGAGGGCACCGGTCCACGGCCATCAGTCGCGCACGTTCGGAACCGCCCAGCAACCGGTTCGCTGCAGGTGGTGCCACAATCAGCCAGAAGGGCCCCGCGACCAAGGGCGCCGGCAGCACCCGCAGACGCCATGTGCGATCCGACCAGGACGGCCAGAACCCACCAGGTGACCATGCACAACCGGACAGCACCTCGAACGTGCGGCAGAGTTCGACCAGCCGGCCGACCACCAGTTCTGCCTTCTCACGCTTGACGAACATCTCAACGCGATACTCAGCGGCGCCTGGGTCGACATCGCGGAACATCGTCACCCAGATCTCATCACCATGAGGAGCGTGAAACGGGTGCCCCTCGGACCACGAGACCAGCGAGAGTCCATCGCCACCCCTCGGGACGCTGTCCACTCTGGCTACGGCGGCATCGAAAGCTCGCGCTCCGGCCTTGGTCGAGATGTCCTTCGCTGTGACAGTCTCGGAAGCGTCGTCGAACGTGTGCATCGCGATCCGTCGCTCAATCGGTTCCAGGTACATCGCCGGCAGCCAGCTCTCCATCACGAACTCACAGAGCCGGCGAACACCCGTCGACAACCGACATGTCGCCTCCAACCGCACGAGTTCCTTCGCCGTCTCTGGTACCTCCCACTTGAGCAGTCTGGAAGGGTACTCCTCACCCGATTCGTGTTCTGTGGACGTCATGCTGAGCAGCTGGCGAGGATTGGATCGTCACCGACACAAGCCGCCAATAGCTTTGCGCCAAGGGCGACCGCAGATGCAGCAAAGGCGAGCCACGACAATGGCCTCCAGTTGAACGAATTGGCGGCTGCCGTGGTGAGGCTCGCCTGGTATGCTCGCACCTGGTCGCGTTGCTGTGCTTTCCAGTCAGCCCAAGTCGGCAGAGGACCGCCACCGTAGGACCAGGTCCATACGCCAGCAAAGACCGCACTGCGTGCATACGTGACCGACAACGGAGTCCCTGGCACCCCTATCTGGCCCTCCGGAGGCCAATCGGGGCCGGATGCGGGCCAACCCTCCCGCCCAGTGTTTTTGTACAGATCCACCAGAAACTTCTGAAGTTGGCTGTATCCCTGGGCATCACCTCCGATTGGTTTAATTTCGATGTACTCATCGTTTCGACACACGTCCGCGCGACTACCTCCACCCGAGCCACAGTCAAACTCCATCTTCGCTCCGGGGACCTTCGCCACAAAATCAGCTTGCACGAGGCGATGCATCCAATAGAAGAAATTCAGTTTCTGGAAATAGGTCCAGCCAAGGTCTGCGAGCTGCCCCCAGAGCTCCCCTGGCACTGCTCCTGCGGCTTCTATATTGAGAGTTTCTGCCACGGTCCTGAGGTCGGAACCGTCCGCCCCGACTTCGCCAGTGTATTGGGCCGAATTGTTCGTAACCCAGTCGGTGAGAACCCGATGACAGGCTCCGGCAGCGGCAAGATCTGCACATGCGTCAGCGGGTGATTGCCCAGTCGGGTCGGAGAGCGTTTCCGGGTTGCCGGAGGCGTACAGGTACGGGTCGCCCGTCTTGGCGACGAGGGGGTCGACACTGGCGAACACGCCGAGGGTGGGGTCGTAGTAGCGGTTGTTGAGGTAGGTGAGTCCGGTGGTGTCGGTGGGTTGGTTGAGGTAGCCGTGGTCGGTGCCGGGGAAGGTGACGCCGTTGCGAGGCGCTCCGTAGGGGAGGTAGCGCTTGCGGGCGGGGATCGGTTGGGCGCCCGTCGTCGTGGGTGCGGGGGCTTGGCAGACGGTGGAGTTCTGCATGCTGGCGCAGTTCCAGGCAACGGTCGGTGTGCCGCCGGAGACGGTGGTTCTGGTCGCGACTTGTGTGCTGCCGATGGTGACGTATTTGGTGATGGTCCGCACGGCTCCGGTGACAGCGACTTCCATGCCCGGAAGATACAGGGTGCGGGTGGGCCCGGCTTGGCGGACGATCCGCTGGTTCGATGTCGACAGCAGGTAGGTCTCGACACCGGTGTAGGTGGTGAGGCGTTGCATCGGGTCATAGCCCAGGGCGGTCCCGTTACGGGTGGTCATTGCGCCGGCGGCGTTGTAGGCGAAGGTGCCGGTGGTGCCTCCGGTGGTGGCGGTGACAGCGTGGGGGTGCGCCGGGTTGGTGTAGGCGTAGCTGGTGGTCGCGTTGGAGACGGCGAGTTTGTCGACGCGGGTGGTCATCCGGTTGACGTCATCGAAGCTGTACACCTGGTCATAGGCGTCCAACGTCCCGGTAGCGACAGTGGCCGAACTGGTGGTGGCGGCGCAGGTGCCGGCAGTAGCCGCGGTGTGGGCTCGCACGAGACGGTTCCATTGGTCGTAGAGGAAGCATTCCTTGACCGCGGAGGCGGCACCGGATGGTTCTTTGCCGTTGTCGACGATCTGGGTCACGTTCCCGACCGCGTCACGGGTGTAGCTGTCGTTCTGGAACCAGGTCGTCGAACCGGACAGGGTCCAGCCGGCTTGGAAACTGTTGACGGCACCGGTCGCCGCGTCGTAGCCGTAGGCGCGAGTCAACGCCGCCGTAGAGGTGACCGTGGTCGGCGACAACGTCCGCGTCGTGACCCTGCCGAGGTCATCGAACAGGGTCGAGGTCACATAGCGGCTGCCGTTCACCGCCGTCGCACCCCGCCACAGCTGATCGGGTTGACCGAGGCCGTTGTAGTTGGTCGTGGTCACATCGAACCCAGGGTCGGTGACGCCTGGACCAAGTGGCACGGTGGGTGTCGAGATCTGCACGGGTTGGCCGGCTTCGTTGTAGGTGG
>JBBQTC010000020.1:0-50634 GCA_038234785.1 Acidimicrobiales bacterium
TACCTGCGGATCGTGCGGCACGGGTATCCCCACATGGTCCGGCCCCACGTCACCTATTCGATGACGGACGCCCGCGCCGCGTTCTTCCCGACCTACCCGATGCTCGTGCGGGCGGTCGACCGTGTCCTGCCCGGCGGCGACACGCTGGCAGCGCTGTTCGTCAACTTCGTGCTCGGTGCCCTCGCCATCTGGCTCATCGGCCTGCTCGCCCGCGAGCTCTACGGCACCGAAGTAGCCGAGCGCACCATGATCCTGGTGGCGATCTTTCCGGGCAGCTTCGTGCTGTCCTTCGCCTACACCGAGGCATTGCTGCTCACCTTGGCGGCAGGGTGCATGTGGTTCCTCCTGAAACGGAACTGGTGGGCAGCAGGTGTCCTCGCCGCGCTCGGCACGGCGACGCGCCCAAACGGGATCGCGCTGGTCGCCGCGTGTGCCGTCGCGTCCTTCCTCGCGATCCGGGAACGGCGCGAGTGGGCCTCACTCGTGGCACCGGCCCTGTCGCCGATCGGCTTCCTCGGCTTCCAATGGTGGCTCGGCAAACACACGGGAGAGGCGGGCGTCTGGTTCCGTGTGCAGAGCGAGGCATGGGGTGAGGGCACCAGTTTCGGACTCACTGCCGCTCGACGCACGTGGGAGGCGGTCAGCAGACCCCTCACCTCCCCGACCAACACCATCACCGCTCTGTCCGTGCTGACGCTGCTGCTCCTGCTCTGGTTCGCCCGAAAGCACCGTCTGCCCTGGTTCATGATGGCGTACGTCGCGGTGATCGTCGCCCTGATGCTGCTGCCCGAGACCGTCACGGCCCGTCCGAGGTTCGTGTTCACCGCGTTCCCGCTGTTCATCGCGGCGGGCGCCTGGTTCAACAAGGAGCGCCGCGACTGGTGGCCCTATGTCGTCGGGGCCTGCGCCGCGGGTCTGGTCGGCCTCACCGGCCTCTACGGGGTCCTCGGAGCCATTCCGTGAACCGAGAGCGGCTGACCGCCGGTGTGTCCCGCGGCAGCATCGCTCTGCTCGCCGCACTGGCCTACCTTCCCGCCCTGCTGACCAAGCCGGGACGGATGCCGGCCGACACCAAGCTCTACCTCTACCTCGATCCGGCTCGCCTCGTTCGCGACGCTCCTTCCACGTGGGACACACGCCAGTTCGGCGGGTGGGTGCCCCACCAGACCATTGCCTACCTGTGGCCGCAGGGGCCGTGGTACTGGACGTTCGAGAAGCTCGGCGTGCCCGACTGGGTGGCGCATCGGCTCTGGATCGGCACGCTGCTGTTCCTCGGCGCCTGGGGCGTGCTGTGGGCGGGGCGGATGCTCGGCCTCAACCGAGCCGGAGCGCTGGCGGCCGCGGTCGTGTATCAGCTCTCGCCGTACATCCTGCCGTACGTGTCTCGGACCTCGGCGATGCTGCTCCCCTGGGCGGGGGTCGGCTGGCTCGTCGGCCTCACGATCAAGTCGGCCACCAGTGAACATCGATGGCGATTCCCGGCGTTGATGGCGTTGGTCCTGCTGTCGTGCAGTGCGGTCAATGCGACGGCGGTGATGATGATCGCACCAGCGCCCATCCTGTGGCTCGTCCACGCCGTGTGGCAGGGCACCGTCCCCTGGCGGCGGGCGGTGTCGAGCGCCGCCCGCATCGGGGTGCTCGCAATGGGCGTTTCGCTGTGGTGGATCGCGATGCTCCGCGCACAGGGGACGTACGGAGCCGACGTGTTGGCGTACAGCGAGAGCCTGCAGGCGACCTCGCTCACGTCGGTCTCCACCGAGACGCTGCGCGGCCTCGGGTACTGGCTGTTCTACGTCCGCGACCCGTACGCGTTCACCACCACGGCCTCGCAGGCGTACATGGAGAGCGGCGTCGCCATCGCCATCAGCTTCGGTGTCGTGCTGGTCTCGATGCTCGGCCTCGCCGTGACCCGATGGAGTCAGCGGCGCTACGCGGCGCTGCTGGTGTTCGCCGGCATCGTGCTGGCGGTCGGCGTCCACCCCATCGACAACGCGTCGCCGCTGATGACGCCGTTGGCCGAGCACTCGCGCAGCAGCCTCTCGCTCGCGATCCGCAGCAGCACCCGAGCTCTGCCCATGTCCAATCTCGGCTTGGCGTTGGGCGCCGGTGCCCTCGTCACGGCGCTCGGCGCAACGCGGTTCCGGCTCCGTGCGCTCGCTCCCCTCGCGGTCGTCCTGCTGGCGGTGCTCAACCTGCCGGCGCTGTTCGACGGTGGGCTGGTCGACCCGGCCCTGGAGCGCGACCAGTCGCCGCCGGCGGCATGGCAGCAGGCCGCCGACGCGCTGTCGTCGACGTCGGCGGAGTACCGGGTGCTGCAGTTGCCCGGCTCGGAGTTCGGGGCCTTTCGATGGGGATACACGGTCGATCCGCCACTCCCCGGTATGACCACGAAGCCGCTCGTGACACGTGACCTGCTCCCACTGGGCTCACCCGGCGTGATGGACCTCCTCGACGCGCTCGACGATCGGGTCCAGTCGCGCACCATCGATCCGCAAGCGATCGCAGCGGTGTCGCGGCTGCTCGGCGTCGACACGGTCTGGGTGGCCAACGACCTGGCCTTCGACAGATTTCGCACGCCGCGCCCGAATTGGGCCGCTTCACTGTTCACGACGGCCCCGGGCCTGGGATCTGCCGTGTCGTACGGCGTGCCGTACGTCAACGTCCCCGACATCCCGATGGTCGACGAACACGCCCTGGCCTCGCCCGAGACGGCGCTGGCGCCCGTCGAGCTGGTGCCGGTGGAGCAACCCGTCCCCATCGTGCGCGCCAGCGACCGCGTGGTGGTGCTCGTCGGCAGTGGTGACGGGGCGATCGACGCTGCCGCCGCCGGGCTTCTGACCGGCGACGAGGCGTTGCTGTACGCCGCGGATCTTCATGGCGCTGACACCCACCTCGCCCCCGCGCTCGTCATCCTCACCGACTCGAATCGGGATCGAGCCCACCACTGGCGCAGCTCCCAGGACGTCATCGGCTTCACCGAGTCCGGGGGCGCCGAGGGCGGTGTCCTGCGACCCGACGAGGCGGATCAGCGGCTGCCGGTCTTCGGCCTGGAGCCCGACCCGTCCGACCAGACGACGGCGACCCTCGACGGCGGCCTGACCGTGCGCGCCAGCAGTTATGGCGAGCCCTTCGCGTACCGCCCCGAGCAGCGGCCGGCCATGGCGGTCGACGGCGACCCGTCGACGGCGTGGGTCGTGGGCGATCGGACCGACCCCGTCGGCGAGTTCATCACCGCATCCTCCACCAATGGAACGCTCACCCTGCTGCAACCTCCGCACTCCGATGCCACCCGGCGGATCACCACCGTTCGCATCACCACTGCGACGGCGTCGGCACCCATCGATGTGACGCTCGACGATTCCTCGCTGGTCGAACCCGGTCAGGCGATGCAATTGCCGGACTCGGGACCGGTGACCGTCACGATCACCGGAGTCGGACCCCGAGCTGGCGGCACCGACACCGGGGCCAGCGCCGTGGGATTCGCGGAGCTCGGCCTGGGCACCCACACCGAAGTCGTCCACATGCCGTCGTTCGACGCTGGCGACGCACCGCTCGCCGTCGTCATGACGCGGCTGCGGACCGATCCGATGAACCGGTGGCGCAGCGACCCGGAACCGACCCTTGTTCGCTCCTTCGACCTTGCCGGCGATCACTCGTTCACCGCGACGGTCACGTTGCATCGCGACGACCGCGCCGACGACACCGTGCTCGACGCGCTCGGTGGGATGTCGGGCCCCGTGGCCGATCGACGAGCGACCGGCGACCCCGCCGCGCGGGGCATCTTCGCTGCGGACGGCGACCTCACGACGGCCTGGACGTCACCCTTCACCGACGTGATCGGTAGCCAGCTGACATTCGCCCAGCGAGGACCTGTGGAGTCGATCACACTCGTGCAGCCCACCGACGGCATGCACTCGACGATCACCGGCCTCCGGCTGCAGAGCGAGGGTGGACCGGTCGACGTGCAGGTACCGACGCCCGATGGAGCCGGCCGCAGCGTGGTCACCCTGGCGAGCGCGCTCTCGGGCGACCGACTGACGGTCACGGTCACCGCGATCGACCCTCGCACCACGATCGACCGGCGCTTCGCGGAGACCACCACGTTGCCCGTCGCACTCCGCGAGGTCATCGCCGACGGTCTCGTGCCCACCGCCGCGGATGACACCGCTGATGCTTCCACCTGCGACCAGGGCTTCGTCACGCTCGACGGCACGCCGCTCCCCGTCGCGTTCGACCAGAGCACCCGCGATCGCCTCGATGCCGGCGAATCGGTGGACGTGCCCCTGTGCGACGCGACCCCGCTTCGACTCACGAACGGCAGCCACCGCATCGAGTCCAGCCCGGGACTGGAGTCGGGGGTCGATGTCGACCGCATCTCCCTCACCGACATCACGCCTCGATCCGCCGCTCCCCCTCCGGCCGTCACCGTCACCCGCACGCGCACCACGCGCACGGCCACCGTGGCGGCGTGCCCCACGGGGTGTTGGCTCATCATGGGCGAGGGGTTCAACGCGGGATGGTCCGCCTCGATCGACGGTGGGTCCCTCGGCTCGCCGACACCGATTGCGGGCGGGTTCAACGGCTGGTGGCTCGCACCGAGTGACGTCCCGACAGTGGTGCACATCGACTGGACCGCGCAGACGCCGGTGACGGTCGCGCTGGTCGTCTCGCTCATTGCGGCCATCGGGTGCGTCGTGGTCGCCTCCTGGCGACGGAAGCGAACCATCGCCTGGCACGCGGAGCCACCCCGCCTGACGCGAACTTCA
The DNA here is from genome assembly GCA_038234785.1 of Acidimicrobiales bacterium. Classification (GTDB taxonomy): domain Bacteria; phylum Actinomycetota; class Acidimicrobiia; order Acidimicrobiales; family Ilumatobacteraceae; genus UBA668. The sequence continues at coordinate 4,767 of JBBQTC010000020.1, forward strand.
TGGAACGCGGCCGACCGTCGATCGGCGGTGATCGCGGCGTCGGTGCTCGTCGCGTTCGCATTCCTCGTCGCCGGTCCCAGTACGGCCGCGATCGCACTCGTCCCGGCAGCGGTCGTCGTCGCCACCCGCCGTCCACGACTCGCGGCGGTCGGCGGCGTCCTCCTGATGGCGGCCTTGGCCGCTCGAGTACTGCAGCGCCAGATCGCAGGCCGTTACGCGGCCAATGCGGGGTGGCCGGGACTGTGGGAGAAGCTGCATCGACCAGGGATGCTGGTCATCGTTCTGCTGTTGGCATCGGCGTTGGTCGGCGGCCGAGACGACGATGCTCCACCCACGGAGCCAACGCCACTGCCGTGAATGCCACCAACGATGGTTCGGCGGTCGAGCGGATCCGGTGACCGCCGTAGAACAGCAAGCTGGTCACGATCACCACGAGGATGGGGACGAGCAGCAGCGAGCGACGGCGACGATCGAACCGGCGGGCGCCGACGACCGACAGCACGGCCATCGCCCAGAACATCACGATCCCCGCCCAGGACGCCCATCGCGGACGTTCTTCGCCGACGTCCTGGCGCACCAGGTTCGGGAGTCCGAACAGATCTGCGGTGCGTCCGACGCGAGCAACGAGCACGAACGGCACATCTGCCGCGTGCGCCTTCGCATAGTGAACGGCGAGTGAGCGTTGACGGGCGGAGCGAACGCTGGGCTCCTCGTCCATCGAGTACTCCGGGTCGGCAAAAACACACGACACCGACCATCCACCCTTGACGGCCCCGTGATACGCCTCGTCGCAATTGGCACCCAACAACGTCGTTCCATCGTTCGTGGTCAAGAACACGGGACGCTCGAACCGAACCAGGTTGAAGGTCACCCACGGGACCAGGATCGACACCCCCAACCCGGCGGCCACGAGCACGGGCCGCCAGTCGAGCGACGACCTGCGGCGAACGATCACTACCCAACCGAGGAGCAGCGGGGCGAACAGCGCCAGTTCGCTCCGAGCGAGGATGCCCAGGCCCAGTGCCACGCCCAGCAGGATCATCGGGCGGGCCCGTGAAGATCGGGCGGATCTCCACGCAGCCCACAGGGTCAGTGCCACGAGGAGCACGCTGATGCTCTCGGACATGACGAGACCGTCGTTGATCCACAGGTTCGGATACACGGCTGCGAGCAATGCGGCTACGAGTCCTGCCCTCCGACCCGCGAGCTCGGCGACGAAGCGGCCCATCACCCAGACCAGGACGATGCCGGTGGACAGCGTGACCAGGCGCTGCCAGCGGTGCATGTCGGCTCCCCAGCTGAACGGCGCCATCAGGATCGACGTCAGCGGGCCGTGCTCGGCACCGGGCTGATCCACGAACAGTTCGCGGAACCACACCCCGGTCGCCAGCTGACGGGCCTGCCCGCTGTAGTAGATCGAATCGTTGAGGAGCAGTTGCTGGTTCCACTTGGACGCGTAGTACACCAGGCGCACCGCTGCCCCGAGCACGACGATCCCGAGCAGGGTGCGATCCCGGGGAGCGAGGGTCGAGTCGGTGCTCATGGACGCTGACACCGTAGCCGTTCGAGCCATTCCGCTCCGGTAGCGTGTCTCGCCGTGACCGACTCCCCTCGCCCCTGTCTGTCGGTGGTCGTTCCCTGTTACAACGAGGAAGCCACCATCGTCGAACTGCTCAACCGTGTCACGGCGTCGCCGTGGGTCCACGAGGTGATCGTCGTCGACGACGGCAGCTCCGACAAGAGCCGTGAACTCCTCGAGCAGTACCCCGACCCGCTGGTTCGAGTGCATGTCCAGCCGCGCAACATGGGCAAGGGCGCTGCCCTGCGCACCGGGTTCTCGCTGGCCACCGGTGACTACGCCGTCGTGCAGGATGCCGACCTGGAGTACAACCCCGACGACTACGGCCTGCTCATCGCGCCGCTGGAGTCGAACATCGCCGACGTGGTGTACGGCACACGATTCCAAGGCGGTGCCGCGCACCGGGTGCTCTACTTCTGGCACACCGTCGGGAACCGCTTCCTCACCCTGTTCTCCAACATGATGACGGATCTCAACCTCACCGACATGGAGACCTGTTACAAGGCCTTCCGGCGCGAGATCATCCAGGGCATCACCATCGAGGAGGACCGTTTCGGATTCGAACCCGAGGTCACTGCGAAGATCGCCGCCCTCAGGGTCCGGGTGTACGAAGTGGGCATTACCTACGACGGTCGCACGTACGCCGAGGGCAAGAAGATCGGCTGGCGCGACGGGGTCCGAGCGGTGGTCTGCATCGTGCGTTACAGCCCGATCGGTCACCGCCTTCGTCGCGTCGAGTCGTGAATCTGACGGCATCGTCCGCGGCGCACGCGGGGCCGGCGCTCCGCCATGAGACCAGCCTCGACGGCCTCCGCGGGCTGGCGGTCCTCGGTGTCATCCTGTTCCACTCCGCTGCACTGGCGAGCCGGCCCACCTGGTTCAGCGGAGGGTTCCTCGGCGTCTCGGTCTTCTTCGTGATCAGCGGCTACCTGATGACCTCACTGCTGCTCACCGAGCACGCCGGCACCGGCACGATCGACGTCGCCCGGTTCGCGGCGCGCCGGATCCGTCGCCTCACCCCCGCATCGCTGACCGTGATCCTGGCCGCCATCGTGCTGGCCCGTCCCGGCTGGACCGCGTGGTCGGGATTTCGTGCCACCGACGCGCTCGCCGCCATCTGGGGCGTCATGAACTGGCATGTCATCCGCCTCGGGACGGCTCAGGTGATCCGCGGCATCGGACCACTCGGGCCGTACTGGTCGCTCGCCGTCGAGCTGCAGTTCTACCTCGCCCTGGCTCTGCTGTCGCTGCCGATGCGACGGTCCCGCAACCCACGACGCTGGCTGTGGGGATTCGCCGGAGCGGCATGGACCGTCGGCGCCGTCTCGATGCTGTTCGTCGACGCGAGCGACATCCATCGCGAGTTCGGCACCCAGTACCGCATCGCCGAACTGGCGACGGGCATGATCCTCGCGCTGTTGTTCGGACGCCAACACCGCACGCTCCCACCATCGACATCACGAGGGCTCACGATCGTGGGTGGCGCAGCCACATTGGCCGTGATCGCCGGGTTCCTGTTCGCCGACTTCACCCCACCATGGCTGCTGGCCGGCGGATTCCTCCTCGTCGCCGCCGTCAGCGCGGTACTCGTGCACGCACTGCTGCGATCCGTCACGTGGCGCCGGATGTACGGGACTCCGGCGGTGGTCTGGGTCGGCAACCTGAGCTACTCGTTGTACCTGGTGCACTGGCCGGTGGGTCTGCTCCTGGCACGGCACGTCTCGGCCCGCGGCGCACCGGCCATCGCGCTCAACGTCGTCGTCACCTTCCTGGTCGCCTTCGCGCTGCATCACCTCGTCGAGGAACGGCTCCGCCACTGGTCGGCGCCGTCGCGAACGGTCGTCATCGCGGGGCTCGGTGCCTCTGCGGCCGCGAGCCTGCTGGCACTCGCACTGCTGCCGTAGGCTCCACGCCGTGGATCTCCGGGAGCGCGAACAGCATGCACAGCGCCATCCCTGGGAGGTCTCGCGAGCCCGATGCTTCCGCCGGATCATCTCCGACTCCTGCGCCACCGCGCCGACAGCGGTGATCGACATCGGTGCCGGCGATGGCTGGTTCGCATCCCAACTCCGAGCAGATCTGCCGACCGCGACCACCATCACGTGCTTCGACGTGCACTACACCGCTGATGATCTCGCCGCGGAGTTGCCGGAGGGCATCGAGCGCACCGCGGTCGCCCCGACCATCCCGGCACAACTGGTGCTCGCCCTCGACGTGCTGGAGCACGTGGAGCACGACACCGAGTTCGTTCGAGAGCAGGTTCGGCCGCTCGTCGCCGACGACGGCGTGTTGATCGTCAGCGTCCCCGCCCACCAACGATTGTTCACCAGTCACGACGTGGCACTCGGGCACTTCCGCCGCCATGACGCCGCCAGCCTCGCCACCCTGCTGGAGCCGTCGTTCGTCCTCGTCCGTCAGGGATCGTTGTTCACCACGCTGGTGCCCCCGAGGGCCGCCGTCGCATTGTTGGAGAAGGTACGCCCGCCGTCCGGACCGGCCACCGTCGACTCGGTCTGGCATCACGGCGCCGCCCTCACCCGGACCATCACGGCCGTGCTCGACGCGGACGCAGCGCTCGGACGCTCGTTGGCCGACCGCCGCTGGCGTCCCCCGGGTCTCAGCGTGTGGGCCGTGTGCCGGCCGAGGCGATGATCGTGGCCGATCCGATCGACGGAGTGATCGTGGTGCCCTGCTTCAACGAGGCCACACGACTGCGCGCCGCCGTGGTGGCAGAGCTCGCCGATCTCTCCGGGTGCAAGGTCCTCCTGGTCGACGACGGCTCGACCGACTCCACACCCGCGATGCTCGCATCGATCGCCGCCGACGACTCCCGGTGCAGCGTGTTGACACTGCCACACAACGCCGGCAAGGCCGAGGCGGTCCGCCAGGGCCTGCTCGCCGCCGCCGCCACCGGTGCTGCGGTGGTTGGCTTCGCCGACGCCGACTTCGCCACCTCTCCTGCCGACGTCGCCCGCCTCGTCCAGCGCTGTGTCGATGAGGACCGGCCGGTGGTGATCGGCTCCCGGGTCGACCTCATGGGTCACGGCATCTCCCGCAGCCTCTTTCGTCACTACACCGGTCGACTCTTCGCCACGGCGAGCAGCATCGTGCTCGGGTTCGACGTGTACGACACACAGTGCGGGGCCAAGGTCTTCGCCAACTCGCCCACGCTCACCGCTGCACTTGCCGACCCCTTCGTCGGGAGGTGGTCCTTCGACGTCGAGCTGCTCGGACGTCTGGCCGCACCCCATGGCACCGACGGCTTCCTCGAGGTGCCACTCCAGGGCTGGACCGACGTGGACGGGTCGAAGCTCGGCCTCGCCGGGTCCGTACGCGCCACGTTCGAGCTCCTCCTCGTCCACCGCGCCCTGCGCCGCCGACGCCACCGGTGACCCGCCCGGCTTCTGGTCAGCGATCTCCCCACGGCGGCTTCTGGTCCGGATCGTTCTCGGATTCCGGGAAGATCCCTGTCCGGTTCAGGCGTCGCTGAGGGCGAGTTCGATCAGCACGACCGACACCTCGTTTCCATCGGGACCGACGGTCGACGCCAGCAAGCGCTCTCCGGCAGCGAGTACCGCCCCGTCCGCGCCGAAACGGACCTGCAGCGCGTACCGCTCATCGTTCCGTCGACGACGATGCTCGCCGAGCTGACGAGCGAACGCGTCGTCGCCGGCACGGATCGGCTGCCCGGTCGACGTGAGCGCGGCGAGCACGGGGCCGCTGTACGGCTCTGCGAAGTAGAGCGTGGAGCCGTCGAAGTAGGTCGGGCCAGGGAGACGCACAGAGTCGAGTTGGGTCATCAACGACCGGACCGCGGCGTTCGATGCCCGCGCCGCTGAGGGTCCGAGATCGCTCAGATGCGCCGGGATGTTCACGATCACCAGCACCACCACGACCGCCGCAGCGAGGTTGCTCCGAATCGAGGTGTTCCATCGCCTGACGAGGAACAAGCGGTCGACGGCGTTGACGACCGACAGCATCATGACCACGCCCAAGGGCCACAGCCACCGCAGCTGGTGGGGCGCAAGTCCGATCACACCAGCGGGCATCACCGTCGCGGTGAACAGCGCCGCAACGACGCCGACCCCCGACACGGTCACCATCGCAAAGACCGCACGTTCGCCACGTCGGCCGGCGATCACGGCAAGCGTCGCCATCGCGGCGAGCAGCAACCCGAGCAGCAGGAGCGACGGAACGAGCCCGACGACCCCGCCGGGGTGCAGGTGTCCGTCGTCGCCGTAGGGCGAGAACGCGATCGAGTCGGTGAACGACGGCCGGAGCCACCACGGTGGCATCGCGACCACCTGGGCGACCAGGCGTGCGCCGAGGCCGAATCCGAGCGGTGCGTCCGTGGCCGAGCGCGCCTGCAACACCCGCGACAGGTTGCCGGTGCCGGCACCGAAGAGCTGTTCGAGCAGTGGCTGCAACCAGGCGAGGAGCCCCACCACCACCGCCACCACGACGCCACGCCGCCATCCCTCGGGCCCCGTCGCAATGCCGCGATCGAGCCACCAGGCGCCGGCGATCGCCGCCACGATGAGCACCAGCACCACATAGGTGAAGCTGAGGTGCGCGCCCATCACGACACTGCCGAGTCCGACCGCCCACGCCAGTGAGCGCCAGCGTCCCGACGCCACGGCGATCGTCGCCGCCACGAACGCCAGGAACGGGAGCACCAGGTTGTGCGGCTGCCAGACGTCGACCAACATCTCGCTGCCCAGTGTCCAGGACAAGCCCGCAGCAGCAACTGCCATCAGGCCTTCGCCACGCCGACCCCCGAAGTGGAAACCCTGTCGAATCGTGACCACGATGGCCGCGATGTTCACCGCCCCGGCGCCGAGGATCGCCCCGGCGGTGACGCCGAACGGTTTGACGAAGATCGCCAGCAGGTCGAAGTGGAGCGGCGAAGGGTTGTTGAAATCCACCCCTGTCGACAGCGAAGCGGACGTCCAGGTCCCGAACCAGGGATGATTCCGGGTCAGCACGTCATCGGCGCGTAGCGAGATCAGTCCGTCGTCGCCCAACGGCGCACGATGGTTCACCAAGGCGCGTGCGATCGCCAGCACGACAGGGAGCACGGCCACGCCGATGATCAGCAGCGAACGTGGGTCGGGGCGACGCATGCGCCACTCAGCGGAGCGCCGCATCACACGACCCCCGCCGGGGCGATGAACACCGCAGTCTCCTCACCCAGCACCAGCATCCGGATGAGCATCGGCTCGACGCCCGGCGGCAACCGCGGGTCGAGTCGAGCGCTGAACAGGTTGGTGTCCACCAGGGCAGCCACATCGTCGAGGCCGGCGGCCTGCAACCGAGCCACCGCATCGTCGTGCAGCCGACCGAACTCTGCGAGCTCCGCGTCGGTCCGCAGTTCCGCGAATGCGACCTCGACGACGTCGTCGCGTTGGCGCCACCGTTCGACGTTCACGCCGGTGACGAGCACCACGTCCGCCGTCACCTCCGACGGATCCGCCACGCGATGGGCCGTCACCGGCACGCGATACGTCTCGAACGCTCGGGCATCGAAGCCTCGACGCTCGAGTTCGTTGATCAGCCCATAACCCTGCGACCCGAAGTAGTACGCGTCCTCCCACACGACGGCGTAGATGCCCTTCACACCGTCGGCGTCGCCCACTCCGTCGCGCAGGGCCTGGGCGGTCGGCCCGACGACCGCAGCGAGCGTCCGCGACAGACGATCCTCGGGCGGGCGAACCCGACCGGCGTCGACCACGAACGCGCCCGTCGCGACGACGAGCACGAGCGCCGCCAGCCGGGTCACCGGCACCGGGCGCCTCCCGCTCCGCTCCCATGCGACCACGGCGGTCCACAGCGTGGCCGCGAACGCCAGCAGGGCGATGATCCAGGCCCACAGGCTGAGGTAGTACCAGACCTTGCCGAACACTCGCGCCAGGGACATGACGGCGATCAGAATTGCGACTCCGACCACCGCGTGCAGCCGCAGCAGCCGCCGTTCCGCGAGACGCCACGCCACCACGACGGCCGCAGTCCACGAGAGGAGCACCAGGAGACCCAGGACCCAGGATCCGCCCTCCAGATCCACCAGCACCGTGGGGGCATCCGACGAGCGGGCGAGCGTACGGATCGCGACGTGGAACAGGTCGAAGTGGCGCAGCACCGTGGTGATGCCGACCCGGAGGCCCTGCGGCGGTTCGGGAGGATCGAGGAAGTGTGTCCGCAGCATCGTGATGTTGCCCGGGTCATGCCGCCACTGATCGACGAAGACCGGCAACCACAGCGCCGTCGCGACACCGACGGACGCCGCGAGGCTGCGCGCCTCGGCACGTTCAACCGATCGCGCCCGCCACCAGCGCAACGCGACCGAGCCGATCGCCACCAGGATCAGCACGACGGACAGGGCGAGGTACGGGACATGCGTCTGGGCGCAGAGCGTGCCTGCGAGCACCAGCGGAATCAGCATGACGTGATCGCCCTCGAGCACCGCCCAGGTCGCGAGCAGCACCACGACGAACGCGACCAACGGCAGGTACGGGTTCCACGGCTGCGTGAGCACGCTCGCCCCGAACCAGGCCAACGCCACCGCCAGGAACGCGGCGACGCCGAGGAACAGCCGCCGGCCACCACGGCGCCCGGCGATCCACAACGCGGTCCAGGCGGCCCCGACGTTGACGACGGCAGCGCCCACCAGCATTCCGTACGCCCTCGATCCGAACAACCGGTACACCGGCGCCAGTAGGTAGAAGCTGAGCGGACCGGGGTGGCTCCCCTGGTTCGGGAAGGTGCCGATCCGACCGGGAAGCCCGATCAGGGGCGTGTGGGCTCCTCCGACGTCGCGTACCCGGAACTCGGTCATGGCGAGGTCGAGCACCGGAGCCCAGTGACGGCCGGCCAGCATCACCAACGCGACCACGAACGGCAGGGCCACCACTGCGCGCACACACCAGCGAAGGGTGCGGTCGCTCACGATCTGAGCCTGGTGCGCAACTCGCGCCAGCGATCCGTGACACCCCACTTCGTCACGAGCCACATCGACTCGATGATGATCGGCGCCGACATCTTGCTCACCCCTCGCACGCGGTCCCTGAACAGGATCGGGGTCTCGACGATCTTGACCCCTCGACGAGCAAGTCGGCGGGTGAGCTCGGTGAGGAACGCGTAGCCCTCGGCGGACGTGCTCGCAGGATCGATCGCCTGCAGGACGTCCGCCCGGTAGCAGCGAAAGCCGGCCGTGCAGTCACGAACCCCTGCGCCGAGCACGAGGCCCGCGTATCGATTGCCCCACTTGGACAGCAGACGACGATGGAGCGGCCAGTGTTCGGTGCCACCGCCGGCGACGTACCTGCTGCCGATGACCACGTCGGCACCGTCGGCGACGAGCGCCAGCATGGTCGGGATCACCGCAGGGTCGTGGGAGAAGTCGGCGTCCATCGACACGATGGCGTCGAACCCCTGAGCGAAGGCGACTTGGAAGCCGTGGCGATATGCCGCCCCGAGGCCCGCCTTTCCGGCCCGGTGCTCGACGGTGATCTGTCCCAGCTCGGCGGCGGCTCGGTCGGCCAGCTCGCCGGTGCCGTCCGGGCTGCGGTCGTCGACGACGATGACCTGCGACTCGGGAGTGGCTGTTCTGATGGCCGCAAGGATCTCACGAATGTTCTCGCGCTCGTTGAACGTGGGGAGAACGACAACACTGCGCACGGGCGGCGATGCTAGCCCTCAGGACCGGCGCGCACCCGTTCTCGCGCCACCTCACCGCTACGATGCCGATGCCCATGCGCCCGGTTCCAGCCCTTCCCGTCGTCGGTTCGTTCGCCAGGCGTCTGCTGGCGGAGGATCTCCCCGACCTGCCTGCGGCGCGACGACGCGAGGCGGTGACGTTCGTGGCCCGGCGAGTCGACACGCTGCCCAGCTTCACCCGCTTCGGCGTCCTCGCCATCGGTCTGCTGTTCCGCACCCTGATCGCCGTTCCCGGCGGTTGGAGCGGCGCCGCCGTGCTGATGCGATTGCCGTTGCCCTTCGTCGGTGAATATCCCCGGTTGATCCGCTCGCTCGCCTTCGCGTATGTGTGGGAGCACTGGCCGGCCACGACTTCCACAGGCGCGTGCGCGTGATCGCCCAGGTCGCATCCGTGTCGATGGACGCCGATGTGCTCGTCATCGGCAGTGGTGCCGGTGGCGCCACGACGGCGGCCGTGCTGGCCGAGGCAGGCCTCGATGTGCTGATCGTGGAGGAGGGTGCGTGGGTCGAACAGGGTTCGGTGACGCCGTTCTCGCTGGACCAGATGGACCGGCAGTACCGCTCAGGAGGCGTCACCGTCGCACTCGGGCTGCCATCGATCGCCTACACGGAGGGTCGCTGCGCCGGTGGAGGTACCGAGGTCAACAGTGGGTTGTACTGGCGGCCACCGGGTGAACTGCTCGAGCGGTGGCAGCACGACTTCCGCATCGACGACTTCGATCCTGACGAAGTGCTCTCGATCTGCGACGAGGTGGAGACGGAGATCAACGTCCGAGCGGTGCCCGGACCGTTCACCGCTCCCAGCGAGATGCTGCGTCGTGGCGCGGCCGCACTGCAGTGGCAACACGCCGAGGTTCCGAGGTGGATGACCTATCCCCACGGCAACGACCCGACCAAGGGCGAGCGACAATCGATGACGCGCACCTACCTGCCGCGGGCCGTCGCGGCGGGCGCGCGACTCGTCGTCGGCTGCCGGATCGACCGGCTCGAGGTCGCGGCGGGCCGTGCCACACGAGCGGCCACCACTCTCTCCGACGGGCGAACGGGCTCGATCACCTTCCGTCACGTCTTCGTGTGCGGCGGAGCGATCCAGTCCCCTGCCTTGCTCCAGCGATCGGGCGTCCACGGACGGATCGGGCGCACGCTCGCCGTCCACCCGACGGTGAAGCTCGCCGCCCGGTTCGCCGACGAGCTCAACGTCCCCGATGACGTGCCGGTGCTTCAGGTGAAGGAGTTCGCCCCCCATCTGTCCTTCGGCGGATCGGCGAGCAACCCCGGCCTCATCGCACTGAGTCTGCTCGACCAGTGGCCGACGTTTCGACGCGCGATCACGGACTGGCAGCGAATGAGCGTCTACTACGCCGCCATCACCAGCGAAGGCGGCGGCCGCGTCCGCTCGGTCCCGAACATGCGCGATCCGATCGTCACCTACCGGCTGACCCACCGCGACCGCGAACTGCTGCGCAGCGGCCTCGCCCGCCTTGCGCTGCTGATGCTCGAGGCCGGCGCCGAGGAGGTCTTCCCGTCGTTCCGCGGGGCTCCTGCGGTCCGCACCCGCCGCGACCTCGCCGACATGCAGGACGCGTTTCGGGCCACCCGGGCGACCGTCATGACCGTGCACCTGTGCAGCACCGTACCGATGGGTGGGGTCGAAGCACGCTGCGGCACGGACTCATTCGGGCTGGTGCGCGGCTGTCGCAACATCTTCGTCAACGACGCCTCGCTCCTGCCGACGGCACCCGGCGTCAACCCGCAGGCCTCGGTGATGGCCTTCGCCATCCGCAATGCCCGCCGATTCGCTGCAACTGGAGGATCTCATGGCTGACACACCTGCCCGCGCTCGACCCGAGCGATGGGCACCGCCCACCACGACCGTGGTCACGGGGGCGAACGGATGGCTCGGACGCGCCCTGGTGCATCGGCTGCTCGCCGACAGCGATCGCGCGCAGCTCCGCCTTCTCGCTCACAGCACCGCCGACGCCGTGTCGCTCCGCGAGTTCGTCGGACCCGGCGATCACATCCAGATCGTCATCGGCGACATCGCCAGGGCTGAGACCGCCCGACGCCTGCTCCACCGTTCCGACCGTGACACCGATGTGGTGCACACCGCTGGAGTGATCCATCCGGCGCGTGTCCGTCAGTTCATGGAGATCAACACCGAAGGCACCCGTCACCTCGCCGAGGCCTCACTCGACGCAGGCGTCCGGAGGATGGTGCACGTGTCGTCCAACAGCCCGTTCGGCACCAACCCTCATCGTGACGACACGTTCCGTGGCGACGAGCCCTATCACCCGTATCTGGGGTACGGCCGCTCGAAGATGTTCGCCGAGCTCGCCGTGCGCGACGCTGTGACCGCCGGGCTCGATGCCACCATCGTCCGCCCGCCGTGGTTCTACGGCCCGTTCCAGCCCCCTCGCCAGACGACCTTCTTCCGGATGGTGCGCGCCGGCAAGTTCCCCGTGATCGGCGCCGGCGACCAGCGCCGATCGATGGTGTTCGTCGAGAATCTCGTCGACGGCGTCCTCGCCGCCGAGCTGACACCCGCCGCTCGCGGCAAGGGCTACTGGATCGCCGACGAGCGCGCCTACACCGTCACCGAGATCGTCGAGACGGTCGGGCGAGCGCTCGTCGACGAGGGCCTGAGCGTGAAGCCACCGACCACTCGCCTGCCGAACCTCGCAGCCCGCGTCGCCGAGACCGGCGACCGGCTGTTGCAGGCGATCGGCGTGTACCAACAACAACTGCACGTCCTGGGCGAAATGGGCCACACCATCGCTTGCGACATCAGTCGCGCCACCGAGGAACTCGGCTACGAGCCGAGGGTGGAGTTGTACGACGGCATGCGCCGGAGCATCCGCTGGTGTCTCGACCTGGGGCTGGAGCTGTGAAGGCGCTCGTCACGGGCGGCTCCGGGTACTTCGGTTCGCTGCTCGTCCACCGACTCGTCGCCGCCGGTCACATCGTTCGCGTGCTCGACCTCAACGACGTCGACGATCGTCCGCCGGGGGTCGAGGTCGTGCTCGGCGACATCCGGGACACCGGCGTGGTTGCCTCGGCCGTCGATGGCATCGACGTGGTGTTCAACAACGTGGCCCAGGTTCCCCTCGCCAAGGATCTGGAACTCCTCCGTACCGTCAACGTCGACGGCACGTCGAACCTGGTCTCCGCTGCTCGACGGGCCGGCGTCCGCAAGGTCGTTCACACGTCGTCGAGCGCAGTGTTCGGCATCCCTCGCGAGAACCCGGTGCTGCCCGACACTGTGCCGTCACCGATCGAGGCATACGGGCATGCGAAGCTCGCTGCGGAGTGGGCATGCCTCGAGGCCGCACGGCACGGACTCGACGTCACCATCATCCGGCCGAGGACGATCCTCGGCCATGGTCGGCTCGGCATCTTCGGGATCCTCTTCGAATGGGTGGCCGACGGAGCCGACATTTTCGTGCTCGGTGACGGCAGCAATCGCTACCAGTTCGTCCATGCCGACGATCTGGCCGATGCGTGCGTCCTCGCCGGCGACTCGGCAGGACCAGCGGTCTACAACGTCGGCACCGACCGGTTCGGCACCATGCGCGAGTCGCTCGAGTCGTTGTGTGCTCACGCCGGAACGGGCTCTCACGTCCGCTCCCTCCCCGCCGGGCCCGCCGCGCTCGCGATGCGGGCGGCGGCGGCGATGCACGTCGCACCGTTCGCGCCGTACCACTGGCTGAGGTACAGCAAGTCGCTGTGGTTCGACATCGCGCAGGTGCAGGACGCCCTCGGCTGGCAGCCCCACTTCTCGAACGACGAGATGCTCGCCGACAGCTACGACTGGTTCCTGCGCCATCGTGCGGACACGTCGGCCGCCGGGCGCAGCCACCATCGCACCACGGCCAAGCAGGGAGCGCTGAAGGTGCTCAAGACTGCGACGAGGCTGCTCCCGGGCTGACCGGCGGGATCGTCCGGTGCTGGGCCTTGGCGAGCACCTGATCGTGCAACCCCTGCAGCACCCCACGAGCCGACGACTCCCACGTGAGCGTCCGCGCTCTCACCAGCGCCGCCTCACCGAGCGCGGCCAGCCGACCGGCGTTCGACAGCACATCGGCGAGCGTGTCACCGAGCCGTTCGAGCGGGGCCAGCACACCCGTGGTGCCATCGACGACGCTGCTGCGATGACCGTTGACGTCGGTGGCGACTGCAGGCGTGCCACATGCCGCGGCCTCGGTGAGCGTGAGCCCCCATCCCTCGGCCAGCGAGGCCGAAGTCACCAACCACGACGACTGGTACAGCGCAACCAGTTCGTCATGGGTGAGCTTGCCGGCCAGCGTGATCCAGTCCTCCGCGTGATGGCCGGCGATACGAGCCTCCAGGACCGGTCGCAGTGGTCCTTCGCCGACGATCGTGAGACGCAGATCGGGCACGCGCTCCTTGGCGATGACCGCCGCCTCGATCAGCTGATCCTGCCGTTTCACCGGCGCCAGCCTGCCGACGCACACGATCGAGGGCGATACCGACCGGGTACCGCCCGGCCGGAACATCTCGTCGACGCCGTTGGGCACGGCGACCACGCGGTCGGGCCTGAAGCCCAGGTGGAGCAGTTCGTCGCGGGTCGCGTCGGAGGGCGTGAGGGTGAGTGTGCGTCGATAGAACGGCGGAGCGAGACGCGCCTCGACCGCTCTTCCCATGAACGCCAGCGGCTTGGGCAGCAGTTGGTCCCACATCGGCCCGTGCACGTGGTGGAGGAAGGTGATCCGCGGTTTGTGACACCACAGAGGGCTCAACCACGGCACCCCGTTCCACACCTCGACCAACGCATCGAAGGATCCCCGGTGCAGCAGCTCCGCAGCCACCCCCCGGGGAAACACCGTGTAGCGGCTTCCTCTGCGGACGACGTCGTAGCCGTTTCGATGGGTACGTGCGGGGAGTCCCTCCGCGAAAGAGGTTCGGTGTGTCACCTCGAGACCGGCCTCGGCCCAGCGACTCATGAAGTGATCGGCGTGGACTTCGGAGCCGCCGGCATCGATGTCGTCGAGGTCTCGCCACGCCAGCACGTGCACCCGACGACGACCCAGCGCGATCATCTCGTCGGCGAGCTGCTCGATCGTCGGTTCGGCCGCCGGGATGTTCGTCATGGCGGGCCGACGCTACCGCCGACTGGGACAAGGTGCGAAAGGCACTCCGCTCACTAGAGTCGCCTGCCGTGACCTCCGCCGCCATCGAGCCCCCCTTCGTGCTGGGTGGACGTCTTCGAGCGCGGATCGAACCGCGCACCGCGCTGGCAGTCGCGATGGTCGTCGCCGTGATCTCGATTCCGGTGCGGGGGCTGTTCCTCTCGACGGGCAGTTCGATGGAAGAGGGCTTCATGCTGGTCTTCCCGAAGCGGGTGCTGGCCGGCGATGTGCCGAACGTCGACTTCCTCCACCTGTACGGCCCGTTCTCCCTCCATGTGCTTGCCGTCTGGTACACCGTGTTCGGGTACACCCTGCAGAGCCAGCGCGTCTTCGGGCTGCTCCAGCACATCGGCATCATCTTCGCCCTGTTCACCATCGCTCGCGCATGGGGTCGGCGCACGGCGGTGATCACCGCCACGACGGTGGCGCTGCTGGTGCTCACGCCGATCGGCCTCTCCGCCCTCGCGTGGGAGGGCGGTATCGCGCTGGGCCTGTGGAGCGTCGTGTTCGGCATCCGCGCCCTGCACACCAGCGACGCCGTACGGAAGCGCGCACTCGTCGGGGCCGGTCTGCTCACCGGGTTCGCGCTCGGATACCGTCCCGACCTCGTGGTGGCCCTCGGCATCGTCCACGGCTACCTGCTGTGGCGTCACCGGCGCGACACCCCCGATCGCCGGCCGGCAGCGTGGACGGCTTCCGGCGTGGGTCTGGCCGTGGGGCTCGTCCCGTTCGTCGTCCATCTCTTCCTCGCGGGGTTCGGGCCGAGCTTCCGTGGCATGTTCATCGATCCGGTCGTGCACCTGCGCCCGGGCCGCGAACTCCCCCGCCCGCCCAGCTTCGGTCACATCGACGGAGCACTGCAGGCGGTCGCCGAGGGTCCCGCCGACGCTCCCTGGTGGAAGTTCCCCGCCCTGTCCGCCAACCACCAGCTCTTCATCTGGTTCTTCGTGGTCATCGCGGTCGCGATCGCCATCCCGCTGATCACGTGGCGACTCATCCGTTCCTCAGCGAGTCCGCCGCGGCGACTCACGGTGCTCATGGCGACGTCGCTCTTCGGGCTCGGCATGTTGCCCCAGGCGCTCCAGCGACCGGACAGCACCCACCTGGCGTGGGGCTCGTGTGTCTCGTTCGCCCTGCTGCCCTGCGTCGTCGAAGAGTTGCTGTATCGGTCTCGACGTGCCGCCGACCGCACGATCGTCCGCCGCCATGCGCCGCTCATCGCTGGCGCGGTGGTCGGCCTGGTGATGTTCGTGGTCTGCCCGTTCTTCACCTACCGGTACTACTTGCTCCAGACACGCATCAGCGTCGGCAACAAGCCCGGCGGCTTCGAGGTCTCACGCGATGGTCGTCGGTTCTACTTCGGCAACGCCGCGCTCCAGGAGTCCAGCCAGGCCGCGATCGACGACCTCGCCCGCCAGATGACGCCCGGCGAGCGGCTCGTCGTCGGTCCGGCAGATCTGAGCCGCACCATCTACAGCGACGTTGCGTTCTACTACATGTTCCCTGAGCTCACCCCGGCGACCTACTTCATCGAGATGGACCCGGGGCTGGCCGACCGCGGGGGATCGAGGTTGGCCGACGACGTCGCCTCCGCCGACTGGTTGATCCTGACGAACTTCTGGACCGGATGGTACGAGCCGAACGCGTCCACCGAGTTCGGCAGTCAGGCACCGAACCAGGCGGTCGCCGACCAGTTCTGCCTCGTGGGGAACTACGACGACGCACTCGTCCTGCTGTACCGCAAGTGCGACAAGGGGGACGGGGTCAGCCCGGCGGGCATCGGCATCGGTGCCCAGCGGCGCGCTGACTTCGAGCACGAACTGGCCAAGCGCGCCGGAAACGGCTGAAGGTCCCCTCAGCCGAGGGGGAGCCGACGCCAGACCGGACCTGGCGTGTGGCGCAGGGCCATGAAGACGTAACGGAGCAGGCCCGGTGCCCAGACGGTGCGGCGACCGGCCCGCAGGCCCTTGGCGGTCACCTCGGCGACCTTCTCCGGTGTCGTCGCGAACGGGGCGGCCGCTCGACCGGCGGTCATCGAGGAATGGACGAACCCGGGCCGGACCACCAGCACATGGACTCCCTGGGAGGCCAACCCGTCACCGAGGCCCTGCGCGAACCCGTCGATTCCCGCCTTCGTACCCCCGTAGACGGGATTGGCCGAGCGGACCCGCTCACCGGCGACGCTGCTGAGCATGACGATGCCGCCGTGGCCCTGCGTGCGCATCGCGTTCGCCACCGCGATGGTGGCCGTCACCGTTCCGGTGAAGTTCACCTCGGCGATCTCGGCAGCGGCGGCGACATCGGTGATCGTGGACGGGCCGTCACCGAGCAACGCGAACGCGACGATGGCGAGGTCGATGTCGCCATGGGCGGCGACGACGTCCGTGATCAACTGCTCGTGCGTATCCGTCGCCGCGCCGTCGAAGGCGACGACGGCAACCGTGAGACCGTCGTGGCGAAGACCCGCCGCTGCTCGCTCGCCCTTGTCGACATCGCGACAGGCGAGCACCACCGTTCGCGCCGCGGGCGTCAGCAACTCCCGCACGATCGCAAGACCGATGTCGCTGGTGCCTCCCAGCAACAGCATCGTTTGCGGCTCACCCAGTGCGTTGTCCATGCATCCCTCTTCCGTCGTGCTCAGCCGGTGAGGCCGAGCCGTCGCGACAGGTCACTCTGCCAGACACCGTGCGGATCGACCTCGTCGCGCACTGCCTTCCACTCGTCGAGACGCGGATACCCGCGGCGGATGGCGTGAGCGGTCGTGTGCGCATCTTTCGCGAAGTAGTGACGACCCCCCGCATCGAGTACCAGGCGGTCGAGACCGTGCAGCAGTTCGCCGAGACCGCGCGAGCCTGCCGGCACGTCGACCGCCAGCGTCCATCCGGGCGCGGGAAAGCTGAGCGGAGCTGAGTTCCCCGCGCCGAAGCGCTTGAGCACTGCGAGGAAGCTCGCCGTCCCACTCGCGGACAGCCGCTCGACGACCGTCCGCATCGTGTCCTCCTGGCCGAAGGGAACGACGAACTGGTACTGCAGCATGCCTCGCCGGCCATAGATCCGGTTCCACGCGCCGACCATGTCGAGGGGGTGGAAGAACGAGGCGATGCTCTGCACCTCGTCGGTGCGATGCCGCGGTGCCTTGCGGAACCACATCTCGTTGAAGGCCGCAACCGTGGCGTGGTTGATGACCCCCATCGGCGGCACCAGCGGAGGAATCGAGGCGAGCTGGTGCGGGCCGTACGCAAGTGGGTCGATCGCATCAGCGGGATCGAGACGGTCCAGGCGGGCATGGTCGCCCCGGCTCAGCACGCTTCGTCCGAGGTGTCGCCCTCGGGCCTGCGGGTCGATCCAGGCGACGCTGTAGCGGTAATCGTCGTCGCCCTCCGCCATCGCGGTGAACAGCGCTTCGAGGTCGGGCACCCTGGTCGTGTCGACCGCCATCCGACTCGTCTCGATCGGCAGCACGCGGATGGTGGCATCGAGGATGGCACCGGTCAGCCCCATGCCGCCGATGGTGGCCCAGAACAGCTCGGGTCGATCGGTCGGGGTCACCACCTCGGTGCTGCCGTCCGCCAACAACAGCGTGATCGCGTCCACGTGGTTGCCGAACGAGCCCTCGAGGTGGTGGTTCTTTCCATGGATGTCGCTGGCGATTGCTCCACCGATGGTCACGAATCGGGTGCCGGGCGTGACGGGGACGAAGAAGCCTCTCGGCACGATGACGCGCAGCAGCTCGTCGATGCTCACACCTGCGGGCACCGTCACCGACGGCCGGTCGGGTTGCAGCACCGCCTGGTGTGCCGCTCCGAGCAGTCGCAGCACGAGGCCCCCGCCGTTCTGCGCCGCGTCGCCGTAGCTGCGACCGAGCCCACGCACCAGCGCACCCCTCGGGCCGGCCTCTTTGAGCGCGGCCCGCACCTCGTGGTTCGGCAGTTCGACGACGTCGGCGACGGAGGGGTTGGTCCGACCCCATCCGGACAGTGGACGACGCGGCTTCATCGGCACCGCATCAGTATGGCCGTTCATCCGTACAGCCGGTCATCAGTACAGCCGTTCTTCAGTACGGCCACTCCGGCTCACGGCCGGTGAGCAGCCTCAGCAGACCCCCGAGCTTGACCGAGATCAGCACCTTGATGAGGAGGTTCTTCACGAACCAGGGCACCTGTGCCACGAGCTGGAGGCCGTTGAGCGCACGGCTCTGCGGGGTGCCGTCGAGGTCCGCTCGGAACTCTGTCAGCGACCGGGACCGCCCGACGTATCTGAACCGCGACCCGAACATCAGTTCACGACCGATCGCCAACGTGACACCGACCGACGAGAACGAGTCGTGGATCAACATCGTGCCGCCCGGCGCGACTCGGGCACCCCAGGTCTCGATGTCGGCACGGGCAGGGCTGTAACGATGCGCGCCGTCGATGTACAGCACCGCGATCGGTCCGTCCACCTGGTCGTGAGCGACGTCGGAGAACGCCCGCACGTGGCGGACACGGTCGCTGACACCGGCATCGGCGAGGTTGGAGTTGAAGACCTGTTGGTCCGTCGCTGCCTCGGCCTGGAACCCATCGAGCTCCTGGGGGCCGCGGTCGTTGCCGGCGTGGGGATCGATGGCGATCACCGGCACGTCGGCGGGCGCGGCACTCGCCAGCACGACGGTGCTGCGACCGCGGAAGCTCCCGATCTCGACGATCTGATCACCGGCCCGAGTCGCGGCCGCAGCCCGGTACAGCCGCTCGGCCTGGTCAGGACTCATCCATCCCTCGACGTCGCGTACCTGTGCGAGCGCCTCCTCGAATGTGCGCATTCCGGTCACCCGACGTACACCCCCAGTCCGAAGACGACTGCCCACAGCACTCCCAGGACTTGCAGCGTTCTATCAGCGAGGAAGATCTCCTCCGGCGCAGCGCCGTGGCCCTGTTCGAGGATCAGCGTGTAGCGCAGCAACGCCGTCACCATCGGGACGATCGAGAGTTCGTAGAAGGGCCAGGTCGAACCGCTGACCTCCTTGGTGTCGAACGCCCAGATGCAGTAGGAGACGAGGGTCGCGGACACGCTCACCGACAGCACGATTCTCAGGAATCCCAGGGTGTAGTCGTCGAGCGACGAGCGCGACGCACCGGCGTGGTCTCCGTAGTCGCGCAGCTCGGCATATCGCTTGCCGGTCACGATGAACAGCGATCCGAACGACGTGCAGAGCAGGAACCACATGCTCATCTTGACGTCGGCGGCGACGGCACCGGCGATCGCGCGCAGCACGAAGCCGGCGGCGACTGCCACGAGGTCGACGACGGCGACGTGCTTGAAGACGGTGCTGTAGAGGGTCGTCAGCGTGACGTACCCGATCGCGACCACGGCGAGCTGCCAACTCACCGCGAGCCCGACGGCGACGCCGGCGGCGAGCAGAAGCGTTCCGACCACCCTGGCGAGGCCCAGCGGAACCGCGCCGCTGGCGATCGGCCGGGAGCGCTTCTTGGGGTGCAGACGGTCGGCCTCGACGTCGTGGATGTCGTTCCAGTAGTACGTCCCACTGGCCACGAGGCAGAAGGCGATGAAGGCGAGCACCGTCGGCCACAGGTACGAGCCGTTGTCCAGCACCCCGGCAGCGCCCGGGGCCGCGACCACCAACACGTTCTTGATCCACTGCTTCGGACGTGCTTCCCTGATCAGCGCGCGGATCATGCAGCGAACCCGGCAGGTACGGGCGAGATCATGGTGCCTTTGACGAGCAGCGGGTGGTCCGCTCGGGCCAGCAGTTCGCGGTCGCCGGCGCTGTCGCCATACGCCCACACCGTGGCCTGCCCGAGGTTGCTCGCTTCGAGCCACGCGTCGAGGCGGCGGACCTTCTCCGCTGCCCTGCAGTTCGCTCCGTCGAGGCCGTCGCCGAAGACCTCGCCGGCGCGGAGCGGCTCGGCGCACAGCACGTCGTCGACGCCGAGATGGCGACCGAGCGGCCTCAGATACGGGCTCAGCGACGCACTGACGAGAACGATCCGATGTCCCATCCGTTGGTGCCAGCGCAACCGGGCCACCGTGTCGGCTCGCAACCAACCACTGGCCACGTTCTCGGCGAACTGCTCCCCCAGCGCCTCGATCCGGGCGACGTTGCGCCCGTGGAGCACGCCACCGACGATCAGCTCCTTGAACCGATCCCGGTCGCGACGGGCGGCGGCGCCCAATGACGCGGACGGTCGCCGCGCGAGCGCCCAGGTCACGCCGCGCCACCCGCCAACCTTGAGCAGGAACGGTCGAACGCAGTCGCGCACGGTGAGCGTGCCGTCAACGTCGAATGCCGCGACGTGCTGCGCCGAGTCGATCATCGCAGGCTCTCGATCATCGACCAGAAGTCGGGCCAACTCTTGGACACGACGTCCGGGTCCTCGATGATGATCCCGCTCGCACCGAGTCCCACCAGCGCGAAGGCCATGGCCAAACGGTGGTCGTGATGAGTCGCGAGCGTCGCCGTGTGCGGGACGCTTCGGCGCACGAGGAGGCCGTCGGAATTGTCCGTGGCGTCAATGCCTGCCCGACGCAATTCGGCGCAGAGGTCGGTCAGCCGATCGCTCTCCTTGTTGCGGATGAACCCCACCCCGTGCACGTCGGTCTCGCCCTCGGCGAACGACGCGACGGCGGCGAGCGTCGGAACCAGATCGGAGAGGTCGACCATGTCGATCTCGATCCCCTTCAAGGTGCCGTGGCGGCTCACGGTGGTACCCGTCTCGTCCTGGCGGACCTCGCATCCCATGCGGGCCAACACGTGACAGAACGCTGCGTCGCCCTGCATCGACTGGTGGGTGAGGCCCGGCACCCGCACCGTCCCGCCGCAGATCGCGGCCGCGGCGAGTGGATAGCTCGCGGAGCTCGCGTCAGGCTCGATCGCATAGCGGCGCGCCTGGTAGCGCCCGGGTGGCACGGTGATGATCCGATCGCCGACCTCGACGCCGTTGATCCCGAACGCGGCCATCACCGAAGCCGTCACCCGCACGTAGGGACGTGACACGAGGGAGGTCGTCAGCACGAACCTCAGCCCATTGGGGAAGTAGGGCGCGATCATCATCAAGGCGCTGATGTACTGGCTGCTCACGTCACCACGGATCGTCACTTCGTCGAGCGAGACGTCGATGGGTCCGTGCACCGTGACGGGGAGGTGACCCCACTCCTCGCCCGGCCGAACCTGCAAGCCCATCGACACCAGCGCATCGTGCAGCGGGGCCATCGGCCGCCGGCGCAGCGGTGGGTGCCCATCGATGGTGTACGGCCCCGGCCCGAGCGCGGCCAACGCAGTGACGAAACGCGAGGTCGTTCCGGCGAGGCGCGTGGCCAGCATGATCGGGCCGCGGCGGAACGAGGTGAGCCCGCCGCCGATCACGACCGTCCCGACGGCGGCGTCGGTGTCGTCGCCGCGCTCGGCCTCGAGACCGAGCGCTCGGAGACAGTCGAGCATGGCTTCGGTGTCATCGCCATCGGGCACGTTGCTGAGCACCGAGACACCTTCGGCGAGCGCGGCGCAGATGAGCGCGCGGTTGGCGACACTCTTCGATCCGGGCACGGAGACAACGGCGTCGAGCGGCGCTCCGAGGGGGCCGACACGGTAGACGTCCATCGCCACTCAGCTCAACCGCTGCACGGCGGGGCGGTAGCCCCTCGCCAGCAGCCCGCCTCGGTACAGATCGACGACGTCGGCGTCGACCAGCACCACCGCCACACCACGATTGCCCTCCACGCTGTGCACCACTTCGAAGCTCGAGATGTTCACACCCAACTCGGCCGCCAACGTGAACAGCTCTGCGGCGGAGCCGGCGCGGTCCGGAATGGGGATCCGTACCTCGGCCAGCGCCCCTGGATGGGTGGCCCGGACGGGCAGGTTGGCCCTCGCCTCGCGGGCCTTGGAGAGCAACCGATGCAGTTCGGCGCGATCGTCGGTGTCGACCACGGCGCGCATCTTCGCCAGCCCGGCGAGCAGGTCATCGAGCGCTGACAGAATCGCAGGTCGGTTCTCGGCACAGATGTCGAGCCAGATCGTGGGCTGTCCGCTGGCGATTCTCGTCATGTCACGGAAGCCTCCGGCTGCCAACCTCAGGAGGGCTGCGTGCTCCTCGCCGCGATCGCTGGCCAAGCCCATGAGCGTGGCCGCAGTGAGGTGCGGCACATGGCTGATGACGGCCACCACCTGGTCGTGGCGCTCGGCGGGAAGTGCGACCACGTCGGCGCCGAGTTCGGCGACCACTCCGGCCACGGCGGCGAACGTCGAGTCGGCGGTCGTCGCCGTGGGGGTCAGCACCCAGACCGCCCCCTCGAACATGCTGCCGTCGGCGCCGTCGAGGCCCTCGAGCTCGCTCCCGGCCATCGGATGACCGCCGACGAAGCGGGGGTCATCGATGGCCGCCGACACCGCGCCCTTCACACTGCCGACGTCGGTCACCAGGCCGCGGGTCTCCGTCAGCGCATGCTGCACCTGCTCGGCGAGGGTGAGGACCGGGGTCGCCACGAACGTGATCTCGGCGTCGGGGTCGAGGCCGACCGCCTGCACGATCCCCATCCGCTCCGCCTGCTCGACTCGGTCGGCGCGCTGGTCCTCCCCGGTGACGAACCAGCCACGGTCGACGAGGGCGCGCGCGATGGAGCCACCGATGAGCCCGAGGCCCGCGACGTTCGCCCGACGAGTCGTTGACACGGAGGTTCAGCGTATCCGCCGGGTCGGTTCGGCCACCGCTTCGATCAAGGCCTTCAGTTCCTGCTGGTCCAGCTCGCGCCACTCCCCCGGGCGGAGCTGGGCATCTCGAAGCGGTCCGATCCGCACACGGACGAGCCGGGTGACCGGATGACCGATCGCCTCGCACATCCGCCGGATCTGGCGGTTCCGTCCCTCGTGGATGGTGATGCGCAGCAAACCCGGGCTGGGTTGGGACACCTTCGCCGGCGCCGTCATCCCGTCCTCCAGTTCGACCCCGTCGCGAAGACGGCGCAGCGAACCGCCCGACACCGCACCCTCGACCTCGGCCAGGTACTCCTTCTCGACGCCGTGACTCGGGTGGGCGAGGCGGTGGGCCAGGTCGCCGTCATTGGTCATCAGCAACAGCCCCTCGGTGGCCACGTCGAGTCGGCCGACGGGGTAGATCCGTGGCTCGGCCGGCACCAGGTCGACCACGGTGGGGCGTCCCTGGGGATCGCTCGCCGTGGTGACCACCCCGATGGGCTTGTTGAGGAGATAGTGGACCAGCCCGGCCTTGACACCGAGGGGCACGCCGTCGACTTCGACCTTGTCGGCCTCCGGGTCGACCCGGCGCCCCAGAACTGCGACCACCCCGTTGACCGTCACTCGACCGTCGGCGATCAGGTCCTCGCACACGCGGCGACTCCCCCATCCCCGCGCCGACAGCACCTTCTGCAGTCGCTCGCCCTGGGGCAGCTCGGCCGAAGCGGCGGCCCACTGCTCCCACAGCGGTGGTTCGAGTTCGCGCTCGTCAGGCACTGGCGTCCGACGACGGGTCGATCCGCAGGCCGTGTTCGAGTGCCTCCACCACGTCGGCGCCCGGGACGAACTCGGCGATCGCCGGGAGATCCGAGAGCGAGTTGAGACCGAGCTTCTCCAGGAACGACGGCGTGGTGCCGTAGAGGATCGCCTGGCCCGGACCGTTGTCGCGGCCGACCTCGGTGACATAGCCACGGGCCTGCAGCGTCCGGATCACACCGTCGGGATCGACCCCGCGGATCGACGCGATCTGCATCCGCGACAGCGGCTGCTTGTAGGCGATGATCGCCAGTGTCTCCAGCGCCGCACCGCTCATGCGCGCCCGCTGGCCGTCGAGCAGGAAGCGTTCGACGTACGGCGACAGATCGGCGTGAGTCTGGTAGCGCCAGCCCCCGGCGACCTTGACGAGCTCGAACCCGTGTCCGACCTCGGTGTACGCAGCCGAAAGTTCGTGACAGAGCCGCTCGATGAGCACCGTCGGCTGCTCCAGCAACTGGGCGAGCATCTCGGACGGCACCGGCTCGACGGCCACGAGCACGATCGCCTCGATCGCTCGGACGGTCTCTGCATCGAGATCGTGCGGGTTCCCTTCGGTGTGGGAGGTGGGCTCGGACACGGTCATCTCATCCTTCGTATTCATCGATCATCGACTCGTCGAACCCTCTGCCGAACTCGGCGCTGCCGACGGGCTGGTGGTCGGTGGAGAAGTCGTGATCGATGGGAGCGTCGCCGCCCGTCCAGACCACCTCGACGTCACCGAAGCGCTCGGTCTGCTCGAGATCCACGTACCCCTGCTTGAACAGCTCCAACAGCGCGAGGAAGCGCACGATCACTTCGATCCGCTCGACGAGGCCGCTGGTCAGTCGGCGGAAGGAGATCCGACCCGCTCGGGGAAGTTCGTCGAGCAGTTCGGTGAGCGCGTCGGACACGCTGGCCCGGATCGGGGCGACGTGGAAGAGGTCGATCCGGACGATCGGCTTCGGAGTGATCGCTCGGACGAACGCCTTCTGCAACCGAAGGGGAGAGACGCCCTCGAGCAGATCGGGCATCAGACCTTCGAATCGCTCGTCGGCTCCGGCGGCTCGCGGGAACGACCGGTCCGCTTCCTCGGCGAGGGTGCTGAACACGCCCGCCACGTCCTTGAAGGTCTTGCACTCCAGCAAGCGGGCGAGCAGCAGATCGCGCTCCTCCCACAGTGCGAGTTCGTCGTCGAGGTCGATGTCGTCGCGGCCGGGCAACAGTCGGCGCGCCTTCAACTCGACCAGCGTGGCGGCGATGAGCAGGAACTCCGTCGCCAGGTCGAGGTCGAGCGACTGCATCCGTTCGATCTCGACGAGGTACGCGTCGACGATGTGGCTGAGCGACACCTCGTACAGGTCGACCTGCTCGCGCAGGATCAGGTGGAGCAGGAGGTCGAAGGGCCCTTCGTACACAGCGGTGGTGACGTCGACGGCCATGACCCGCGATCGTACCGCCGGGCGGTGGTGCCGAACCATAATGGTCGAATGGCAGGGCGAGGACGGACGATCGGCACCTTCGTCACCCTGCTCGTCCTGCTCGCAGTGCCGGTCGTGATCGGCGCCACGCCGGTGCGGGCCGACGCCGTTCCAGGGGCCGAGCCGGCGGTGTTCTCCGCCGTCACGCCGTGCCGGCTCGCCGATACACGCGAGCCGGAGTCCTCGGCCGCCGAGGGCTACGCCCGCGTCGATCCTCGGGTCGTGGAGGTCCAGGTGACAGGCCGATGTGGGATCGCAGACGGGGCCACGGCGGCGTCGTTCGTGGTCACGGCCGTCAACATGCCCGCCAACGGGTTCGTCACCGTCTACCCCGCCGATCTCGCCACGCCACCGCTGGTCAGCAACCTCAACGCGCGGGTGGGCCAGACCCGCGCCAACGGCGCCGTGGTCCGGCTCTCGGCCTCCGGCACGGTACGCGTCTTCAGCAACGTCGGCGCCCCGGTGGTCCTCGATGTCTCGGGTGCGTTCCATCCTGCCTCGGAAGCGGCCGCCGGCAGGTTCGTCGCGATGACCCCGCAGCGGGTCTTCGACAGCGCGAGCGGTGGGGTCCGGGTTCCCTCCGGGGGCATCGTCGACCTCCCATTACCGGCCGGCGTGCCCGCCGATGCCGTCGCAGTGGCCGTCGAGGTCACCGCGTCCGATGCGGTCGGTTCCGGCTTCGTCGCCGCCTACCCGCGAGGTGGGCCGGCGAGTTTGACGAGCGCGCTCAACTTCGATGCCGTCGACGCGATTCGCTCGGCCACGTCGGTGGTCGCAGTGTCGCCGGACGGCGTCGAACTCCGGGTCTCCCGGTCGGCACACCTGGCGGTCGACGTACTGGGCTACTTCACCGGACCCGCCGAAGCGCTCAGCGCCGACGGTCGGTTCGTCGCCGTGTCACCCACGAGAGTCCTCGACACGCGGGGGGACTCCCCACTTGGTCACGGCGTCCCGCTCTATCCAGGCGGAAAGGCCGATGTGCTGCTGCCGGTATCGGGCGCCGCGGTCGTCCTCAACCTCACCGTCACCTCGACGTCCGGCCGCGGCAGCATCGCCACGGCGGGTTCGATGCGGCCGATGCCCGGCACCCCCAGCGTCAACTCGGCCCACGCGCTCGACCTCGCCGCGAACCTCTGGATCGGAGCGATGTCGACCGCAGGGGTGACTGCCCAGGCACAGGGAATGTCGGCACACCATGTCATCGACGTGTTCGGATGGTTCACCGGGGTCCCGCAGCTTCCGAACGTGGCCGCCGGGACCAACGTTCCCGACAGTTCCGGCTGCCTCCCGGGCGTCGGCAAGCTCGACGCGACCCGACGGTGGTACCAACAGGACAACACCTCGGCGAACACGTCGGCGATCGCCTGGTACCCCGGAGCCGGTCCGCTCGGGGCGCTCGCCGTGATGGGTGATTCGCTGACGTGGCAGACGCTCAAGGGCACGATGAACCATCTCGTCGACGCCGGCTTCGGACCGATCTGCATCGACAGTGCGGTGTACCGCAACATCTCAGTGACGGTGCTGAAGGTGAACAGTGGTGTGGACGCCACGAATCGTCTGCGCACCCACGCGTTCTGGACCGCACCGACGGTGCGATGGGCCGTCGCGATGGGTTCCAACGACGTCGGCGCGGCATCGACGACCGCCGCCATGCAGGCCAGGATCGACGACGAGCTGTGGGCCATCGGTCCGACGGCGCGATCGGTGCTGTGGATGAACGTGCGAACGAGACGGTCGACCTACCAGACCGTCGAGACCCGCTTCGACCAGGCGCTCGCAGCGACCCCCAACGTCGTGCCCGTCGACTGGTCGTCGTTCGTCTCGCCCAACCCGGCGCTGTACATCCTCTCGGCGGATCTCGTGCACCTCACCGCCACCGGCATCGCGTGGCGTCCCGTACTGCTCACCAACGCACTCGTCGCCAACTCCTGACCCTGGTCGCAAACTCATCCGGGACGGCGGGCACGCGCTCGGTAGCCTGTCGCACCGTGACACGAGTGCTGAGCTGCATCCAACCGACCGGTGACGTCCATCTGGGCAATTACCTGGGAGCGTTGCGGCACTGGGCCGACGGCCAGCACGAGGCGGATGCCTTCCACGGCATCGTCGACCTGCACGCCCTCACCATCACGGAGACTCCCGGAGTGGTCGGTCGCACCACGCTGCAGCTCGCCGCGATGCTCTTCGCCGTCGGACTCGACCCCGACGTCGCCACGGTCTTCGTGCAGAGCCACGTGACCGAGCACAGCCAGCTCGCATGGATCATGGAGTGCCAGGTCAGCTTCGGCGAACTCAGCCGGATGACCCAGTTCAAGGACAAGTCGGCCAAGCGCGTCTCCGACTTCATCTCCGCGGGCCTCTTCACGTACCCGGCGCTGCAGGCCGCCGACATCCTGCTGTACGACACCGACGAGGTGCCCGTTGGTGAGGACCAGCGCCAGCACGTCGAGATCACCCGCGACATCGCCGTGCGCTTCAACCACCGCTTCGGCGACACCTTCCTCATCCCGAAGGCGGTCATGCCCAAGGCCGGCGCACGGGTGATGGACCTCCAGGACCCGACTTCCAAGATGAGCAAGTCCACCGACTCCGACGCGGGGTTGATCAGCATGCTCGACGACCCGGGCGCGATCCTGAAGAAGTTCAAGCGCGCCGTCACCGACAGCGAGTCCGTGGTCCGCTTCGACCGCGAGGCCAAGCCCGGCGTGACCAACCTCCTCGAGATCCTCTCCGCCTGCACGGGCGAGACTCCCGACGTGCTCGCCGGTCGCTACGCGCAGTACGGCCCGTTGAAGTCCGACACGGGCGAAGCCGTCATCGAGCTCCTCCGCCCGATCCAGGCGAGGTACCGCGAGCTGATGGACGACCCCGCCGAGCTCCAGTCGCTGCTCCGCAAAGGAGCGGCGAAAGCCCGCGTCGTGGCCTCCGCCACCCTCGATCGCGCCCAGCACGCGATCGGACTCACCCCCGCCTGAAACCGCCCGCCGGCGGCCGGTCGGCTTCTGGTCCGATATTTGCCCACGCCGCCTTCTGGTCCGGGATCTTCCCGGATTGCGGGAAGATCCCTGTCCAGGTACATCAGATGTCGTCCGCCTCGCGAAGGGCGGCAGCTCGCGGGCCTCTGCCCAGGACCAGGTCGACGGTCGAAGGATCGGCCCCGGCGGCAACGAGCATCTCCGCGCCGAGTGCCTCATGGTCGTGGTACTCGGTGAAACGCCGACCCCGGCGCCCGACCAGTGTTGCCACCACCCGGCCCACCGTGCCGAGCGCAGCCACCTGCTTGCCCACGTCGTGCAGCAGCGCGCCCGCCATCTCCGCCGGCGACGCATCGGGCGCACGCGCCTCGAAGCGGCGGCCCACCTCGATGGAATGCCGGCGATCCGAGACGGGCATCCGGCTCCACAGCGCGTACTCGGTCGGGAACAGCAACGACTGCACCCACGCGACATCGGCGGGACCGGGCTGCGAGCGCGACAGCGATCCGTGAAATCGACGAGCCAGATGAGAGACGGACGTCATGCCTGCTCCGCTCGAGGATGGGCCTGCCGGTACACCTGCCACAGGCGCTCCTGGCTGACCTTGGTGTAGACCTGTGTCGTCGAGATGGAGGCGTGGCCCAGCATCTCCTGCACGATTCGCAGGTCTGCCCCGTGGTCGAGCAGGTGGGTGGCGCACGAGTGGCGCAGCACGTGTGGTGACAACTTGTCCGCCAGCCCGGTTCGCAGCCCGTAGGTGCGCACCACGGCCCACGCAGCCTGGCGCGACAGTCGACCTCCGCGGGTGTTCAGGAACACGGCCTCTCGGTCTCCCCGACGCGCCCAGCGTGCGGGCTCGAGGTGCAAGCGCCCCTCGTCGAGCCACTCGTCCATCGAGGTCGCCGCACTGCGCCCGAAGGGCACGATCCGCTCCTTGGCGCCTTTGCCGAACAGACGCACCAGCCGGTTGTCGCGATCGAGGTCGGCCAATGACAGCCCGCACGCCTCGCTGATCCGAGCGCCGGTCGCGTAGAGGAACTCGAGCAGGGCACGATCTCGCAACGACACAGCGTCGGAGCCGGTCACGGCTGCGAGCAACTGAGCGACCTCGGACTCCGACAGCGGATGGGGGATGCCGGCCGGGACCCGCACACCCTCGACATCGGCGGTGGGGTCGTCCGGGCGCATCCCCTCCTCGGCCATGAACCGGTGCAGCATCCGTACGGCCGCCAATTGTCGGGCCACACTCGACGCGGCACCACCGGCGCCACGTCGATCCTGCACGAACCGGTCCAGACCCGAGCGGTCGACCGAGAGCAGGTTCGCGTGGTGGACGCGCAACCAGCCGGTGTAGCCGATCAGATCGCGCCGGTACGCCGACAGTGTGTTCGCGGACCTGCCCCGCTCGCTCGCCATCCAGGACAAGAACTCCTCGACCTCGGAGGGAAGGTCGGCGGAGCGCTGGTCGGTCATCCCGGCGAACCCTCACGAAGCGATCGCTCGACCATCAGGAGCCCGATGATCGTCTTCGCGTCGTGGATCTCGCCCCGATGCACCATGGCGACCGCGTCGGCGAGATCGACGTCCAGCACGTCCATGTGACGCTCCTCGGGCCCGTGCGTCTCGCGTGGCACCTCCGTCAACTCGGTCGCCACATAGAGGTACAGCACCGAATCGGTCATCCCTGCCGAAGGGTAGAAGTCGACCAAGTGCTCCATACGACCCGCACGAAGGCCGACCTCTTCCACCAGTTCTCGCGCAGCGGTGGTCTCCGTCGGCTCTCCGGGCACGTCGCGCATCCCGGCCGGAATCTCGATGACCAGGTCGTCGTAGGGTCCTCGATATTGGCGCACCAGCGTCACGTACGGCGTGCCATCGGCCCTTCGTCGCAGCGGAACCGCAGCGACGGCGCCGGGCGAGCGCACGATGTCGCGTTCGAAGATCTCCCCCTCCGGTGATTCGAACCGCGCGACCGCGACGTGCCAGATGTAGCCCTGATGCACCACCCGGTCGTCCAGATGGCGAAAGCCGCTCACGACGGTCAGGCCACCGACGGGGCGGCACGCAGCACCGGCGAGCGCGCCTCGCGCCGAGCCAGGGCCGCGGCAGCGAGCTCTCGGAACAGCGGGTGCGGCCGATCCGGCCGGCTCTTGAACTCCGGGTGCGCTTGCGTCGCGACCCAGAACGGGTGGTCGTCGAGCTCGATGAACTCCACGAGGCGGCGATCGGGGGACAGGCCGCTGCAGCGAAGTCCCGCTGCCTCGAGGCGCGGCTTCCACTGTGCGTTGAGCTCCCACCGATGACGGTGACGCTCACTCACCACCGGCTCGCCGTACGCCTGATGGGCGCGGCTGCCCGGCTCGAGAATGGCGTAGTAGGCGCCCAATCGCTGGGTTCCGCCCTTGTCGCTCACGTCGCGCTGGTAGTGCATCAGGTCGATGATCGGGTTCGGCGTGTTCGGGTCCATCTCGGTGCTGTTGGCACGGGCGAGGCCCATCACGTTGCGTGCGAAGTCGATGGTCATCGCCTGCAGACCGAGACAGATGCCCAGGCACGGGATGTCGTTCTCGCGGGCGAAGCCGGCGGCGGCGATCTTGCCCTCGAAGCCGCGATCACCGAATCCACCGGGGATGATCATCCCGTCGAGATCTGCGAGCCTGGCCGTGGCGAGCAGCCCCTCGACGTCTTCGGCCTGGATCCACTCGATCTGGACCTTGGCGCCGTGGTGGAACCCGGCGTGCTTGAGACTCTCGGCCACCGACAGGTACGCGTCCTGGTAGTCGACGTACTTCCCGATGAGCCCGATCTTCACCGGAGTCGTCGCGGCCTCGACCATGTCGACCACCTCTTGCCACGGCCGAAGGTCGATCGGTGCGTCGATCCGCAAGACGTCGCACACGACGGTGTCGAGTCCCTCGTCGTGCAGGATCAGTGGAAGCTCGTAGATGTTGCGTGCATCCGCGGCGTTGACCACGGCCTGCTCGTCGACGTTGCACAGACTCGAGATCTTCCGCTTCAGGTTGTCGCTGAGTGGTGCCTCACTGCGGCAGACGATGATGTCGGGCTGGATGCCCCGACTGCGCAACTCGGTGACCGAGTGTTGGGTCGGCTTGGTCTTCTGCTCGCCGGACGGGCCGATGAACGGCACCAGCGTGACGTGGATGTAGCAGATGTTGTCACGCCCGACGTCCGTGCGCATCTGACGCAGGGCCTCCAGGAACGGGAGGATCTCGATGTCTCCGACGGTGCCGCCGACCTCGGTGATGACGACGTCGACGTCCTCGGTCGCCAGGCGCGAGATCCGCTTCTTGATCTCGTCGGTGATGTGCGGGATCACCTGCACGGTCTTGCCGAGGTAGTCGCCGCGCCGTTCTGCGGCGAGGACCGCCTGATAGATGCTGCCGGTGGTGGCGTTCGAGTTCCGCGTGAGCGGCTCGTCGATGAAACGCTCGTAGTGACCCAGGTCGAGGTCGGTCTCCCCGCCGTCATCGGTCACGAAGACCTCACCGTGTTCGAACGGGTTCATCGTGCCGGGATCGACGTTGATGTACGGGTCGAGCTTCTGCATGGTGACCTTCAGGCCACGCAATTTCAAGAGTCGACCCAGCGACGAGGCGGTGAGACCCTTGCCGAGGGAGCTGGCAACGCCTCCAGTCACGAAAATGTGCTTCGGCATGCGCTTTCGACCTCCGTCTCAGGTGAACTGATAACGGGATTGCATCCTAACCCGCGCGATCCCGCGCGCGCGGATGGTGGGTCAGATTGTTCAGAGAACGAGCGCGATCCCGTTGTCGACGCCCATCGGCGCGGCCGGCAACAGCACGGTGCGCATCCCGACGGCCACCGCGCCCGCATCTGCCACCGGATCGTCGCCGACCATGATCGTCGCCGAAGGATCGACGCCGATCGACTCACACGCGGCGCGGAAGATCGTCGCCGACGGCTTCACCGCGCCGACCTCGTACGACAGGGTCACGGCGTCCAGCAGGCCGTCCAGACCATGGTGTTCGAACACCCGACGGACGTTCCAGCCGGTGTTGGACACGATGCCGACACGAATGCCGTCGCTGTGCAGCGCGTCCAACGTCGCTGCTGTCCGCGCATAGGGCATCCACGACCCCGGGTGGTGCATCGATCGGTAGACCGCCTCCCCCAGTCCGGACACCTCGTCGTCAGCCATCGCGTAGAGCAGGTGCCAGCGCTCGAACCAGACTCGATCATCCAGGTCACGTGGGTGGGCCAACTCACTCGGCTGGTGCGCGGCCTCCGTCACTCGCGCGGCAAGATCACTCGCCCACCCGGGAGTGATGTCGTGGCCGAGCGTCTGTCCCGCGTCGCAGATCGTGTCGGCCAGCGACGCGTGAGCGAACAACGTGTTGCCGAAGTCGAACAGCACCGCGGAGGTCGAGGCGTCGCGCATCGGACAACAGTACGCCGAGCCACCGGCGTCGCCGGCGACGACAGGGCTAGCCTCACCGCCCGTGACCCGGATCTGGCAGCAACTGCAGGCAAAGCCGTACCTTTGGGTCGTCGGCCTCGCGATCGCCCTGCGCCTGCCGACCTTCACCACGCGTCTGTTCGACCCCGACGAGTCGGCGATCGGCGTGCAGGGGATGGTGGTTCGCTCTGGCGGAGTGCTCTACCGCGACATCTTCGATCGCAAGCCACCGCTGCCGCCGCTCGCCTATGCAGCTTCGTTCTCACTCACCGGCACCACCGACGTACGACTGATGCGGGTGCTCGTCACCGTGTTGCTGGCCACGGGTGGGGTGTTGGTGGCCCACGACGCACGCCGACGACACGGCACGGCCGCAGCCGCATGGTGGGGTGGCACCCTTTTCGTCACGGGTGCGATGGCGTTCTTCCCCGCTGACGCAGGTGCGGCGAACTACGCCCACTTCGCCCTGCTGCCCGGCACCGCAGCGCTCCTGTGGACCAGGCGTGCCCACTGGGGATGGGCGGCCGCCGGGGGTCTCGCGCTCGGCCTTGCCGTGCTGACCCGCCAGAGTTGGTTGTTGGCCTCGGTCGCCGCGATCTACAGCGCCCAGCGCGCGGGGCGCTGGAGAAATCCTGTGATCGTGACGGTGGCGGCGGGCGCGACCATTGCGACCACTGCGCTGTACGCGCCGTTCGGAGCCTTCTGGGAGTGGAACGTCTCCAACAGTCCCGGCTTCGTGTTCGCGGGAGCCGGGATCTTCGTCTCGATCGGTCGCGGCCTGCTCTCGAGCCTGGCGTTCATCGGATTCCACCTCGTCGCCACCGTTGGCCTCTGGATGGCACTTCGTCGCCGCAATCCGCTGACCCCCTCCGGCCGCGACGACCGCGACCTGTGGGTATGGCTGCTCACCGGTCTCGCCGCGGCCGCCGCGGGGTTCCGGTTCTTCGGGCACTACTGGCTGCAGGTGCTTCCTCCCGTCGTGGTCCTCGCCACGCCGATGATCGCGGCGACGTCGATGAGAGCACAGCGCCGCGCGCTCGCCGTCACCGCAGCGGTCGGCGCGCTCGCCTTCGGACTGCTGTTCGTCCCCGGTTCCTTCCACCATCGCCCGGACCCGACCGACATGGCGTCGTACCTCCGGGCGCACACCAGCGACGACCAGACGGTGTTCGTGTGGGGCTCCTATCCCGAGGTGCTCGTGCGGTCGAATCGACTCCCTGCCGGCGCGCTGGTGCACACCGATTTCGTCACCGGGCGGTCGGGTGGCCGTGAGAATCCAGAGGAGACGCTGCCGCTCGCCACGCCAGGCGCGCTCGAGTTGATGATGCAGCACTTGGAGAGCGACCCACCTGAACTGGTGCTCGACACCTCCACGGCGAGCGGACTCGGGTACCGCAACTATCCACTTTCGCTGATTCCCGAGGTCGACCGGTTCGTCACCAGCCGATATCACCGTGTCGACGTGGTCGACGGCATCACCGTCTGGCAACGCAATGTGTGACCAATGGCAGGCCAACACCGGGTGAACTCCAACTCGGCGCACACGCTCTAGAATCCGTCCAATGGAAGTCTGCGCCGACGTCGGCACGCCGTCGCCCGGCGTCTCGCCCGACTCCGCTCCCGCGGGGTCTCGCCCGGCGCCGCACGCCTGGGTCCGAGAAACGTTCATCGTGCTCGGCTTCTACTACGTGTACCAGACCATCCGCAGCCTGGCCGACCACGGTGGGGTCAAGAACCGCGCGTACGGCAACGCCCGACGTCTGGTCGATTGGGAACAGTCGATCCACATCTTCCACGAGCAGGCGATCCAGCAGGCGTTCCTCGGTGCCTACTGGTTCATCCGGGTGATCAACATCTACTACGGCTCGCTGCACTTCGTCATCACCGTCGGCCTGCTCGTGTGGCTGTACCTCCGGCGACACGACGTCTACCGTCACATGCGAAACCTGCTCGGGCTCACCACGATGCTCGCCCTGGTCGGTTACTGGGCGTTCCCGTTGGCGCCACCGCGGTTGTACAAGTGCAACAACAACATCCCTGTGCCAGGGCCCGACGGCTCCGCGCTCGGAAAGTGCTTCGTGGACACCCTCGACAAGGTCGGCGGATTGTGGAGCTACCACTCCCCCGTCGCCAAGGCGGTCGCCAACCAGTACGCCGCGATGCCCAGTCTCCACTTCGGGTGGTCGCTGTGGTGCGCGATCGTGTTGTACCGCTACGCCAGCCACCGCACCACGCGCATTCTCGGCGTCGTCTATCCGGCACTCACGCTGTTCGCGATCGTGGTCAGCGCCAACCACTACTTCCTCGACGCACTCGGCGGGGTCGTCATCATCGGCACGGCCGCGTGGATCCTGGGCACGATCGAACGGCGCCGCTCATCGCGCCGCTCGGCGCCTGCGCAGTCCGGCGAGCTCGCGCCAACGTAACAACGCCATTGCGACGGCGAAGGTGACGACGCCGGCCGAGCCGCCCAACAGCAGGGCCACCATGCTCTGCCGGCGCGTGTCCTCGAAGCTCGACACCATCGCTGCCATGACGCCGAACGCGGCGATGCCCGCGAGCAGTGACTCGCCCAGCAGCCACGATGCCACTCGCGCACCCATCGATCCCGTGAGCCGATGCACTCGGAGGGTCAGGACGACCGCGGCGATCGTCTGGGATGCGCCGTACCCCATCGCCAACGCTGCGGCCCGTTCGGTCGATGGCATCGCCGCCGAGGCGACGATCATCCAGAGCACCCCCACGACTGCGCCGGCGATCATCGACAGCGCTGCCACTCGCACGTCCCCGATGGCGAACAGCACCCGACCCATCACGAACGCCACCCCGTAGCCGACCAGTCCCGGCCCGAACACGGCGAGGGTGTGGGCGATCGGCGCAAGCCCTTGGCTCGCGGTCTGGCCGAACGCGGCGACCCGGGCCACGGGCCATGCGAGGGCCACCATGCCCGCACCGCCGAGCACGAGCATGGGGACCACGATGCGCATCGACGCGTCGATCGATGAGCGCGCAGAGTCGACATCGTCCTCCTGCCACCGGTCGGCGACGCGCGGGGCGAGGGTGGTCGCGATGGGGACCGCCACGAGGGCGT
Organism: Acidimicrobiales bacterium; assembly: GCA_038234785.1. Taxonomy (GTDB): domain Bacteria; phylum Actinomycetota; class Acidimicrobiia; order Acidimicrobiales; family Ilumatobacteraceae; genus UBA668. Next base: position 40,669 of record JBBQTC010000020.1, read on the forward strand.
GCGGCAGGACGTAGAACGCGAACGCGTAGACGAACACAGCGACGCCGCCGGGCGCGCCGTTGCCGAGGACGAGGGCCACGGCTGTCGGGACGAGCGTGCCCACGATCGAGAGCGTCGCCCATCCGAACGACCTTCTCATCGAGCGGACCGCGACATGCTGCGGATGCCAGCGAGGTCGCCAGTGGACTCCATCGAGTCGGAGAACGATCGCCGGCGTCAGTGCGTAGGCGACCACCCCGAGCGTCGTTCCGCCGGCGATGATCGCGAACTGCCTCGGCGTCAGGTCGAGGTCGGCAACCGCTCCTCCCCTCGACGCGCGGAACGCCAGGCAGGCGCCGATGACGATCACGTTGTTCACCGCCGGAGCCAATGCGGCCGCGACGAACTTGCCGCGAGCGTTGAGCGCCGCACTCGTCACCGCTGCGAGCCCGTAGCAGACCAGCTGGGGAACGAACACCAGCACCATCGGAACCATGACGTTGAGTTTCTGGTGCGCCACCTCCCCCGACGGCTCCGAGAGCACCAACACCCTGCTGAGCAACGGCGACAGCGCCATACCGAACAGCGCCACGCCGGCGAGCGCCAACAGGATCACGCCGTTCGCCGCCTGGACAGCCTCACTCATCGCTCGGCGACCGCCACTGCGTCTAGCCATGACGAAACTGGGGAGGAGCACCGCCTGCAGGACACCCCCGGCGACCAACTCGAACAGCAGATTCGGGATGAGGTTGGCGGTTTGGTAGACGTCACCCAGCAACCCGCTGCCCAACACCGCAGCGGTGGCGATGACACGTCCGAAGCCCGAGACGCGCGACACCAGCGTGCACAGGGTGACCACCGCCGTGTCTCGCCGTAGTCCGGAACTCACCCCCCGATCGAGTTCCGTGTCGGTCACACGTGTGGTCGTTTCACCCGATGCCCGAGCAGATCGGCTGCATGGTGCCGAGCCGACTCTGCAGCGTGGTCACCGGACAACATCCGCGCCACCTCGTCGACGCGCTCGTCGTCCACCACCGGGCTCGCCGAGGCGACCGTGACGTGCTCTGCGACGCGTTTGCTCACTACGACATGGGTGTCGGCGAGCGCCGCCACCTGCGCGAGGTGCGTGACGACCAGCACCTGGTGGCGCTCGCCAAGTGCAGCGAGACGTTGGCCCACCGCGACCGCTGCCGAACCGCCGATCCCGGCGTCGACCTCGTCGAACACCAGCGTGTCCGGGGCTTCGGTCAGGACCAGGCGAAGTGCGAGCATCGCTCGGGCGAGCTCGCCGCCGCTGGCGACTCGGGCGAGCGGCAGCAGCGGTGACCCTGGATTGGCGGCGATGAGGAAGGCGACGTCGTCGCCCGGATCGTCGTCGCCCACGGTCACCGCGACCTCGACGTGTGGCATCGCCAATTGCCGAAGGTGCTCCTGGACCGCCCCGGCGAGCTGCCCCGCACCGGCTCGGCGGACACCGCCCACCGCAGCAGCGGCGGCGCGCTCGACGATCTCAGCGACCGTCCGATCCCGTTCGAGTTGTGCCACACGAAGCTCGTAACCGTCCAGTTCCGCAAGGCGCTCGTCGACTTCACGCTGGAACGCGAGCACGTCGCTCAGCGTGTCGCCGTACTTGCGTCGAAGGTCGCGGAGCAGCTGCATTCGCTCGCGAACCCCGGCGAGCTGTTCGGGATCTTCCTCGATGGCATCGGCGCGAGTGCGCAGATCGGCTGCGACGTCCTCGAACTCGGCGAGCAGCGACCGCAGTCGAGCTTCGGCCTCCGCGAACGGAGGGCGCCCGGCAAGACTGCGCAGCGCACTCGACAAGGCGTCGCTGGCGCCGTCGTCGTCGGTGAGTGCGGCCACCGCGGCGCGTCCGGCTTCGCGGTACTCCACGGCGCCGGCGAGCACATCGTGACGGTCGGCCAGCAGTTGGTCCTCGTCGGCAGACTGAATGCCAGCCGCCTCGAGCTCGGTCGACTGGAACCGGAGCAGGTCGACCTCACGGGCACGCGACCTGCTGTCGCCGCCGAGCGCCGCCAGGGTGGCGTCGATCTCCGTCAGCCGGGCCCTTGCCGCTCGGAGCGCGTCGAGGTCGGTGTGGCAGTAGCGATCGAGCGCGTCTCGTTGTTCCGCCGCCGCGAGCAAGCTCTGATGGGCGTGCTGGCCGTGCAGGTCGACCACTCGTTCGCCGAGCTCGCTGAGGTTTGCGACCGTGGCGAGGCGCCCGTTGACGTAGGCGCGAGAGCGACCGTCGGCAGGAATCACGCGGGCCACCACATACTCCTCGTCGCCGACGACGAACCGCCCCTCGACTCGAGCCTCCGCCGAGCCCGGGCGAACCATCGTGGCATCGGCCCGGCCGCCCACCAGCAGGCTGATCGCCTCCACCAACATCGTCTTGCCGGCTCCGGTCTCGCCCGTGAGCGCGGTGAGTCCAGGACCCAACACGAGGTCGAGCCGCTCGATCACCCCGAGCGATTCGATGTGCAGTTCATGGAGCATTCAGCGATCCGCCAACCCGAACTTCGCCTTGAGAATCTGATGGAACCGACGATCCCCGAACCGGACGAATCGTGCCACGTGCTCCGATGGGGTCACGGCCACCCTATCCCCCTCGGTCAGCGACATCGCCGGCTGGCCGTCGACCGACAACGTGACCGCGCGATGCCCGATCACTTCGACCTCCACGGCTTCGCTCGGGTCCAGCACGAGTGACCGATCGAAGAGCATGTGCGGCGACACCGGGGTCAGCAGCACGGCTCGCAGTCGCGGCGACAGCACCGGCCCGCGAGCGGACAGCGAGTACGCCGTCGACCCGGTGGGCGTGGCCAGGATCACCCCGTCGGCGGCATACGACGTGAACTGGGCACCGTCGATCCACACCTGGAGCCGCACGGTGTGGCCGGCCTCCTGCTTCTCGACGACACCCTCGTTCAGCGCGGTCCAGGTCTGTACCAATGACCCGGCCCGGTGCACCGACAGGTCGAGCATCATCCGCTCGTCGAGGCTCCACTGCCCGCGATCCGGACCGTCGAACCATCGCTCGAGGGCCGACGCCAGTGCCGGCGGCTCGACCTCTGTCAGGTAGCCGAGGAGTCCGACGTTGACGCCGATGATCGGGACACCCGCCCCCCGCAGCATCTTCACCGTTCGCAGCATCGTGCCGTCGCCGCCGATGCAGACCGCCAGGTCAGCGCTGGCCGGGTCGTCGGGCGCCGCAAGATCGTCGAGAGCCAATGGCATCGCATCCTCGGGGGTCATCCACACGCGGTGCCCGTTCTCGCCCAACCAATCGGCGGCGAGACGCGACAACGCGCCGGCATCGACGCGTTCATGATGGGCGACCAGCAGCACAGAGCTCACGCGGGGAATCCTGGCCGCTCGGTGGTGGCATGCACAAGCAGTTCTCGGTTGCCGTCGCCACCGGTGATCGGCGACTCGATCCACCCGAGCACATCACAGCGCCGGGCGACCAACGCATCGTGCACCTCGGCACGGACCCGCTCGTGGATTGCCGGGTCGGTGATCACCCCGTGCCCACGAGCGACCTCGACACGTCCAGCCTCGAATTGTGGCTTGACCAGCAACACCAGATCTCCGCCCGGCTCACAGACGGAAATGAGTGCATCGAGCACTCGGATGATCGAGATGAACGACAGATCGGCCACGACCAACCGCACCGACCCACCCACCGAGGCGACGGTCGCATCGCGGATGTGGAACCGCTCATGGACCGTGACCCGGTGGTCGCTACGGATCTTCGGATGCAGTTGTCCGTGGCCGACATCGACAGCGACGACGTGCGCGGCGCCACGCTGGAGGAGACAATCGGTGAATCCGCCCGTGCTCGCCCCTGCATCGAGTACTCGCCAGCCCTGGACATCGAGTTCGAAGGCGCTGAGCGCGGCATCCAACTTCTCGCCCCCGCGGCTCACGAAGCGAGGTCCGTCGCCGCTGACGACGATCGCATCGCCGGCATGCACCTGCCGAGCGGGTTTGTCGGCGACCGCGCCGTTGACCAGGACGCGTTGTTCCTCGATCGCCCTACCCGCGTCCGCGCGGCTGTCGACCAGCTGCCGACGGACGAGCTCTGCGTCGAGACGCTGACGCCTCGCCATTGTTCAGGCCCGCGGGGCAGCCTTCTTCGCCGGAGCCTTCTTGACCGGAGCCTTCTTGACCGGAGCAGCCTTCTTCGCCGGAGCCTTCTTGACCGGAGCAGCCTTCTTCGCCGGAGCCTTCTTCACGGGAGCAGCCTTCTTGACCGGAGCAGCCGTCTTGGCCGGAGCCTTCTTGACCGGAGCAGCCGTCTTGGCGGGCTTGCTCACGAGGCCGAGCTTCTGTGCAATCTCCTCGACACGCCCTTCGACGTCGTCGAGGCGCCCGGCGAAGCGGTTCAGCTGCTTGGTCCACTCGGCCTGCACGGCCGACACCATCGCCTCGCTGGCCTCGCGGCCGCTGGCGACAAAGTGCTCGACGAGCTTCTCGCTGTCCTTGCGCTTCGCGGCGCCGGTCTTGACGAGCTCCTTCACGATCTTCTCTGCCTGCTCTTGGGACATCTCGGTGAACTGCATCCCAGCGTCGAGCATCTTCTTGAGGAGTGAGTTTCCAGCCATGTGAGCAGCCTACCCGCCGACAGAGTCCCTGCTCACGAGGGCATCGGTCACAGCAGCCAGATCTGCGAGTGTCATGTCCGGGAGCGGATCGATCTGAGTTCCCACCGGCGTCACGCCGCTGAACACATGCGCGTACCGACAGCCGAGCGTCACGGCGAACCGTCCGTCCGTGCTCGGGCGATCCCCCACCATCACCGCCGCTGCTGCCGCCTTGCTCCCGACGACGGCCCGGACCAGCGACGCCATCGGCTCGTACGGCTTGCCGGCGATCTCCGGCCCGACACCGCTCGCCGTCTGCACCGCCGCCAGGATCGACCCGCCACCGGGGATGGGACCGTCCGGCGTCGGATAGGTCGCGTCGTCGTTCGTGCCGATGAGTCGCGCCCCACGCTGCACCGCACGAGCGGCACGAGTGAGTCCGTCGTAATCGAACGTTCGGTGCCACCCGACCACGACGACATCCGCATCACCATCCGTCACGACGTGCACCCCACGAGCCTCGAGTGCCTGGACGACACCCTCGCCTCCACAGACGAGTGCGGTCTGACCCGGCTCGACCAGCAGGGCGGCAGCATGGGCGCTCGTCAGAACGTCTCCCTCTGCCGGGATGCCGATCGCTGCGAGCGCAGCTTCCTGGACCTCGACACGGGCGGAAGAGTTGTTCGTCACGAACAGCACGCGATGTCCGGCCGCGCGCAAGCGGGCGATCGCCTCGACCGATCCAGGAATCGGTACGTGCGCAAGCCACACCACACCGTCGAGATCACAGAGCACGGGGAACATGTCTGGCCATGTTGACACGTCAGGTGCCAACCTGTGCAGGTGCCTCGCTTCGAACCGTTCGCCGCTCTCCGCTACTCGCCGACCCTGTCGCTCGACGAGGTGACCGCGCCGCCCTACGACGTGCTGAGCGAGGACGACGTGACGGCCCTCCTCTCTCGGCACCCACGCAACATCGTTGCCATCGACGTTCCTCGCGAGGTCGACGGTCCCGACCGCTACCGAACGGCAGCGGAGCGACTCCGCGATTGGATCGCCGAGGGGACGCTGGTGCACGACCCCACTCCCTCGTACACGCTGTATCGAATGCAGTTCACCGATGAGTCCGGTGCCGCTCGACAGACCGTCGGAGTGCTCGGTGCTCTCGAGGTCGTCGACGAGGGCGCTCCGGGAGTTCTTCCACACGAGCGCACCACGCCGAAGGCGAAGAGCGATCGACTCGATCTCACCCGCGCCACCAACACCAACCTGTCGCCGGTCTGGGGGTTGTCGCTCACGGCCGGCCTCACGGACCTCCTCCGCGAGCCGGGAGAGCCGATGGGTTCATGCCGCGACGAGCAGGGCGTCACCCACACGGTCGAGCGGATCACCGATCCGGAACGTATCGCGGCAATCGAAGTGGCCGTTTCCTCGCATCCGGTCCTGATCGCAGATGGTCACCACCGCTACGCGATCGCCCGAACGTTCCGCGACGAAGCCCGCGCGATGAACCTCACACGCGGCCCCGCCGAGCTCACGCTCGCCTACGTCGCCGAGCTCGTCGACGCCCAGTTGAGCATCGATGCGATCCACCGGCTCTACCACGGCGTCACCGCCGACGAGCTCCTGGGCCGACTGTCACCTGCCTTCTCGACATCCGAGGCAGGCCAAGTGACACCGGCATTTGCCGCCGAGCTCGTCGACCGACAGGCGCTCTGCCTCGTTCGCGCGGACGGAACGGGCGTGTGGCTCGCCCCTCGGCCCGACACCTTTGCCGGTGTCCGAGCGCTCGATGGTGCGTACCTCGAACACGTGCTCGGGACGGATGAGATCAATGTCTCGTACCAGCACGGGATCCAGCACGTCGTCGACGCGGTCGGCTCCGGTACGGCTGCTGTCGGTGTGTTGATCCGGCCGACGAGTCTCGACGAGATCCGACGCACCGCCGATGAGCGATTGTTGATGCCGCCGAAGTCGACCTTCTTCACGCCGAAGCTTCGCACCGGACCCGTACTTCGGCCCCTCACCTGACGGGCATTACACTCGAGGCCGTGACTGCATCCTCGACCTTTCCCGCCGGAGTTCTCACTGGCGACGCCGTGACCGAACTGTTCGCCCTGGCCAAGGAACGCCGATTCGCGCTCCCCGCCGCCAACTGCACCGGTAGCAACACGATGAACGCGGTGATGGAGACTGCCGCAAAGGTCAACAGTCCCGTCATCATCCAGTTCTCCCACGGCGGCGGCGCCTTCGTGGCCGGCAAGGGCATCGGCGTGAAGGGTGACGCTGCATCGATCGCCGGCTCCATCGCTGCGGCGCACCACGTACACACGCTTGCGGCGGCCTACAACGCCCGGGTCGTGCTCCACACGGACCACTGCGCGAAGGACAAGCTCGGCTGGGTCGACGGTCTGATCACCGCCGGCGAAGCCCATTTCGCCGCAACGGGGTCACCTCTGTTCAGTTCGCACATGCTCGACCTGAGCGAAGAGCCCATCAGCGAGAACCTCGACATCTGCGTGAGCTACCTCCAGCGAGTGTCGAAGATGGGCATGACGTTGGAGATCGAACTCGGGATCACGGGCGGCGAAGAGGACGGCGTGGACAACTCTGCGGCCAACCAGGACGACCTCTACAGCAAGCCCGAAGAGGTCTGCTACGCCTACGAGCGTCTGCTCGAGGTGAGCCCGCGTTTCACCATCGCTGCCGCATTCGGCAACGTGCACGGGGTCTACAAGCCAGGCAACGTGAAGCTGAAGCCTTCGATCCTGCGAGCGTCGCAGGAGTACATCCAGAACAAGCTCGGCACCGGGCCCAACCCGGTGAGCTTCGTGTTCCACGGCGGATCCGGCAGCAGCGCTGCGGAGATCGAGGAAGCGATCGGGTACGGCGTCGTGAAGATGAACCTCGACACCGATCTGCAATGGGCATTGTGGGACGGCATCCGCGGCTACGACGCCGAACACCATGACCATCTGCAGAGCCAGCTCGGCAACCCGACCGGAGCCGACTCGCCGAACAAGAAGTTCTACGACCCGCGCATGTGGCTCCGTGCCGCCGAGGTGAGCTTCGCCACCCGACTCGAGCAGAGCTTCGCCGAGCTGGGCAACCTGAACACGCTTGCCTAGGCCGCGTCGGCCAGTGCGAGCGCTTTGGCCACCGCTGCGCGAACTTGCCGGCGTTTCCGGGCACCGACGACCGCAGTGGCGACGACCTCGGTTCGGCTCTGGGTTGCGCCGGCCGACCGGAAGAACCGCCGACGCACCACACCCGTGACGACCAACTCGTCGCCGGCGGCCAGCGCCCCCATGTCGAGCGGATCGATCCACGCGACAGGAACGGACGCCGCGGCGCCGTCGACAGTGGTGGTGAGTTCCAAGGTGACCAGCACGCTGCCGGAGGCAAGCGTGCGCAGCACCGGGTCGCTGCTCAGATGGCCGCGGAGGACGACGATGTTCATGACTGACTCCCCTTCGGACCCGACAGGTGACCGCCGGGTACCAGGTTGACGTGTGCTGGGACGGGGGAAGTCACACGTCACGCTACGACAGGGGTGTGACAGTGATCAGCGGCCCAGGGTGCGGAGTCGTTCGGTGACGTCGGCGAACTCGGGGTCGACCTGTGCGACCAGGCCGAAGTACTTGCGGGCCTTGATCACGTCGCCCGAGCGGTCGAACAGGTCCGCCAGCACGTACCACTGGCGCAGGTGGTGGTCGCGAGGCTTCTTGGGCACGTCCAGTGCCTTCTGCATCACCTTCAGCGCCCCCGCCAGATCGCCCTGGTCGGCGAGGGCTCCAGCGGCGACGATGCGCCCTTCAGCCATCAGTGCAGGCTCCGGGGACGCGTCTCGTAGCTCGCGCCAGAGGTTGTCGACCTCGATGAACCTGCGCATCGCCCGGTAGCAATCAGCGAGTACCGCATTGTGCTGCACCGATGCACTCAGCTGACGCGCCGTCTCGAGTTCGGCTGCGGCCTTTCGCCACTGACCCATGCGGTAGAGCGACAGCCCGGCGATCTCGTGGGCGAACGCGATGTCGGGAAGATCACGCAGGACCGGCTGGACCATCCGACGGGCATCGTCGTAGCGACCTCGGTCGAGCGCGTCCGCCGCGCTGGCCAGCCGCTCCTGGTAGCGCGCCATTCGCGCCGCGGGGGCAGCGCTGGCGAGATCCTCGGCGACCTCTGGAGCAAGCTCGAGCGACTTCCGCCGTGGTGTCTTGCCCCGAGGTGCATCGCCGGCACGCTGTGCCGCCTGTTCGGCTTCGTGCCGCATCGAACCCTCGTCGATCCATTGCTCGCGTTCCCACGGCGGCGGCGCAGCGCGCTCGGTCTTCTCACGGGGCGCTCGTGTCGCCTTCACTTCCATGGCCCGCCGATCGGCTGCCGTCATCGGCGGTCGACGGGTGGCACGATCATCACGGTCGCGCCGGGGACGATCCACACCGGCGTCGGCACGTGGGTCACGCCGGGGCCCACCGCGTCCGGAGCCGCCCGGACGGTCGTCCCGTCGAGCGGCACTGCGGCCTGCGGGACGGCCGCTGTCATTCCCAGAGCGCGAGGGGCGACGATCGTCGCGGGATTCGTCGCCGGGACGAACGGGTCGAGACGGACGCGGACCCGAGGCTCTCGAGGGGCGAGCAGCTCCGGCCCCCGCTCCACTGGGGCGACGTGCGGAGGACGGGCGACCCGACGAGCTCTGACGATCGCCGTCACGCGATTCGCCGTCTCGGCGAGCAGGGCGACCATCGTCGTTGCGGCGTGGTGCCGAACGGCTACCGCCTGCTGATCTCGGCGTGCTGCCGCTGCTGCTGCGGCCGACTGGCCGTGGACCTGACCCAGAGCTGGGCCGGCCCGAACCGCTGCCACCGCGACTCTTGCCACCGCCCGATGACTCGCCGCCCGAGCGGCCACCGTGCGACGGCCGTCCACTGGACGAAGGTGTGGATCGGCGGGGCGGCGTCGGCATAAGGATTCGATCCTACGAGCGAACGGCGCTGAACACGACCAAAAATGCTCGGTGCCCCTGCCGTTCAGAACGACAGGGGCACCAAGTGCGAAATCCGGCGGCGACCTACTCTCCCAGGGGGTCTACCCCCAAGTACCATCGGCGCAGGCAGTCTTAACTTCCGTGTTCGGGATGGGAACGGGTGTGACCCTGCCGCTATAGCCACCGAAATCTTTTGTTGTCAAAGACGGCGCCCCCAAAAGGGCAGCCCTCTAAGTACTCCAGAGCAAGCACGAGCGATGTTCAATCCAAGCCCTCGGCCGATTAGTACCGGTCGGCTACACACGTTACCGTGCTTACACCTCCGGCCTATCAACGTGATGGTCTTGTCACGGGCCTTACTGCGTTAACCGCATGGGTGTACTCATCTTGGAACGGGTTTCCTACTTA
>JBBQTC010000021.1:0-50310 GCA_038234785.1 Acidimicrobiales bacterium
GCGTACACGGGGCGGGCCGGCGACCGCAAAGGGGACCGTCCGCGACCCCGAGCCCACGACTGCCGCGACCGGGCCCCCGCCGGTGGGGGGGCACTTCCTCGTTGGGAGCGTCGCTGTGATCCGAGGATCACGGTGTGGTCAGGTGAGGTTCAGACCGCAGCCGGAACCTTGTCCTCGGCGTGGTGATCCACGACCAGGAGGACGTCATCGGCCTTCTTCGAGGTGAACGCATGGACGAAGCCGGCGATCGAGAGGACGAAGAGCACCAGGGCGGCGAGGTAGCAGACCCACGCAGCTTGGCCGGCACGCTCGCCGAACACGCTGAACCCGTAGGTGGTGAGCAGCGAGCCACGAAGGAACTGGGCCCGCAGCAGGGTGTCGACCCGGAGGCTCTGCAGCTTGTCGGCCTGTGCCTGCAGGGTGGCGATCTCCTCGTCGGAGGCGCCGGCATCCTTGGCGTCGGTCACGGCCTGCTTGGCGGCGGTGATCGGTGCGCTGATCGTCGAGTAGGTGTAGCTCACGCCGTCGACGGCCGTGCCATCAGGCAGCTTCAGCCCGGTACCGGTGACGATGCTCGACTCAAGTGCGTGCAGCCGGATGAAGTCGTTGGCGTAGCACTCGGCCTGCTTACCGGTCAGCATCACCTGTCCGGCGTACTTGTTCAGGCACGGCGAGTTGGCCTCGGACGTGACGTTGTAGGTGGCGGTGAACGCATCCACCGCGTCCTGGGTGCCGAGCGACTTGAGCAGTGTTGCCTGGAAGTCTTCCTCGCTGACCAGCGCTGGGGCCGGCTTGAAGGAGATCTGCTGCTCTTGGAGCTGATCGTGCACGTAGGTCGTGGCGAAGTTCTTCTGGTTGGTGAGAATCAGACCTACGACCAGCAGTAGCAGGCTGAAGATGACGCCGCCGATACTGAAGGCGATGTCGAGTGTGCGACGCTTCATTTCTGGAAACCCTCCCTGCGATCTCTCATCGGGATCGATCGCACAGTCATGGTGCGTCGGACGCCGTCCGAGCCGCCAGAGCAGTAGGTCCCGCTTCACAAGGGGACTTTCGACGGCAGAAGTCCCATCAAGGAAGCGTCAACCGGTCCCGCCACCCGCGAACCGTTGACCACGCAGGGTGATCTGTTGACACTCTGCGTGAGAAGGAGCTAGTCTGCGACGAACGCCGTTCTCGAAGGGGATCCCATGGACATCGCACAATTGCAGCACGGCCACGTGGTGCGGGGGCAGCACGTGGACGCCAGCTCCAACCGCGAACAACAGCGGCGACGACGACTGTGGAAGCTCGTCGTGGTGCTGGGCATCCCCCTCATCTGGTTCTGGTGGCGCGACCTGAGCGGCAACCCCGTCAGCTTCGGCCTGCCGTCCATCATCCGCGACAGCCCAGAGCTCAGCCTGCTCGTGGTCCTCATGATGGTCATGGTCCTCATGATGCTCATTCCCTACGTCGGCGCAGGGCGCTCACCCCACACCGTGTTGCGTCCGGAGGATTCGAAGGTCCGACTCGACGACGTGGTCGGCGCGAGCACCACCAAGCGCGAGGCGATCGACACCCTCAACATCTTCCTCAACCACGAGACCTTCCTCAGTGAGATGGGCGGCAGCGCTCGCCGTGGCCTGCTCTTCGAAGGCCCGCCCGGCACCGGCAAGACCTACCTCGCCAAGGCCCTGGCCGCGGAGGCAGGCGTGCCGTTCCTGTTCGTGTCGGCCAGCGAGTTCCAGTCGATGTTCTACGGCCAGACCAACCGCAAGGTCCGCACCTACTTCAAGGCCCTGCGCAAGGCGGCTCGCGCCGAAGGCGGCGCCATCGGGTTCATCGAAGAGTTCGACGCCATCGGCGGCGCCCGTTCCGGCATGGGCGTCAGCGGCAGCCGCGAGGGCGGCGCCGGCATCGTCAACGAGTTGCTGGTGCAGATGCAGAGCTTCGAGCTGCCCACCGGCTGGCAGAAGTTCAAGGGCTCCATCGTCGATCGCCTCAACCGCCTGCTCCCCCCGCAGTACACCATCTCCCGCGCCAAGCTGCAGACCGCCAACGTGCTGATCATCGCCGCGACCAACCGCGCCGCGGACCTCGATCCGGCGCTGATGCGCCCGGGTCGCTTCGACCGGACGATCCACTTCGACCTGCCGCCTCGCGCCGATCGCCTGGAGATCGCCGAGTACTACCTCGGCAAGAAGCGCCACGACCACACCCTCGGCGCGGCGTACGTCGCCGACCTCACCGCCGGATACACCCCGGTCCGCATCGAGAAGCTCCTCGACGAGGCGCTCGTCGTCGCCTTGCGTGACGGCCGCCAGGCGATGAACTACCACGACGTCCTCGCCGCCCAGCTCGTCACGGAGATCGGCTCGTCGCACGACGTCGGCTACCACCCCGACGAGCGCCGCCGCGTCGCCATCCACGAGTCCGGACACGCTCTGGTCGCCGCCCTCACCGGACGCGACGTGAAGTTGGCATCCATCCTGCGACGTTCAGGATCACTCGGCCTCGTGGCCCACGGTGAGATCGAGGAGCGATACCTCAAGACACCCACCGAGGCCACCGACCTCATCTCCGTCGCACTCGCCGGGCGGGCGGCGGAGATCCAAGAGTTCGGAGAGGCATCGAGCGGCATCGCCAGCGACCTCGCCGTCGCCACGGCCATCGCGGCCCAACTCGTCGGCATGCTCGGCGCCGGCGGCAGCCTGTTGAGCCTCGAAGCCGCTCAGCTCGCCGGTGCCGGCAACCTCGTCGCCAAGGTCTTCCACGACGAGCAGGCCCGGGCCAGAGCCGACGAGGTCATGAACCGGGCGGCCGACCGTGCCGCCTGCGCAGTGCTGGAGCATCGCCGTGCGCTGCTCGCCCTCGCCGACGCCCTGTGCGAGCACGACGAGCTCAGCGGCGACGACGTGCACGCGATCGTTGCCGGAGCCATTGCCCCCTAGCCTCCACGTGTGGCGTTCCTCCGTCGACATCGCCAGCCAGAGCCCGGTCCCGAGACGATCGCGACACTGCTCAGCTACTGGCTCGCCCCGTGGGCACAGCTGTCGATCGACGAACGGGACCACCTGGTCGAGCTGACCACCCCGCTGGTGCACGAACTGCGCTGGGAGGCCGCCAACGGATTCGAGATCACCGACGACATGCGGGTCGCCATCGCCGGCCACGCCGCGTTCCTCGTGCTCGCGTTCGATGACGGTCTCGAGAGCTACCTCGACGTCACCTCCGTCATCGTGCATCCCTCGACCATCGTCAATCGCGGGGTTCGTCCGATCGGCAATGGGCTGTGGCTCGACGGGGACGACCCCGTGATCGGCGAAGCTCACCATCGTGGCCCGGTGCTCGTCTCGTGGGACGCGGCGGCCGCTCAGGCTCGCCACCCCGATCGGGGCGAGAGTGTCCTGCTCCACGAGTTCGCCCACCGGCTCGACATGCTCGACGGCATCAGTGACGGGACACCGCCGCTTCGCGACCCAGCCGCGCTCCTCGAGTGGGTGGCGGTGTGCACCCGCACGCTGCAGAAACTGCGAGCGTTCGACGAGCCGTCGGTGTTGCGTTCGTACGCGACCACCAACCCAGCCGAGTTCTTCGCCGTCGCCACCGAGGTGTTCTTCACCCGGCCGCTGCCCCTGCGTGAGGAGAACCCTGCCCTGTACGGGGTCCTGCGCGACTACTTCGGTCAGGATCCGGCGACGCGCCGCCCACCCTCCTGACCGGTCCCGCCCGGAGAACGACTCGACCCGGGCCAGCAACGCGGGTGGCCCGGGGCGAGTGCGGTGTGCTGAGTTGCGTCGAAGCGACGGATCAGGGCTTGCCGTTGCCGTTCCCATTGCCGTTGCCGTTCCCATTGCCGTTGCCGTTCCCATTGCCGTTGCCGTTGCCGTTGCCGTTGCCGTTGCCGTTGCCGTTGCCGTTCCCGTTGCCGTTGCCCTTGCCGGTGGTGGTGGCCGTGGTCTCGGTGGCGCCCGCCATGGTGGTCGTGGTGCTCACGTCGGGGGCATCCAAGCCCTTCTTGTCGGCGATGACCAGCAGGCAGTAGTCGTCGACCGACAGTGCCATCGCATCGGCCGAGACCTTCAGGCTGGCGAAGCCGGGGTTCTCGATGTTCTTGGCGGTGCCGTGCGTCCATGCGGTGCAGTGGCCGTAGTCACGGCCCGGGTACATCGTGACGGTGGTCGCATCCTCGGTGCCGTCGGTCGTCTCGGTGCCGTCAGTCGTCTCGGTGCCGTCAGTGGTCTCCGAACCCATGGTCGTGTCCGGGGCCATGGTCGTGTCGGAGCCCAACGTGGTCTCGGGGCCGACCGTGTCGGTGACGAGCGTCTGGTCGCCGTCAGTGGCGGCGCCGGAGAACGGGGTCGGGATGACGCCACCGGCGGCGGCGGCGGCCGTGCCGGCGGTGAGGATGGTGGCGACGACGATGGTCGCCGCCCGACGGGTCATTCGGGTACTGAACATGCTGTGGCTCCTGGGTTCGACGGCGGCGGGGGCCGTGACGGGTGCGACGGCAGCAGCGGTGAACTGCTGCACCATGGCCGACATCCCCACGAGCTCGCCGTCGGTCGGCGGCTGGTGGGCCGCCGACAGCAGGTCGGCCACGCCACGCAGATCTGCGGGGAGGGCCGACGTATCGGCGATGCCGTCGATGAGGCCGTTGGCCTCGTCGTCGGGGATGAGTCGGTCGTTCACAACGGTCAGATCGTTCCGGAAGTCGTGGGAATTACAGGTCGGGCAACATTTTCGGTGAGTTCGTGGGCGAGGCGACGCAGGGCCCGGTGCTGGGTGACACGAACCCAGTTGGCGGTGCGATCCATCACCTCGGCAACGTGGGCGACGTCGAGTTCGGCGACGACCCGGAGCAACAGCACTTCCGCCTGGTCCTCGGGCAGCATCGCCTTGATCAGGTCGACCGCCTCCTGTGCGGACAGGTCGGCCAGCACCATCGCCTCGGGATCGTCCGACTCGGGCAACTGCTCGAAGAACTCCGAATCGACAGGCTCCGTCGCGCGTCGCGCGGCCGAGCGCCGCAGATCGCTGAGGCGGCGGCGGGCGATCGTGAAGACCCAGGCCCGAAACCCGGGGAGGTCTCCGACGAACGAACGGATCCCACCGGCGACGGCCAGCCACGCCTCGCCGGCGATGTCGTCAGCGGCGCGAGGCTCGGTGCTGCGGAGAAAACGCAGCAGACGCGGCTGGAGGTCGACGAACAGTCGCTCCGCAGCCCACGTCTCGCCCGCCTGGGCGCCTGCCAGTACGGCGTCGAACGACGATTCGTCGAGCGGCGCAACGGTGGGCTTCACGCTTGCAGTATCGACGAATGCGATCCGGGCATGAGTCAGCAAATGACCAAGATCGATCCCGGACTCGTCAAGTACGGTGCGTCCGATGACCGCCATCGCGCTCCGTCCGATCGCTCGCGAGGACCTCGCCGCCATCTGTGACCTGCACCAACGCGCACAGCGCGACGACGGCGTGCCACAGGTGATGCAGCTCGCCGAGCTCGAGGAGGAGCTCGACGACGAACGGGTGGTGTTGGCGACCGACACCAGAGTCGCGCTCGTCGGCGGACAGCCTGCCGGTTACGCGTACACCTACCACCTCCCGAGCGAGGAGCGCGAAGAGCGCTGCTACGTGTTCGGCACGGTCGACCCGCCACTTCGCCGGCTCGGCGTCGGCACCGCCCTCATGAGCTGGGCGCTCCCCCGCGCCGAGCAACAGCTCCGATCGACGGGTCGCAGTCTCCCCCGCTACATCCGCACCGATGCGTACGACTTCATCGTCGGCGCCCATCAGCTGTACGAGTCCATGGGCATGCGGCCGGTGCGCTACGGCGAGGAGCTGCTCCGGAACCTCGAGGCACTTCCGCCGATCCCGGACACATCGCAGGTCGCGATCGTGCCCTGGCCGGACGGACGCGACGAGGAGATCCGCCAGGCGAAGAACGCAGCATTCGCGGACCACTGGGGCTCCACGCCGACGTCGGTGCACGGGTGGGAGCAGGCAGTGCACGGGTACGGCGGCCGACGTGACCTGTCGTTCATCGCCGTCGATCCCGCTGGACGGGTGGTCGCCCACTGCCTCAACAAACGGTTCCCCACCGATGACGACCTCCTCGGACGGAAGGACGGGTGGATCGACAACCTGGGCACGCTGCGCGAGTGGCGCGGACGCGGCATCGCCTCGGCGCTGATCGCGCACACGCTGCATGTGTTCGCCGCGGAAGGACTCACCCACGCCTCGATCGGGGTGGACAGCCAGAACCCGACCGGCGCCGCCCAGCTCTACCGCTCACTCGGCTTCGAGCCGGTCAACCGTTCGATCACGCATGAAACCGAGGTTCGCTGACGGTCCTATCGTGGTGCCATGGAGTTCATCACGACACCGCTCGACGACATCGCCCCGAAGGTGGCCGCAGCCCGCGCCACGTTCGACGCCGGCACCACCAAGCCGTATTCATGGCGCGTGGCCACGCTCACCCAACTCCGCGACCTGCTGACCTCGCGCGAGGAGCGCCTGCTCGACGCCCTCGCCGCCGACTTCGGCAAGCCGCGCCCCGAGGCCTGGTTCACCGAGATCGGATTCACCATCGGTGACATCAACCACACGCTGGCCAACCTCCCGCTGTGGATGAAGCCCGACAAGGTGGCGACGCCGGTCGCGTTCAAGCCCGGGAGCTCGTACATCGTCGCCGAGCCCGTCGGCGTCACCTGCGTGATCGCGCCGTGGAACTATCCGGTCCAATTGCTGCTGGTCCCGATGATTGCGGCCATTGCGGCCGGCAACGCCGTGGTCGGCAAGCCGAGCGAGCTCGCACCGGCGACCGCTGCCGAGCTCGTGTCGCTCATCGACTCGCTGCAGGAGCCGGCGGTCACCGTCGTCCAAGGTGGCGTGGCCGAGACCACCGAGCTCCTCGCCCAGCGGTTCGACCACATCCTCTACACCGGCAACAGCAAGGTGGCCCGCATCGTCATGCGCGCCGCTGCCGAGCACCTCACCCCGGTCACGCTCGAACTGGGCGGCAAGAGCCCCGCGATCGTCAGCCGCAACGCGAACGTGGAGGTGGCCGCCCGTCGTATCGCCTGGGGCAAGTTCGTCAATGCCGGCCAGACCTGCATCGCCCCCGACTACGTGTTGGTGGAACGACCGGTGCACGACCAATTGGTCGCCGCAATCGGTCGCCACATCGAGTCGTTCTACGGCGCGGATCCGCAGGCGAGCAGCGACTACACGCGCATCGTCAACGCGCCGCACTTCCACCGTCTCGAGAAGTTGCTGCACAGCGGCACCGTTGCGTACGGAGGCACGGCCGACGCGGACACGCGCTACATCGCGCCCACCGTGCTCACCGGCATCACTCGCGACGACCCGGCGATGGGTGAGGAGATCTTCGGACCGATCCTTCCCGTGATCGCGGTCGACTCGATCGACGACGCGATCACGTTCGTGAACGACGGATCAGCGCACGGCGACAAGCCCCTCGCGCTCTACACCTTCAGTGAGAGCGACGACGAGAACGACCACGTGCTGGCGAGCGCCACCAGCGGCGGCGCCTGCGTGAACGGCACGCTGATGCACATCAGCAACCCCAACCTGCCCTTCGGCGGCGTCGGCGAGAGCGGCATGGGCGCCTACCACGGCAAGTTCGGCTTCGACACGTTCAGTCACCACCGCGCCATCCACACCCGCTCCACCAAGCTCGACCCGTCGCTGATGTACCCGCCCTACACGGCGAAGAAGGAGAAGCTGCTGCGCAAAGGCATGTTGATGGCGGATCCTCGCGACCTCATCGCCAAGACCCGCGGGCTGTTCCACAAGCCCTAGAGAGACGGGGCCGGCGCCCGATCAGAGCGCCAGGATTCCGAGCACGTGCTTGGCCAACTGGTCGATCCCGGTGCCTTTCGAGGCGCTGACCCACATCACGTCACCAGGATCGAGTTCTGCGCCGCGAGCCAGGTCCTTCTTCCGGGTCGCCAACTTGCTGGGCTTCACCTTGTCGAGCTTGGTCGCCACCACCGTGTGAGGGACGTCGCTCGCGCTCAGCCAGTCCAGCATCTGCACGTCGAGCTTGGTCGGGCCGATCTCACCGTCGACGAGGACGAACACGAGTTGCAGTGGCTCGCGCTCGATGAGGTAGTCCTCGATCATCCGCTGCCATCCGGCCTTCTCCTTGCCCGGCACTCGTGCGTAGCCGTAGCCGGGAAGGTCGACGATCGTGGCGCCGGTGGGCAGCACGAAGAGGTTCAGCAACTGCGTGCGCCCGGGGGTGTTCGACACCTTGGCCAGCTGACGCTGGTTGGCGAGGGCGTTGATGAGCGACGACTTGCCGACGTTGCTGCGCCCGACGAAGGCGACCTCACTCGGAGAGTCGGGCAGGTCGACGTACCGCTTGGCCGAGGTCACGAACTTCAGCTGCAGCGGCATCGCGTCATCCCGCCAGCGCAGCCAGGAACGCGCCGACGCCGGCGTCGAGCCCGGCCTGATCTGCGCCGACGGCCCACAGCACGACGCCCGCGGCAGTGGGATCGTTGGAACCGAAGAAGAACGTGCCGTTCCCGTCGGAGTATCCGACTCCGCTCACCAGCCCGTAGGCCGCCGGTGAGGTGACCGCCGGGCCGACGACCACCGGCACGAGTTCGTCCATGACACCGGCGGGCAGCGTTGCCTCGGGAAGGAACACGAAGACGCGAGCGATGACCGTGCCAGCGGAATCGATCACCTCGGTGCCGGCGACCTGCCCGGCTTGCGCCGCGCTACCGGCGACCGAGTCGAGCACGAGGATGAACGTCTGGATGATCGCGTCGTCGGTCGGTGCGAACGTGTACCCGTCGGTGGGCGGGAGCTCGCCGGCGAGGGCGAGGACGGTCTTGTTCGAGGCGTTGCTCACGGTGGGCGGCGGCGCGATCGAAGGATCGGTGACCGGCGGATCGGTGGCCGGTGGATCCGTGGCGGGCGGGTCCGTCACGGGCGGCCCTGCGACGTCGAAAGCGAACATCGGATCGAACGAGCAGCGACGCGCCCCCAGGCTGCCGCCCAGATCGTTGGCCTCGCCGAAGGTCGTGTTGAACGCCGTGACCTGCCCGGACGCCGTGTCCTGATCGCCGGCAGCTGCGGACTTCGCGATCTTGTCGAGCTGGGTGATCTCGTCGTCGAAGTGGCCGAGCAGGTCCTTGGCGTCGGCGACGACCGAGCCGTTGGCGGGCACCTTCAGTTGCTTGAGGTCGGACAGGGCCGACTCGAATGCCTTCGACGCGTCGCTCGCATAGGTGGCCATCTCGTCGAGCGACGACGGAGAGCCCAGGTCGCCGAGGTCACGATCGAGGGTACGGCAGACATCGTCGATGCCGTTCACGAACGCGTCGGCCGTCACCACGCCGCTGCCGCCACCGCAACCCGCACCGACCAAGAGAAGTGCAACGACCAACACACCCACCCGACGACTCATTGCCCCGCTCCGTTCCGCACGTCCGATCTCGCCCCACCGTAGACGTTCCACAGCGGATCCCACCGTTACAGTCGGAGCCAGTGAGGCTGCTTCCGCCACGGACGAATCGAGATGCGGGTGTGCTCATCACCACCCGTGGCATCCGGGGAACGGTCGACGGTCTGGTCAGTGTCGCACTGGCGGCGTACCTCCCTCTCCTCGGATTCAGCAACAAGCGCATCGGCATCATCGTCACGGGCATGTTGCTCGGCTCGGCCGCGACGACGTTGGTGGTCGGCACCAAGGGTCATCAGTGGCCGCGCCGGACTCTGCTGTTCGCCGGCTCGTGCCTGATGATCGGCACCGGCCTCGGGTTCGCAGCAACCACGCTCTTCCCCGTCCTGCTCATCGTGGGAGCGGTCGGCACGATGAACCCCACGTCGGGCGACGTCAGCGTCTTCCTCCCACTGGAGCAGGCGATGCTCTCGGCGACCACCGCGCCCGAACACCGCACCGCGCTGTTCGCCCGGTACGCGTTCGTCGGTGGGTTGGCCGCGGCCTTCGGGTCGCTCGCGGTCCGGATTCCCGACGCCGTCGCGAACGGCACGGGGATCACCGAGGAGACGGCGCTGCGCGCCTGCTTCCTCGCGTATGCCTGCGCCGGGGTGGCCCTGCTGGTGTCGTACCGGTCGCTCGGCCCGGCCGTGCAACCCACCGGCGCGAAGCCCGGGCCGCTCGGGCCGTCTCGGTCGGTCGTCTATCGGCTTGCGGCCCTGTTCTCGCTCGACGCGTTCGGAGGCGGCTTCGTGGTCCAGTCGCTCCTGGCGCTGTGGCTGTTCGAACGATTCGACATGTCGGTCAGCGCGGCGGGAACCCTGCTGTTCGTCACCGGCACGCTCGCGGCCGCTTCTGGATTCGTCGCGTCGTGGCTGGCCGGACGCATCGGCCTGGTCCGCACGATGGTGTTCACCCATCTCCCCGCAAACGCACTCCTCATCGCCACGCCACTGATGCCATCGCTGCCGCTGGCGCTCACGTGCCTCGTCCTGCGCAGCCTGCTGTCGTCGATGGACGTGCCCGCCCGAACGTCGTATGTGATGGCCGTGGTATCGCCCGAGGAGCGGGCCGCTGCAGCAAGCGTCACCAACGTCCCTCGCAGCCTCGCCGCGGCACTGCCACCGGTGGCCGCCGGATGGATGCTCGACCACAGCTCGTTCGGCTGGCCGTTGCTGATCGCCGGTGTGTGCAAGGCGCTCTACGACATCCTCCTGCTGGTGATGTTCCAGCACGTGCGACCGCCCGAGGAGGCGCACTGGGGTCAGGACACCAGCCCGCCTCAGGACACGACGTAGGTGTCGAACCGCTCGGTGGTGAAAAGCTCGTTGTCGTGGGTGATCACGCAGCCGCCGTAGCCCGGGATCGCGTCGAGCCAGGCGAGGCCCTCGACACCCATCACGTACAGCGTCGTGGCGTAGGCGTCCGCCTCGGCGATCGACGGTCCGAGCACGGTGGCGCT
This sequence comes from Acidimicrobiales bacterium, assembly GCA_038234785.1. Lineage (GTDB taxonomy): Bacteria > Actinomycetota > Acidimicrobiia > Acidimicrobiales > Ilumatobacteraceae > UBA668. Next base: position 10,920 of record JBBQTC010000021.1, read on the forward strand.
GGCGATGTCGGTCGACGGTTGATCCACTCGCGGGTCGTAGATGTGCGCGCCCCGCTCGTAGCTCGCGGACGTCGCGATGCCGAGCGGACCCTCTCCCTCCACGACCAGCGCCAGACCCAGCGGATCGTCAGGGTGACGGATGCCGAGGCGCCACGGCTTGCCGTCGGGATTGCGGCCGCCGAGGGCGATGTCACCGCCTGCGTTGATGCAGAAGTCCTGCGAGCCGTGGGCGAGAATCATCGCCGCGGCGCGCTCGACCGACCACCCCTTCACGTACCCGCACGGATCGAAGCGGGTGCCGTTCGGCGACGGCATCGACCACACGTCGAACACGCCGTCGGTCTCCACCAGGAGGCGCTCGCAGCGGTGCAGCACGTCGATCACATCGCCCGTGAGGTCGGCGTCGTCCGGGCCCACCTCACCGCGGCCGATGCGCGTGACGGTGCTCGTCTCCTTGTACGGACTGAACACCTCGTCGACCTCGTGGAACCAGGCGACCAACTCGTCGATCAGTCCACGGTCGTGTGAATCGACCACGTCGATGCTGATGGTGGTGCCCATCACCGATTCGACGTGGTGAAGGCTCATGTCAGCCGGTCACACCCGACGCGGACTTGGCGGCGTCGATGGCCGACTGCAGCGAAGCCGCATAGCTGCGGGAGGTGTACGTGGCCCCTGACACCCCGTTGATGCTGGCGCTCTGCGCACTGATCGCCGACGTGATCAGCTTCGGGATCGCGTACTGGCTGATCTGCAGGCTGCGGCGGTCACCATCGGGATACTGCAGGATCTGGACGTCGGTGAGCTGACCGCCGCTGTAGACGGCCTGGACCTGGACGGTGCCGAACCGGTTCTGCGACGCACCACCGACATAGGTGCCGTCGGCGATGGTGCCGTTCGCCGACACCGGAGCAGCGGTAGTGGGTGCCACGGTGTTCGGGGCAACGGCCCCCGGGACCGTGGTGGCGGGGACGGCCGTCGGATCCGCCGCCGGCAGCGCCGTGCCGCCGGTGAGGATCACCGAGTCGGTGGTGGAGTCCTGGTGGGCGAACAGGCCGGCGAGAGCAGCCGTGGTCGCCACACTCAGCGCCAGCGCCGCGACCTTGCTCGACGCCGCCGGCTTGGCACGCCGCCCGACCGGCTTCGCGCCGGTCGCCACGCCTGCTCGGGCAGCAGCGGAGCGGGCCAGTGCGGCGTTGAGCTTGTCGGCCTGCGCGCCGGCGGCACCTCTTCCGGCGCCCGGCTTGTTCGGAGCGTGCTTCGTCGGTGCCGTCCGGGCAGTCGTGTTCTTCGCGTTTGCCGTCCTCGCGTTGGTCTGCTTCGCCGAGCCCGGGCTGGGCGGCGGCAGAGGAGCACCGGCGCGGCGGTTGCCGAGTTCCTCGAGGCGCTGGAACAGCAACGGGTCGATCGGCCGGCGCGCCTCGGAGTTGTCGCGGTGACCGGAGTTGGAAGGGCGGGAGGTCATGACGAGGTCCTTGGAGGTGGGAGGGATTCAGGCCGTTGCCGGACGGCGGCGAGCCTGGGCGAGGCCGATGAGGCGAACCGTGATGGGGTACATGCAGATGCCGATGAGCAGCGCCAGGGCCTTGGTGAAGACCGAGGAGCCGGAGTCGGAGCCCGACTGGTAGGCGTGGACGAACGTGAGGATGAGCGCCGGGATCGACAGCAGGTGGACGACGTGCCAGGCCTTGCGGGGGAGGCGACGGCGGACTCGGGCCACCGAGGGCAGCACGACGATGGCGAACAGCCAGGCCGACACGACGCCCCAACCGATCGCCCAGCCGACCTTGCCGCTGGGCACGAACAGGTCGAGGAACGCCAAACCCCGGTTGGTGTCGAGGAACGACACGAGCATGTGGAGCCCGATGAAGGCGAGTGCGAGGCCGCCGAGCCAGTTGTGCAGCGCGAGCCACCAGTTGGGCTTGAGGCGCGTTCCGGTGTTGCGGCTGGAGAAGAACAGTCCCCACACCAGCGACGCGACGGCGAGTACCGCGGCGACGATGCCCGTCGCCCGTGAGAGGTACCACCACCAAGAACTCATGGACCCCATCCTGGCGGAGCTTTGTGAAGCCGAGTTCGCGCGTTGGTGAGAGTTCTGTAAGAGGAATCGGCGGTGGTCAGGCGCGCGACACGAGCCGATCGGCGGCCCGTTCGATGTCGTCCTCGGACAGCAGCACCAGCTTCGCCGCCTCGCCGAGGGGGATGAAGCTGTCCTTGCTGGCCACCCGCATGAGCTGTCCGCGGTACTCGGCGTCGACCAACGCAGCGATCACACCCTCGCCGACGCCACCCGAGCGGCGGGTTTCGTCGACCACCAGGACGCGGCCGGTGGCCGTCGATTCACGCACCAGATCCTCGACCGGCAGCGGGTTGATCCACCGCAGATCGACGACGCGGGCGTAGACACCACGTGCCTGCAGCCGACGGGCCACGCGCAGCGAGAGGTACACCCCGTTTCCGAACGTGAGAATGGTGAGATCGGCGCCATCCCCGTAGACACGGGCGCTCCCGATGGGCACGTGGACAGCGGGATCTGGAATCGCGGCCCACAGGCGGTCGCCGGGGTCGAGCAGGTCTGTGGTGTGGTAGCGGGCAATGGGTTCGACGAAGACGCTGACCGTTCCATCGACGTGGGCGGCCGCGACGAGCGTGCGCAACATCGATGCCGCATCGTCGGGACGCGCCGGCACCGCCACCACCAGGCCGGGGATGTCGCGCAGCACGGTGAGGGAGTCGTCGTTGTGGAAGTGGCCGCCGAAGCCCTCCTGGTAGCCGAGCCCGGCAATGCGGACGACCATCCCGTTGCGGTACTGCCCGTTGGAGAAGAACGACAGCGTCGCCGCCTCGCCCCGCAACTGGTCCTCGGCGTTGTGCAGGTAGGCGAGGTACTGGATTTCGGCGACGGGGAGGAACCCGCTGACCGCCGCGCCGAGCGCCAGCCCCAGGATCGACGTCTCGTCGAGGAGGGTGTCGAACACACGCGCCGCGCCCGCCTGCGCCAGCAACCCCTTGGTGACGCCGTAGACGCCTCCCTTCGCCGCCACGTCCTCGCCGAAGATGAGCAGGTCGGGTCGGTCGCGAAGAAGGGCCGACAGGGTTGCGTTGATCGACTGTGCCAGCGTGAGCGGCACCGCCGGAGCGGCCTCGGCGACGACCGTCCGGTTGGCCACCAGCGCGACGTCGAACGGTCGACGAGGTGCGAGCGGTGCCATCACGGCCTGCGCCGACGTCAACTGCGGTCGGCGCGCCACGACCTCGGCGATGTCGTAGACGAACTCGCGCAACTCCTCGTGGCGGCCGAGCAACGAATCGACCGTGCGTTGACCCGCGGCCACCAACCGGATCGCAGTCGCAACGATCGGATCCCGGTCGGCATCCGCGCGCATCTCCGCGACGGCGCGGTACGCCGCCTCCACATCGGTGCCGGCATGCCCCCCGAACCGCACGGTGTGCAGGTGAAGGAACGCGGGCTGCTTGCGGGTTCGTACCCATTCACCCAGTTCTCGAGTGGTCGCCAGGACCGCCTCGGGATCGGTGCCGTCCACGGACGCATAGCGCAAGTGAGGGCGGTTGCCGTATGCGGCCTCGATCCAGCCGTTCGGCGTGCGCACGCTGATGCCCAGCCCGTTGTCCTCACAGACGAAGAGCAGCGGAAGTGGCAGCCGCTGATGGGCGCAATGGAGCGCGGTGTTCACCGCACCCGTGGCCACCGAGTGGTTGGCCGACGCATCGCCGAACGAACAGACCGCCAGCGCATCGGACGGCCATGGCGTGGGCACGCCCAGCCGCATCGCCCGCCCGATGGCGAACGCGACACCCACGGCGCGAGGCAGGTGGGACGCGATGGTGGACGTCTGGGGGATGATCGCCAGGTCGTGGCGGCCGAACACCTTGTGCCGCCCCCCGGCGATCGGCTCCTCGACGGAGGCGACGACACCGGAGAGGATGTCGCGGACGCCGTCCAGCCCCGCTCGGGCCAAGAAGAATCCACCGCTGCGATAGTGGAGCAGTGCCGGATCGGTCGGACGGAGCGCCATGGCCACTGCGGCATTGCTCTCGTGGCCGGACGAACCGATCGTGTAGTAACCCTTCCCCTGCCCGCGGAGCCAACGCGCGGCGAGGTCCGTGTGACGGCTCGCGACCTGCAGATCGAACAATCGCTCCAGCTCCGCCGTCGCGAGCGGTGCGAGCGGCGCGCTCGAGGGCAGATCGTCACGCAACGCCTGCAGCGCGGCGATGAGTTGGGTCTCCAGACCGCTGCGGTCGATGGGCGGCACCTGATCAGTGTGGCAGGGGATCAGACATCGAGTCGATATCGCACCACGAGCGGATCACCGCTGCGTTGGATCACGGCCCGATATCGGTTGATCAGCGTGCGCATTCCGGTGTTCTCACGCAGCACGTCGGCCATGATCCGGGTGACGCCACGCTTGCGCGCCAACGCGAGCAGGGCGTCCATCAGCCGCGTGCCGACACCCATCCCCTGGTACGCGTCGACGACGGAGATGCTCAACTCCGGAGGTCCGTCGCCGTCGGCCATCCATCGTGCGACGCCGATCGGCTTGCCCTCGGGATGGTCGGGCAGCATCACTGCCGCATCGAACGCGACGACTGCGCCGTTGCGCCACCCGTCGACGTCAGCCAGGCGCTCCCGGACGTTTTCGGGCAGCTCCCGCACCGCGGTGAAGAAGCGGAGATGGCGCGACGCTGACGACAGCTCTTGGAACCCTTCGTCGAAGTACCGCTCGAAATCGCCCGGTACGGCCTCGCGGGTGACGATCGCCGGATTGTGCTCGATCCCCACATGATGCCGCCGGAGACGCGGGCGCGCGGTGCGACACTCGACACGTTGCGGTGGAAGAATTGTGGCGAAGGGGGTGCAGAGGGTGCTCATTCCGATCCTCGGTGAGGGTTCGCTCCGGAAGGACATCGTGGCCAGGCGCGTCAGCGCGCCCATGCCCTGGCGATCGCTCGGACACCTGACGGCCACCTGGTCGGCCTACGTGGCGCTCGCCTGGTTCACGGTCGGACACACCGGCGTGACACGGCTCGTCGCCTGGGCCGCGATGGGATTCCTGCTGCTCGGCAACGGTGCGGTCGTGCACGAGACGCTGCACGGTCACCTGTTCCCGGTCGCATGGGCGAATCGGCTCATCGGAACGATCGCCGGCACATCCGTCGGCCTGCCGTGGTCGACGTATCGGGCGTACCACCTGGCCCACCACCAGTCCGCCTGCACCGAAGACGATCCCGAAGGTCTCCCGTACCTCTTGCCCACGCGTTGGACCTACGCACTGATCCCGATCGGCGGGCCGATGTTCGCCGGACAGTTCGTGTGGTGGACGGTGCGCACTCTCGTCGGGTCACCTCCGGCGTTCGTGCGGTCGCAGCGGCAGCGACGCGACGTTGCCATCGACGGCTTGATCGGCATCGCGTTCTACGCCATGGCGATCGCAGTCGGGATCGCCGACCTCAGTCTGCTGGTCAGCGTCTGGCTCGTGCCATGGCTCTTCGCGGTCGTCGTGCTCGAGCCGATGGTCCTCATTCCCGAGCACTACGGCGCATCCACGGACCTCGCCGCGTTCACCTTGCGAACGACTCGCACCGTGCAGTCGAACCGGCTGCTCACGTGGATCTACTGGAGCAACAACTTCCACAGCGCGCACCACATCGCGCCCGGCGTCGTTCCCCAGCACCTGCGTGCGGTGAGCGACGAGGTGATCTCGCCACGACTCACCTCGGAGTGGAAGTCGAGCGGATACCTGGCGTTCCATTCGGGACTGTTCCGCACGCTGCCGTGGCGATCAGGTCGGCCGGAGGACCCGGCCGCCTGATCAGTGGGCCGAGGCCCGCGGCATCGCGGCTACTGGCCGTCCACCTTGTCGATGACGTCCTTGGCCATCTCGGCGCCCTTCTCGACCTGCGCGTCGATCGAGTCCGGTGTCTTGCTCTCCACGGCGTCGGCGACCTTGTCGACCGCTTGCTTCGCCGCATCCTTGTTGCCACCGAGCAGACCCTTGGCCTTGTCGAGCAGTCCCATGTGTCGTTCCTTTCGCATGGCGTCAGTGCGCCGGAGTGAGGCCACAAGATGGCACACGACCGCCGAGTGCGCCAGCAAGATCCTCGGACGGGAACGACGAACGGGCCAGACCCCGAGGGATCTGACCCGTTGCGCACCGGTGGTCGAGACCGGCGTCGATCCGGTGACCCTACGCTTTTCAGGCGTATGCTCTGCCGACTGAGCTACTCGACCGTGCCACCTGCTCGGCAGGCGTTGCCGCTCGCTTCGACAGGCTGTTCTTCGGTCACTTTCGTGACGTCCGATCGGGCTTGCGCCCGAGCGGTCCCGACGGGGTTCGAACCCGCGACCTCCGGCTTGACAGGCCGGCGTGAACTCCACTTCACCACGGGACCAGACTGGATGACCAGGTGGTCTTGCACCCCCAACGGGATTCGAACCCGTGCCGCCACCTTGAAAGGGTGGTGTCCTAGGCCACTAGACGATGGGGGCTAGGTCGCCTCCGGTTGAGAGCGTCGAAACACTATCAGCGCCCTCCGGATTTTCCGCCAGCCGATTGCGCCCTTCTTCGCGCAGTACGGTGCCCACGGTGCGCCTCGAACTCGAACCCAGCCTGGTGACGGCCGACTATCCGTACCATCATCGAGTGCGAGTCCGCTTCGCCGAGACCGACGCGATGGGCATCGTCCACCACAGTCGCTACCTGCCATATCTGGAGGAGGCGAGGGTGGAGTACCTGCGTCACCTCGGCCACCCCTACACCGAGATGCGCGCCGAAGGCATCGACTACGCCGTGCTCGAGGTGTTCGTCCAGTACCGCCAACCACTGCGCTTCGACGAGGAGGTGGAGGTCCACCTCGTCCTCGGCGCAGCAACTCGAGCGACCTTCCAGATGGCGTATCTGCTCACCGTCGACGGCGAGGTCCGAGCGACCGGAGTCACCGTCCACGGCTGCGTGAACGCCGACGGTCGCCCGGTGCGGATGCCTCCCTGGCTCGTCGAGATGGCCCAGTAGCCCTCCCCGCGTTCGCGGTTTCACCCGTTCGTTCCCGCGCCCCGTTCGTTCCCGCGCCCAAGCCGTTCCCGCGCCCCGTTCGTTCCCCCGCCCAAGGGCGCGAGAACCCGTCACCGATGACCCACCTGTCGCCCATGGGCGCGAAACCAGGTCAAAGGCGCCCGATTTCGCGCCCATGGGAACCGGAAGAGGCCATGAACCGGGCCGCGACTGGGCGTCGGTGGGGCGGCGCGACGGCCGTGGGAGAGGCCGCCGCGAGCGGCAAACAGCCACGGCGAGCGCGAAACTGACCACGTCAACGGTTCTTCGCGATCGTTCCACATTCGCAACATCCCCTTTACCCCTGCTCGTTAGGGTCGCGGTCATGCGCCTCCACCGGTCGTCGACGGCGACCCGCGAGATCCACGAGTTGCCGACGTGATCGGCATCTGCACGGACTCGGGTTCTCAGATGCCCCCCGAGCTCGCCGAGCGGCTCGGGGTCGAGGTGGTGCCCCTGACGGTCACGATCGACGACATCGACTTCCTCGACGGCGTCGGCCTCATCGCCGACGAGTTCTACGCGAGGTTCACCCCGGAGCACCGGCCCGCGGTGTCGACCAGTGAGCCCAGCCCCGGCCAATTCGCCGCGGCCTACGAAGACCTCGCAGCACGTGGGTGCACCGAGATCCTCTCCATCCACATCAGCGCTGCGGTCTCGGGCACCGTCAAGGCGGCACGCCTCGGCGCACACGCCACGGCCGAGCCCGTGCGCGTCGTCGACTCGGGCACGGCAAGCTTCGGGACCAGTTGCTGTGTGTGGGCGGCGGCCGACGCCATCGCCCGCGGCGCGACGCTGGAACAGGCCGCACTCGTGGCCGAGCAGCTCGCACCGAGCATCGGCAACGTCGTCATGGTGAGCTCGATCGAGCACCTGCGTCGCAGCGGCCGATGGGCAGACCTCCCCGAGGGCGACGGCATCGCGGTGTTCTCGTTCCGGAACACCGTGCTCGAGGTGCTCGCCCGTCCGGCGACGGTGCTCGAGGCGTTGAACTTCATGGCGGCGTACACGATCTCGTGGGGCGACCGGCTCCGGGTCGCGGTGAGCCACAGTGATCCCGCCAGCAAGCCGTTGGCCGACGCACTCGAATCGGCAGTGGGTGAGGCGGCGAGCGTGGTCGACCTGGTTCGCTACCGGATCGGCCCGAGCGCGGGTGCCCACACCGGACCGGGGTCGGTCGGGTGCTTCATGTTCTCGACTGGCTGACGGCGTGAACCGTGGCTTCCAGCAACCAGCTGAGATACGAGTACAGCTGATGCTCGCCAACCATCGGATCGTCGTCGCTCACTCGTGACGGGTCGTGCTCCTCGCTCACGTCGAGCAGGGTGCCCAGCACCAGCCGCACGCTGTTCAACGCCTGCATGAACCGGTTGGCCTGTTCTTCGGTGAGTTCTCGGCCGGTACGCAGCGCCGCGTCGACCTCGTTGATGGCCTCCAGCCGTGAGGCGACGAGCTCCTCGCGCATGAACCGCTGATATTCGGCCTCCGCCTTGGCGTCGTCGGCGAGATGGTACGCGGGCGGGAACAGGCGACGAACGAGAGCCTCGTGCTGAGGATCGTCGCTGAGCATGATCATCCGGACCTCGTCGAGCAGGCGAACAACGAGGTCGATCTCCTCGCGGTCGATGTTGAGCACGTACCCGGTGGGGGTGCGCTCGACGGCGGCTCTGCGGGACTTGCGACGTGCCATGACCCGACCACCGTATCGTCAGGCGGGATCGACGCTCCCTGCGGCAGCGGCATCGTCGAGCCGCGCCAGGGCATCGCCCCACACCGCCGGCAGCGCGGGTTGCACGTGCGGACCGTTGCGGGCGATCACGCGAGACCGAGTGATGCCGTACTCGCGCCATGCGGAGCCACCCTCGGCGATGTTGAGCAACATCGGCGCCACCCGATCGACGGCCATCACGTACCGAGCCTCGGGCGTGTCGCCTCGCTCGTACTCATCCCACAGAGCGCGGAAGTGCGCTCCCATCGCCGCGGGCAGGATGCCGAACAGACGATCGGCGGCCTGTTCCTCTCGTTCGCGCTTGGACTCGGCAAGGGCGGACGTGTCGTACGCGAACGTGTCACCGGCATCGATCTCGACGATGTCGTGGACCAGCGCCATGCACACAGCGCGACCGACGTCGACGGGCTCGGTGGCGAACCCGGCGAAGATCATCGCCGCGATGCCGAGATGCCAGGAGTGCTCTGCAGTGTTCTCACGTCGGGAGCCGTCGGCCAGCCAGTTGCGCCGCTCGACCCCCTTCAGACGATCGGCCTCCATGAAGAACCGAAGGGCGGCCTGTACGTCGTCGGTCGAGGTGTCGGGTGCATTCGCCATCGCCTTCGACGGTACTCGTTTCGTTGAAGTTACCCGTGAGTAGTTACTGTTTCGGCCATGAGCGACATCCAGCGAGTGGGCATTCTCGGGTCAGGAATCATGGGTTCGGGACTGGCCGAAGTGGCGGCTCGAGCGGGCTTCGACGTGGTCGTGCGGTCGCGGACCCTCACCGCGGCGAACGCGATGATCGCCACGATCGACGAGGGATTCACCAAGGCCATCGAGCGGGGCAAGTCGACCGAGGAGGAGCGCGCCATCGTGCTCGGGCGCATCCAGGCGACCGATCACCTCGGGGCGGTCGCCGACTGTGACCTCGTCATCGAATCCGTCGTCGAGGACCTCGCCGTGAAGAAGATGCTGTTCACCGAACTCGAGCAGATCGTCAAGCCCGGAGGCATCCTCGCCACCAACACCAGCACCCTTCCGGTGGTCGACATGGCCATGGTCACCCAGCGTCCGGACAAGGTGTGCGGCATCCACTTCTTCAACCCCGCCCCGATGATGAAGCTCGTCGAGGTCGTGCGCCCGATCACCGCCAGCGACGAGACCATTGCCGCGGCGATGCAGTTCGCGACGGCCTGTGGCAAGGATGCGGTCGAGGTGAAGGATCGCGCCGGCTTCATCGTCAACGCACTGCTCTTCCCGTATCTCAACAACGCCGTGCGGATGTGGGAGACGGGGACCGCATCGATGGAGTCCATCGACACGGCGATGAAGGGCGGCTGCAACTTCCCGATGGGGCCGTTCGCGCTGCTCGATCTCGTGGGCCTCGACACTTCGCTCGCCATTCTCGACGCGCTGTACGCCGAGTTCCGCGACGCGAACTACGCGGCGGTACCCACCCTGCGGCGGATGGTCGCAGCGGGCCATCTCGGCCGCAAGACCAAGCGCGGCTTCTACAGCTACTGACACCCGGCACCGAGCGGTCGGGCCAGACTGAGCGCTGATGCCCGTCGAACCTCCGGCCACTCCGTGGTTGCTCCCATCGCCTGAGCGCGCCGACGCACAGGGACTGGTCGCGGTCGGCGCAGACCTCGAACCCGGCACATTGCTCGCGGCGTATCGAGGCGGCTTGTTCCCGATGCCGTTCAGCCGGCGGCGCATCGGGTGGTGGTCCCCCGATCCCCGAGGCGTGCTGCCGCTCGACGGCCTGCGGGTGTCGCGCTCGCTGCGGCGCAGCCGTGCGCGCTACGAGGTGCGATTCGACACCGCGTTCGAGACGGTGATGCGGCGATGTGGCGACCCACGGCGCCCGCACGGCTGGATCAACGACGACTTCGTACGGGCCTATGCGCGACTCCATGAACTGGGCTGGGTGCACAGCGTGGAGACCTGGCTCGACGGCGAGTTGGTCGGCGGCCTGTACGGCGTGCGGATCGACGGCCTGTTCGCCGGCGAGTCGATGTTCCACACCGCCGCCGACGCATCGAAGGTGGCGCTCGTCGCGCTCGTCGAGTGGCTCCGCGACACGGATGCCACACTCCTCGACGTGCAGTGGAGCACCGAACACCTCGCGTCGTTGGGAGTCATCGAGATCTCGCGTCCCGAATACCTCGACCGCCTCGCCGTCGCCGTCCGAACGGCCGAGAGAGATCCGTCGTAACGGTGCGCGGTACCGGAGGCGAACCTCCGGTACCGGCGCCCATCGAATGGACAGGAATCCCGCTCCGATCTTGTCCACTCGCTGGTTCCGCCCGCTCAGAGCTCCCGCGCTCTGCGCACCGTTACGTCCGATTAGATCGGATCGAACCCGGGCGGACTTGAGGAATTCTTGATGGACGTCAGCTCGTCAGCACGGCTCGGCGCGACAGGAAGTGGCGGCGACGTCGGCGCAGCGACAACACTGCAGCCATGACCCGCCGCGACGAACCCTGGCTGATGCGCACGTACTCGGGCCACTCGTCGGCCCGGGCGTCGAACGACCTGTATCGCACCAACCTGGCGAAGGGGCAGACGGGGCTCTCGATCGCATTCGACCTGCCCACCCAGACCGGATACGACCCCGACCACGTGCTGGCTCGGGGCGAGGTCGGCAAGGTCGGTGTTCCTGTGGTGCACCTCGGCCACATGCGCACGCTGCTCGACCGGATCCCGACGGGAAAGATGAACACGTCGATGACGATCAACGCGACGGCCGCCTGGATCCTGGCGTTGTACGTCGCCAACGCCGAGGAGCAGGGTGTGGCCTCGACGGAGCTGCGAGGCACCACGCAGAACGACATCGTCAAGGAGTACCTGTCGAGGGGCACGTACATCTTCCCGCCCGAGCCGAGCAAGCGTCTCATCGTCGACATGGTCGCGTGGTGCGCCGAACACGCACCCAAGTGGAACCCGATGAACGTGTGCAGCTACCACCTGCAGGAGGCTGGTGCGACACCGGTGCAGGAGATCGCGTTCTCGCTCGCCACCGCCATCGACGTGCTCGACGCGGTGAAGGCCTCGGGTCAGGTCGCTCCCGAGGCGTTCGATCAGGTGTTCGCGTCGATCTCGTTCTTCGTCAACGCCGGCATCCGCTTCGTGGAGGAGATCTGCAAGCTGCGGGCGTTCACCGAGCTGTGGGATCGCATCGGCCTCGAGCGCTACGGCGTCACCGACCCGAAGGCCCGCCGGTTCCGCTACGGCGTGCAGGTCAACAGCCTCGGCCTCACCGAGGAGCAGCCGGAGAACAACATCCAACGCATCGTGCTGGAGATGCTCGCCGTCACGATGTCGAAGCGAGCTCGGGCCCGCAGCGTGCAGCTCCCGGCGTGGAACGAGGCCCTCGGGCTGCCGCGCCCGTGGGATCAGCAGTGGTCGCTGCGCATGCAACAGGTGCTTGCGTTCGAGACGGACCTGCTCGAGTACGACGACCTCTTCGACGGCTCGGTGGTGATCGAGTCCACCACCGCCGAACTGCGCGACGCAGCCTGGACGGAACTGCAGGACGTGCTCGCGTTGGGTGGAGCCTTCGCCGCGGTCGACGAGCTCAAGGGCCGCCTCGTGCGGTCGATGGCCGAACGGACGCGACGGATCGAGGCGGGGGACCAAACGGTGGTCGGGGTGAACACGTTCACCGAGACCGAGCCGTCGCCGCTCGACACTCCGGGCAACATCCTCACCGTCGACCCGGCCATCGAGCTCGAGCTCGTCGGCGAGCTCGCCACGTGGCGCGCCGAGCGCGACGCAGGTGCCGTCAACGCGGCGATCGCCGCGCTGCACGACGCAGCGACCAGCGGCAGCAACATCATGGAACCGTCCATCGCACTCGCCAAGGCCGGCGGCACGACCGGCGAGTGGGCGGAGGTGCTGCGCGAGGTGTTCGGCGAGTTCCGGGCTCCGACCGGCGTGAACGCTGCCGTCGGCCGTCGCGTCGGCGAGCTCGCCGCAGTGGCCGAGTTCGTGAAGCGGATGGCCGGCGGCCCGCCACGGTTCCTTGTCGCCAAGCCCGGACTCGACGGCCACAGCAACGGCGCCGAGCAGATCGCGGTGGCGGCGCGCGACGCGGGGATGGAAGTGGTCTACAGCGGCATCCGGCTCACTCCCGAGCAGATCGTTGCGTCCGCCCGCGACGAGGATCCTGACGTCATCGGATTGTCGATCCTCAGCGGTTCACACCTGTCGCTCGTGCCGGCCATCGTCGACATGCTTCGTGCCGAGGGTGTCGATGCACCGGTCATCGTCGGCGGGATCATCCCCGAATCCGATCGCCAGCGCCTCGCCGACGCCGGCGTGAGCGCCGTCTACACGCCGAAGGACTTCCAGATGTCGCGCATCATGCGCGACGTCGCCGACCTCGCCGTCGCACACCGCTCGGCGGGCTGACCCGCCGCGATTCGCTACGTTGCGCACATGACGCGCGACTGGACCGAATGGCACCGCGGATACGCCGACCCGGAGAGCGAGCTGTCCCGTCGCCTCGCAGTGGTGACGACCGCAATCGTTCACGCGCTGGACAGCGCGGCGCCCGGCCCCATCAAGGTGCTGTCGTTGTGCGCCGGCGAGGCCCGCGACCTCTCCTCGGCAGCGGTCGATCACCCTCGGTGCAACGATCTCATCGGGTGTGCTGTCGAGTTGAACGCAGGCCTGGCGTCGATCGCGGCCGGCAACCTTCGAGTGGCCGGCACCGGCATCGAGGTGCGGTGCGCGGACGCGGGTCGATCGGTGCACTGGCTCGACCTTGCGCCGGTCGATCTCCTGCTGGTGTGCGGCATCTTCGGCAACATCACCGAGGCGGACATCCGACGCATCGTCGACGCCGTTCCGGCCGTCGTCCGTCCGGGAGGCACCGTCATCTGGACCCGTCATCGCCGCGGCGAGGACCTCACGCCCACCATCCGGCAGTGGTTCGCCGACGCCGGCTGCACGCCGATGTCGTACGTGTCACCGGGTGCGATGTCGTACGGCGTCGGCGTCGAGCGCAACGTCGCGGTGGGCGACTCGGCGAGCGTGCCGGACGTCCTCTTCCGCTTCGTCGAGACCTGAGCCTGCTCCGACATCTCGGCTTCCGGGAAGGAATCTTCCCGGCTTCCGGGAAGATCCCGGACCAGAAGCCGACGTGAGAAGAAGTCTGACCAGAAGCCGTTCCAGACCAGAAGCCGTTCTGACCAGCGGCCGTTCAGACGAGGGCGGGGACCTGGGTGTCGATCCAGTGCTGGAGATCGGGGGTGCACTCGACGCTGGTGATCAATGCGTAGCGCGGGGCGGTGCCGTTGTGCACGACGACGTGCCACAGTCGCTGGGTGTCGACGACGAACCGCGAGTACTTCGACAACGGGACGCGGCGCTCGGTGCTCGGGACGGGAAGGTGGTCCTCGTCGAGGTCCATCAGCAGCATGTAGCTGTCGGGATTGTCCGTGAGCTCGACCCACGACCGGACCACCCAGCCGGTGCCCGACGGGTTGAACCGGTTGTTGTCGTCGCGGTGGAAGCTCTTCAACGCCCGTTCGCGATCCTGCGGTTCGAGCTTGATGATGCGCACACGTCCGAAGTTGGCACCGATGCTGTCGACGTAGCTCCGCAACGTGGGCGCCAAGTCGGCGTTCGACGTCCAGAGCGCGTCCTTGTCGGTCTTGCCCTTGTCCCAGAACCCGCGGCAGTCGAGCTCGCCATCGGCCGAGGCGAGCGGGGCGAAGTTGGTGTCGCCGCCGCTCTTCCAGTCCATGTACTCCAACCGCTCCCACTCATGGCTCGGGATGTCGCCGCCATACGGCGTGAGTGCGACGAAGCCGGTCTCCTCGAGGCTGGGGCAGAGGTAGTGGTCGCTCCGGAGTGGGATCTCCACGCTCCAGTGCTCCTTCGTGGGCCAGAAGGTCATGGCCCGAAGCCTACCAACCGACGATTTCGAGCGTCAGGGACCTCAGTCCCTGCCGACGCCACTCACACGAACCAGCCGGACAGATCGACGACGACCTGCGAGAACTGCGGCGTATAGAGACCGAGGCCGTATCCCATTCCGGTGCGGACGATCGCCGCGTTCGAGACCGCAACACCCGCCGTGTCGGCGTTGAGACTGGAGAACGTCCCGCCCGAGAACTGGTAGTAGGGGCCGAGTTGGGCGTAGGTGTTGGTGACCGGGATCACGGCGAGGTTGCCCAACACCGCACTGGGGCACTGCGGCAGACCGAAGCGCATCCCGACCTCCACCACCCGTACACCGGCGGCGGGGTTCCCGGTCGTGCGACTGTCGAGGAAGCGGCCTGGCGTGGACGGCACGAACAGCCCTGCCGTCGAGACAGGGGCCGAAGCAGTGGTGAACCAGCCCTGGACGTCGACGACGAGGTGCGTCCCGGCCGTCACGTTGAGGGCCACCTTCCCCGATCCATCGACGGGCACGATGACCAGGTTGGCGATCGTCTGATCGACCCGGCTGGTGAGCAGATTTCGCCAGGCGCCGATCGCCATGTTGCCGGCGCCGACCTGGACCGCGCCGATGGCGTCGGTCTGCGTGGCGACGACGTTGAGCGCCACCGCCCGCACGCCGGTGCTGGGCACACCACCGCGACCGGTGACCTGGAGCTTGACGGTGTCGCCCGCGGCGGGCTTCGGGCCGGTGAACGCGACCGCAGTGGCCGCTCTGGTGTCGAGCAGCCGCGACGGCGTGAGCGCGGTGAATCGGCCTGCGGCCACGGGCCCACCCGCCGGTGAGAAGTAGCCGACCACGCTGACCCGGAGGTGCGCACCGACGGAGTTGAAGACTCGCATCGTGCCGTTGGGAGCGAGCGGGATGACGGCGGTGTTCGCGGCGCGCCCGTCGATGAGGTTGAGATTGGCGGTGCTCCCGACCGCAGTGCCGGGGCCGAGTCCCTGCACGAACCCACGGCCGGTCCCCTGCGACGCCTCGATCGTGACGACGGCCGCGGTCGCGCCAGCCGGGACGCCGGCTTGGCCGGTCACCTGGAACGCCGACGTGGTCGCCGCCGCAACGACTCCTGCCGGCTCGAACACGACCGTCGGGGTGACGGTGTCGAACGCACTGGTGTCGGCAGGTCCGGTGTAGGGCGTCGTCGCCGAGGAGCGAGCGACGAACACCTGGGTCACCCAGATGCGCCCATCGGGTCCCGACGAGATGCCCAGACCCATCTCGGTCCAGTCGCCGATCAGGTTCGCCTTGTGCGGCGGCGAGTTCTGCAACGCGATCTCGGCGTTGGCGACGCTGTAGTTGTAGGCGATGTTCTCACCGATCGCCCCCCAGCCGGAGGAGACGCCGGTCGACAGCGTGCCGTAATACGTGTTCGAGTGGACCATCGAGTCGGTGAACATCATGTGGTCGCTCCACGCCTGCGCCTTGGCCGTCAGTTCGGCGCTGAGCGGAAGGGCCGGCTGGTGGTAGAGCGCCCGGAAGTTGTTCACCAGATCCCGCATCTGCCATTCGGCGCCGGGCGGGCACGGCACACTCGGTGCGCCGGTCGCGGCCACAGCGGTGGGGACTGCCGCGGGCAGTGCCGGCGTACTGACCAGCAGACCGGCGACGGCGGCGAGCGCGAGAACCGCCTGGCGAGCGCGGCGAGGCGGACGAGGATGCGCGGCGATGACCATCACATGGTCATCGGCACCCAGGGTGGCGAACTTGACGGAGGATCAGGGTGCGGCGGTCGTCGTGGTGGTTGGGGGCAACGTGTCGAGCACCTGTTTGGGTGGCGGGATCTGCAGTTGCTGACCCTTCTCGATGTGATCCGGGTTGGTGATGTGGTTGAGCGCCATCAGTTCGGCCTGGTCGACGCCGAACCGATTGGCGATCTTGCTGAGCGTGTCGCCGGACTGCACCACGTAGTACGTGACGACCGTCGTGGTCGTGACGACCACCGTGGTCGTCGTGGTCGTCGTCATCAACGGGGGCAACGTGCCGGCGGTGCCACCGTCGCCACCACATGCGGTTGCGAGCAAGGGCATCGCCACCGATGCCACCGCCAGTGCTGCGAGTCGGGCTGCTCTCACGGGCGGGAGCATAGGCGGGTTCGGCGGGGTTGCCCACTGGCACGTAGCCTCCCCGGAATGACGACGGCGCAGTTCCCAGGGGCAGAGGCGCCCGATCGCGAGTACGACCTCGACGTCGCGGGCGTGCGGATCGCCGTCCACGAATGGGGTGACGAGGGGGCCGATCCGCTCTTCCTCGTCCACGGTGGCTCCGACTTTGCGCTCACCTACTCCGAATTCGCCCCTCGACTGGCGAGAGCCGGGTGGCGAGCGATCGCGTGGGACCAACGAGGGCACGGCGACAGCGAACACGCCGCGCTGTACGGCTGGGACGCCGACATCCGCGATGCGATCGGGGTGATGTCACGGATCACGAGCCGTCCCGCGCCGGTGATCGGCCACAGCAAGGGCGGAGCGCTCATGATCCAGCTGGCCGACGCACAGCCCTTTCGATTCAGCCACCTCGTCAACCTCGACGGCCTGCCGTCGAAGCGCCCGATGAGCGACGTCGCCGAGCACGAACGCACGCGGATGATCGGCGGCGACATCGGCGGCTGGTTGGATCACCGCCGCAAGACGGCCACCGCAACCCGTCGTGCCGGGTCGCTCGAGGAGCTCGCCCGCCGGCGAGGAAAGATGAACCCGCGCCTGTCCTTCGAGTGGCTGTGCTTCCTGGTGACGGTCGGTGCGCGTCTCGATCCGGACGGCTGGCGCTGGAAGCTCGACCCTTCGATGCGATTCGGCGGGTTCGGGCCATGGCGGCCGGAGTGGACAGCATCGCGGATGCCCGGGCTCGGCATGCCGTTCCTTGGCGTACTGGCCGGCCAGCAGGAGCCGATGGGCTGGGGCACGCTGCCCCACCAGATCGAACCGTTCGTTCCGGCCACGGGCCGGTTGGAGGTGCTCACCGACTCGGGCCACTTCGTGCACATCGAGCAGCCCGAGCTCGTCGCCGGCCTGGTGCTCGACTTCCTCGGAGGATCTCGATGACCACCGTGTTCCTCACCCACAACCACATCCAGCTCGCGCTCCACGAACTGCGTCCCGGAGACGGCCGAGCCCTGCTGGTGTTGCACGGACTCGGTGAGCAGTCGCCGGCCGCCGTGCCGGGCTGGGCGCTCGCCTGGCCGGGGCCCGTGCACGCCCTCGACTTCACCGGGCACGGCGCTTCCACCGTTCCGGCGGGCGGCGGGTATTCGGCCGAGATGCTGCTGGCCGACGCCGACGCTGCGCTCGCCCACCTCGGTGACCTCACGGTCGTCGGGCGCGGGCTCGGTGCGTACGTCGCCCTGATGCTCGCCGGGGCGCGCCCCGAGCATGTGCGTGGTGCCGTGCTCTGCGACGGACCGGGCCTGTGGGGCGGCGCGACCGGCCCCGCGTCGAGCAGCTTCGCGGTGCTCGAGCCGACGGCGTCGCCCCCTGACCCTTACGCCCTGCTCGAGATGTCCAAGGACCTGCGACCCCGCGACTACGCGCAGGTCTTCGCCCGGCTGGCGCTCGAACACTCCGGCCTCGACGAACCGATCACCGTCGCCACCATCGTTCGCCCACCCTGGCTGGAAGCTGTGCTGGGGGAGGTCGGCGTCGTCGAGCACACACTCGAGGGAGCGCTGGCCGCCTACGCCAAGGTCTGAGGTCAGACCGTGCGCTGGCTGACGTAGGCCGCCATCGCGACCAGTTCGTCCCGTGCCTGACCGGTGATCGGCGCGACGTCGATCGCCGCCACGGCCTCCTCGGTGAGACGGGCGATGGTGGTTTCCAGATCAGCCAGGGCGCCGGTCTCGACGATGACCTGCTGCACGCGCTCGACGTCGGCGTCGGTGAGGTGCACCGTTCCGACCAGCGCCAGAACGTCGGCCTGCGCGGCGCTGGCGGCCTCTACCGCGCGAGCCATCAGTGGGGTGGGCTTGCCCTCGCGGAGGTCGCCGCCGACCGGCTTACCGGTGACCGTGGCATCGCCGAAGGCGCCCATGACGTCGTCGCGCATCTGGAACGCATCGCCCAGCGGCAAGCCGTACGCGCTCAGCGCAGGGAGCAGTTCCTGTGCGCGATCCGGCGCGGCGAGCACCGCACCGAGATGCAGAGGGCGCTCGATGGTGTACTTCCCGCTCTTGTAGCGGCAGATCAGCTCCGCCTTGTGCCGGCGTCGTTCGTTCCGCACCCCGCCGACGATGTCGAGCACCTGGCCGACGTTGAGCTCGATGCGCAGCTCGTTCCAGATCGACCACGCGGGAGCGGAGGCGCCGGCCATCAACTGATCGGCGTAGACGAACGCGAGGTCGCCGACCAGGATCGCCACACCCTCCCCGAACCGGCGCGCCTCTCCCGCCCACTCGTGATCGCGGTGGTGTTGGGCGAAGACCGTGTGGGTGGTGGGTTCTCCGCGACGACTCGCGGCGTCGTCCATGACGTCGTCGTGGAAGAGCGCGAACGCGTGCATCAGCTCGAAGGCTGCCCCGGCGTCGATGACCATCGGGTCGTCGGGGTCTCCGCCGGCACCGACGAAACCCCAATGACAGAACGCCGGCCGGAGCCGCTTGCCACCGACGAGGACCAGCCGGCCGATCTCGTTCATCGGTTCGGCAAGGTCCTCATCGAACGCCGACCAGCGGGCGACCTCCGGTTCCAGCACCGCTCGTAACCTGTCCTCCACACGGGCCGCGATGGCGACGAGCGAGGTCGGAACGGCCGGCAGGATCACGAGGGCAGGCTAGGGGGAAACGCCCGTCGTCGGCAGTCGGTGCCGGCGTGGGCAGCGGGCGTCGGCTCAGCCCTCGGGGCCGAGGTCGGCGACGACCTGTTCGATCTGCAGACGGGCGTTGCCGATGCGGTCGCGACAGAAGGCGATGAGTGCAGCGGCTCGCTGCACCTGGGCGGCGAGCACGTCGACATCGACGTCGCTGCGTTCCAGTTGACCCAGGATGGTCTCGAGTTCGTCGAGTGCCTCGGCATAGCCGGCGGCGACAGGTTCGGTCATGGCTGGGTCTCCTCCACACGGCTGGTCGCCGTGCCACTGGCAAAGGTAGTGACGATCTGGTCGCCGGGCACCAACTCATCCGCGGCGCGGACCGTCCGGCCGTCGACGGTGCGGGTGATGCTCCAACCCCGAGCCATCGTGTTGACGGGATCGAGCAGGCGGACGCGCTCGCCGACGGCATCGAGGTGGCGAACTTCCGGGTCGAGCCGCTGAGGGGCGCGACGAACTGCGGCGGATGCGGAACGAAGGCGGACGTCGGCACGGTCGACGACCCGACCGGCGCCACTTCGCACCCGCTGGGCACGTTGGGCGAGGCGTTCCTCGCCACGGTCGACTGCCGCGACGACGCGGAGCCGGATGCCCTGGGACAGTTCGGCGAGGTCGGTGGTCGCCGACTGCACGGCGCGTTCGGCGACGCGTTCGATCGCGATCCACGCCGTCTCGGTGCGTTGCCGATACGCGAGCACGTGCTCGACGAGCGACGCAGCACACGCGGTGGGTGTCTTCAGTGCCGTGTGGGCGACCTCGTCGGCGACGCTGCGGTCGATCTCGTGGCCGAGTCCGGTGAACACCGGCAACGCTGCAGTTGCGATCGCGGTGGCGATGGCCTCGTGGTCGAACGTGGCCAATTCGCTGCGACTGCCGCCGCCGCGGATGAGCACGACGGCATCGAGGTCGGCGCGGCGGGCGAGCGTGCGCACCCCTGCCGTGACCTCGGTGACCGCCCACTCGCCCTGCACCCGCACGTCGAGCACGCGCAGCTGGAACGCCAGGCCGCTGCGCTCGATCTCGTGCAAGAAGTCGGCCCACGCCGCGCTGGCGGTGCTGGTGACGACTCCGATTCGCAGCGGCGCCACCGCCAGCGGCCGTCGCTTGTTGCGATCGAGCAGCCCGGACTCGGTGAGCCGACGCACGACGTCGTCGCGCTGCAACGCGAGTTCGCCGAGGGTGAACCGGGGGTCGATGCCGCTCATCTTCAGGCCGAGTTGACCCGACGGCGCGAAGAAGTCGAGGTGGCCGAAGATGCGGACCTTGAGGCCGTCGGCCAGATGGAGCCGGTTCTTCATCAGCAGCGGACGGAGGCGAGCGCGGCTGTTGGCGAAGAACTGCACGTTGACGACCGCCTTGCCGTCGCCGCCGTCCTCGACGAGACGGAAGTAGGCGTGCTGCCCACGCTCGTTCCAGCCTTGGATCTCGCCGCGTACCCACACGCCGTCGTCGAACCGGCGGCGCAGCGCGCCGTTGATGGCCTCGGCCAGCTCACCCACCGAGTAGGTCGGGACGCCCCCGTCGTCGAGATCGAGGTTGAGCGTGGGTTGGCTCACGCGGCCCACCAGAGGCGGTAGGCAGCGGGACCATCGGGCAGCAGGGTGAACTCCCCGATCTGCTCGAGGCCGAGCGATCGGTAGAACGCGAGGTTCGCCGGGTTCGTGCTCTCCAGGTAGATCCCCACACCCGCCTCGCGCGCCCTGGCCTGGCCGGCGGCGACCAGTCGTCGACCGTGGCCCGCACCCTGATGTTCTGGATGCACCGCCAAGAACTGCAGGTAGTGAAAGGGCGGCGCCGGCTTGTTGTTGGCGAACGCACCGAGCCCGGCACCCACCGTGGCGGCGCGCTCGGGGCCGAGCAGCGCGGCGAGCATCCCGCCGACGCTGGGGAGGTCGGGGAAGGCGAAGGGGCGGTCGTCGGTCCGCCACAATGCGACGCCGACGATGCGACTGTCGTCGCGCACGACGTCGATCGTGCCATGGGCCGCGAAGGCCTCGGTGAACAACCCCAGCCAGGCAGCACCGGCCTGCAGCCGCGTGGCACCCTCGCGGAACACCCACTCGAACATCGGGTCGTCGGCGAACGCTGCGCCGAGCACGCCGCGCACGGCAGCGAGGTCGGCAAGATCGGCCAGGTTCGCTTGCAGCGACGCGGGAGCAGTCATCTCGGCAGAGGTTAGAGCGCTGCTGGTCGTTGCGCGCCGGGCGTCAGGCGCCGAGTTCGTGGACGTTGTCGAGTTCGGGCGAGTCCACCGTGAACAGTTCGCCGTCGATCGGCAGGGCTTGGCTGCGGCGGAGGTCGTCGATGGCGTTGAGCGGACGCTCGAGCGCGCGGCGTCGGGTGGTGGCGAGGTCGTCGAAGGAGCGGTTCACCTGGTCGAACTGGCGCTTCACCTTGTCGACCTGCTCGGCGTACTTCCCCCACTGCTGGCCGAACTTGCCCAACAGGCTGAGGATCTCGTGGCTCGTCTGCTCGATCATGAAGTTGTCGAACGCCTGACGGATGACGCCGAGGAACGCGAAGAGGGTGAGCGGCGAGCAGATGACGATGTGCTGGCGCATGGCGTCTTCCAGCAGGGTGTCGTCGGACTCGTGGATGAACGAGGCGAGGCTCTCGTTGGGTACGAACAGGAGCACGTTCTCGACCGTGGGACGTTCGTCGACGGTGGCGTATTCGCGCTTGGCCAACTCGCGGACCCGGGCACGAACGTCGCGGACGAAGGTGGCGCGGTAGGCCGAGCGCTCGGCCTCGGTGGTCGCCTCGAGGTACTTGAGGTAGGACGCCATCGGGAACTTGACGTCCATGAACAGGACGTGGCCCTTCGGCAGGAGGAAGGTGAAGTCGGGGATGCCCGACCCTTCGCCCGAGAGCCCGGTGCGCTTGACGTAGTTGACCTTCTCCTGCATGCCGGCCAGGCGAAGGACGTCCTCGGCCATGCGCTCGCCCCACTGCCCACGGGCGTTCGATGAGGCCAACGCTTCACGAAGGCTGTTGGCGGTGGCACCGAGGGACTGGGTGATCTCGGTGTGGACCTGGAGCGATCGGTCGACCTGGCCGAACCGCTCGCTGGTGGCGTCGCCGAGTTGTTGGACCAATTGTGAGAGCCGATCGATGTCGGTCTGCACACCGGTCTGCACCTCGCCGAGCTTCTGATCGATGAGCTGCTGGCGGCCGGCGAGTGACGCATCGGCGGCCTGTGTGGCGGCACCCAACTGCTCGCGGGTGAACAGCACTGCCTGCTGCACCGCCGCTTGGACGGCCCGGTCGCGCTCGAGGTTGGCCCGTTCGTTGGCCTGGGAGACGGCTGCGGCGACGGCCTCGTGCACGATCTGCGGCGACCAGTCGGGGACGCCGGCGGTGGGGGGCGCCACCGGGACCGTGCGACGGTTCGCGAACAGCCACGCAATGACGGCAAGGGCCACCACGAGGAGGACGACGAGTACGGATTCCATACCGACCATCATGGCGAGGGGGTGTGACAGGGTTCGCGGATGCCACGAACGAGCAGGTCAGACACCAATCGTCGTCTCGCCGGCACGCACCTGGGCGGCATAGACCCCGTCGCGACGCATCAGTTCGTCGTGGCTGCCCTGCTCGACGATGCGCCCCTCGTCGAGCACCACGATGCGGTCCGCATCGCGGATCGTCGAGAGTCGATGGGCGATGACGACGGCGGTGCGGCCCTTCAGGGCCTCCTCGAGCGCCGCCTGCACGTGCGCCTCGTTCTCGTTGTCGAGGTGACTGGTGGCCTCGTCGAGGATGATCACCGCCGGGTTCTTGAGCAGCAACCGAGCGATGGCCAGCCGCTGCTTCTCGCCGCCGGACAACCGGTAGCCGCGCTCGCCGACCACTGTGTCGTAGCCGTCGGGCAGGTCGGCGATGGTGTCGAAGATGCGGGCGCCACGACACGCGGCATCGAGTTCGGCAACTGTCGCGTCGGGCTTCGCGTACCGCAGGTTGGCACCGATGGACTCGTGGAACAGGTGCGGGTCCTGGCTGACGACACCGATGGCCTCGCGGAGGCTGTCCTGGGTGAGGTCGCGCACGTCGTGACCGTCGACCGACACCACCCCACCGGTGACGTCGTAGAGGCGAGGGATGAGGCCCGACATGGTCGTCTTGCCGGAACCGGACGCCCCCACGAGCGCCACCGTCTCGCCGGGCTCGACCACCATCGAGACTCCCTGGAGCACGTCGCGATCCGGGTCGGCGCCCACCACCGTCGACGGCGCCTCCAACGACCGCACCGTGACGTCGGCACCCGCCGGGTAGCGGAACCACACGTCGCGGAACTCGACGCGACCGACGGGCTCCACGAGATCGACCGCGCCAGGCCGGTCGGTGACGAACTCAGGGGCATCGAGCACCTCGAACACCCGCTCGAAGCTCACCATCGCGGTCATCAGGTCGACACGCGCGTTCGTGAGGCCGGTAAGGGGTTGGTACACGCGAGTGACGAGGGCGGCCAGCGCGACCAGGGTGCCTGTGGAGATGTTCCCACTGACCACGAGGTGGGCGCCGACGCCGTAGATGGCAGCGGCGCCGAGTGCACCGACAAGTCCGAGCGCCACGAAGAACACGCGTCCGTACATCGCTGACTTGATGCCGGTGTCGCGCACCCTCGCCGCGCGTCCCGAGAACATGGTGACCTCGTCGTGTTGGCGACCGAACAACTTGACGAGCAACGCGCCGGCGACGTTGAATCGCTCCGCCATCTGGTTGTTCATCTCGGCATTCGTGGCCATGTTCTGGCGGGAGATGTCCTGCAGTCGGCGGCCCACACGCTTCGCCGGGATGACGAAGACCGGGAGCACGATGAGCGCGAGCAGGGTGAGTCGCCACTCGAGCGCGGCCATCGCCCCGAGCGTGGTGATCAGCACCACGACGTTGCTGACGACGCTGCCGAGCGTGCTGGTCACCGCGGTCTGGGCACCGACCACGTCGTTGTTGAGGCGACTGGTGAGCGCGCCGGTCTGGGTACGGGTGAAGAACGCGATGGGCATCCGCTGGACCTTGGCGAACAACGCCACCCGCAGGTCGTAGATGAGTCCCTCACCGATCCGGGCGCTGCACCACCGTTGGACGATGGCGAGCCCCGCATCGGCCAGGGCCGCACCGACGACGATTGCGGCGAGCACGTTGATGCCGGCTCGATCGGACTGCGGGATGGCGACGTCGAGGATGCGGCGGAAGGCGAACGGGGGCACCAGCCCGATCAGGGCCGAGGCCACGATCGACACCAGGAAGATGACGATCGTGCGGCGGTACGGGTGGGCGAAGTGCCAGGCCCGGCGCAGAGAACTGCGCTGCAATTTGACGCCCTTCACTGCGTCGGCGTCCCCCGGCATCATCATGTGTGGACCCATGCGCATGCGACTGAGGATACGGACGGCATCGCTCACTTCTACGATGGCTCCCATGCGTCGCCGCCTGCCCATCGTCATGCTCTCCTGCTCGCTGGTGTTCGCCGCCGCGTGCGGTGACGGGATCGACGAAGGAGCGAACCAAGGGCGAGGCAACCGCGGCACGATCGACGGCGTCACGCTCCACACGGCCGACACCGTCGACCTCGGGACCGTGCCGATGACCACCGATGTTCCGGACCCGGCGCCGACCGACAGCGTGCCCGCCGACAACAGTTCGTTCGCATGGAGCGAGGTCAGCGACGGCGTCGATGAGGGCTACCTCGACGTGCCGATCGACTACGACCACCCCGGCGACGGCACGATCTCGCTCTACGCCGTCCGCCATCGCGCGGTCGACACCGCAAACCGCATCGGCACGCTGTTGGTCAACCCCGGCGGTCCCGGTTACGGCGGCTCGGGGCTGGCCTACAACGCGGAATCCATCTACGGGCAGGACCTCCTCGACCGGTTCGACATCGTCGGTTGGGACCCGCGAGGCACGGGGTCCAGCGAGCCCGCGATCGACTGCATCGACGACTACGACCCGTACTTCTCGCTCGACTCGTCGCCGGACACGCCGCAAGAGCGCGCCGATCTCGTCGCCGCCGGCACGGAGTTCGGTCAGGCGTGCCTGCGCCTGAACGCCGACATCCTTCCGTTCATCAGCACGGAGAACTCCGCGCGCGACATCGATGCGATCCGCTCCGCGCTGGGGGAGCGCACGATCAGCTACTTCGGTTTCAGCTACGGCAGCGAGCTGGGATCCACGTGGGCGACGATGTTCCCCGACACCGTCCGTGCGGCCGTGCTCGACGGAGCGGTGGACCCCACCGTCGGCTACCTCCAGCAGAACATCCAGCAGGCCGCCGGCTTCGAGGCGACGTTCGCGACGTTCCTCGCGCAGTGCAGTGCGGACAAGAGTTGCGCCTTCAACAACAACGGTGACGCCGAGGGAGCCTTCGACGCGCTGAATGCCGCCGCCGATGCATCCCCGGTGAAGGCGCCGGATCTGGGGCGTCCCGACATCACGCAAGCAGTGCTCTCCACGGCGGTCGCCGACGCGATGTACGACCAGTCGTACTGGCCGCGCCTCGAACAGGCGCTGGCCGACCTGCAGCAGGGCGACGGCCAAGGTGTGCTCGACCTGTACGACGACTACTACGGCTACCGGAACGGGGGCTGGGACGACGCGCTCGAGGCGTATTTCGCGATCGGTTGCCTCGATGATCCGGGCAGCACCGGACCCGACGACCTGTACTCCCACGAGGCGGAGTTCGCCGCCGCGGCACCACGCCTCGGACGCGGA
The DNA here is from genome assembly GCA_038234785.1 of Acidimicrobiales bacterium. Classification (GTDB taxonomy): domain Bacteria; phylum Actinomycetota; class Acidimicrobiia; order Acidimicrobiales; family Ilumatobacteraceae; genus UBA668. The sequence continues at coordinate 37,168 of JBBQTC010000021.1, forward strand.
TGGATGGCAGAGCTCACGTTCTGCTCGGTGTGGCCGATCAAGCCCGCCCCGCCGGTCACCATCACCGGCAAGGGGGCCGGACCCATCGTGGTCGTGGGCACCACCGGCGACCCCGCGACGCCGCTGAGCGGGACGCGCAACATGGCGCGGGCGCTCGAGGACGGGCACCTCATCGTCGTGACGGCCGACCAGCACACCGGGTACGGCGTCAATCGCTGCGTCGACGACACGGTCGACAACTACCTCGTCGACCCGTCGGTGCCGCTCCCACCGGAGACCGATTGCGGCTGACCTCGCGATCGCAGATCCAGCCCATAACCTTCCGGCCGATGCGCCGCGTCCCGCTCCTCCTCGCCGCCGCGGCACTCATCAGCGCCTGCACGGTGAAGTCCGGCCAGCCGAGCACACCGATCACGGCGGATGCCGGCAGCCCGTTCGAGTGGACCCCGTTCGGTCCAGATGCGCGGGTGCAGACCGGTCACCTCCAAGTGCCGCTCGAACACGCCGATCCTGCCAAGGGGACCATCGATCTCTTCGTCGCCCGTCATCTGGCCGATCCGGCGAAGCGCATCGGAAGCCTGCTCGTGAACCCGGGTGGACCTGGGTTCGGTGGCAGCGACTTCGCGATCCAGGCGGAGTCCGTGTACAGCCCGGCGCTGCTCGACCGGTTCGACATCGTCGGGTGGGATCCGCGGGGCACCGGCTACAGCCTCCCCACCGTCGACTGCATCACCGACTACGACCACTTCTACACCGGGATCGACATCACCCCCGACACCCCGCAGGAGCGCCAACTCCCGATCGACCTGGCCAAGGAGTTCGCCGACGACTGCGCAACGAAGAACGCGACGATCCTGCCGTACGTCGGCACCAACGAATCCGCGCGCGACATGGACTCGATCCGTGCAGCGCTCGGCGAGACCACGATCAGCTACTTCGGCTTCAGCTACGGCAGCGAACTCGGAGCGACATGGGCCACGCTGTTCCCCGACACGGTTCGGGCGGCCGCCCTCGACGGAGCCGTCGACCCCGCCGCCGACCAGGAGCAGGGCAGCCTCGATCAGGCGGCCGGCTTCGAGCAGGCGATCACCTCCTTCCTCGCCGCGTGCAGCGCAACCGCCGACTGCGCGTTCCACAACGGCGGTGACGCCGAGGGTGCCTTCGACGCCCTGATGCTTCGACTCGACGACCACCCGATCCCCACCGAAGATCGTCGACCGGAGCTCACCAGGGGCATGGCCCTTAACGCGGTCGCCCAAGCGATGTACAGCCAGCAGCTCTGGCCGGTGCTCGAGCGGGCGTTGGCGGACGCCCAGTCGGGCAACGGTTCGGCGATGCTCGCGCTGTTCGACGAATACTTCCGTCGCCAGCCGGACGGGACATACGAGAATATGCTCGAGGCATTCCAGGTGATCACGTGTGCGGACAGCGCCGCCCGGCCGACAGTCGCCGAGGACGACGCCAATGCAGCCGACTTCCAGACCATCGCGCCTCGGTTCGCGCCGAACACGAACGGCAGCTACTTCTGCACGTTCTTCCCCCCTGCGACCGACCAGCGGATCGCCATCACCGGTGCCGGCGCAGGGCCGATCCTGGTGATGGGCACCACGGGCGACCCTGCCACGCCACTGGCCAGCACGCGCAAGATGGCCCAGGCACTCGAGGACGGACGACTGGTCGTCGTCCACGCCGAGGGCCACACGGGCTACCTGCCCGGCACGTGCAGCGGCGACGTCATCGATCAGTACCTCATCGATCCCATCGGCCACACCCCCGCCGACGGCTTCGAATGTCCGTGACACGCGCCAGCTGAACGACACGCGCTAGTGCCCTGTCAGTCAACGTTCGCCTCGTTGCGGTCGCTGCAGAGAGCCGGCGGTAGGGGCATGTTCAGATCCGAAGATATGTGCGTTCAGCGAGTCCGTTTGGACTGCCAGGTAGCGCAGAACTGCCTGGTTGATGATCTTGATGGCGTTGCGGCGTGTTCGTAGCGTTTCGGTTCGTCCGGCGGGTGGGCTCGCTAACTGCCTGCTGCCTTCGGGTTGGCTTTCTAACGAGGTGCTGCCCGCCGGGTGAATCGGCCGTGGTGTGGCTCGAAAGAGGCGCGCAGGATCAGTCTGAACCAGGAGTGCCCACCGCGGTTCCCATCAACCATGGCGCTGTTATGCACGTTGCGGGGGTGGGCTCAACTTCTTCAAGCGCGCGGCGAGGTCATCGACTGGACAGTGGTTCGTGGCTACGTCGATGACCAGGTCGTAGACGTCGTCGTTCGAGGCGCCGGCAACGCTCACCCCGTTGAGTTCGAGGAACACGGCCGTGCTCAACCAGCCCAGCCGCTTGTTGCCGTCGATGAGCGCATGATTGTTCACGATCGATTGCAGCAATGAAGCCGCCTTCGACCAGACATCCGGGTACGCATCCTCTCCGAGCAGGGTCGTGCGAGGACGAGCGACCGCAGAGCCGAGCAGACCGATGTCGCGGATCGGGGGCGGATCCCCGAGCAACGTTCTTGCCAGGTCGACGACATCCTCGAGGTCGAGGTACTCGACAGGTTCGCTCACCGGCCGAGTCGCTCGATGGCGTCGGCGTGCACGTCCAAGATGAGGCGCGCGGAGTTGGCGACGCGATCGCGGTGATCACTTCGTGCAACGAACTCCCGCACCGCTCGCCGAGCAGCATCCTGCATCGAAATTCCTTCAGCAGCAGCCCGACGGCGCAGGGCTGCCTGCTCCTCATCGCTGAGTCGGAGTGTCATAGCCATTCCCGGATGGTATCACTTCGATACCGTCGCCGCGCCAGCGCTCATCCGTCCAGATCTGCCGGTCTGTTCGCTGAGCCGTGAGTTGCCTTTTGAACGACTTGATAGCAGAATGCAAGCATGCCGAATGTACTAGTACGCGATCTGCCCGACGACGTGCACGCGAGCCTGCAGCACCGCGCCGAGTCGGCAGGGCAGTCACTCCAGCAGTACCTCGCCGCGGAACTCACGCGATTGGCATCGACGCCCACTATGGACGACGTACTCGCACGCATCTCTCGCCGGAACGGTGGGCGCGTCGACCTTGAACGAGCCGTCGCCGACCTCGACGAGGAGCGCGGCGACCGTTGATCGTGATCGACGCGTCGGTGCTCGCCAATGTGGTCGGCGACGACGGGCAAGCCGGACGCGCCGCACGCACCCGGATCGCTGCCGCCTCGCAGTGGTCCGCTCCGGACCTCGTCGATGTCGAAACCGTCTCCGTGCTCCGCAGGCGCTGGCGCGCCGGAGACCTCACAGCGCGACGATTCCGATCGGCAGTCGAGGACCTGCTGTCACTTCCGATCGCGCGCTTTCCGACCGGCCCGTTGATGATTCGGGCCTACGAACTTCGGTCGAACGTGACCCCATACGACGCCACCTACATTGCGCTTGCCGAGGGCCTCTCGTGCCCACTCGTAACGGCTGACCCTCGACTTTCCCGAGCGCCCGGCATCCGCTGCGCAGTCGACATCCTGGTCTTCTGACCGTGCGACCGACCCGCCCAGATCTGCCGTGATGCGCTGCCCGGCTCGAGTTGCCGACGAGCGCATGACGACGGGGCGGACCCGGCGGTAGGTGGCGGGTCAGCCGTCGCCTGCTTGGAGCCGCGAGTAGACCAGTGCGTCTGATCTCGAATCGCCGACGGCCAGGAACGATCTCAGCCGCCCTTCCAGCTCGAAGCCTGCCGCGAGCAGCACGCACTGCGACGGACGGTTGTCTGGCTCGACCCACGCCTCGATACGCGCATACCCGCCTGCTCCGATGGCCCAGTCGCTGGCCAGCGCCACCGCGCGACGAGCGAGCCCGCGTTGTCGTGCGCTCGGAACGACCCAGTACCCGACCGATCACCGAGGGCTGTGGTCGAAGCATGAGCGACACGAGCCCCACTGCTCGATTCAGCTCGAGCTCGTGCATAGCGAGACTGATGCCCTCGCCCGAGGTGATGCGCTTGCCTTGGCGATCGATGAATGCACGGCCGGCGTCGACGGTCCAGTGTGCAGGGACGGTCGTATTGGAAGGAATGGCCGAATCGGTGCTCGCCTCTCGCACGCACTGCGAGGCGTTCGAACGGCTCTCCGACATCTGCGATCGTCGGCCGGCGGCGCGACGCGTGACGGCTGACGCGGACGTGGCGACCACGTACCTGGCCCTGCTCGCAGCCATCGGCGACCCTGCCGGCTGACCCGGCGGTAGGTGACACGTCGGACGCGACGGTTCTGGAGCTCTCGTTTGCTCGACCGATCAACCTGGCTGCAGCCGTTGAAATCACGAATCGCAGCGGCGTCTGGTGTGTGATGCTCATGTCGTGGTCGATCCCGACATCGCTGCGCACTACGCCCTCGGATTCGAGTCCTCGCGTCTGTTCGTCGATGGACGGCCGCGCCTTGAACATGTTCGAACGCTGGAGCTTCTCGATCGATATCTGCCGTCTCCCCCAGGTCGGATCGTGGACGTCGGCGGGGGAACCGGGGTCTACGCCGTGCCGCTCGCCGAACGTGGCTTCGAGGTGCACGTCATCGAGCCGATCGAAGCACACGTGGAGCAGGTCGCACAGACAGCCCGAAGCGCAGGCCTGCGCGGTCTGACATCCGAACTCGGAGATGCCCGAGACCTCTCCGCTGTCACTGCGTTCGCAGATGCGGTGCTGCTTCTCGGCCCGCTCTACCACCTCACCGAAGCATCAGATCGCGCCACCGCGCTCGCCGAGGCACGACGCATCGTCCGGCCGGGCGGCGTCGTGGTCGCCGTGGGTATCTCGCGATTCGCTTCACTGATGGACGGGCTCAAGCGGAAGAACCTCGACGACCCGGTCTTTCGGTCGATCGTCCAAGGAGATCTCGAATCGGGCCAGCATCGCAACCCCGACGTGCACACCAGACCCGAGTTCTTCACGACCGCCTACTTCCACCGTCCGGAAGACCTCCGCGACGAAGCGCTCACCGCTGGCCTGGTCGATGTCAGTCTGTTCGCCGTCGAGGGACCGAGCTGGATCGTCGAGGACCTAGCGGACCTCGACAACCAACTCTTCGCTGCGCGAGCAGTCGAGTCCGAGCCCGCCCTCATGGGGGCGACATCGCACATCATGATGATCGGCTACCGGGCGTCGTCGGACTGAGACGTCGGCCACCGTCACGCAACCTCAACCCGGCGGTAGGTGGCATGGCGGGCATGGAACCGCGCTTCCCGATGTCGAGCTCGCCCGCGGTCAGGACCCGATCGTGATCGTCGGACCGTCGGGCAGGCGATCCCACCATCCACCGAATCGGGAGAACACGGCCGGCTCCCGGTCGGCCAGCAGGCGCCGCAGCTCACGCGCCTCGTTGTCCAGATCGTCCAGCGCGGCATCGTCCAATGGTTCCAACGCTCGGACCTCGATCGCGTCGAATGAGGCCCGCCAGACTCCCCGGACGAGACCGCCGACCACGACGGTCGGGAGGACATCGCCGTTGCGCCGGATGACGTGGGGACGGTGCTCGTCAGGGATCACGCGGGAGCGGTCCTCGTACGCCAGCAGCACACTGTCCCACATCCCCAGCAGTCGCGGCGGAAGCGTTGCCATCTCGGCATCCGGTCGGAGATCGCCGCCGTCCACGTCGAGGAGCTGCGAGCCGTCCGGCCCCGAAACGGCCACGACATCGGCCATCGACGCGATGGCCTCCCGGAGGGCCGACCGTTTGAGGATGGTGAACTGCGACATGTCAGCGACCGTCGCCGGCCCGAACGCGATGAGGTAGCGACGCACGAGTTCGGCAGTTGCGGCTACTTCGTCATCGGCTGCAACCGTGCACGGCAGGAAGGCCGGGCGGCGGCCGAACGACCAGGGGTCCGTCGTCGGAGCGTGCCGGAAGGCGACGACGCGCAGAGCCGACCAGAGCCGGGCCGGGTCAACGACCTCGGGAACGAGTTCGGAGAGCACCTGTTCCATGGCGGTGTTGTCATACGGCGCGGCCACCACCATCGACAATCGTTCGAGGAGTTCGTCGACCCGTTCCGCGGTGAGCCCGACGTCATCGAGGACATTGCGATATCCGGCGTCGCGCACGCGACTCTGCATTGCGGCCCTCACCCATGGGATGTCGTTCGCGTCGACGGCGTGCAGCGTGAAACGAAACAGTGACGCCTTCACGATCGTGCCGTCGGCCAACGCCCGGTCGAGATCGCTCGGATCGAAGTTGTCGATGCGATTCCAGAGCGACAGATACAGCGCCGCCGGTTCCTGGGCCTGCAGCGCCAGCACGGATCGAACGGCGTCGACGACACCCACGGGTCGACGCGACGACAAACCCTGGCGAACCATCGTCTCGTGAGTCAATGCTTCCCGGGTCCACGACGTCACGACCACAACCTAGAGCTCACCAACATGCCTATCCGCCGACCTCGTGCGCAAGGACACCGCGCCAGCGATCTGAGCGACACCCGTCGAGGTCGAGATGCTGCAGAGAGCCGGCGGTAGGTGGCACCTCGTCGTCAAGCCCGACAGCCAGATCGCTGCGACTCGCTTCACCTCCGCTGCGACGCTGGTGAAACCAATGATCGGAGGAACGAGAGGGTTGGCCAACACGACGTCGTCGCGCTGTGACAGCAGCGCAATCGACGGTCCGGCGTCGCCTTGCGCCATGGATCCGAGGTTTCGTCGAGCTGTCTCGACAGCGTCATCAAATGACTTCGGGGCCATGGTGTCCTCACTTATGTTGTGCGGGGCACGACCGCTGGGGCGACGTCGGCCGGACGCATGAAGGTAGCCGCTTCTCGACTGACGCCTCCGATCGAGGCAGCTGAGGCCAGCCCGCTGCCGGCACCCGGCATCGTTGGGGACGGATCCGGTCGGCTTCGAGCGATTATGGGATCTGCAGCGGCACAGCGGCCGACGGCAGCGCGTCGACATCACTCGGGCATGCGCAGACCTAGAGAGCGACCGAGAATGGGCGCCGTGGCGCACGGTGTGTGCAAGGCTCGGTGGATGGCCGAACCGAGCGTGTTGCTCACCACCGAACGTCTCGCGCTGCGACGGTTCACGCTCGACGACGCCGAGGATCTGCTCGCGCTCGACAGCGACCCGCTGGTCCGTCGATGGGTGGAAGACGGCGAGCCGGTCACGCGCGAAAGCGCGGTCGAGATGATCGAGCACTGGTTGCGGTACCACGAGCGGTCCGACCTGTTCGGGTTCTGGGCCGCGATCGAACGGACGACCGGACGTTTCCTCGGATGGTTCCACTATCGACCCAACGTTGGTCACAGCGACGACGAGCCCGAGCTCGGGTACCGTCTGGCCGCATCGGCGTGGGGCAAGGGGCTTGCGACTGAAGGGTCGATCGCGTTGATCGACCGCGGTTTCTCGACGGGACGCATCCAACGAGTGTTGGCAGAGACGATGGCCGTCCACGTTGCGTCGCGTCGTGTGATGGAGAAGGCCGGCATGCGCCTCGTGAGCGAGTTCCGTGCCGACTGGCCAGTACGCATCCCCGGTGACGAAGAGGGCGACGTCGAGTACGCCATCACCTTCGACGAGTGGCGGGCAGCCCGAGGATGACGAAGCTGGCTGGCAACCGGCGGTAGGTGGCAGTTCGTCGAGGCGCTGAAGGGAGCGTGAACGAGCCTGGCCCGGCGCGCGATGCTGCCTGACGTGGCCGTGGACCCGAAGGCGATCTGGCACGAGTACCTGCAGTCCGCTCGTGACGTGATGTTGTGGAAGCTCGAGGGGCTGACGGAGTACGACATTCGGCGACCGCTGGTGTCGACTTCGACGAATCTCTTGGGTCTGGTTCGCCATGTGACGTGTTCCGAGATCGGCTACGTCGGCGTCGTGTTCGGGCGGCCGTTCGAGGAACCGCTGCCCTGGCGGTCCGATGGGGAGGTCAACGGCGACATGTGGGTGCGATCGAACGAGACGGCGCAGAGCGTGGTCTCGCTGTATCGGCGGGTGTGGGCGCACTCGGACGAGACGATCGCGGCGCTTCCGCTCGATGCAGTTGGTGAAGTGCCGTGGTGGCCGGAGGGTGACCGTGAGCTCTCACTGGCGCAGGCGATGGTGCATGTCATCTCCGACGTGTACCGGCACGCTGGTCACGCTGACGTGATTCGCGAGCTCATCGACGGAGCCGTGGGATCGGACCCTCGGTGGCCGAGCCTGCCAGCGGTGGACGAGACGTTCTGGACGGCACTTCGAGACAGCGTCGAAGTCGCGGCTCGTCGAGCCGACCAGTCCCCGCGCGAGTAGCTGCTGGCTCCTCGGAAGGGCTTGGTCACGCTCGGCCGCGTCCGGGCATCTGCGCGACAAGCCCTGCGGTAGGTGGCATGTGGGTCGAGCTAAGTTCCACCGTGTGATGGATGGAGACGGTGGGCGGTCTCGTGAGGGCGAGAGCGTTGCCTATCAGCAGTCGTTGCCTGCGAAACGTATGGGGGCGGGAGCGTTGATTCGCAACGAGGCTGGAGAGATCCTGGTCGTCAAACCCGTCTACAAGGCGAGGTGGGAGTTGCCGGGTGGAGCGGTCGAAAATGGGGAGTCTCCGCGGGCTGCGTGCGAGCGCGAGATCGCTGAGGAACTTCAGCTCGGCTTGGTGGCGGGCGAGATGGTGTGTGTCGACTACAACTCCTCGACAGGTGACTACCTCGAGAGCTTGATGTTCTTGTTCGACGTCGGATTGCTCGACGATGCGACGCTGGCGTCGATTCGTCTCGATCCCGGCGAGCTATCGGAGTACCGCTTCGTGGCGATCGACGAGGCCGTCGTGATGCTCGACGAACGAGTGGCCCGACGGCTCGAGGCGGTGGTACGGGCTACTTCTCCGGGGCTGTACTTAGAGAATCAGCGCCGGCCCACCTGATGTCAGCTGACCGACGGGGAGAACCAGCCGGCGGTATGGGACTTGGCTACCGCAAGGAGGGGAGCGGCCAGCTTGACGAAGTTGGTCGGTCGGTGAGCGTGAGCGGAGCGATCAGCCGCCGTTCAGAGCCAGGCCCTTCTCCTTCTCGGCGAGCGACCGCAACACGCAGAACTCATTGCCCTCTGGGTCGGCCATGACCACCCATGGGACGTCGACTTGCCCGATGTCGATGCGTCTCGCCCCCAAGACCTCCAGTCGTCGGACTTCTGCGTGCTGGTCGCGGTCCGGACGGAGATCGAAGTGAACCCTGTTCTTGACGGTCTTCGTGCGGTGCGAAGGCATGAGGGCGAGCCGGCGCCCGGACCCGTCGGTCGCCGTCAGCAGGTGCCCACCAGAGGGTCCGGTCCACACGTGTTCGAGGTCGAGGGCCTGGCACCAGAATGCAGTCATTACATCTAGATCGACAGAGTCGATGAGAACGCAGTCGACGACAAGGGACATGGGGTCATCGTTGCAGCAGAAAGGTTACTGCTCCTCGGCATTTCCTAGCGCCGCCCTAGCACATCACCGCTGAGAGCGTCATTGTCCCGGCGGTAGGGGGTGCGGTCGCGTGGTGCGCTTCGGTCGTCAGAGAGGTCGAGCGCGAGAAACGCTTCGGGACCCAAACCCGAGCCGTTCGTAGAACGCCTGAGCGGCGCGGTTCTGCGTGTAGGCGTCGACGTGTGCCTCGGCGCAGCCATGGCTGCGGCCCCAACCGAGGAAGCGATCGACGAGCATGCTTCCGATCCCGCTCCGCTGATGCGTGGTCTCCACGTACAAGCTTCGTAGCACTGCGTACGTCGACAGGGTTCGAGTGGGCGACGAGGACGCTAGGTAGCCGACGAGGTGGCCGACCGTCACGCCGTCCGCATCAGCGGCGAGCACGAGGCAGCGACTGTCGCCGAGGAGTCGCCCGAAGTCTCTTCTTCCTTCACGGGCCGGCCAGGTTGCATCCGCCAACGGCTCGTGGACCACTGCGTCAGCAGCGAACAGTTCGCCTTCGAGTCGGACCAGCACATCGATGTCGCGATCCTCAGCAGCACGAATCATCAGCACGACGTTGCAACGTAGCTGCCCGCTCGAAGGATCAGCTCCCGATTTCAACCGTCCCTCCTCCTCCCGGCGGTAAGTGGCAGCGCGTTCGGTCCGCGCGTGGCAGAGTCATGCCGTGACCTCTCCGGAGCGCCTCGAGCCAATGCGTCGAGAGTTGAACACCGATCGGCTTCTCCTACGGCCATGGCGCGCGTCCGATGCAGAGCCGCACCGACAGCTCTGGACCGAGCGAGACCGCCGGTCACTCCGCCTGATCGACGCAGATGGGCGTCCGACTGCAGACGACCTGCAGGAGCGGATGGCCGAACAGTCCAACGATGCCAGGACGGGCTTGATGCTCTACGCCGTCGAGCGGCTCGCATGTGGAGAGTTCGTCGGCTACTGCGGTCTCATCGTCGGTGAGGCCGACGTCATCGAGCCAGAGATCGCCTTCGAGTTCGCCAAACGCCATCACGGCAACGGCTACGCGACCGAAGCCGCAACGGTCGTTGTGGCAGAAGCTGCATCGAACGGCCGCAAGCGACTCTGGGCCACGGTCCGAGAATGGAACACGCCATCGTTTCGAGTGCTCGAGAAGGTCGGCTTTCACCACAGCGGCCGCATCACGCCTGATCAAGAACGCGGCGACTCCGTCTGGATGACCATGGAGCTCGCGGCCAACCCGTAGCCGGCGATAGCGGACGCATCTGCCGCCAGGAACCCTGAGCGGTAGGGGACGCGCCGTCAGGCGCGGAAGCGCCGATCGGTGCTCTGTAGTCCAGATCGGACGCTCGGAGTTCGGGGTGCGCGTTCTGTGCGATCTCAGCAATGTTCTCGGTGGGGTTGGCTGGAAGGTCAGAGACATCTTCTGGCGACTTCAAGGAACGTTGCTCCGTCGTCGTTGTCGAAGTCCCGTACGTTCGCAAGTCCCGTCGATACCCGCTCGATGAATCCCCATTCCCAGACAACCTCCGGATCGACGGAGCATGCCGCAGCGAGCATCTCCGCACGCTCGCGCACCAGTCGTGGAGTGTTCCCGTCGATCAACGGCGCGTTGTACTCCCGCATCGCAACGCCGAGATCGTGCTCACGTTCAGACCAAAGGCCCTCGACATCCACGAACTTGTACGTGCCGCCACCTGCCTCCAACGTATTCCAGCCATGGGCGTCGCCGTGCACGAGCACAGCCTTGGACGGATCGAAATGATCGACACGCCGATCGCAGAACTTGATCGCCCGATCGATCACCGCTCTCTCGCACGGTTGCCCGAGCTGCTCCCAGGTCTCCGAGATGTAGCGGGACAGCCACCGTGCTTGATCTGGGCCAGACCGCAAGCCCCCATTGGGACTGACGGGTCGCCAAAACTCTCGCAATGTCGTCGTGATGGCTACAAGGATCTCAGGGATAGTCAGGCCGAGATCTGCGAGGTTCGGGCCGAGATGTTCCATCAGCATCGCCGGCGCCGACTCGTCGTACGCGAGCAGCTCAGCGCAGCCGCGGCCGCCAGCGAGTTCATGCGCTCTCACACTCCGGAGGAACGTGTCGCGCTCGTCCATATCCAACGGCATCGCCACCTTCAGAACACACGCCCGTCCGGTGTCATCAGTCGCTGCAACGACGTAGCCAGCCGTACCGCCCATGAACACCCCACCGAGGTCGAGCTTCCAACGCTGCGCCAGACTCGCAACGACTCCCGGAAGTTCGGCAAGCCACCGCGCGCCGGCCGCGCCGTTGCGCATCGCTCGCTGCCACACGAGATCAGGAACACCGGTCCTTTCCACCTCAACGTTGTAGCCCAGACATTCGGACCAAGCATCACGAATACTCCGCTCCAGCGGCTTCGTGCCCACGGCCACCTCGGATCCGCAACCCACCAGATGCGCCTACTTGTGCCCCGTGTTCTCGTGGCCAGTGTCGATCTTCTGCACCTCACATTTGCGCCGCCGCCTTCGTTGTCGGGACACCCGAGCGGTCGTGTCCGCGGGGTATGGACCGTCGTTCACGGACAGGATCTGGGTAGGTCCCCGCAGCCGTCCCGGTCACCGAGTTGCACTTTCCGGAATCACGTTCGGGTCGGCAGAGCTCGGGCGAGGAGGTAGACGACTTCGGTGTCGGCGGGGTCAGCAACTCCGCCGCGGGCGCGGAGCACCTTCACAACTTGCAGGCCGTTCGCTCGGACCATGGCCTCGAACCGGTCGCGGGGGTACCAATGGAGGAGCCAGGGGCGTTCATCTGCCTCAGTCCGGCCGCCCGCTGTCCGCTCGTACCGCAAAACGGTCTTTCGTGTGCGAGCGACCTCGTCGTACTGCTCGGCCACTGCAGTCACGGCCATCTCCACACCATCGCGAATGCTCCGTCGGGGGACACCGAGCTGTTCAGCCGGCGTGCGATCCGGGACGAACAAGGGAACCATCGCCGTGCCGTCATCGGCCAAGTGCTCACCGATCGCGGCGAGTGCCGCTGCTGCCACCCCGTCGTCGGGCAGCAGGTTGAAGGTCGGACCGGCAAGGTAGATCGACCGATAGATGCGGCCGGTCGCGATGTCGGCCATCGACTGCCGATGCAGCACGACGTCCAGACCACGCGCTCTGGCGCTGCGGCGGCAGCGAGCCAACATGTCGGCCGACGAATCGAGCCCCTCGACATCGAGCCCCGCCGCCCGGAGGTCGAGCAGCGGAGCGCCATCACCACAGCCCAGCTCCAACGCTGGCTCTCCAGATCGGCGCACGAACGCGATGTAGGGCGCTGAGTCCGGTTGACCGGCGCCACGCAACTCCGCGTACAGCTCCGCCACGAGACCCGTGTAGAACGCAGCGGCCGCGTCGGCGTCATGTTCATCCACACCCCGAGTGTCGCGCAGCGTGCGCTCATGTCCATCACGACTTCAAGATGCGCCGACAAAGGAACGCATCCGACTGGATCCGACCGCTGGACAACTGGATCGCCCGAGCGAACACAGAGCGTGCAGAGGCGACGAGCGCAGAACGTGCGAACGGTCTCAGAGAACGAGCCCCGATCCGGCGATCTGCTCGGGATCGACTGCCCCATATCGCGCAGTGAGGCGACCCAGAACCCCTCGCCCATAGGTGCCGTTATCTCCAGTCGTTGAAGAGAATCGGCGGGTGGCCTGGGGTGGTGTGTGGTGGACATGTCTTCGTCGCAGCGGTCAGCGGTCGAGGCGTCGTTCGCCGAGGGTGCGTGCGAGTTGTGCGCGCATGTTCGCGTTG
>JBBQTC010000022.1:0-50056 GCA_038234785.1 Acidimicrobiales bacterium
CCCAGGCGCTGGGCATCAAGACGACGGCTCGTGCCTCCAAGGCGACGCTGATCGACAAGATCCTCGAGACGACGGGTTCGGGCGACTCGTCGGGTTCCAACGGCACCGCTCCCGCAGCTGCCGGCGTCGATGCTCAGGCCACCGCCGCACCGGCCACCGCTGAGCCCGCCGCGGAGGTCGTTCTCGGCCCCGACGGCGAGCCCCTCGCCGATTGGGAGATCGAGTTGATGCGAGCCGGAGAGATCGACGCGCCGCTCAGCCCGTCAGTATCGGCTGCCAAGCAGAAGCCCCGTGCGGCCAAGCCGCCGACCGCGTCTGCGGTCGCCCCGACGGCCGATGCCGACGACGACCCAGACGGCGACGACGACGCTGACGCCGACGGCGCAGGTGGCGATGGAGACGGCGACGGCGACGGCGAGGGTGACGGCGAGAGCCGCAATGCCCGCCGCCGACGTCGCCGCCGCAACAAGAACCGCACCGGTGCCGACGGTCAACCGCTCGCCGATCGACCCGAGCAGCTGCAGCATCAGCCACGGGAACCACGTGAACCACGTGAGCAGCGCGAGCCTCGGGAAGGTGGCGACCTCCCCGGCGCCGACCCCGTCGAAGTGTCGGGCTACCTCGACCTTCGAGAGGAGGGCTACGGCTTCCTTCGCGTCAGCGGATACCTCCCCAGCCGTGACGACGCCTACATCCCGGTGCGTCTCACCCGCCAGTTCGGTCTGCGCAAGGGCGATCACATCACCGGACTCAGTCGTCCTGCGGGTCGCAACGAGAAGAACCCGGCGCTGCTCGAGGTGCACACGATCAACGGCGAGGATCCCGACAAGGCTCGCGACCGCCCGAAGTTCGAAGATCTGACCGCGCTGTTCCCCGACGAGCGGCTGCGACTGGAGAACGGCACCAACGCCGCCGACATGACGCCGCGCATCATCGACCTCGTGGCCCCGATCGGAAAGGGCCAGCGCGGCATCATCGTCTCGCCCCCCAAAGCCGGCAAGACCACGATCATGAAGACCATCGCGACCGCGATCGAGGAGAACAACCCCGAGGTCGTGCTGCTGGTGCTGCTCATCGACGAGCGGCCCGAAGAGGTCACCGACATGCGCCGCACCGTCAAGGGTGAGGTCATCTCGAGCACGTTCGACCGGCCGAGCGAGGAGCACACCCACGTCGCCGAGATGACGATCGAGCGGGCCAAGCGCCTCGTCGAGATGGGCAAGGACGTCGTGATCATCCTCGACGGGATCACCCGCCTCAGCCGCGCCTACAACCTCGCCGCTCCGCCCAGTGGCCGCATCCTCTCCGGCGGTATCGACGCCGGCGCGCTGTACCCGCCGAAGAAGTTCTTCGGCGCCGCCCGCAACGTGGAGGAAGGTGGGTCGCTCACCATCCTGGCCACCGCGCTCGTGGAGACCAACAGCCGCATGGACGATGCGATCTTCGAGGAGTTCAAGGGCACCGGCAACATGGAACTGCGCCTGGACCGTCGTCTCGCCGAGCGCCGTGTCTACCCGGCCATCGACGTCGATGCGTCGAGCACCCGCCACGAAGAACTGCTCTTCGATCGCAAGCAACTGCAGATGGTCTGGAAGCTCCGTCGGGTCCTCAGCGGGCTCGCCGCCGACGGCAACGCCGCACCCGGCCTCGAGTTGCTCATCGACCGACTCAAGCAGTTCCGCACCAACGCCGAGTTCCTCACCGAGATCGGCAAGCAGAACAACATCTGACTGCGGGCTCAGCGTCCCCGAGGCATCGGGGCGAGACCGATCACCATCGCGTAGCGGCGACGGCCGGGACCCTGCTGGTCCCGGCCGAACCGCTCGTGCACGTCGTTGAGGATCCGGTGGACCTCGGCAGCTTCCTCGTCGGTGATGGACACCGTGCCCCACCACTCGGTGACCGGTGCCGGTGCAGGATCCTCCGGTTCGATGAATCCCAACTCGACCCCGGCGACAGGGTGGGCAGCGATCTTGATGCCCCCTTCGAAGTACTTCTCGCTCGCCCGATCGGATGCGTCGACGTAGCGCTCGAACACCCTTCGCCGTCCGGTGTGCAGAAGGAGGTCCTTCGCCCCGGGCGGGATCGCGTCGAACGGCACGTGGAACTCGTGGGCCGTCGCCAGGTAGTGGGGGATCGGCTTGCCGGCGCGCGCCTCGTGGCGGGTCACGCGGACGAGCCCGGCGGCGATGAAGCGTCCCACCCAGTACGACAGCGAACTGGCGGCCATCGTCAGTTCCGCGGCCGCCGAGCCGAGCGTCTGTTCGCGCCGTATGAACGGACCCAGCCGACGTGCGGCGTTGAGGTTCATCAGCAGGTCCACGGCGACGTGGTCGGTGACCACCAGCGATTGCGGCTGAGCGAGCTGATTCGAAAGAGTGTCTTTCATTCGAATCAGAGTACTTCGAAGATGGCAGCCATGAGCATCCGTCAACACCGCGACTTCGTGCGCATCTGGACCGGCCAAGCGGTCTCCAACGTCGGCGACGGCGTCCACCGCATCGCCGTGCTCTGGTGGGCGCGTCAGGCCACCGGGTCGAACCTGGTACTCGTCGCCGTCGCGCTCGCGACCACACTGCCCACCATTGCCGCCGCGCCACTTGCCGGGTGGCTGGTGGATCGCATGTCTCGTCGACGACTGATGTTGGTGGCCGACGGTGTCAGGGTGGTGACCAGCGTGGTGCTGGCCCTGATGGCCGCGACAGGAACGTTGTCCACGGCCGCGGTGATCGTCGTGGCGACGCTGGCGGCATCCGCTGCGGCCTTGTTCACACCCGCGTACATGGCGTCGATCACGATGCTCGTGCCCCCCGACGACCGCCCCACGGCCAACTCGATGGTCGGCATCAACGAGGCCCTCGCGGGGATCCTCGGGCCGGCGCTGGGCGGGTTGTTGCTCGGTCTGTTCGGTACGGCAAGCGCGCTCTGGTTCGATGCCGGAACGTTCGTCGTGTCGATGCTGCTCGTCGTGGCGAGCAGGGTGCCGATGCCGACCAGGACGGCGGCCGACGGCGACGTCGGCCCGCACGGCGGGGTGTTCGCCGGGCTGTCGCTGTTGCGACGCGATCGCAACCTGCGCGATCTCGCCGTCGTCGCGTGCAGCCTGAACATGTTCGTGGCGCCGGTGCCGATTCTGATCGTGGCGCTCGCCGCTGGACCGTTCGCACTGGGCGGCACCGGTTACGGGCTGCTCGAGGCCTGCGTTCCGGCCGGTCTGGTCCTCGGGTTCCTGATCGGCCCTCGTATGGCGCGGATCCGCCCGGCGTCCATCGTTGCGCTGGTGGTCACGAGCGTCGGCATCGCGCTCGCCGGAGCGACCACCATCGCGCTCGTCGGGGCTGCGACGTTCGTCGCCGCCGGTGTGGGCGTCGGCGTGGTCAACACGATCCTGCCGACCCGGTTCCAGCAGGATGTCGATCCGTCGCTGCAGGGACGGGTGTTCGCTCTCCTCGGCGCACTCATGCAGGTGGGCCGACCCATCGGACTCGTCCTGACCGCCCCCTTGATCGCCTTCGTGGGCGTGCGCGCCGGTCTCGCGGTGTGCGGGGCGTGCATGCTGGCCGTCACCTGGTTCGGTCGGTCCGGGGTCCTCGGACCCGCACCCTCTGAACCCCGGTCCGCCGCAACGGACCAGGTCAACGCCCCGACAACCGCGGGTGCCACGGCGGAATGAACCCGGTACACTCCTCGGTCTACTTCTTTCGGAGAACGCCATGAAGACCGATATCCATCCGAACTACACCGACATGACCGTCCGTTGTTCGTGCGGCAACACCTTCACCACCCGGTCCACCCGTGGTGGTGACCTCACCGTCGAACTCTGCAACGAATGCCACCCATTCTTCACGGGCAAGCAGAAGCTCGTCGACACCGGTGGCCGCGTCGAGCGCTTCAACAAGCGCTACGGCGAGCGCAAGACCAAGTGATCTCGACGCCGTCACGGCGTCGCCCTCATCGATACCACCACCCGGCCCGTACGGCCGGGTGG
The DNA here is from genome assembly GCA_038234785.1 of Acidimicrobiales bacterium. Lineage (GTDB taxonomy): Bacteria > Actinomycetota > Acidimicrobiia > Acidimicrobiales > Ilumatobacteraceae > UBA668. Next base: position 3,989 of record JBBQTC010000022.1, read on the forward strand.
TGCGCGTTGTGCCCGCCCCGAGTCGGCACCGAGCGGGGGTGGGGGACCGGATGTGGTGGTTTGCGGGTTTCTTGCCGGTGACCTGACTCCAGTGCGCCGGGCATGATGCCGATGCACCACCAATGGATGCAACGGAGTTGGCCCACCTGCTGCGCCGGACGGAGTACGTCGCCAAGCCGGCCCGAGTTGCCGCGCTCTCGGCGTTGACCCGCGGCGAGGCCGTCGACAACATCCTGGCTGTGTCGCCCACTCCCGTGGCGATCCCTGCGTACATCGATCACGACATCGACGGTGACGGCTACAACCAGTGGGTCTACGCGGTGCAGTGGTGGATCGACCGGATGGTCGACTCGCCGACGCCCATGCAGGAGAAGATGACGTTCTTCTGGCACGGCCACTTCTGCACGAGCTGGGACAAGGTCAACAGCGCGCGGTTGATGACCGCGCAGAACAAGCTGTTCCGCGACAGCGCGTTCGGCAACTTCCGCACGCTCACCCAGTCGATGGCGCTGCAGCCAGCGATGCTGCTGTACCTCGACAACGTCGACAACGTGAAGTCGTCGCCGAACCAGAACTTCGCCCGTGAGTTGATGGAGCTGTTCACCCTCGGTGTCGGCAACTACACCGAGGACGACGTCACTGCGGGGTGTCGAGCCTGGACCGGCCATGGCATCGACTGGAACACGTACAACTACCTGTTCCGTGCGAGCGAGCACGACACGCAGTCCAAGGTTTTCATGGGTGTCAGCCGCAACTGGAACGGTCCCGACATCATCAACTACCTCCTGCAGGAGAACCTCACCACCAAGCTCACCGCGTGCAAGTTCCTGACCAGGAAGCTGTGGGAGTTCTTCGCTCACGAAGCCCCGTCCGCGGCGCTCGTCGACGAGTTGGCGCAGGTGCTGTTCGACAACGACTTCTCGATCAAGCCGTGGGTGCGGGCGATGCTCGTGCACGACGCGTTCTACACCGCGGAGGCGATGCAGGGCCTGGTGAGGTCACCGGTCGACTGGGTGGTCGCGCTCGAGTACTTCACGAACCTCCGCGGGGCCACGCTGAACCCGCAGTGGTACGTCGACGGGATGGGACAGGTGCCGTTCAATCCGCCCAACGTCGCCGGCTGGAAGACCAACGGCTACTGGGTGAACACCAGCGTGTTCGGCGCTCGCGCCGAGTTCGCGCGGGGGATCACCTGGCGGCTGCGCCAGAACAACGCGAACGACGTCAGCAAGGGCCACACACCCGACGAAGCAGTCGACCTGGTGGCCGCGATGTTCGGTCTCGACCTGAGCGCGTCGACCCGCACCGCATTGCTGGACTTCATCGCGGTGCAGCGCACGAACGAGCCCTGGGTCGGCTGGTGGGAGAGCACCAACCTGATCACGATGGCGATGATGACCCCCGAGATGCACGTGGCCTGAAGGACGACGACCCATGCTCGACCCCGACATCTCCACCCAGGACGCACTCCGACTGCTGACCGTCCCCGACGACGACCCGAGTGGCATGGACCGGCGCCGGTTCCTGCAGCTGATGGGGTGGGGGGTCGGCGCGGGCCTGCTCGTGGGTTCGCTCGGCGAGGTGTTCGCCCCGGAGATGCTCCCCGGGCGGATCCGCGAGGCGTGGGCGTCGTCGCCGGTCGCGGCGAACGACGGCATCCTCGTGCTGATCGGGCAGTTCGGTGGCAGCGACGGACTCAACGTGGTGGTACCGCACTCGAACGCGACGTACTACCAGCAGCACGGATCGCTCGCGATCCCCGCCGCGCAGGTGCTCAAGATCAACAGTCAGGTCGGCTTGCACCCGAGCCTTCCCTACCTCAAGTCGTTGTACGACCGGGGCGAGGTCGCGGTGGTGCAAGGCGTCGGCTACCCGAACCCCGACCTCAGCCACTTCACGTCGATGGCGCTGTGGATGTACGGCAAGGCCGGCAACGGTCTGCCCAACAACGGGTGGATCGGACGCTGGCTGGACGGTCTGGCGGGCAACGACCTGTTCCGTGCCGCGACGGTGGGCCAGGGCCTGCCCCTCCATCTGATCGGCGACGTCAAGCGGGGCACGGCGATCCCTCAGTGGGGTGTCGGGTTCGGCGGCGGCAGCGACCAGCACGACCTGTGGATGTACAACGCGATGCGCGAGTTCGCCGCCACGCCCGCGGGCCGAGGGCCGTGGCACGACGCGATCGCCGGCACGATGGAAGGGGTCATCGACGTCGGCCAGCAGGTCGGGCCGGTCTTCGACCGCCCACTGCCGCCGAGTGACCTCGAGAAGAAGATGACGGTGGTCGCCCGGCTGATCAACGCCGATCTCGGTCTGCGTGTCGTCGACACCGGCTATGACGGCTTCGACACCCACTCGAGTCAGCCCGCCGAGTTGACGGGTCTGATGAGCGACCTGGACCACGCGATCCAAGCGTTCTTCACCACGTTGGACGATCGCTTCCGGTCTCGGGTGACGATCATGACCTACAGCGAGTTCGGTCGCACGAGTTGGTCGAACGACTCCTCGGGCACCGACCACGGCACGGTCAACAACCACTTCGTCATCGGTCAGGGCGTGAAGGGCGGACTGTACGGCGCGCAACCGAGCCTCGTCGGGTTGAACCGGTGGGACCGGATGAACTTCAACGTCGACTTCCGTTCGATGTACGCGTCGGTCCTCGACGGTTGGATGGGTGGCGGGGCGAGCACGGTGCTCGGAGCGTCGTACCCGGACCTCGGGCTGTTCCAGCAGAGCCCAGGCGTCGGCGTCGCCACGGGCGCGCTGCCGCCGAGCGTGCTCGGCGACTACGTCGGCATCACACCTGCCCGGCTGTACGACTCGCGCACGGTCGATCGTCTGCTGCCCCTCGGCGCCGGCACCACCGGCGAGGTGAGGGCCCTCGGCTTCGGCGGCGTCCCCCTGTCCGGCGTCACCGCCGTCGCACTCAACGTCACTGCCACCGGCGCACTCGGGTCGAGTTCGTTCACCGTATGGCCCACGGGCGACGCCAAGCCCGACGTCGCCAACGTGACGATGCCCGCGTCGCGTTCGGTCGGCAGCCTGGTGATCGTCAAGACCGGCGTCGACGGTCGCGTCAACATCACCAACGACCTCGGTGCGGCCCACTGCGTGGTCGACGTGGTCGGGTACTTCCGCACCGCAGCCGCGAATCGACTGCAGTCGATCACACCGCTGCGGGCGCTCGACACTCGCGACGGCACCGGCGGCCGATTGGGGGCGATCACCTCCGCCGGTGTCGTCGACGTGACCGTGCGGGGCATCGGTGACGTTCCCATCACCGCTGACTCGGTGGTGGTGAACGTCACCGCGGTCACGCCCACCGGCCAGGGCTACCTCACCATCTGGCCCTCGGGTGAATCGCGTCCGCTCGCGTCCAGCCTCAACTTCCCGGTCGGGGTGACCGTGCCGAACATGGTCATCGCCAAGGTCGGCACCAACGGCAAGATCAGCATCTACAACCTGCGCGGCCTCACGCACGTGGTCGTCGACATCCTCGGCTACATGTCGAGCACGTCGCCCGGCCGCTACCTCCCGCTGCCCGCCGCGCGGGTGATGGACACCACGCCGGCTGCGGTCGCTCCGGTCGGTCCCGCGTCGACCTCCACGCTCACCGTGCTCGGCGTGGGTGGTGTCCCTGCGACGGGGGTGTCCGCCGTTGCCCTCAACATCGCCGCCAGCGCTCCGTCGGCCAACTCGTTCCTCGTCGTCTGGCCGAACGGTGTGGCGCGTCCGTTGGCCGCCAACCTCAACCCCAGGGCCGGACTCGACGTCTCCAACCTCGCCGTGGTGAAGGTCGGCACCGGCGGGAAGGTGCAGCTGTACAACCATGCGGGCACGGTCGATCTGGTCGTCGACGTCGTGGGGTACTTCACGTCGTAGCTGCCGCCATCGGGTCGTACCCTGAGGTCATGGACGACCCGTCGCGCTTCGCCCGGCTGAACGCGATCAAGCTCGCCGCCCTCGTGCGCGAGCACTTCGGCGACGACCAACCCGAGGGGGTGGGCCCGGTCCCGTCGGACTTCCCCGGCGGTGCGGCGCTGATGCTCGGCCGTGATGCGTGGGTGCTGCTCGCCGACCGACCTGCCCGAGCCCTGGGCCACGCGCTCGCGTGGGCGCTGCGTCAGGGGGCGGCCCAGCTCCACCTCGTCGCAGAGGAGGGCACCGGAACCCTCGCCCGCCGCGCGGCGGGCTTCTCGCTGCCGATCTCGGTGTGGCATGCAGAGGGCCGCACCCTGCTGCCGGCGGTGGCCGAACCCCTGCCGGAACCACCGTCCGTTCCCGAGGCACATCGCCAGTGGGAGACGGTCATCGCTGCCGCCGGGGCGGAGCCCCACGAAGAGTTCGGAGTGCTGTCCGGCGAGGTCGCAGGTCTCGAGGTGTGCCGTGTCGTCGACGACCCGTTCACGGGCGCTGTCCGCTTGGAGGTGGGCGTGGGCGCCCACGATCGGGAGGCGTTCCAGATGCTGCACGGCGATCGCCCCACGGAGGAGGCGCTGGCGGAAGTGGTGCGCGCCGTGCTGCAGCATCGCCTGCACGACACCACCGGTCATCCGTTGAGCCGGCTGGCACAGGAACGGTTGCTCCGGCGACGGGTGGTCGCCGAGCCGGCACTCATCCAGGCGTCGAGCGCGGTGATGATCGCGCCGCCCATCCCCCGTCCGAACCTGAAGGATCCAGTGCCCTGCCTCGCGCTCGCGAACATCGCCGGCGACCCGACGGTCGTCGTGTGCACCACGGGTGTCGACCTCGATGCGGTGCCGTACGTGGTCGACGCCCGCCTCGCACTCGGGGTCGTGCCGTGCGTCGTCGTCATGCCTCGTCGCGACGCGCTCGATGTCCAGCGCCTCTTGGCCGAGACGCTCGACCCGCCCGCCATCATCGTTCCGGTCGACTGACCCCCTAACCTGGCGCGCCGGTGTTCGATCGATTGCAGTCCGTGGAAGACGAGTTCGTCTCGCTGGAGGCGAGCTTGTCCGACCCCGGGATCGGCAACGACCAGGCGCGCCTGCGCGACGTCACTCGCCGCTACAAGGACTTGACCCCCGTGGTCGACTGCGTGCGCCGCTACCAGGCTTGCAACGCCGATGCCGAGGCAGCCCGCGAGCTGCTCGCGCTCGCCACCGAGGACGAGCGGGCGCCGCTGCGTGCGGAGCTCGCTGCGGCAGAGGCCGAGCTTGCAGAGCTCACCGAGACCCTGCGACTGCTGATGCTCCCCAAGGATCCCAACGATGGCAGGGCGGTGATCATGGAGATCCGCGGCGCCGAAGGGGGAGAGGAAGCGAACCTGTTCGCCGGTGACCTCTACGACATGTACCGGGCGTTCGCTGCCGCCAAGGGCTGGACGGTCGAGGTGCTCTCGGAGGACCGTAGCGATCTCGATGGCATCAACCTCGTCACGATGCTGATCCGCGGCGACTCCACCTGGAGCCGGCTGAAGTTCGAGGGTGGCACGCACCGCGTGCAGCGAGTGCCGGTCACCGAGAGCCAGGGCCGGATCCACACCAGTTCGGCGACGGTCCTCGTCCTCCCCGAAGCAGAGGAGGTCGAGGTCGAGATCGACGACAAGGACCTCGACGTCGACGTCTATCGCAGTAGCGGCGCCGGTGGACAGCACGTGAACACGACCGACTCCGCCGTCCGCATCACTCACCGGCCCACGGGCATCGTCGTCACCATGCAGGACGAGCGCAGCCAACTCCAGAACCGAGCACGGGCGATGACCGTGCTGCGGGCGCGTCTGCTCAAGCTGGCCGAGGATGAACAGACCGCGGCGATGTCCGTGGAGCGCCGTTCCCAGGTCGGCAGCGGGGGCCGCGGCGAGAAGATTCGCACGTACAACTTCAAGGAGAACCGGCTCACCGACCACCGGATCGGTTTCACGATCTACCGGTTGCAGGACGTGCTCGCCGGCGATCTCGACGAGGTGGTCGACGCCCTTGCCTCTGACGAACGTGCCCGCCAGTTGGCCGGCACCGACTGAGGCCGGGCATGGCGGCCGACGGCACGATCACCTGGCGGCAACTGTGGGACGAGACCGCTCGTGGCCATGGTCGCGCCCCGGCCCGATGGTTATGTGAAGAGGCGAGTGGTGCGTTCGGGGACGAGTTCGTCGAGCTGCTCGACCACCTCGCCACCGAACGATCCGTTGCGCACCTCGATGTCATGCTGGCGAGACTCGCCGCCGGCGAGCCGTTGCAGTACGTGCTGGGTCACTGGTCCTTCCGGCGTCTCGATCTGCTCGTCGACCCGCGAGTGCTGATCCCTCGACCCGAGACCGAGCTGGTCGCCGACACGGCGATCGAACTCGCACGATCGATGTCGGCGCCCGTCAGATGCGCCGACCTCGGGACGGGATCCGGGGCGATCGGACTCTCACTGCTGCTCGAACTGCCGCGAGGATCGGCCGAGGTGTGGCTCACCGACGTGTCGGTCGACGCGCTCCACGTCGCTCGGGCCAACGCAGCCGGGTTGGGCGTAGCGGCGGCCGGAGCCCGTTTCGGCGAAGGTTCGTGGTACGACGCGCTGCCCGACGAGCTGGCCGGCACGTTCGGTCTGATCGTGTCGAACCCGCCCTACATCGCCGAAGGTGATCCAGCGGTGGAGCGTGTCGTCCACCTGTACGAGCCCGGACGAGCGCTGTATGCCGGTCCCGACGGGCTCACCGCGATCCGGGTGCTGGCTGCGGATGCATCGCGCTGGTTGGGCGGAGGCGGGTGGCTCGTGATCGAGATCGGCACCGGGCAGGGCGACGCCGTCGTCGACATCCTCGTGGAGGCGGGACTGGTCGGGGTCGAGGTGCGACCCGACCTTTCAGGCCACGACCGCATCGCGGTCGCTCGTCGGGGCTGAATCAGCCGAATCGGGCCGCGATCTGTCCGAGGAGGGATTGCTCTTCCGGAGCGAGCTCGTGATCGACACCGGCGACATCGCGGGCGGCGCTGAACAGCGCGGCCCGCAACAGGTGGTTGGCGACGCGGCCGTCGATGTCGTCGAGCAGCGCGTCGATGGTGTGGTCCGTCTGGGCGGCCCGCACCTTCGCCATGGCGGACCCGAGGTACTGGTCGAAGGAGAAGGTCTCGGACTCCCACCCCGAGTCCTCGCTGATGAGCCTGATCTCCTCGAGCTCGTCGGGTGAGATGTGGTGGTCGCTCGTCATCACGAGCAGCAGCAGCTCCACGGCCGCCTCGTGCTCGAGGTCGGCGGTGGCGTACACCGAGAGGTGCGTGTAGAGGTCCCTGAGACGCTGTTGCATGGTGCTCGCACGCTAGTTCGTGGGATTCAGATCCAACGACCGACGAAGGAAGTCGAGCTGGTGGAGCAACAGGTTCTCGGCAACGACCTCCTGCGACGTCATGTGGGTGACCCCCACGAGCGGGAGCACCTCGTGGGGCTTTCCGGCGGCGAGCAGCGCGCTGGACAGCTGGAGGGTGTGGGCTGCAACGACGTTGTCGTCGGCGAGTCCGTGCACCAAGAGCAGCGGGCGGGTCAACTGGTCGGCGAGCGGCAGCAAGCTGGAGCGCGCGTAGGCCTCGTCGTCGATCGTCGGGTCACCGAGATAGCGCTCGGTGTAGTGGGTGTCGTAGAGGCGCCACTCGGTCACCGGCGCGCCGGCGACGGCCGCATGGAACACGTCGGGTCGGCGAAGGACCGCGAGAGCGGCCAGGTAGCCCCCGAAGCTCCATCCGCGGATCGCCACCCGTGACAGGTCGAGCGGATGCTCGTCGGCGGCGGACAGCAGCGCGTCGACCTGGTCGTCGATGACGGGCGTGGCGAGGTCGCCGCGAACGGACCGCTCCCATTCGGTCCCGCGACCGGGTGTGCCTCGACCGTCGATGATCACGACCGCGAATCCTTGGTCGGCGAACCACTGGGACGTCAGGTACGAGTTGTACGACTGCAGCACCCGCTGCGCGTGTGGCCCGCCGTAGGGATCGAGCAACACCGGCAGGGGTGACCCGTCGTGACCGTGTGGCAGGAGCACGGCAGTGGCGAGCGATCGGGCCGTGTAGCGATGGATGCCGACTCGGGGCGTGACGAGTGGAACCTGCGCGAACGAGCGAAGGGTGGGCCCGTCCACGATGCGGGTGATGGAGCCTGGTTCATCGAGCGACGCCCGGCGGACGACGACGGTGGGTCCGCCGACCGTGGCCGTGTGCACTCCGTCGCCGTCGGTGAGGCAGGACAGCACGCCGTCGCTCGTCCATCGCCAGACGTGTTGCACGGTCGCATCGTCGATCGGGTTGGCGAGGAACGTCACCTCGTCGCTCTGAGTGGCGGTCACCGATCGCACCTGGAGGTCGATCGGTGTCACCGGCACGCCGTCGATCAGTAGCCGCCGGGCACCGTCACGATCTGCGCACATCACCAACTGCCCGTCGGCGAGCACCGCCGGAGTGCCGGGAACGAGCTCCACCCACGCCGGATCCCCGTCGGCGAAGAGCGGCTCGGTGGTGCCATCGCGCGGGTCGGCGCGCAGCACCATCAGCGATCGCTGGTCGCGTGACTGGACGGTGAGGAGCAGCCGGTCGCCGGCAACCCACGTAACATCGGCGAGGTACGGGTAGGTCGCCCGATCCCAGGTCACTTCGGTGCTGCCCCCGTCGAGCGCCAGGACGTGGAGCGTGACGTCGGGGTTGGCACTGCCGGCCGCGGGGTATCGCACCTCGTTCGCCGGCCGTTCGGGGTTCGCCGGGTCGCTGATGTACCAGCGCGGCACGGCCGCAACATCGACGCGGCACGAAGCGATCGCCGCGCCGTCGGGACTCCACCAGTAGCCGCGATTGCGGCCCATCTCCTCGGCGGCGATGAAGTCGGCGCTGCCCCACGAAACATCGGGATTGCGGTCGTCGCCGGCGAGCTCCCAGCTGGTGCCGTCGAGCTCGGCGATGCGCAGGCTCTGGCCGCTGACGTACGCGACTCTGGTGGCCACGGGGTCGGGTCGGGGATCGAAGACCGTGCCGTCGACGTGCAGTTCGCGGGCCTGTCCGCTGACCAGCCCGGCGACGAACAGCGTGCCCGACAGTGCGAACGCGCAGACGGTGACGTTCGTATCCGTGGCGAATGCGGTGATCCCTCCCGCACCTTCGCGCATGCGCTCCCGACGAAGCCGTTCCTCGGTGGGGAGCGCGTCGCTGTCGTCGACGCCCATCAGCGCCAGCGGATCCGCGACGAGCCGTTCCTCGCCCGTTGCGACGTCGAGCACCCACAGGCAGTTCACCGGATCGTCGCCGGCGCGGCTGCGGGCGAACACGACGCGTTCGCCGTCGGGCGACACCGTGATGTTGCGCGGATCGCCGAGTGTGAGGCGCTGGGTGCGGGCGTACTGGCGTGGGAACGTGTCGCTCATCGACCCTGAGCTTACGGATCGCTCAGGGGGTGGGAACCACGAGGATCTTCGCGTGGGCTTCCGGGTTGGCCAGATCGGCGAAGGCCTGGGGAACCCCGTCGACCGGCACCGTGCCCGTGAGCCAGGGAGCGAGGTCGACCTTGCCCTCGGCGATTGCGGTGAGCGAGTTCGCGAACTCGTGCGGCTCGTAGCCCAGCGCGAACTGGATCGTGAGCTCCTTGCCGATGCCGAGCATCGGGAAGATTCGGTCGTGTTGCATGCAGACGCCGACGATCAGGATCCGGCTGTGTCGGGGAGCGACGCGCATCGTCTGGTCGATCATCCCGGGAACCCCGACCGCATCGAAGATCACCAGCGGCTTCTGTCCGTCGATCCGTTTCCACGCGTCGATCGCGGCCTCCACGTTTGGGTCGACGACCTCGTCGGCCCCCAACTGTGCAGCCAGCTCGCGCCGTTTGGCGGAGAAGTCGGCGACGACGATCGGCCCGATGCCCTGCATCCGCAGCTCGGCGATGCAGGCCAGACCGACCGGCCCGGCCCCGATCACGATCGCGGCGTCGCCCTTGGCGATGCGGCTCTTCGCAACCGCGTGGATGCCGACGGCGAGTGGCTCGGTGAGCGCTGCCATGTGCGCGGGGAGGCCCGTCGGCACTTTCATCCCGAGCATCTCGTTGAGCACCATCAGCTCGGCGTATCCGCCGTTGTACTGGTTCGAGTACCCGACGGCGTGGAGCCCGGTGGCGTCGAACGCGACAGGCATGCTGACGATGACGTCGCCGACCTTCAGGGTCTCGCAGCCGGGTCCGAGCTCGACGACCTCGCAGCAGAACTCGTGGCCCATCACCGTGTCGTGCTGGGGCTCGAAGCTCTTGGGCGACATCGGGTCCGGTTCGGCGTCGCCAGTGATCTCGTTCATCGTCGCTCGCAATTCGGCGCCGTGTTGCAGCATGTGCAGGTCGCTCCCGCAGATGCCGCAGGCGAGCACCTTCGTGAGCACCTGGCCCGGGCCGGCCACCGGGTCGGGCACGTCGTCGACTCGAAGTTGCCACTCTCGCATCACGGCTGCACGCATGATCGGCAGCGTAGGAGGGCGAGGGCTCGGCCCCCGAGGTGGAGCGACTGCTCGGTCGGTCGTCAGGTCGAGAAGTGGCGGATGGCCTCGACCACGATGTCCCACGCCGCGTCGGCATCGAGACTCGTCAGCCAGTCGCAGTTCGGCGCGGGAACGTCCCTGAGGTCGCGGAGGTCGATCACTGTCATGCCGTCGGTGTGGCGTCCGCCCGTCTCGATCACGACGTGAGCGGCACGGCGCTGGAACAGCTCGGCATGGGTGAGCGCCATCACCGCGCACGGATCGTGGACGGCGGCGCCACCGATCCCATGGTGGCGCGATCGGTAGGTGCCGCTGAAGAAGTCGAGGAGGTCGGCCAGCACGACCGCGAGCTTCCCCGGGAGCGCGCGCACCATCTCGATGCGGGCCGGCACGGCTTGGAACTGATGGGTGAGGTCGAGCCCGGCCATGATCAGCGGGCCGCCGTACGAGAACACGATGTCCGCCGCCTCGGGATCGCACCACAGGTTGAACTCGGCGGCCGCCGTGGTGTTGCCGAACGTCCCGCCACCCATCAGCGAGATGCCCGCGATCCGGCCGGCGAGATCGGGCGCGGCGCGCAGTGCGAGGGCGATGTTGGTGAGCGGGCCGGTGGGGACGAGCCAGATGCCTTCCTGTGCACGACAGGATTCGATGATGAAGGCGATTGCGTCCGCGCTGTCGGCCGGACCGCTCGGGGCGGGGAGGTCGGCGCCGTCCATCCCGCTCTTGCCGTGCACGTATGCGGCATGGCGAGGAGGCCGGATGAGGGGACGGTCCGCACCCGAGTGGACCGGTGTCGTCATGCCGAGCAGGTCACGCATGATGATCGCGTTGCGCGTGGTTGCGTCCAGGGGTGCGTTCCCTGCAACCGTGGTGATCCCGACCACGTCCGTGTGGCGGGCAGCCACGACGATGGCGATCGCATCGTCGTGACCGGGATCGCAGTCGAGGATGATCGGCAACGGGTTCGGCGTCATCCCCGCAGCTTGCCACCGCGCCCCATCTGCGCCCTCACCCCGCACCCCGCACCCCGCACCCCGCACCCCGCACCCCGCACCCCGCACCCCGCACCCGGCACCCCGGGACCCCTCACCCCGCACCCGGCACCCGATCCCATCGTTCATGTCATCCCCGGAGGCAGGATTCCTGCCATACGGGATGACATGAAGGTGGGAGGCGGGTCGGAGGGCAGAGGGTCGGGCGGGGCGGGAGGCGTACGAGGGGTCAGGCTTCGAGGGTGCCGGCGGGGTCGAGTTGGACCTCGCGGCCGACCCATTCGCCCTCGCACACGGCGGCGGCGAGGTCGGCGGCGATGGACGTGCCCCAGGCACGCCGTCCGTCGGGAAGGAGGCACGCTGCCAGCATCGTCTCGGGGGCACGGTCTCGCGAGAACATCACGGTGTACGCCTCGATCGTCGCCGGCCCGGCCGCGTCGGCCGGCTCGGCAAGTTCGCGACGCGGCATCGCGTCGATCTCGTCCTGCGGGTACGCATGGCGGAACGCGGTGGCCGGCGGGGTGGTGCTGTACACGCCGAACGCGTGCTTCGTGGTGTAGCCGCCGTTCGCCCACACCAATCCGTGCTCGCCGGGACGCTCGCGGAGGTCACTCATCACGGTCGCGATCGCGTGCATGACGTAGTTGTTCCATGGGCCACCCGCGAACGACAACCCGCCGGTCCGGGTGAGCTGCGCGTCGAGCGACAGACCGAGGCTCTGCGCTCCGAGCTGCACAGCGGCCGGGAAACACGAGTAGAGATCGACGATCGCCATGTCGTCGATGGTCTTGCCGGCGAGTTCGAGGGCCCGGCGACCACCGAGTTCGATCGCAGGCGTCTCGGCGAAGGACCAGCGATTGCTGATGAACTGGTGCTCGTGGCAGTCCGCGCCCGAGTGCGGAAAGATCCAGCGATCGCGGGAAACACCGAGCGCTTCGGCCTTCTCGACGCTGCACATGATCAGCGCGGCGCCCATGTCGACGTCGTTGTTGGAGTTCATGTACTTGGTGTACGGAAGACCGATCATGCGGTTGGTCGGCCCGGGTGTGCGGATCTCCGCGGGTGTGTGGAACTCGCGCAACCAGGCGTTCGGGTTGTCGGCGGCGACCGCGCTGAAGCGTGACCACAGCTCGCTGACCGAGGCGAGATGCGCTTGGGGACTACGTCCGGCGCGAGCCCGGATGGCGGTCTCGAACATCGGGTACACCTGGACCGGCATCATGATGCCGCGATCGCGTTCGGCGTCGAGGTTCATGACGAGGTCCTCGCCGAGCAGACGAGGGATCGAGTCCTCCGGAGAGGTCGGCCAGGACATCTCCACCCCCGCCTTGCGCGCTCGCATTCGGGTGCGCCACGCCTCGCCGCCGGTGAGGATCGCGAGGTCGAGGTCGCCGCGCAGGATGTCGAGCGCGGTGGTGTTGACCAGCGTCTGGGGACTGTTGCCGCCCATCGTGGTGACGGCCAGCTCGCGTGGTTCGACACCGAGCTGCTGGGCGACGACCCACGCCGGGTTGTGGTAGCGCCAGCTGAGCAGTCCGACGACGCGGATGGCGTCCGGCGACGGAACCGCGGACAGTCCCGCATCGGTGGCCGCGGCCCGGATCGCCTCGACCATCAACGCCGATGCGTCGAGCGCGTCGTCCAGCCCTGCGGCACGGTGCAGGAACTGGCCGGCGCCGATGAGGACAGGGGTGCGGGGGTCGAGCGACATGTCGGCCAGGGTACGAACCCGATCACCTGTCCAGCGAACCCGCCGATCCGGCTGTGCGGCCGCGGCCCCGCCACCTACACTCGCGGCGATGTCACGCATCGCGATCGGCTCGGACCACGCCGGCTACGAACTCAAGCAGCACCTCATCGGTGTGTTGCAGCGAGACGGTCATGACGTGGTCGACCACGGCACGCACAGCACCGAGAGCGTCGACTACCCGCCGATCTGCGCCGCGGTCGGCCGCACCGTGCGCGACGGACGCGCCGACCTCGGCATCGTGCTGGGCGGCAGCGGGCAGGGCGAGCAGCTCGCCGCGAACAAGGTCCACGGGGTGCGCGCAGCGCTCTGCAACGACCTCTACACCGCCCGCATGGCTCGCGAGCACAACGATGCGAACGTGCTCAGCATGGGCGGTCGAGTGGTCGGCGTCGGCCTCGCCGAGGAGATCCTCTCCACATTCCTCGCCACCCCGTTCGAAGGTGGTCGCCACGCTCGCCGTGTCGAGCAGCTGATGCAGATCGAACTCGACGAATCCGCCGCCACTCACACGGAGCCCTGAACCATGCCCTTCCCCAGCGACCTCACCCCGGACACCGCGGTCTTCGATCTCATCGCCCGCGAGGTCGATCGTCAATGCACCGGTCTGCAGTTGATCGCCAGCGAGAACTTCACCTCTCCGGCTGTGATGCGCGCCGTCGGTAGCGCGCTCACCAACAAGTACGCGGAGGGCTACCCGGGTAAGCGGTACTACGGCGGCAACGCCATCGTCGACGACATCGAGTCGTTGGCGATCTCTCGCGTCAAGGAGCTCTTCGGCGCGGACCACGCCAACGTTCAGCCGCACAGCGGTGCCAACGCCAACATGTGCGCGTATCAGGCGATTCTCGACTACGGCGACACCGTGCTCGGACTCAGCCTCGACCACGGTGGACACCTCACCCACGGATCACCGGTGAACGCCAGCGGCAAGCTCTACCACTTCGTGCCGTACAAGGTGACCCCCGGCGACGAGCGCATCGACATGGATCAGGTTCGCGACCTCGCGCTCGAGCATCGTCCGAAGCTGATCGTCGCCGGCACCACCAGCTACCCGCGCCGGCTCGACCCTGAGGCGTTCAAGGCGATCGCGGACGAGGTCGGCGCGATGTTCCTGTTCGACGCCGCGCACCTGGCCGGTCTCATCGCCGGCGGCGTGTATCCGAACCCGGTGCCGTACGCCGACATCGTCACGTTCACGACGCACAAGACGCTGCGCGGGCCGCGCGGCGGGTGCATCCTGAGCAAGGCCGAGTACGCGGCGGCCGTCGACAAGGCGGTGTTCCCCGGGTGGCAGGGCGGCCCGCTCGAGCACGTCATCGCCGGCAAGGCAGTTGCGTTCTTCGAGGCGCAGCAGCCCAGCTTCAAGGAGTACGCGCAGCAGATCCTCCTCAACGCCGACGCGCTGGCCGAGGCGCTGGTGCAGCAGGGCTTCCGGCTTGTCAGCGGCGGCACCGACAGTCACCTCATGGTCGTCGACCTGCGCCCCTTTGACGCCGAACTCACGGGCAAGGAGGCGCAGACCGTGCTCGACGCGGGCGGCGTCACGCTCAACAAGAACAACGTGCCCGACGACCCGCGGAGCCCCTTCGTCACCTCCGGCGTCCGCATCGGCACGCCGTCGGTCACGACACAGGGGATGAAGGAAGCGGAGATGGCGCAGATCGCCGAGTTGATCGCGCGCATCCTTCGCCAGCGCAACGATGCGGAGGCGGTCGCCGCCGCGAAAGTTGACGTCGCCGCGCTCTGTGCGAAGTTTCCCGCCTACGCCTGATCGCTAAGGTGGATCTTCGTGAGCAACGACGCTGACAACACTGGTGCCGCGCGCTCCTGGCGCAAGTCCGTGCTGTTCGGCGTCGCCGCCGGTGTCGTCGCCGCCGTGGCATGGTTCCTCGTCGTGATGGGCACCGACTCGATGCAGGCATACCTGCTGGTCGCGATCGGCCTGGCCGTGGCGGGCGGTGTCCACCTCGCGGCGCGCCACCCCGGTCGAAAGGCCGCACTGATCACCGTGAGCATCACGGCCGTCACCATCATTCTCGGGTTGTACTACGTCGAGCGGTTCCTCGTCATGGAGATGTTCTCCGACTACGGCGTCGACCGGCACATCCCGCTGGTGCCGTACCTCGACTGGATGCAGTCCGTTCTCCGTCACGCCTTCACGCGGTCGCCGGCCTCGGCGATCTACTCGCTGTTGGCGCTCGTGGTGGCCGGCTGGTTCGGCTATCACGGGTTCGAACTTCGAGAAGCGCCCGGCCGGCAGGATTGATGCCGGGCACTGGCGAATATCTCGTTCTCGGCGCCATCGCCGCGGTCGTCACCTTTCTCGTCACGCCCGTGGTGGGAATGGTCGCCCGCCGCGTCGGATGGGTCGTCGAACCCGACGAGCGGCGAGTCCACCGGGTGCCGACCCCCGACGTCGGCGGCATCGCGATGTTCATCGGCTTCATCACCGCGTTCGGAGTCGCGCGTCTGTGGGACGTGTTCGATCCACTGTTCGCCCGTAACTCCGAACCTCGCGGGGTGTTGTACGCGGCGACGTTGATGTTCCTCGTCGGATTCATCGACGACATCCGGGAGATCTCGGCGCCGGCGAAGGTGATGGGCACGGTCGCCGTCGGCGTCGTGCTGGTCGTCACCGGCGTCACGATGTTCTACTTTCGCGTCCCGTTCGTCGACGTGTACATCCTCAGCCCCGACTGGATTCCACTCGTGACGGTGCTCTGGCTCCTGGGAATGACGCAGGCGATCAACCTCATCGACGGACTCGACGGACTCGCCGCAGGCATCGTCGCCATCGGCGCGGGCGCGTTCTTCCTCTACGCACAGCGCCTCGCCGATCCGCAGGTCGGAATGCTCACCCCACCCAACATCGGGCCGCTCGTCGCCATCCTCGCCGTGGGGATCTGCGTCGGGTTCCTGCCGCACAACTTCAACCCGGCGCGGATCTTCATGGGCGATGGTGGCGCGTTGTTGCTCGGCCTGTTGATGGCGGTGAGCACCAGCGTGGTCGGTGGCCGAGCGGATCCCAACTCGGACCGGTTCGTGGGGCAGACCTACTTCTTCCTCGCTCCGCTGTTCATCCCGCTGTTCATCCTCGGCGTGCCGATCCTCGACACCGTGTTCGCCATCATCCGCCGCGCGGCGAAGCGTCAGGGCCTCGCGTCGGCCGACAAGGGACACCTCCACCACCGGCTCATGGAGATGGGCCACGGGCAACGACGGAGCGTCCTGATCCTCTGGGCGTGGACCGCGTTGCTGTCGGCCTTCGTGCTCTACCCAGTGTTCACCGGCAGCGGGGTGAGCTACATTCCCATCGGTGGCGCGATGTTGCTGCTCGTGCTCTACACGGTGCTGCACCCCCAGATCCGCCGCCGCCGCACCTGACGACCGAATTTCGGTCTTTTCTCCGCCGGTTTGCATCGGCTGTGACCCGATCGGTTAGATTGTGTGCGCGTTCACAAGCTCGGCCACGACATGGTGGCTGGCACGCACCTCGAGGTATCCGTCCCCTGTGAAAGTCCTGCCCCATCGGCATGCCGCCGACGCCGCCACGAAGGGTCCTGCAACGGACCAGACGTTGGGCCGCGGCATGGACTTCGCGTTGGTGGTGCTGGTGTTCCTCGGCATCGGCTACGGACTCGACCGGTGGCTCGACACGCGACCGCTGTTCATGATCGGTCTCGTGGTGTTCGCCGTCGTCGGTCAGTTCATCAAGATGTACTACGACTACACCGCCACGATGGAAGCGCACGAGGCCGAGCGCAACGCGGCCGCGAAGGCGAGGCGGGCATGAGCGACACCGCGTTCACCACGTCGCTCCAGGGCCCCGCGCCCGAGGTCGGCGTCACCAAGGACATGGTCCGTCGGGGTCTCATCGTCGCTCCGTTGGTCATCGCCATCTGCGCCGTCATCTGGGGTCTGCACGGTGCGTACTCCAGCGCCTATGGCATTGCGATCGTGCTCGTCAACTTCGCGCTCGCCGCCACGCTCGTCGCCACCACCGCCCGCATCAGTCTCGGCCTCATGATGGGTGCCGTCCTGTTCGGGTATCTCGTCCGCCTCGGACTCATCTTCCTGGCCGTGCTCTTGGTCAAGGATTCGAGTTGGATTTCGCTCCCGGCACTCGGAGCGACCATCATCGTGACGCACTTGGGTCTCCTGATCTGGGAGATGAAGTACGTTGCACTGTCCCTCGCTCATCCCGGCCTGAAACCGTCCCGCCCGTAACCACCACAGGAACTGTCGTGATCGCCGAATCATTCTCCTTTCCCGAGATCAACTCCATCCTGCGCTGGCAGGACCTCTTCGGGTCGTTCAACAAGGTCGCCCTCATCGCCGTTGCCGCGACCGTCATCAGCGCGACGGTGTTCCTGATCGCGGCCCGAAAGGACGCGAGCGTCGCGCCCAAGGGCGTCCGTAACCTCGCCGAGACCTCGGTGGAGTTCATCGAGAATGGCATCGTGATGCAGACGATGGGCAAGGACGGCCTGGGCTGGACACCATTCCTGCTCAGCCTGTTCGTGTTCATCTACCTCTGCAACGCACCGGGCATCATTCCGATCATCTACATGCCGGCGACGGCACGCATGGCGATCCCGATGTTCCTCGCACTACTCGTCTGGGTCATCTACAACGGCGTCGGCATCAAGCACCAGGGCCTGGGTGGCTACCTGAAGAGCACGCTGTTCCCTCCCGGAGTTCCGGTCCTCCTCTACATCCTCGTGACGCCGATCGAGTTCATCTCCAACATCCTGGTGCGGCCCTTCTCGCTGATGGTTCGACTCTTCGCCAACATGCTCGCCGGTCACATCCTGCTCGTCACGTTCGCACTGCTCACCCAGTCGCTGGTCACAGCCGAGACGATGAAGTTCGTGCTGAAGCCGATGATGGTCCTGCCGTTCTTCATGCTGTTGTTCCTCACCGCCTTCGAGGTCCTCGTGGCCTTCCTCCAGGCCTACATCTTCACCATTCTCACCGCCGTGTACATCGGCGGCGCTGCTCATCCCGAGCACTGAGCCCAGTCTCCAACCACCACACCTTTCAGGCCAGAACCTCATCAGGAGAGAATCAACAATGGAAGCTTTCAGCCACATCGCTGCCGCCGGCACCAGCACGCCGGCAGAACTCAAGGCACAGGCCGCCGCCAGTTCGGCCGGTTTCGCCTACGGTCTGGCAGCCATCGGCCCCGGCATCGGCATCGGCTACCTCGTCGGTAAGTCGGTCGAGGCCATGGCCCGTCAGCCCGAAGCAGCCGGCATGGTGCGTACCACCATGTTCCTCGGCATCGCCTTCACCGAAGCCCTGGCCCTCATCGGCTTCGTGGTCTTCATCCTCATCGGTCTGTGACCATCTCGACCCTCGTCCGTCTATCCGAAGGAGTTGACGTGCATTCCGCCGTCGTACATCTCCACGGGTCGCTCGTTCACCTCGTCTCCGCCGCGGCGGAGCCGGTGAGCAAGGACCCGGGCCCGATCGTTCCGGAAGTCAAGGAATTGCTCTGGGGCGCGGGCTCGTTCATCGTGCTCGCGCTGCTCATGCGGTTCTGGATCTTCCCGAAACTGAAGAAGGGCATGGATGACCGCTATCACGGCATCCGTTCCGCGCACGAGTCCGCCGACGCGGCGCGGTCCGATGCCCGCGCCGAAGTGGCCGACTACGAGGCGCAGGTCGCCGCGATCAAGGCCGAGGCAGCTCGTGAGATCGAGGCCGCCCGTCACACCGTGGAAGCCGAGCGTCAGGTGAAGCTGGCCGAGGTCAACGCCCGGCTCGCGCAGCAGCGCGCCGCCGCCGTGGCCGAAGCCGATGCCGAGCGCGCCGCTGCGCAGGACCAGATCCACGCCGCGGTGAGCGACGTTGCGGGCCTTGCGGGTGAACTGGCCACCGGCCGCCGCCCGAGCGCTGACGTGATCACGCGAGTCGTGAGCGAGGTGATGGCACGATGAGCGTTCTGGGCATCATCGCCGGCGCCGGCCGCGTCATGAGCGAGGAGATCATCACCGACTCCAATGGCCACGTGGTCACCCACAGTTGGATCTGGCCGGAGACCGCCGAGATCATCTACGGCTCGACCGCATCGGCCTTGGTCTTCTACGCGCTGTACCGCTTCGGTTGGCCGGCGATGAAGAAGAGCCTCGACGCTCGCACCGAGCGGATCCAGAAGGAACTCGACGCCGCGGCGGCCGACACGGCTGCCGCTGCGACCGAGGCCGCCGGCATCCGTCAGGCGAAGGGCGACATCGAGTCCGAGCGGGCTCGAATCCTCGCCGATGCCAAGGCGCAGGCCGATTCGTTGCTGGTCGACGGTCGTGCCCGCCTCGTCGACGAGGTCGCCGACCTGGAGACCCGTGCGGTCGCCGACATCATTGCGGCCCGTGGCCGGGTGGGCGACGAACTGCGCGGCGAGATCGCTCGCCTGTCGAGTGCCGCCGTCGACCACGTCGTCACCGGCACGCTCGACGACGCCACGCAGCAGGAACTCATCGAGAACTTCATCGCACGGGTAGGAGCGAGCTCATGAGCGACGACAACCGCATCGAGGGCTACTCGCGAGCCCTGTTCGAGATCGCACGCGCCGAGGGCACCCTCGACGAGGTCGAGGACGAGCTGTTCCGATTCGCGCGTAGCTTCGAGAGCAGCGACTCGCTGCGCACGGCGCTCACCGACGAGCAGATCCCCGCCGGCAAGCGTCAGGCCATCGTCGAGGATCTGCTCGGCGGCAAGGCCAGCAGCACCACCACGCAGCTGATCTCGATGGTCGTCGGCTCCGGTCGCGGTCGCGACCTGCCCGCCATCATCGACAAGCTCGTCGCCCGCGCCTCGTCGGCCAAGAACCTCGAAGTTGCCGAGGTGCGCACCGCGGTGCCCCTCTCCAGCGATCAGCAGGACCGCCTCACCGCGGCTCTCATCAACGCCACCGGCAAGCAGGTGAACCTGAAGGTCGTCGTCGACCCCAGCGTCATCGGCGGCCTCGTGGCCACCGTGGGCGACACCGTCATCGACGGCAGCGTCCGCACCCGTATCGACCAGTTGAAGTCACGCCTCTAGGAGCCCCAGGAACATGGCTGAACTCACATTGAGCGCCGGCGATATCGCATCGGCGCTGAAGAAGAACCTCGAGGGCTTCGAGCCCTCACTGGAGGCACGCACCGTCGGTCGCGTCACCGAGGTGGGCGACGGCATCGCTCGCGTCAGTGGCCTGCCCGATTGCGCCGTGAACGAGCTGCTCGAGTTCGAGGACGGCACCGTCGGTCTCGCGCTCAACCTCGACGAGGCGTCGATCGGCGCCGTCGTGCTGGGTGAGGCCGACCACATCGAAGAGGGCCAGACCGTCAAGGCCACCGGCCGCATCCTCAGCGTCAACGTCGGCGATGCGATGCTCGGTCGCGTCATCAACGCGCTCGGTCAGCCGATCGACGGCAAGGGTGACATCGTCGGCGGCATCCAGCGCCGCGTCGAGATCCAGGCCCCCGGCATCATGGGCCGCCAGCCCGTGCACGAGCCGCTCCAGACCGGCATCAAGTCGGTCGACGCGATGACCCCCATCGGCCGTGGTCAGCGTCAGCTGATCATCGGCGACCGCAAGACCGGCAAGACCACGATCGCCATCGACGCCATCATCAACCAGCGCGGCCTCGGCGTGAAGTGCATCTACGTCGCCATCGGTCAGAAGGGCTCCACGGTCGCCCAGACGGTCGAGACCCTGCGCCAGTACGGCGCCCTCGAGTACACCGTCGTCGTGGCCGCTCCGGCCAGCGACCCGGCCCCCTTCAAGTACCTCGCTCCCTACGCCGGTTGCGCCATCGGGCAGCACTGGATGGAGAACGGCGAGCACGCGCTCATCGTGTACGACGACCTGTCGAAGCAGGCCGAGGCCTACCGCCAGGTGTCGCTGCTGCTGCGCCGCCCGCCGGGCCGCGAGGCGTACCCGGGCGACGTGTTCTACCTGCACAGCCGGTTGCTCGAGCGCGCTGCCAAGCTCAGCGTGGAGCTGGGTGCCGGTTCGCTGACGGCGCTGCCGGTGATCGAAACCAAGGCTGGCGACGTGTCCGCCTACATCCCCACCAACGTCATCTCCATCACCGACGGCCAGGTGTACCTGCAGGACAACCTGTTCAAGTCCGGTGTGCGGCCGGCGGTCGACGTGGGCATCTCGGTGTCCCGCGTGGGCGGCGCCGCCCAGATCAAGTCGATGAAGAACGTGTCGGGCACCTTGAAGCTCGACCTCGCCCAGTTCCGTGAGCTGGAAGCGTTCGCGACCTTCGGTTCAGAGCTCGACGCGATCTCCAAGGCTCAGCTCGAGCGTGGCTACCGCCTCGTCGAGCTGCTCAAGCAGCCGTTGAACAGCCCGATGCCCGTCGAGGAGCAGGTCGTGGTGGTGTTCGCCGGCACGAAGGGCTACCTCGACAGCCTCCCCGTGAGCGACGTGAAGCGCTTCGAGGCCGAGTTGCTCGAGCACATGCGTCGCACCCAGGGCGGTCTGCTCTCGGCCATGCGGAGCAATCCGAAGGCCGACGTGCCCGGCGAGCTCGGTGAGCTGATCGCCTCGTTCAAGGAGCAGTTCGTCGCTGCCAACGCCGCCCGCGTCGCCGACCCCACCGCCACGAGTGCCGAGCCGCTCGGCGAGGCGCACAGCGACAAGACGCTGGCAACGGAGTAGGTCATGGCTGGAGGTCAGGAGCGCATTCTTCGCGGACGCATTCGCAGCGTCCAGGCCACGAAGAAGATCACGCGCGCCATGGAACTCATCGCGGCGTCCCGCATCGTCAAGGCGCAGCAGCGAGTTGCCGCTGCGGTGCCCTACAGCGATCAGATCACCGAGGTCGTCAAGGACCTCGCCGCAGCGGGCGGAAGTTCGCAGTCTCCGTTGCTCGGCGGCCGCGCCGAGGTGAAGACGACGGCGTACGTGGTGATCACCGCCGACCGCGGCCTGTGCGGCGGCTACAACGCCGGCGTGCAGCGCGCCGCCGAGGGCGAGATCAAGGCCGATGTGCTGCGTGGCAGTGACTACGCAGTGATCGCGGTGGGTCGCAAGGCGGAGGGCTACTTCCGCTTCCGTGGCTACCAGCTCGCCCGCACGTTCTCCGGGTTCAGCGACAACCCCACCTACGCGCAGGCCAAGGAGATCGGCGAGTACGTCGTCGAGCAGTACCTCGCCGGTGCCATCGATCGGGTCGAACTCGTCTACACCCGCTTCGTCTCCGCCGGGTCGCAGGAAGTCGTCCAGCGGCCGCTCGTCCCGCTCGAGCACGAGGCGGTCGAAGGCGGCGATGGCAAGGGCATCGACGCCGACGGCACCCCCGCCGACTTCGAGTTCGAGCCCGACCCCGGCACGATCCTCGACACGCTCCTGCCCCGCTACATCGAAGCCCGCATCTACGCTGCTCTGCTCAACGCCGCAGCGAGCGAGCATGCCTTCCGCCAGCGAGCGATGAAGAGCGCAACCGACAACGCCGAGGAACTGATCAAGAACCTCAGCCGCATCATGAACCGTGCCCGCCAGGACAGCATCACCACCGAGATCATGGAGATCGTCAGTGGTGCCGAGGCCCTCGGTGGCGACGCCAAGAAAGTCCGTCTCGTCGAGCTCGCACCGCTCGTCGAGGCCACATCCACGCCCAGTACCGGACACTGAGAAAGAGCATCTGTCATGACCATGACTGACACAGACCGCAAGGACGGCCGGGTCGTCGGCATCGCCGGACCCGTGATCGACGTCGAGTTCCCGCGCGGTTCGCTGCCCGAGATCAACACCGCGCTCGAGTTCACCGTCACCGTCGAGGGCACGGATATCCGCGTGCTCGCCGAAGTGGCCCAGCAGCTCGGCGACAGTCGTGTTCGCGCCGTGTGCATGAAGCCCACCGACGGCCTCACCCGCGGCACCCCGGTGCGCAACACCGGCCGCGGCCTTTCGGTGCCCGTGGGCGACAAGGTGCTCGGCCACGTGTGGAACGTGTGGGGCGATGCCCTCGACGCCGAGCCCGGCTACGCCGACGACCTCGAGCGTTGGGACATCCACCGTCCCGCCCCCGACTTCGACACCCTCGAGCCGAACGCGAAGATGTTCGAGACCGGCATCAAGGTCATCGACCTGCTCACCCCCTACGTGCAGGGTGGCAAGATCGGCCTGTTCGGCGGCGCCGGCGTCGGCAAGACCGTGCTCATCACCGAGATGATCCGCCGAGTCGCCCAGAACCACGGTGGTGTGTCCGTGTTCGCCGGCGTGGGCGAGCGCACTCGTGAAGGCACCGACCTGCGTCTGGAGATGCAGGAGTCCGGCGTGTACGAGAAAGCTGCGCTGGTCTTCGGTCAGATGGACGAGCCGCCGGGCGTGCGCCTCCGCGTCGCCCTGTCGGCGCTCACGATGGCCGAGTACTTCCGCGACGTGCAGAACCTCGACGTGCTGCTGTTCGTCGACAACATCTTCCGCTTCGTGCAGGCCGGTTCCGAGGTCTCCACCCTGCTCGGTCGCATGCCGTCGGCCGTGGGCTATCAGCCCACCCTCGCCGACGAGATGGGTCAGCTGCAGGAGCGCATCACCTCGACCCGGGGTCGCTCGATCACGTCGCTGCAGGCCGTCTACGTGCCCGCCGACGACTACACCGACCCGGCGCCGTTCACCACCTTCACCCACCTCGACGCCACCACCGAGCTGTCCCGCCAGGTGGCCGCGCTCGGCATCTACCCGGCTGTGGACCCGTTGGCGTCGACCTCCACGATCCTCGCCCCCGAGGTCGTCGGGCAACGCCACTACGACGTGGCCCGCGGCGTGCAGGAGAACCTGCAGCGCTACAAAGAGCTGCAGGACATCATCGCCATCCTCGGCCTCGACGAGCTGTCCGACGAGGACCGCCTCACGGTGTCGCGTGCTCGCAAGATCCAGCGCTTCCTGTCGCAGCCCTTCTACGTGGCCGAGGTCTTCACCAGCGTGCCCGGCGAGACCGTGCCGGTCGCGGAGACGGTCGAGAGCTTCGATGCCATCCTGCGCGGTGACCTCGACGACGTGCCGGAGCAGGCGTTCCTGAACGTGGGCGGCGTCGAGCAGGTGCTCGCCAAGGCGAAGGCCCTGCAGGAAGGCGCAGCCTGATCATGGCCACGATGACGGTGCAGTTGGTCTCCCCGGAGCGGATGCTCTTCTCCGGCGAGGCCACGCAGGTCATCACCCGCACGTTGGGTGGTGGCGAGATCGCCTTCCTGCCCGGCCATGCGCCGTTCCTCGGAGCGCTCACCGAGAATCACACCCGCATCACCTTGGCGGATGGCAGCGTGCTCGACGTGGCCGTCCACGGCGGGTTCGTGCAGGTCAGCGGCGATACCGTGAGCATCCTCTCCGACGTCGCCGAACTTGGCGAGCAGATCGATCGGTCGCGGGCGATGACCGCGAAGGAGCAGGCCGAAGAGGTCCTCCGCAAGGAACACGACGCGGAGGCTGTGGCCGCCCTCAGCCGGGCACATGCCCGCTTGGCGGCGTCCGGTGGCATCACCGGCGTTCCCGGTTCGCACTGACCCGGGCGGGTGTACCAGATCGCAATGTCGATCGGGTCCCCCGAGTAGGACTGGAACAGATCGTTGGCGGTGAGTTGGATGTCAGCGACACCGTCGGATCGACTGCGCTCCACGAAGCACCGGAGTCACTCGACGTCCAGATCTGGCCGTTCAGTCGGTTGCTGCTGATCCCCTCTCCCCAGGCCCAGATCGTGCCGTCGCGGATCATCGCGCCGGAGATGTGCGCGTGCCGTTGCACGAGCACCCGATCGAAATGATCACCGAGATCGTCTGCTGACCGTCCGGGTCGCTGATGTCGGTCCCGATCCTCTGCGTGGTTGTCGAAGCCGGACAGCATCCACGTACCGTCGGGGAGTCGAACGACGCTGTGCGACCCGCTGTAGTCCGCGGTGCTGTGTTGGACCCGAATCGCCAGCGCCTCGGGTGCGAGCTTCGGTGGACGCGCCACGGGTGCGGTGGTCGAAACCGAGGTGTCGGCAGTCGCACCCGGAGTGACGACCGTGTCGAGGGTGTCGCCTCGTTCGTCGATGCCGTCGCCGCACGCGACGAGCAATCCGAGTGCGCACAGCACCCCAAGCGAAGCGATCGGTCGCCGAACCAGGACATCGTAGAACGACCCTGGCCCTAGCCTGAGATCATGACGACTTCGTTCCCGTTCACCTCGGCCCTGGTCACCGGCGCATCCAGCGGGATCGGCGAAGCAATGGTCGAGCTCCTCGCGGAGTCGAGCGTTCCCACGGTGGTCGTGGCCCGCCGCAAGGACCGACTCGAAGAGTTGGCGGAGCGCTTCCCCGGCCTCGAGGTCCTCGCCGCCGATCTGGCGAGCAAGAAGGGTCTGGCCGCCGTCGTTGCTCGAGTCGAGAGTGCGGCATCGCCGATCGACCTCGTCGTCAACAACGCCGGGTTCGGCACGTCCGGCGAGTTCCACCAGCTCGACGCGGATCGTCTCGACCAGGAGGTCCAGCTCAACGTCGCTGCGCTCACCCGGCTCAGCCGCGCCGCCCTCGGAGCGATGGTGCCTCGCGGACGAGGATTCCTGCTCAACGTGAGCAGTGTGGCCAGCTTTCAGCCGGCGCCTCATCTCGCGGTCTACGCCGCGACGAAGGCATATGTCACCAGTCTCGGTGAGAGCCTGCACGAGGAGATGCGCGGGACCGGGGTGCACGTCACCTCCCTGTGCCCAGGGCTCACCCGAACCGAGTTCCAGAGCGTGAGCAACACCGAGTCGTACGCGACCAACTACCCGTCGTTCGTGTGGATGGAAGCTCGCGACGTGGCCAAGTCCGGTCTCGACGACGTCGCCAAGGGTCGCGCGCTCAGCGTGCCGGGAGCGATGTACAAGGGCCTGGCGGCGGCATCGGGAATGACCCCGCGTGGTCTGGCCCGCCGACTGAGTGGGCTCGTCCAGCGCACCTGACCGGAGAACGCGGCGCGCTCGGATCAGTAGTCGACGGAGGCGAACGCGGACAGCTTGTCGATGCGGTGCCGGGCGTCGATCATTCGCACGGTGCCGCTCTTCGATCGCATCACCAGGCTCTGCGTGCGGGCGCTGGCGTGTTCGTAGCGAACGCCGCGAAGCAGTTCACCATCGGTGACGCCCGTCGCAGCGAAGAAGCAGTTGTCGCCCCTGACCAGATCGTCGGTGGTGAGCACCGCCGACAGGTCGTAGCCGAGACCGAGCGCCGCGTCGCGCTCCTCGTCGGAGCGCGGGGCGAGCATGCCTTGGATCTCGCCGCCCATGCACTTCAAGGCGGCGGCGGCGATGACACCCTCAGGGGTGCCGCCGGTACCGAGGAGCACGTCGACGCCGGCGTCGGGCCAACCGGTCGCGATGGCGCCGAAGATGTCGCCGTCGGTGATGAGCTTGACCCTGGCGCCCGTGGCGCGGACCTCGGCGATGAGTTCGGTGTGCCGGGCGCGGTCGAGGATGACCACGGTGAGGTCGCGGACGGATTCGCCCTTGGCCTTGGCGATCCAGCGGAGGTTCTGCGTGGCGCTGGCCGTGATGTCGATCGCACCAGACGCCTCGGGGCCGACGGCGATCTTGTGCATGTAGACGCAGGGCCCGGGATTGAACATCGTTCCTCGTTCGCTCACTGCGATCACGGCGATCGCATTCGCGCGACCGAGCGCCGTCAGCGTCGTGCCGTCGATCGGGTCCACCGCCACATCCGTGAGCGGGGCGGTTCCGTCACCGACCATCTCGCCGTTGAAGAGCATCGGCGCTTCGTCCTTCTCGCCCTCGCCGATGACGACCACCCCGTCCATCGGCACCGTGCTGAGCACGGTGCGCATTGCATCGACGGCGGCGCCGTCGGCGCCGTGCTTGTCACCTCGCCCGACCCAGCGGGACGCAGCGAGTGCGGCCGATTCTGTGACTCGAACGAGCTCCATGGCGAGGTTGCGGTCAGGCTTCTGAGAATTGGCGATCATCGCTGTTCACCGTAGTGCCTGCCGCCCGCGCCGACCCCAGGGATCGACGCGGGCCGCAGGTCTATGGCATTCGATGCACCGTCTGGTGATCCTTCCGAATCTCACGACGCAGGCGCGTCCGCTCGCGTTGGCGGCGGATCTGGTCGTGACGGTCAAGGGTCAGCTGAAGGTACAGGTTGGGGTGATTCCACATGAGTGGCTCCTTCTGGGATGTCGACCGCGGTCGGTCGAGCGGGGTGGGGGGGGGTGACGCGTCGATTGGCGTCGGGTCGTGCCGTGGCACGGCCGGGGATGGATGTCGCCGGGGCCTGTCCGGGTCAACCGGCGGCCGAGACGCGACCGATGGGGCGCGCGCCCGCGGCGGTGATGGTGGGCGTGGGAATCGCGGTCAACTGCAACATGGGGGCACCTCCTTTCGGCTCGAACGTCGGACGGCACACGGTGGCACACGTCGGCGCCGGCTGTCGAACCAATTACGCATCGCGTTAGCGTTCGAACGGTGACTGTCATCCCTGCGGACCGCTGCCTGTCGAACCGCGAGTTGTCCGAGCCGCGTCTGCTGCCGGCCGCTGATGCAGTGGTGGTCGGGGTGGGCTCGGGCGGAGATGCGTGGCTGGAGCTCCACCACTTCGACGGCTCACCTCCTCGCCGATTGGCCACGTCGCCCGGTCTGCGAGCGGCTCGAGGGATGGGCGGCGGCTCGTGGTGCTTGTCCGCCGATGCCTCGGGCGTGGTGTACGTGGGAGCGGACGGAAACCTGTGGGCGCAGGGACTGGAGGGTGGCCAGGCTCGTGAGCTCACCGCGCACGGGCCTGATCGCAGTGCGGTGTCGCCGAGCGTCGCGCCCGACGGGTCGTACGTCGCCTATGTCATCGATCTCGCCGAAGTGCACCTGGTCGACCTGCGCACCGGCAGCGGTCGACGGATCGACGCGTCGGAGACCGGCGTCGACGACTTCTGCATCGACCCTGCCTGGTCATCGGACGGCGCGACGGTGGAGTGGGTCGCGTGGAACGTCCCCGACATGCCGTGGGACCACACCGTCGTTCGCACACTGTCGATCCACGACGGCCGCCGCACGACCACGACTCCCGACGGCGCGATCCAACAACCACGGCGCATGCCCGACGGGCGACGTCTCGCCGTTCGAGACGACCGTGGGTGGCTCAACGTCCATCTCGACGACCACCCGTTGGTCGAAGAGCCCTTCGAGCACGCCGGACCGACATGGGGTCCCGGGCAGTGCTCGTTCGCGTGGTCACCCGATGGCACCCGAATCGCGTTCACCCGCAACGAGCGCGGGTTCGGCCGACTCTGCATCGTCGACATCGCCACGCGGCGAGTCCACGAGGTGGGGCGAGGAGTGCACGGCCAGCTGTCGTGGCAGGGCGACCGACTCGCCGCACTGCGCAGCGGCGCGGTGACTCCCACCCAACTCGTGGTGTACGACACCACGTCGTGGAAGCGGACGATCGTCGACGTCGGAGCCGAATCGGAATGGTCGGCCGCCGAGCTCGTCGAACCCGAGCCCGCTGAGATTCCCGCCGAGCGAGGTGTCGTGCACGCCCGCATCCATCGGGCCGAGGCGAGCGCAGCGGCGCACGACGACGTCTCGGCCCATGGGCTCATCGTGTGGCTGCACGGTGGGCCCACCGACCAATGGCAGGTCACGTTCATGCCGCGGTTCGCGTTCTGGCGGTCCCGTGGATGGAACATCGTCGTGCCCGATCACCGTGGCTCCACCGGGCACGGCCGCGAGTATCAGCAGGCGCTACGCGGCCGGTGGGGTGAGCTCGACGTGTCCGACACGGTGTCGGTCATCGAGTGGGCCCATGCTCACGGGCTCGGCACGCCGTCCACCACGGTGGTGATGGGTGGGTCCGCGGGTGGATTCACCGCGCTGGGCGTCGTCCGACGCGCGGCCGACCGGATTGCCGCAGCAGTCGTCGCCTATCCGGTCACGGACCTCACCGACCTCGTCGAGCGCAGTCATCGGTTCGAGCGTCACTACACCGACTCACTGGTGGGACCATTGCCTGCGAACCTCGCGCTCGCCCAGTCGATGTCGCCTGCGTTCCACACCGACGCGTTCACCTCCACGCCGTTGCTCCTGTTGCACGGCGACGTCGACCCCGTGGTGCCGCTGGCGCAGAGCCTGGTCTTCGCGGAGCGGGTACGTGCCGCCGGAGGCGACGTCACCGTCCACGTGTACTCCGGTGAGGGGCACGGCTTTCGACAGCCGGCGAACCAGCTCGACGAATATGAGCGTGTCGAGGGGTTCCTGGCACGCCATGTGCGGATAGCGTCGCGGTCGTGACCGACGACTGGAATCCCAACGACCCTGACGCCACGCGGGTGCTGTACGACCTGACGATGTGGTCGTTCGACCAGCAGGCCGAGCTCGCATCCGACCTGGCCGAGGCCGAGATCCCGCACACCTGGGAGGGCGCCGAGCTGGTCGTCCCCGAGTCGGTCGAGTCTCAGGTCGACGGCATCATCAACGCGGTCGAGTCGCGGCTGGGCATCACCTACGAGGCAGATCTCGATCCCTCACCCCTCAGCCAACCGGGCGACGACACCGGTGTCGAGTCGGTCGACATCAGCGAAGGCGTGGCCACCACCGAGTACGACCTGTCCGACTGGCCGGGTGATGACCGCGACGCGCTCGAGCGAGCCCTGACACTCCAGGGCCACCCGCATCGTTGGGAGTCTGCCGTGATGCTCGTGCACACGTCCGACGAGGCGGTCGTCGAGTCATTGCTCGACCTCATCGAGGCGGGCGAGGCGGCGGTGATCGAGGCCGACGACGACGATGTGCACGCCGACGAGGATCGGCTCCCCTTCGAGACCCTCACGACCTTCTTCCTCGCCGGAGAGCGGCTCAAGCGCAACCCGCTTGATGCCGACGGGCTCGAGCAACTTCTGGCCGCGGTCGAGCTGGCCGAGCCGACCCGCCCGCCCTACGGCGTCGACGTCCGGCTGTGGCAACGCACGTGCGAGCTTGCCGACGACCTGGCCGGCGCGTTGGTCGACGACGACGTGCCGGACCACGAGGGTGCCATGGTCATCGCCGAGGAGTTGCACGACCTGCTCCGGCCCTACATCTGACCGGGGCACGCGATCCGATGTTGTTGGCCGAGCTCCAGATCTGGCACACCAGGCCGGTCACTCCGACGCGCCGCGTCGCCCTCGGGCACCTCGTCCTCCCCACCGACCCCGCTCCGGGCCTCGGCGGTGTCCTGCTCGCCGCCGTCGTCGCTGCCTACCTGCCGAGCGTCGACGACGAGCTCTGGCCCGACCTCAGCCGGCTCATCGATCAGGTTGCACGCGGCGACCGCATCGTGCAGCCGCGCCTCCAGCATCGGTACCAGGTCGACCGCCATGGCCTTGCCGCGAGCGTGCACCAACTCGTCGGTGACGCCGACCACGTCGAGTTCGACCTGCACTCGATGGGACGGCCGCTGTCGCAGGTGCTGGGAGCGGTGTACGCGCTCGAGCGGTTCAACGCCGACATTCGCCGCCAGGTGGCGCCCGTGTTGCACCGGGCGATGCGCTGGCGTGGTCCCATCGGGCCTTCGTTCGTGGCCGACATCACCGGCGTCAGCCGCTCCGACCTGGTCGGCATCAGCGACCCGCGGGCGTGGGCGCTCGATCTGCTCGGCTTCCCGATGGGCACGGTGAAGGTCACCAAGAACGACGTGATGACCAGGTTCCGTACGCGGTTGCGCGCCGCTCACCCCGATCACGGCGGCGACGACACCGAAGCCGGACATGTCATCGAGCGGCTCGGCGAGGCACGGCGGATCCTGCTGGAGCAGCTCACGTGACGCAGCTGCTGTTGTTCCCCGGCGCGGGAAGCGCGCGCACTCACACCAGCCTCGTGGCCATCGAGCAGGCGGTCGCGCCGATGCCGACCGTGCGCGCCGACTTCCCTTACCGCAAGGCCGGTCGCCGGGCACCGGACCGCGCCCCCGTGCTGCTGCAGGCGGTGCGCGACGAGGCGGAGCCGTTGCTCGCAATCGACCCGTCGTTGATCCTCGGTGGTCGATCGATGGGCGGGCGGATGTGCTCCATGGTGGTCGCCGACGTAGAGGACCCGGTACCGGCACGGGGACTCGTGCTCATCTGTTACCCGTTGCACCCACCGGGCAAGCCCGAGAAACGACGAGTCGAGCACCTTCCCGACATCCACGTGCCCTGCCTGTTCATCTCCGGGACCAAGGATGCGTTCGCCACGCCCGACGAACTGACCCGCTGGACCGCGACGATTCCCGGGCCGGTCACCCATGAATGGTTGGACGGCAAGGGCCACGATCTCAAGGGCTGCGACGACCGCATCGCCGGTCTCGTCGCGTCCTGGATCTCAGCGCTCTGAGATCACCGGGTCCTCCGGATTGAGCTGCTCGAGTTCGAGGTGTGCGGTCTCGGGATAGCAGCGGAACGCGAGTGCGGCTGCCACGAGTTGGCCGATCGCCACCAATCCGATGACCTCGCCGAAGCTCAACCCGCGGTCGCGCAAGTAGCCCACCAGGAGAATGCCGATGCTGCCGCTGAGCAGGGCCGTCGCGGTGATGAGACCGTTTGCACGGCCGCGATTGCCCGTGGGGAACATCTCTGCGCGGTAGACCGCGTATGCGGGGAACGCCAGTGCGGCGCTGAACCCGCCCATCAGCGAGCAGATCCACATCGCGGTGCCGTGCGTCGCGAAGCCGCCGACGATGAATGCCGTGGAGATCGGGGTGGCGACGAGAATGAGGGCTCGCCGACCGAACCGGTCGGCGGCCCGTCCACCGAGGATCAGTCCCAGCGACGCCGGCGTCCCGGTAGTGAGGGTGAACAGCGCGATGCCACCCGCGCTGTAGCCCCGGATGTCGTCGAGGTACCGATTCTGGAAGAACGAGGCGGGCGCGACGAAGATGTTGGAGGCGAGCGCGACCGTCGCCACCAGGAGGAGCCGGCGGCGGTGGAGCGGAGGCGCGATGCGGTGCACCGTCTCGAATCGACGGGTTTCGAGCAGATGCCGCATCAGGCTGATCGCGACCGGGATCCAGATCAGTGACAGCAGGTAGACCAGTCGCCATCCCTCGTCGCCGAGGTCGGCCAGCTTCAGGGCGGCGACGGCCACACCGGCTCCGAATCCGGCGGCCATCGCCAGCACGCTGACGGCGTAGGCGCGGCTGTTGCGGGGCATGTCCTCGGCGGCCGCGATCGCGGCGAGCAACGCCAGTGCGATCCCCATCGGCCGCCCGACGGTCTGCGTCGCGACCAGCACCCAGAAGTTCGGCGCGAGCGTGCCGAGCGCACACAGCAGTGGTGCCAGCCAGGCGGTGAGCACGATCGTG
The DNA here is from genome assembly GCA_038234785.1 of Acidimicrobiales bacterium. Lineage (GTDB taxonomy): Bacteria > Actinomycetota > Acidimicrobiia > Acidimicrobiales > Ilumatobacteraceae > UBA668. Next base: position 36,453 of record JBBQTC010000022.1, read on the forward strand.
CGTCGGCGCCCGAGCCGGTCGGCGAGCACGGCGAACGGCAGCGAGAACAGCACACCCAGACGGACGATCGCACCACCGATGCTCTGGCCGGTGTTCGAGATCCCGAAGGTGTCGGCGGCGAAGTTCGCTGTCTGGGTGAACAGTGCGTTGGCGAACGTCGCTGCGACCGATGCCATCGCGAGCAGCGCGAGCGTCCGAGCCTGGCGCTCGTCGAGTTGGTCGGGCGGTGCCCACCACGGGCTGGGTGCGCCGTCGGGTCGCCGGTGGCGGAGCGCGTGTCGCATCGGCAGCGCGAACAGGAATCCGAACCAGGGGATGCTCAGCCGGTAGGTGATCGTCTCGGTGACTGTGCCGGCGTCGCCGTCGAGACTCGCCACCAGCGTGCGGCGATAGCGACGGAACGGGCCGTGCGCCTGCAGGAATGATCCGTCCTCGGCCCGGGCCTCGGTGAGGATGTCGTGCCGAGGGTGGGTCGCGAGCTGTGCCTCGGGGGAGTGGTCCGCCCACACCGAGGTGAGCGTGTGTTCGCGGCCGGGCACCGCACGGAGGATATCCGCCAGCCCCCAACCTCTCCCGCCGCGGCTTCATGTCATCGTCGGAGGCAGAAATCCAGCCATGAGGGATGACATGAACCGGGGAAGTGAGGGTGAGGAGGGTGGCGGTGGGCGCACCGACCGTCCTCGCCCCGCTGCTCCCACTGCGGGTTCATGTCATCGCCGAAGGCAGAAATCCAGCCATGAGGGATGACATGAACCGGGGAAGAGGGGATGAGGGGGCCGGGGGAAGGGGCCGGGTGGAATCGGGTGGGGGCGTGGGGTCGTGGAGAAGCGGCATACTTGGCGGGCCATGAACGACGAAGCGCGCATCCTCATTCGCCGATCCGGGCCCCTTCATGGCGAGGTCGCGATTCCGGGTGCGAAGAACTCGGTGCTGAAGCTGATGGCGGCGACGCTGCTCGCTGACGGTGATTTCACCCTCACCAACGTGCCCGACATCGCCGACGTGGGCATCATGGCGGATCTGCTCGCCGCCATCGGCGTGCGCAGCGAACGACCGTCCTCGTCCGAGCTGCGCTTGGTCAACGACGGCGACATCATTCCGGTGGCCCCGTACGAACTGGTCGAACGGATTCGGGCCAGCATCAACGTGCTCGGGCCGCTGCTCGGCCGATTCGGTCGGGTCTCGCTGTCCCTGCCCGGTGGCGACGACTTCGGCAGTCGCCCCATCGACATGCACCTCAAGGGTCTCGAGGCGATGGGGGCCACGTTCGAACTGCAGCACGGTGTGGTGGAAGCAACCGCCGAACGCCTGCACGGTGCCGAGGTCACGCTGGAGTTCCCCAGCGTCGGAGCCACCGAGAACATCCTCACCGCGGCCGTCTACGCAAAGGGCACGACGGTGATCGACAACGCCGCCAGGGAGCCCGAGATCGCCGATCTGTGCCACTTCCTGGTGGCGATGGGCGCCCAGATCGGCGGGATCGGCACGTCGACGCTCGTCATCCACGGCGTCGAACGGGGCGCTTTGCACGCCGTCCGTCATGCAGTGGTCCCCGACCGGATCCAGGCGGCGACCTATCTCGCTGCCGTCGCGGTGAGCGGTGGAGAGGTGGTGCTGCGCGGCGCCCGCGCCGACCACATGGACATGCTCCTGCGCCGCTTCCACGACATGGGGATGACCATCACCACCATCGGATCCGGCGCCGATTCGAGCCTGGCGGTGTGGGCGGCCGGGCGCCTGCGCAGCATCGACGTGGCGACGCTTCCGTATCCCGGCATCGCGACCGACTACAAGCCGCTCATCGTCACGATGCTCTCCGTTGCCGACGGTGTCGGGATCGTCACCGAGAACCTGTATCCCGGTCGGTTCCGTTACGTCGAGGAGTTGCAACGCCTCGGTGCCGACATCCGCGCCGACGGACACCACGCGGTGGTGCGCGGCGTGCCGCAACTCAGCGGCGCACCCGTCCGCGCCCCGGACATTCGCGCCGGGGCTGCACTGGTGATCGCCGGCTTGGCGGCAGATGGAGAGACCTCGGTGGCCGGCGTCCACCACGTGGACCGAGGCTACGACGACCTGGTGGGCCGCCTTGCCGCGCTCGGCGCGGACATCGAGCGAGTGCCCGCGACCTGACCTCAGTCGGAGGGGGGTTGCGGGGGCTCGGCGGCCTGTGCCTTGGCAACTCGCCGCTTGGCCAACATCAGCAACCCGGCGATCACCAGGATCGGTCCGAGCACGAGAAGGATCTCATCCCAACCACCCTGGTGCGCCAACATGGCCATCAGACTACTTGGATGACCAGCAGCACGTCGTTCGTGACATGACTCTCGACCTCGTAGGAGCCGGGCGTGTCGGCCACGAAGTTGAAGGTCGCCGTCACCCCCGCGGGCACGCTCTGCTCGAGTTCGATGACGTGGATGTGGAACTCGTCGTCGGCGTTCGGGTTGGTGATGTTCAGCGTGACGTCGGCGCCGAGCGCGACCATCTCCAGTCGTTGCGGGCTGCTGTCGACACCGACCATCACGTCGATCTGAGCCGGTCCTTCGACCGCGGTCGCCGGGGTCGTGTCGCCGGCGCTGGTCTCCACCGGAGCCGACACCGTCGTCGTCGGTGTCCCGGAATCGACCGCAACCGTGGTCGCGCCGTCGGTGGGCGAAGCTGCGTCGGACGACCCCCCGGCGCTGCCGCAGGCGCTGATGAGCAGCATCGACGCGGGGATCAGTGCAAGTGCACGAACTGTTCGCATGAGTCGCAATCCTAAGGTGGACCCTGGTTCAATGGTCGTTCGATCCACCGAGAAAGTCGTTGCCGCATGCGAGCCCTAGTGGAAGAGACGATCGAAGTCATCCGCCCGGCCCTGCAGGCCGACGGAGGCGACATCGTGCTGCGCGAGGTCGACGAATCGACGGGCATCATCTACGTCACGCTGGTGGGCGCCTGCGGCACCTGTCCCACCAGCACGGTCACCCTCAAGGCCGGCATCGAGCGGATCATGCGCGATCGCATCGACGGGGTCACCGAGGTCGTCAACGTCGTCGACGCCGAATGAATCGACGATCCCTTCCGGTCGCGGACCTCTTCGAGGTTGCGTGCGAGGGCGACCGCGCTGCGTTGGCACGGCTGCTGTCCCTGGTGGAGCGCGGGGGCGACGAGGCTCGCGAGATCGGGCGGCTCGCCTACCCGCGATCCGGCGGCGGGTACACCGTCGGCCTCACCGGAGCGCCCGGCGCGGGCAAGAGCACGCTCACCTCGGCCATCATCGGCCACCTGCGTTCGCTCGGCGACGAAGTCGCGGTGCTGGCCATCGACCCGTCGTCGCCGTTCACCGGTGGAGCGATCCTCGGTGATCGGGTCCGCATGCAGGACCACGCCACCGACGCCGGGGTGTTCATCCGCTCGATGGCCACCCGCGGTCATCTCGGCGGCCTCTCGCTGGCCACGCCCGAAGCCGTACGGCTGCTCGATGCGGTCGGCCGTCCATGGACGCTGGTCGAGACCGTCGGCGTCGGCCAGGTGGAGGTCGAGATCGCCGGCAAGGCCGACACCACCGTGGTCGTGGTCAACCCTGGGTGGGGCGACTCGGTGCAGGCCAACAAGGCCGGGCTGATGGAGATCGCCGACATCTTCGTGATCAACAAGGCCGATCGGAAGGGTGTCGAGGACACCCAGCGCGACCTCGAGCAGATGCTGGAGCTCAGCGATCTGGCCGAGGATGCGTGGCGGCCGCCGATCCTGCCGGTGGTCGCCGTCGAGAACAAGGGCGTCGTCGAGGTGTGGGAGACGGTCCTTCGCCACCGTGCGCACATCTCGGGGACTCAGGAACTTGCCCGTCGGCGCGAGTTCCGCCTGCGCGAAGAACTCCGCGAGATCGTCGCTCGTCGGCTCGAGCAGCGCGCCCGCGAGATCGTCACCCCGCAGCGCTGGAGCGAGTTGCAGGAGCGCGTGCTCGATCGTGTGCTCGATCCGTGGTCGGCCGCCGACGAGATGCTCGGTCCGGTCGGGGCTTGAACGGCACCGGCGTCGAATAGGGTTCCGGCATGGGTGAACTGGTGCAGGTGGACCGGCGCGACGACGGCGTCGCCGTGATCACGTTGAACAATCCGAAGGTCAACGCGCTGTCGCAGGCGCTCCTCGCCGACTTGCGTGCGGCGGCCGCCGAGATGATCGCTGATCCGCCCGGCGCGGTCGTGGTCACCGGCGGCGACCGGATCTTCGCCGCCGGCGCCGACATCAGCGAGTTCGGTGGCCCTGCCGAGGCCCGGGCGATCACCGAGGGCTTCCACCGAGCGCTCGATGCCGTCGCCGCGATCCCGCGTTTCGTCATTGCGGCGGTCTCCGGATACGCCCTCGGAGGCGGGTGTGAGCTGGCCTTGGCCTGCGACTACCGCATCGTCGGCGAGCGAGCGGTGTTCGGGCAGCCCGAGATCCTGCTCGGCATCATCCCAGGCGGCGGCGGCACACAGCGGCTGGCCCGCACCGTGGGCGTCAGCCGCGCCAAGGAGCTGATGATCACGGGTCGCCAGGTGAAGGCCGACGAGGCAGTTCGCATCGGACTCGCCGACGAACTGGTGGCCACCGAGGAGCTCCACGCACGCGCGTTCGCGCTCGCTGCATCGGTTGCCAAGGGTGCGCTCGCTGCGCAGGCATTGGTCAAGCGGGCCGTCGACGAAGGGGTCGACACCGACCTGGCGGCCGGCCTGCGGCTCGAGCGCGGCCTGTTCGAGCTCGTGTTCCACACCGACGACAGCCGGTCTGGCGTCGAGAGCTTCCTCGCCAACGGGCCCGGCCACGCCGAGTTCACCGGACACTGACCCGATGGTCGCCGGCGACACGCCATCCACGCGCCGCGCCCATCAACCTGCGCTCGACGGGCTCCGCGGGGTCGCGGTGGCCATGGTGCTGCTGTTCCACGGCGGTGTGTCATGGATGACCGGCGGCTACGTCGGCGTGTCGGTGTTCTTCACGCTGTCGGGATTCCTGATCACCGGCCTGCTGCTCTCCGAGCACCACGAGACCGGCCATGTGTCACTCGGTCGGTTCTTCTCTCGCCGCGCTCGCCGCCTGATGCCGGCGAGCCTGCTCTGTCTGACATTGATCGCAGTGGCTGCGGCGGTCGGGGCCTTCGACGGACTCCCGCACGTCCGACGCGACATCCTGGCGTCGCTGCTGCAGGTGGCGAACTGGAACGCACTGTCGAACGGGACGAGCTACGCCGACCTCATCGCCCGGAGCTCCGGTCAACTCGGCCCGGTGGACCACTTCTGGTCGCTCTCGATCGAGGAGCAGTTCTACTGGATCTGGCCGCTCGTGTGCCTCGGGCTGTTCCGGCTCCGCCGGCGAGTGTCGCCCGCGGTGTCCGTGGTCGGACTGGCGATCATCTTCGTCGTGGCAGCCCCGGTGGTCGCCCATGTCTGGGGACCGAATGCGGCGTACTGGGCGACGCCCGCCAGGATGGGCGAGATCCTGGTCGGTGCCGCACTGGCAGCGCTGATGTCCGGCCGGGACTGGCGGGGTCGATACGTGCCGTGGCTCGGGCTGGCGGGTCTCGTCGTGATCGTGCTCGCGGGCGTCACCTGGCCCGCCGACGGCGGACCGGCGTACCACGGGTGGTTGGGGGCCTTCGCCCTGGCCTCGGTGGCGCTGATCGTTGGCCTCCAGCCGCAGAGCCCGCTCCAGCGAGCGTTCAGCGTGCGACCCCTCGTGCATCTCGGTCGGATCAGCTACGGCGTGTACCTCTTCCACTGGCCCGTCATCGCGATCATGACCGAGCGGCGGACAGGTGTGGGCGGCTGGGGTCTGTTCGCGATCTGGGTCACCGTCACGCTGGTGATCGCCGAGCTCTCGTTCCATCTGCTCGAGCAGCCGATCCGCAACCGCACGGCCCCGGTTCGGGTGGTCGCGACGGGGATGGCGTCGGCGATGGCGATGGTGGCGGTGCTCGTGCTCATCGTGGTGCCCGTGCCCGACAGCGTGTTCAGCGGCTCCACCGACGTCCCGGCGACCTTCGCCACGACCGCGCCCCCGACCCCGCAGCCCACCCCGCCGCCCACGTCGGCACCGAGCAGCTCGGAGGGGTCGTCGACCACTTCGGTCGTCGCCACCTCCACCACCGTGCCGGCACCCGCGGAACCGGTGCAGATGCTGCTCCTTGGGGACTCGACGGCGATGGCGTTGGGTGAGGGCATGCAGGTCTGGGCGACGGCACGTCCTGCGGAAGTGCAGTTGGCATCGTTGGCCGCGCCCGGCTGCGGCGTGGTGCGAGGTTCGGTGATGTTCGGCGATGGTGGCGGGGTCTTTCGCTCCAGGTGCGATGAGGTGCTCGATCGGGACCTCCCCCAATTGCTGGCGACGACCGTGCCCGATGTCGTTGCGGTGATGGTGACGGTGCCCGACACCGTCGAGCGCCTCTGGTCCGACGCCGAAGGTCCCCTGCACCCCACGGACGCTCGCTACGCGGCGCGCATGCTGGCGGACTATCGCGCGCTCTCCGACGAGTTGTTGGCCGCCGGTGTCGCGCACATCGCGTGGATTGCGCCCCCGTTTCCCGCGGCCAACTGGCTGGGCAGCACGACCGGCGAGGTGAATGTCGCCGACTGGGCGGTGTACGAGGACACCCTCCGCGCCGTTGCCGCGGAGCATCCGGACGTGTCGACGGTGGTTCGCGTCGACGAGTGGTTCGCGGCGCACGACACCGACAACACCATCCGTACGGACGGGCTGCACATGTCGCCCGCAGGCGCCCTTCGGGTGATGGACGAGTTCCTCGGTGCCGAACTGCTTCGCCTCGCCCGTTCGTGACGGTGGGTCAGACCGCCCAGGCGATGGTGCCCATCTCCACCGGAGAGATGAGGTCGGGATGCGACGGCAGGGCGCGCACGGTGATCCCGTACGGTCCCGCTTCGCCGACTGAGTAGTCGGCCTCCCAGGTCCCCGCGTCGGTGCGGGCGAGGGTGACCATCTGCGGCGGTCCGATGAACTCGCCCTCGGAGTCGATCGGGCCGTGCAACGCCTGCACCTTGATCGATTCGGCTTCGAGGCCGTCGATCTCCACGTGGGCCGTGACGTGGCGGGTGTCGCCCTCGTGTGCCGGTGTGGTGTCGGCTTCGATGTCGACGACCTTGACCACCGGCCACGCGTCGCGGACCCGTCGCTTCCACGAAGCCAGGTCGCGGGCGACGGCGGCGTGGTTGGCGAGCGCGTGGCGTGAGCTCGCTGCTGCCGGCTCATACAACTGCGTGGTGTAGTCGCGGACCATTCGAGCCGCGGTGACGAACGGGCCAAGCGTGCGCCAGTTGTGCTTCACGCGATCGATCCAGCCGACAGGCACGCCCTCGTCGGTGCGCTCGTAGAACAGCGGTACCAGTTCGCGTTCGAGGAGCCCGAAGAGGCTGGTCGCCTCCCGTGCGTCGCGGCGGGCGAGGTCGGGGTCGTCGTCGGCGGAGTTGATCGCCCAACCGTTCGTGCCGTCGAAGCACTCGTCCCACCATCCGTCGAGGATGCTGCAGTTGAGGGCGCCGTTCAGGGCCGCCTTCATGCCGCTGGTACCACACGCTTCGAGGGGGCGGCGTGGGTTGTTGAGCCACACGTCGCACCCGTGGTACATCATCCGGGCGATGGCCATGTCGTAGTCGGGCACGAACACGAATCGATGGCCAACGTCGAGTTGACGCGCGAAGACCTCGATGTCGCGGATCATGTCCTTGCCGGGCTGGTCCTGCGGGTGAGCCTTGCCGGCGAACACGAACTGCACCGGACGATCCGCTGACAGGAGCATGGCCCGGAGCCTGTCGGGCTGCGAGAGCAGGAGCGTCGCCCGTTTGTAGGTGGCGAAACGGCGAGCGAACCCGATGGTGAGCGAATTGGGATCGAGCAGCGCGTCACCCAGGCGGGAGCGCACGAAGGCCACGAGCTCGGCGCGACCCTTTGCGCGAGCAGTCCAGATCTCCTCGGGATCGAGCTTGTCGACACCGGTCCACGACGACACGTCGGCGCCGTCCCACACGGGGCCCACGCTCTGAGCGAGCAGCTTCGCGATCGGGTCCCCGACCCAGGTGTGCGCGTGGACGCCGTTGGTGATGGCACCGATCGGCACCTCGTCGACGGGGACGTCGGGCCACAGTTCGGCGAACATCTCACGGCTGACCGCGCCGTGCAGTTGCGCGACTCCGTTGCTGCGGCCACCGAGCCGCAGGCCCATCACCGCCATGTTGAACTTGTCGTCCGGCTCCGGATCGCGTTGGCCGACGTCCATCAGGGCGTCGAAGTCGGTGCCGAGGGAGGTGGCGTACTCGCCGAAGTACGTGCGCATCAGTTCCCGGGGGAATCGATCGATCCCGGCCGGCACGGGAGTGTGGGTCGTGAAGACGCCGCCGGCTCGCACCGCTTCGATGGCCTCCGTGAACGTGATGCCGGTCTCGACCAGTTCGCGAATGCGTTCCAGCGAGAGGAAGCCCGCGTGGCCTTCGTTGGTGTGGAAGACCTGGGGGTCGAGTCCGAGCGCGCGCAGGGCACGGACGCCGCCGATGCCGAGGACGATCTCTTGGCGCAGACGGTGCTCGTTGTCGCCGCCGTAGAGCCGGTCGGTGATGCCCGCCGCCGCGTCGGAGTTGCCCTCGACGTTGGTGTCGAGCAGGTACAGCTCGATGCGGCCGACCTTGACCTTCCACACGTTGACGCGGACGTGGTCGCCGGCGATGTCGAGCCCGACCTGGACGCCGGTCGGCTCGAGCGCGAGCCCGTGCGGATCGAGCGGGGGGTACCGCTCCTCCTGCAGCCCGTCGGCGTTCAGCCGCTGGCGGAAGTAACCCTCGGCGTAGAGGAGGCCCACGGCGACGAGCGGCAGCCCGAGATCGGAGGCGGCCTTGAGGTGATCACCGGCGAGCACACCGAGCCCGCCCGAGTACTGGGGGAGCGTCTCGGAGAGGCCGAACTCGGGCGAGAAGTAGGCGACGAGGCCGAGGGGGGATTCGGTACGGCCCTGGAACCACCGAGGCGACTCGATCGCATCGCGGAGCCGTTCGGCCGCCGCCGCCGTGGCGTCGATGATGTGGGCGTCGGTGGCGAGTTCGGCCCAACGGGCGGCGGTGATGGTGGCGAGCAGACGGAGCGGGTCGTTGCCGGTGAGCTTCCAGGCGTTCGGGTCGAGCTCCTCGAACAACGTCTGCGTGTCGCGGTCCCACGTCCAGTGCAGGTTCGAGGCCACCTCTGTAAGCGCTTGCAACGGAGCGGGCACGGCGGGGATCACGTTGAACTGGCGAACAGAACGCATTCGGTGAAGGATAGTCGCGGGCGTCGGACCATCAGCCCGCCGACCCCTGAGGCCCAGGTCAGAAGCGGTCGTCCGGGTGGTACGTCAGGGTGTGGTGGCGAGCGCAGTGCGATACACGTCGACCGTCGCATCGGCGATCACGCCCCAGGTGTACGAACGTCGTAGCAGGTGGCCGGCGTTGTGTCGCAACCGGTCGGCGAGCGCGGGGTCGGCGAGCACCTCGTCGATGCGATCGGCCAACTCGTGGTGGTTGCCGGGTTCGAACAGCTCGCCGGCATCGGTGCCGTCGACGATCTCTGCGAGGCCACCGGTGCGGGCGACGATCGTCGGGGCGCCCGCCGCCATGCCCTCCAGGGCGACGATGCCGAACGGCTCGTACAGCGAGGGGATGACGACGCAGGCGGCGCGTTGCAGCAGATCTCGAAGCTCGGCGTTCGGCACGAAGCCGGCGAGCTGGACGATGTCGCTGACGCCTTCGATGTCGAGCTGGGTCTGCAGTTCCGGCAGGTAGGTGCCGCGACCGGCGATGACGCAGCGAATGCCCGGTACTCGCAGGCGCAGCTCGCCGATCGCCCGGGCCAGCACCTGGAACCCCTTCTCGTACTGGATCCGACCCCAGGCGACGACGAGCGGTTCCCGGTCACCGTCGGGAGCGGGTGACGGCAACTGCCATTGGTCGACGTCCACACCGTTGGGCACCAGGTGCACCTTCTCCATGGGCAGCTCGAAACCCTGGACGACCTCGCGCACCATGAACTTCGAGCAAGCGATGATCTCTTTCGCCTGGTACGTGAGCCACCACTCGACGGAGTTGATCTCACCGGGCAGTCCCGGTGGCAGGTGGCCGCCGTGGCGGCCGCGTTCGGTGGCGTGGACCGTCGCCACGAGCGGGACCCCGAACAACGTCTTCAGCGTGTCGCCGGCCCAGGCCACCATCCAGTCATGGGCATGGACGACGTCGGGTCGCCAGTCGCCGAGCTGGGCGGCGAGGGCCACGATCTGGTGGTTGGCCGAGGCCATGCGAGCGACCAGGCTGTCGTCGGGCAGCCACGGCAATGCAGCGTCCGCACGCAGCACGCGAACCCCGTCGACCACTGCATCGTCGGGCACGTTGGGGTGCTGGAGGCTGCACACGACCACCTCGTGGCCGGCGTCGTTCATCGCGGTGGCGAGTCCTTCGACGTGTGCGGCGATGCCTCCCAGGACGAGCGGCGGGTACTCCCACGACAGCATCAGGACTCGCACGCAGCGAACGTACCAGCGTCGGCGATGCGCAGGTGTCGTACGCTCCTGGTGTGCTGTTGTCCGATCTCGATGTTCATCTCTTCGGCGAAGGGGCTCACCATCGCTTGTGGGAGTTTCTCGGCGCCCACGTCCTCCCTGCAGGCGGGGTCCAGTTCGCAGTCTGGGCGCCGAATGCCGAGGGGGTGTACGCGATCGGTGACTGGAACGGCTGGGGTGACGGGACGCGCCTCGAGCCGCAGGGCTCGTCGGGCATATGGGCCGGTATCTGTGCCGACGCAGTGGAGGGTCACTGCTACAAGTACGCCGTCGTCGCCGACGGTGGCCGCACGATGGTGAAGGCGGATCCGATGGCGCGCGAGTCGGAGGTGCCGCCCTCGAACGCCAGCCGCGTCGCGGGTCCCTCGCGCCACGTGTGGGCAGACGGCGAGTGGATGACGTCACGATCCAACGCGTTGGGAACTCCGTTGCGGATCTACGAGGTCCATCTCGGCTCCTGGAGGGTCGGTGTCGGCGGTTACCGCGAACTGGGCGAGCAGCTGGCAGATCACGTCGGCGCGCTGGGCTTCACCCATGTCGAGATGCTCCCGCTCGCCGAGCACCCGTACGCCCCGTCGTGGGGGTATCAGGTCACCGGCTACTACTCGCCGACCGCCCGGTTCGGCTCGCCCGACGACCTCCGGTCGCTCGTCGACACGCTCCACGCCCGCGGCATCGGTGTGTTGATGGACTGGGTGCCCGCACACTTCCCCAAGGACGACTGGAGTCTCGCCCGCTTCGACGGCACCGCGCTCTACGAGCACGCCGATCCACGCCAGGGGGAACACCCCGACTGGGGCACCTACGTGTTCAACTACGGCCGCACCGAGGTCCGCAACTTCCTCGTCGCCAACGCGTTGTACTGGCTGCACGAGTTCCACATCGACGGACTTCGTGTGGACGCGGTTGCGAGCATGCTGTACCTCGACTACTCACGCAAGGCCGGCGAATGGGTGCCCAATCAGTACGGCGGGCGCGAGAACCTGGCCGCCGTCGAGTTCCTCGAGGAGCTCACGTCGGTGGTCGGCGCCGAGTCTCCTTCGGCGATGGTGATCGCCGAGGAGAGCACCGCGTGGCCCAAGGTCACCGCTCCGGTGTCGGAGGGTGGTCTCGGATTCAGCCACAAGTGGAACATGGGCTGGATGCACGACACGTTGAGCTACATGCACGAGGAGCCGGTGCACCGCAAGTGGCATCACCGTGAGCTCTCGTTCGGGCTGCTCTATGCGTTCAGTGAGCGCTTCGTGCTGCCGCTCAGTCACGACGAGGTCGTCCACGGCAAGGGCAGCCTGCTCAGCAAGATGCCCGGCGACGACTGGCAGCGCTTCGCCAACCTCCGAGCGCTGTACGGCTGGATGTGGGCATTGCCCGGAGCACCGCTGTTGTTCATGGGGGCGGAGATGGCGCCGTTCACCGAATGGTCGGAGTCGACCGGTCTGCCCTGGCACCTCCTCGACCACGCGCCCCATCGCGGGGTGCGAGACCTCCTTGCCGAACTGAACCGGTTGTGCACCGTCTGGCCGGCGATCTACGAACGCGACCAAGAGGTCACCGGCTTCCAATGGCTCGAAGCCGAGGATGCGGACAACTCGATGTATTCGTTCCTCCGATGGGGCTACGCCGGTGGCGCGGCCATCGCGTGCATCGCCAACTTCACGCCCGTACCGCGGGCGGGCTACCGGGTCGGACTTCCCTGGTCCGGCGACTGGGACCTCCTCGTCGACACCGACTCCCCGGCGTTCGGCGGCAGCGGGTTCGGCGGATACTCACTGGAGGGAACCGTGTTCACCGCAACCGACGAGATCGCGTGGCAGGGTCAGCCGTCGTCAGCGGTGGTCGACATGCCACCGCTGTCGGTGATGTGGTTGGGCGCCCGCCGGCCGTGATCTCGTTGCTCCGCGACCCGCGTATGCGGCAGGTCGTCAGCGCAAGTGTGACGCTCGGATTCGCGGTCGGGGTGTTCGCCATCTCCTTCGGGGTCGCCTCCGTCAGCGCCGGTGCCACCGTGGCGCAGACCTGCGTGATGTCGTTGCTGGTGTTCACGGGTGCGTCGCAGTTCTCGGCGGTCAGCGTCATCGGTGCCGGAGGTTCCCCCGCGGCGGCCTTCGGCGGCGCCGCGATCCTGGCGTCGCGCAATGCGATCTACGGCCTGGCGATGGCCCCGCACCTGACCGGCCGGCTCGGGACGCGGTTGGTCGGCGCGCAGCTGACCATCGACGAGTCGACGGCCATGGCGGCTGCACAGACCGACGAGGTGCATCGCCGGGCGGCGTTCTGGGTCACCGGTGGCAGCGTCTACCTGTTCTGGAACACGGGCACCCTCGTGGGTGCGCTGCTCGGCAAGGCCGTCGACCCGTTGACCTTCGGCCTCGACGCGGCCTTTCCGGCAGCGTTCATCGCACTGCTGTGGCCGATGCTGTCCGACCGCCGAAACGCGATGGCCGCAGCCATCGGAGCGGTGGTCTGCCTGGTGACGGTGCCGTTCGTGCCCATCGGGGTGCCGATCCTGTGTGCGACGGTGGGGATCCTCGTCGGCGTCCCCGCTCCGCGAACCACACCCGACCCGACCTCGGTGACGCTGTGAGCTGGGCGTTCGTGTTCGTGCTGGCGGCGACAGCGTTCGGGTTCAAGGTGCTCGGGGTCGTCATCGTCGGCGACCGCACCTTGCCACCCATCCTCGACCGCTGCCTGGCGCTCATCCCTGCCGCGTTGATCGCCGCCATCGTCGTGCACGACACGTTCAGCATCGGCCACGACCTGGGCGTCGACGGTGCGCGGGCTGCGGGAGTGGGCGCAGCGGTGCTCGCCGCTTGGCGCAAGGCGTCGCTGATCCTGGTCATCGTGATCGGTGCGGCGGTCGCCGCGCTGGTCCGAGCGGTGACCTGACGTGACCCGATCGAACATGAGGGTTTCAACGTCCTTGGTTTCAGGTGGTGGTCGCGACGAGTCGTTCGAATCGTTCCGCTGGAGTCTGCCAGTCGAGGGTCATGCGTGGGCGCCGGTTGAGTTTGCGTGCGATCGCGTCGAGGTCGTCTTGGCTGTGAACTGACAGGTC
>JBBQTC010000023.1:0-49147 GCA_038234785.1 Acidimicrobiales bacterium
GGGGGGGGGCAGGGTCGTGGCGGTTTCGTCATCGGCGCAGGCGGCGATGATCGCCGCGAGTGGCAGCGTTCCGGCGCCCATCAGCGACCAGCGAACAAGGTCGCGTCGGCTCATCGATTCCCCCATGCCCGGGAGTGTGTCACACGGTGGGGACGTCGCGGGACCCCTGGTTTCACCGCGCGGTCGTTCCAGGATAATGTCGGCGCACCAAGGGTGAGGCAATGGGGGACAGCATGAGCCGGGTGGTGTACGACGGCACACCCATCGATTATCGACCAGGCGACACACTTGCGATGGCTGCGGTGCGGGCCGGTGAGCACCCAGCTCGCGGCGGCACTCTCTGTCTGTCAGGTGACTGCGGCAACTGCGTTGCCGTGGTCGACGGCACCCCGTGGGTGAGGACGTGCCAGACCCCGGCGCGACCGGGCGTGGTCGTCCGTCGTCACCCCGCCGGCTCCCACCCGTCCCCGGGCGGACCCGAGCACCACGTGCAGGTCGAGGTGCGCCACAGTGCAGCCGACCACGTGGTCATCGGCAACGGGGACAGTGGTGCCGCCGCAGCGGAGGCGGCAACCGAAGCCGGCCACGACGTGCTCGTCCTCGATGCAGCCGATGGCAACGAGGTGGTCGGCGTGTTCGACGGACCCACGGTCATCGTGCGCACGTCGAGCGGCATCGAGCACCTGCATGTCCACCACATCACGCTCGCCACCGGTGCGGCCGAGATCCACCCCGTGTGTCCGGGGAATCTGCTCGCCGGCAGTTACACGCCAAAGGCCGCCGCAACGCTGCTCTCGGCAGGCATCGACCTCGGCGTGGTGGTCACCGTGGGCGCCGACCTCGTGGCCTTGCACGGCGACGGGCGCGTGTCGGCTGTCGAGTTGGCAGATGGCCGAGTGGTGCCGTGCGACAGCGTCGTCGTCGATCTCGGCTCGTCGCCGCGTGACCTGCTCGCCCGCATGGCCCCGCAGGTGCCGGTCACCGTCGTCGGCCCGGCCGCGTCGGCCCACGCCCTTCCTGCGCCGCCCACGTCGGGTGTGCTGTGCACGTGCGGGAAGATCACGGTCGACGACCTCGACGGCGTGTGGCAGAAGGGTTTCCGCGATCTCGAGTTGGTGAAGCGAGCCAGCCTGTGCGGTGTTGGGACCTGCCAGGGCGGCATGTGCATGCCGCATCTGCGCTCGTTCGTGGCGGCCCGCAGCGGCGTCGAGCCGAAGCCGTTCACCGCCCGCCCCGCCGCTCGACAGATCACGATGGCCGAGGCCGCGGCCGGATATCACATCGAGACGTTCCGGCGGACGCCGCTCCACGGTGAGCACGAGGCGCTCGGTGCAGTGCTCGATCGGTTCGGAGGATGGTTCCGGCCGTGGCACTACGGCGACGCGGTGGCCGAGTACTGGGCCGTACGCGAGGGTGTGTCGCTCGGTGACGTGAGCACGCTCGGCAAGATGATGGTGTCGGGGCCCGACGTGGTCGAAGCGCTCGAACGGATCTACCCGAACAACGTCCACGACATCAAGGTCGGCCGGTCGCGTTACGTCATCAACCTCAACGAGCGGGGCCATGTCCTCGACGACGGGATGATCTGCCGAGAGGACGAGACGAGGTTCCTGCTCACGTTCACCTCCGGCGGAGCCAGCACGGCAGAGATGTGGGTGCGGGACTGGGTCGAGACCTGGGGGCTGCGCGTGCACGTGCTCGATCGCACTGTGTCGCACGGGGCGATCAACGTGACCGGACCGCTGGCCGGGGAGTTGCTGCGCCGCGCCGGTGTCAACGACGAGGTCCGCCCGAAGTTCCTCCAGCACCGCCACCTCACCGTGGCGGGCGTGCCGTGCCACGTGATGCGGCTGTCGTTCACCGGCGAGGCGAGCTTCGAGCTGCACCATCAGATCGATCGCTCGGCCGAGCTGTGGCAGGCACTGATGGAGCTCGGGCGGCCGCTGGGGATTCGTCCGCACGGTCTGCAGGCGTTGTTCGGGCTGCGCCTCGAGAAGGGTCATGTGATCGTCGGCCAGGACACGGAGCCGGACAGCTCGCCACGGCGGATCAACATGGACTGGGCGGTGAAGCTGGACAAGCCCGCCTTCGTCGGACGAGATGCGCTCCTGCGCACGGCCTCGTTGCCCGACGAGCGACGCCTGTTCGGGTTCACCATGGACGGCCCGGCTCCGTTGGAGGGCAGCGTCATCCGCGTCGGCGGTGAGGTCGTCGGCCACGTGACCTCCAGCTGGGACTCGCCCTTGTTCGGCCATGCCGTGCTGCTCGGCTGGCAGAAGCGAATGCCCCACGCGGACATCGTCGAGATCGACGGCCGTCAGGCACGGGTCAGCCCGGTGCCCTTCTACGACCCGGAGGGCGCTCGTGCTCGTCTGTGAACCACTCGTCGGTTGGCGCATCATCGCCGACCCGGCGGCGCTCGACGCCGCGCCGTGGCCGGCGGGGTCACGCGTCGTGCGCATCTCGCCCGACGACGCGTTCGTCATCGGTGCCGAGTCACCGTCGGTGCCCGGCGACGAGCACGCCATCGTCACGCCCGAGCACGGGTTCAGCGGTGCCGCCCTGACCGTCGACGAGGTCACCGACATCGCCCGCCGGCACATCGAATGGCAACTGCCTGCGACGCGACCTGCTCTGGCACAGGGTCAGATCGCGGGAGTTCCGGCGAAGTTGGTCCTCCACCCCGACGGGTCGGGCCTCCTGCTCGTCGCCACGGCGGCCCGACACGAACTCGAGGGCCGGTTGTCGTGAACGAGTTCGTCGAGACGCTCCTCGATCTGCCGTGGCAGATCGGCGACCCGAAGCCGGCCTACGACGTCGTGATCATCGGCGCCGGAGGCCACGGCCTCGCCACCGCGTACTACCTCGCGACCCGTCACGGCATCACCAACGTCTGCGTGCTCGACTCGAGCTTCATCGGGTCCGGCAACAGCGGCCGCAACACGACCATCATCCGCAGCAACTACGGCATCCCCGAGTCCGTGCGCTTCTACCAGCACAGCCTGGAGATGTACCAGCGCCTCGAGGACGAGACCGGCTGCTGGATCATGCACAACACGAAGGGTCAGATCTGGCTGGCCCACAGCACCAGCGCCGCACGCACCGAGCAGACGCGTGCGTTGATGAACGAGGCGTGTGGCGCCAAGACCGACTACATCGGCCCCGACGAGATCAAACGGCTCTGCCCGCAGATCGACCTCTCCGGTGGCGGTCGCTATCCGGTGCAGGGGGCGAGCTATCACCACGAGGGTGCTACCGCACGGCACGACCGTGTCGTGTGGGCCTATGCCCAGGGTGCGCTGCGAACCGGCGTCCACGTGTTCCAACACACGCCCGTCGTCGGGTTGCTCCGCGACGGCGATCGGGTAACGGGTGTGCAGACCACGCGCGGCCCGATCTCGGCGGGCACGGTGATCTCGGCCGTGGGTGGCAGCGTGAGCACCGTCGCCGGCTGGGCCGGGGTGCGCCTCCCGATCCGTACCCACGCCCTGCAGGCGTTCGTCACCAACGCCTATGCCCAGGAGTTCGATCCCATCGTCTCCAGCAACGACCTCGTGTTCTACGTCAGCCAGACCCCGCGCGGGCAGATGTTGATCGGTGCCGAGTTCGATCGGTTCGCCAGCTATCGCCAGGCCACGAGCTTCGCCTACCTGCAGGCGTGTTCGAAGAAGAGCGTCACCATGTTCCCGTTTCTCGCCAAGCTGCGCATCCTGCGGTCCTGGACGGGGATCTGCGACGTCAGCACCGACTTCTCACCCATCATCGGTCACACGGGTGTCGATGGCCTGATGATCACCACGGGGTGGGGCACGTGGGGTTTCAAGGGCATCCCCGCTGGGGGCGAGCAACTCGCGCAGCTTCTGGCCACTGGTTCCGCGCCACTCATCGAGCCCTTCGGTCTGGACCGGTTCGCGAACGAGGTCGCGATGGCCGACCCGAGCTCGGCAGGAACGAGGTAGCGATGCTGTGGGTGGCGTGTCCCAACTGCGGGCTCCGGCCCTTCGAGGAGTACCGGTACGGCAACGTCTTCCCGGTCACTCCCGACACCATCACCAATGCCGACGCGCGCAACGTCGACTACGCGTGGATGCAGGACAACATCGAGGGCGTCACGCTCGAGCGGTGGTTCCATGAAGCGGGCTGCCGTCGTTGGTTCACGGCTCGCCGCGACACGACCACCGACGAGTTCCTGCCGCTCGACGACTAGCTCTTCGGACGCTTCTGCACGTTCGCCCACTCGTCCTTGAGGCCGACGGTGCGGAGGAAGAGCATCGGCACGTCAGGATCGAGTGCGAAGTAACCGAGCCGTTCGAACTGGACCACTTCGCCAGGTGCCGTCTCGGCGAGCGCGGCCTCGACCTTCGCGGCCACGATCTCCTTGGAGTCGCGGTTGAGGTCGTCGAAGGGGTCGCCGGTTCGCTCGCCGGGAACCTCGGCGGTGAACAGTCGGTCGTAGAGCCCGACGGTGGCGTCGATCGCGTGGTCGGCGGAGACCCAGTGGATGGTGGCCTTGACCTTGCGTCCGTCGGGGGCCTGCCCACCGCGGGTGTCGGGGTCGTAGGTGCACTGCACCTCGGCGACGTTGCCGTCGCCGTCGAGGGTGTACCCGGTGCACGTCACGAAGTACGCACCACGCAGTCGCACTTCGCGACCGGGGGTGAGGCGGTAGTACTTGGGTGGTGCTTCGACCATGAAGTCGTCGCGCTCGATGAACAGCGATCCGCCGAAGGCGACCTCGCGAGTGCCGTCGGCCTCGGCCTCGGGGTTGTTCTGCACCTCGACGTGATCCACGACGCCGTCGGGCCAGTTCGTGATCACGAGCCGGATCGGGCGCAGGACCGCCATTCGGCGCTGGGCCGTGCGATTGAGCTCGGTGCGGATGAACGACTCGAGCAACTCGATCGCGTGGCGACTGTTCGTCTTGGCCACGCCGATGAAGTTGCAGAACTCGCGGATCGCGCCGGCGGGGTAACCGCGCCGGCGCAACGCCTTCAAGGTGGGGAGGCGCGGGTCGTCCCAGCCGTCGACCACGCCGTCGGTGATGAGCTGGCGGAGTTTCCGTTTCGACGTGACGGTGTGGGTGAGTTCCAACCGGGCGAACTCGGTCTGGCGGGGCTTGTCGCCGGGCAGCGGAAGGTGCTCGAGGTACCAGTCGTACAAGGCCCGGTGACTGTCGAACTCGAGCGAGCAGAGGGAGTGCGTGACGCCCTCGATCGCGTCGCTCTGCCCGTGGGCCCAGTCGTAGGTGGGGTAGATGCACCACGCGTCGCCGGTGCGGTGGTGGTGCTCGTGCCGGATGCGGTACATCACCGGGTCACGCAGTTGCATGTTCTCGTGCTGCATGTCGGCCTTGGCCCGCAGGACGTGTGAGCCATCGGGGAGGTCACCGGCGCGCATGCTGCGGAAGATCGACAGGTTCTCCTCGACGGAGCGGTCGCGGTGGGGACTCTCGATGCCCGGCTTGCCGTAGCCGCCGCGTTGCGCGGAGATCGTTTCCGCGCCCTGGTCGTCGATGTAGGCGAGCCCCTGTTCGATGAGGTGCTCGGCCCACTGGTACAGCTGCTCGAAGTAGTCGCTGGCGTAGACGACGGGACCCGACGGTTCGAACCCGAGCCAGCGGATGTCGTCGACGATGGCATCGACGTACTCGGTGTCCTCGGTGACGGGATTGGTGTCGTCGAAGCGGAGCTTGCAGATGCCGTCGAAGTCGTCGGCGATGCCGAAGTCGACACAGATGGCCTTGGCGTGACCGATGTGCAGGTAACCGTTCGGCTCGGGTGGGAACCGCGTCTGCACCCTGCCGCCGAACGTGCCGGCGGCGTTGTCGGCCTTCACGAGGTCGCGGACGAAGTTCGCAGCTGCGGAGGGTGCACTGGAGTCTGGGCTGTCGGTCATCGTCTGCTCTCGGCCTTCATCGACCGATGACGGTACTCGCTCAGCTGGTCGACGAGTCTTCCGACGGCACCTCGGCGACAGTCTCGGGGACAGTCTCGGGCTTCGTCTCGGGCTTCGTCTCGGGCTTCGCTTCGGCCTTCGCTTCGGCGGCGCCGTCGGCGAGGCCCTTCTTGAACTCGGTCTGTGCCTTGCCGAGGTTCTTGGCGAACTTCGGTAACTGGGAGCCTCCGAAGAGCACCAGCACGACGACGAGGAAGATGATGATTTCAGGGGGCCCGATGTCCATACCCACGAAACTACCCCCGTTGGCACCACCTTCGCCGGTCAGGAGTTGCATCCGGCTCCTGTCACCTCCGTAATCTGGGCGAATGGTCACCAATCGCCAACGATGGGAAGCGGAGTTCGGCGCATCTCCTCGGCGCGACGTGGGCTTCGCCACGATGTCGGGCATTCCTGTCGAGCCGGTGTACGGGCCCGACGACGGCGAGTTCCCGGGTCAGTACCCCTACACCCGGGGGCCGTACGCCTCCATGTATCGATCGAAGCTGTGGACGATGCGGATGTTCGCCGGGTTCGGCACCGCCGACGACACCAACTGGCGGTTCAAAGAGATCATCAAGGCCGGGGGCGACGGCCTGTCGACGGCCTTCGACATGCCGACCCTCCTGGGGCTCGACAGCGATCACCCGATGGCGCTCGGCGAAGTCGGTCGCTGCGGCGTGGCGATCGACTCGCTGGCCGACATGGAGGATCTCTACTCGGGGATCGACCTCGACCGGATCACGACCAGCATGACCATCAACTCACCGGCGGCCGTGGTGTTCGCGATGTTCGTCGCCCAGGCCGAGCGGGCCGGCACCCATCGCTCGCGGCTCGGTGGCACCTTGCAGAACGACATCCTCAAGGAGTACCAGGCGCAGAAGGAGTTCGTGTTCCCCCCACGGCCGAGCATGCGGCTCGTGCGCGACACCATTTCCTTCACCGCCGCCGAGATGCCGCGGTGGCACAGCATCAGCATCAGTGGCTACCACATTCGCGAGGCCGGCAGCACGGCCGTCGAAGAGTTGGCGTTCACGCTGGCCAACGGCTTCGCTTACGTCGAACTCGCCATCCAGGCGGGGCTCCCCGTCGACTCGTTCGCGCCGCGTCTCAGCTTCTTCTTCAATGCGCACATCGACTTCTTCGAGGAGATCGCGAAGTACCGCGCAGCGAGGCGCGTCTGGGCACGCTGGATGAAGGAACGCTATGGCGCCCAGCTCGAGCGGTCGATGCAGCTGCGGTTCCACACCCAGACGGCAGGTGTCTCGCTGACGGCCCAGCAGCCGGAGGTCAACATCGTGCGCACCGCCATCGAAGCGCTCGCCGGCGTGCTCGGGGGCACGCAGAGCCTGCACACCAACTCCATGGACGAGGCGATGGCGCTCCCCACCGAGAAGTCGGCTCGCATCGCCCTTCGCACCCAGCAGGTGATCGCCAACGAGACCAACGTCGCGCACGTCGCCGACCCGCTCGGGGGTTCCTGGTACGTCGAGTCGCTCACCGACGAGGTCGAGCGTCAGGCCGAGGAGCTGTTCGCCCACATCCTCGAGCTCGGTGACGGTTCCATGCTCGACGGGGTGATCACCGGCATCGAGGAGAACTGGTTCCAGGGCCGCATCGCCGACAGTGCGTTCGAGCTCGAGCGCAAGTTCAACCGCAACGAACGGATCATCGTGGGCGTCAACGGATTCACCGACGGGAACGACGAGGCGCAGATGCCGCTGTTGCGCATCACCGGCGAGGACGAAGCACGCCAGCGCAAGCGCCTGTCCGAGGTGAAGGCCGACCGAGACCAATCCGCCGTCGATTCCTCGCTGGCGCGGGTTCGGGCCGAGGCCGCCGATCCCGAGGTGAACCTCATGCCGGCCCTCATCGAAGCGGTCGGCCGCTACGCCACCCTCGGCGAGCTGATGGGTGCGATGGGCGACGTCTTCGGCCGTCACGTGGAAGTGCCCACGATCTGATGAGCGACCAGGTGCAACATGCCAAAGCCCGCGTGCTCGTCGCCAAGGTCGGTCTCGACGGCCACGATCGCGGGATCAAGGTGGTCGCCAGAATTCTGCGCGACGCCGGCTACGAGGTCATCTACACCGGGTTGTTCCAGACCCCCGAGATGGTCGCTGCCTCTGCCGTCGACGAGGACGTCGATCTGGTCGGGCTGTCGATGCTCTCCGGCGCGCACATGACGCTGGCGCCGTTGGTGGTGGAGGAGATCCGTCGCCGAGGTGCCGAGATCCCGGTCGTCGTCGGCGGCATCGTGCCCGACGCCGACATCGCCGAGCTGAAGACGCTCGGTGTCGCGGCGGTGCTCACGCCCGGCGCGACTGCGGATCAGATCGTGTCCGACGTGGCGGCGGTGCTCGCTAGTTTCTCGGGACCTTGATCCAGGGGAGGTCCTTGTCGACGCGAGGCTCGCCGGGCAGGCCGAGCATCTGCTCGCCGAGGATGTTCTTCATGATCTCGGTGGTGCCGCCCTCGATGCTGTTCGCGCGGGCACGCAGGAAGCTGTGGCGGATGCCGTGATTCATGCCGTCGACGGAGAGTTGGTCCGGTCGGCGGAACGTGTAGTCGTAGTCGACGAGCCCGTTCGCGCCCAGCAGGTCGATGCAGAACTCGGTGCACGTCTTGTTGAAGTTGCTCAACGCCAGCTTGGCGATCGAACCCTCGGGCCCGGGGTTGCCGGCCTTCGCGTTCTGGCCGCCGCGGACGTTGGTGAGCCGGAACGCCTCGGACTGCGCGTACAGCTGCATCAGCCGCTCGCGGCGAGCACCGGTCTTCTCGTCTGCGGGAAGTTCGCCCCAGATGCGCAGTGCCTCGGCGATGGGTCCGGTGCGGCGACCGCCGCCGCCGCCACCACCGATGGCCGTGCGCTCGTTCATCAGGGTGGTCAGCGCGGCGCGCCATCCCTCGCCCTCTGCCCCGATGCGGCAGTCGTCGGGCACGCGTGTGTCGGTCATGTAGACCTCGTTGAACTCGGCCTCGCCGGTGATCTGGCGCAGTGGCCGCACCTCGACGCCGGGCAACTTCATGTCGAGCGCGAAGTAGGTCATGCCTTTGTGCTTGGGTGCCTCTGGGTCCGTTCGGGTGACGAGCATGCCCCAATCGGCGAGATGGGCGAGCGTGTTCCACACCTTCTGGCCGTTGACGATCCACTCGTCGCCGTCGCGGACGGCGCGGGTGCCGAGGCCGGCGAAGTCGCTGCCGGCGCCGGGTTCGCTGAACAGCTGGCACCACTTCTCCTCGCCAGTGAACATCGGGCGCAGGAAGCGTCGCCGTTGCTCGTCGTTGCCGTGGGTCACGATCGTCGGGCCGGCGAGCGCCATGAAGAAGGTGCTGGGATCACCCGCCGATGCGCCTGCCGTGCGGACCCCTTCCTCGACCACGCGGTTGAGATCGGGGCGGGCACCCAGCCCGCCGAAGCCGGTGGGGAATTGGACCCAGGCCAGGCCGGCGTCGTAGCGGTGACCGCGAAACTCGCGGTTCGAGCATCCGGTCGGGGGATGTTCGGCCAGCAGCTTTTCGAGCGCGGCGGTGACTCGTTCGAGATCGGTGTCGGACATGCGTCCAGTCTCGTCGTCGGAGACCGCCGCGTTCAATCCGGAGTGCCGTTGTAGCGTGGCCGCATGTTCATCATGTGGGGCTTCAAGGTGATCTTCCGCTCGATCGGAGAGGGCGAGTTCCACTGTCCGGGATGCGGTGTCGACCGCCGGTACTCGCTCCGCAAGGCGCGTCGATGGTTCACGCTCTTCTTCATCCCGGTCATCCCCCTGAAGGACGTCGGTTCCGTGATCGAGTGCTCGGGTTGTCATCGCAGGTTCAGCGAGGAGGTCCTGTCGCTGCCGACCGCCAACGAGACTGCCGACAGCATCGGGTTCGCCCGAAGGGCGCTGGCCGCGCACATGGTCGACGTCAGCGACAACACCACCGTGGCGCGTGAGGCCGCCGTCGAAGTGATGCGCGAGAGCGGGATGACCTACTACAGCCAGTCCCAACTCGACATCGACCGCGCCACCTCTGATTGGGAGCGCGTCGTGTCGTGGGCGCGGCACCTCGGTTCCCGTATCTCGCCTGCTGGGTCGGAGACGATGATGATGGGCGCGGCCCGGGTCGCGGCGGCCGACGGTGTGTTCACCGATGCCGAGCGGACCAAGCTCGTCGACCTGGGTTCGGCGTTCGGTCTGACCCCGCTGCACGTCGAGGGCATTCTCACCGCTGCCCAAGCGGCCGCGAAGCACGCCAACGGCTGACCGGCCCGATGCGGCGTTCGATCGACGACTACCCGTTCCGCGAGGACGACCTGCCTGCCGGCGCCGACGATGCGATGAGATTGTCGTGGGCGGTCGCGATCAGCGACGACTACGACGATGCCGAGCCGCGGGTCGTCGTGACGGTGGAGGAGGTCGGGGCGCCAGGGGGCGGTCTGGTGGGGCACCTCGATCCGAACATGGCGCGGCGGCTGCGCGCTGCGTTGCACGACGCACTCCGTGAGATCGGGGAGGATCCCGGACCGTGAGCGTTGCCTGCCACGGCGAATTGCCCTATTGTTGATAGGACTAGTCGGAATTAGCCCCTGACCGATCCTTGAGGAGCACACCGTGGGTGTCACCCCCATCATCCCCGCACCCCGCGACCTCGATGCGGAACAGCACCGGGACATCGAGCGATTCGAGCGAGCGGTGGCCCAGTACCTCGCCGGGGAGATCAGCGAGGACGTGTTCCGGGTGATGCGTCTGAACAACGGTGTCTACGGTCAGCGGCAGGGCGGGACCAACCAGATGGTGCGCATCAAGCTGCCCGCTGGCACCATCAGCCCCGAGCAACTCGAGATGATGGGGCACATCGCGGACGAGTTCTCCCGCGGCTGGGGGCACATCACGACGCGACAGAACGTGCAGGTCCACTACGTCGAGCTGACCCGAGTGCCGGAGGTGATGCGTCTCATCGGAGCGGTCGGGCTCACCAGCCGCGAGGCGTGCGGCGACACGGTCCGCAACGTGATGGCCTGCCACCTCGCCGGAGCGTGCCCGCACGAGTTCCTCGATGTCACGCCGTGGGCCGAGGCCGCGTACGAGCACTTCGTGCGCAACCCCCTCGGACAGCGCCTGCCGCGCAAGTTCAAGATCAACTTCAGCGGGTGCAGCACCGACTGCGGGCAGGCCATGTTCAACGATGCCGGGGTGGTGGCCGCCAGCCGCACGCTCGACGACGGAACGGTGGAGACGGGTTTCCGGGTCTACATCGCCGGCGGTCTCGGCGCGACACCACACCCGGCGTTGGCACTGGAGGAGTTCACGAGCCGCGAGGACCTGCTGCCCACGATCGAGGCCATCCTGCGCGTGTTCGAGCAGACCGGGAATCGCGACAACAAGCTGCGCGCCCGGCTCAAGTGGGTCGTCGACCAGCTCGGCATCGACGAGGTCCGCCGCCGCGTGCTCAAGGTGCGGCTCACCCTTCCTGCCTCGTCGAGCTGGCCCGGAGGGATCCCCGAGATCGTGCAGAAGGTGGGCGATGCACCCGCCGGCCGCAGCTCCACGGTCGAGGCCACCGTCGTCGGTCAGGGTGTCGCCATCGGTCAGGGCACGTCGGTGACGTTGACCCCACGTGACCCGTATCAGCGATGGGTCGCCGCATCCGTCGTTCGAGGGACGGCCAACGGCACGGTGTCCGCCGTGGCCTACGCCGCGCTGGGCGACATCACCGCCTCGCAGTTTCGGGCGCTGGCCGCGATCCAGCGTGAACTCGGTGCCGACGTGCGTTTGTCGAATCGCCAGAACGTCGTGTTCCGCAGGCTCAGCGATGCCCAGCTGCCCGTCCTGTTCGAGCGCCTGGGGGCGATCGGGATGGCCCGTCCCGGCGCGGAGTTGGCTCGTGACGTGGTCGCCTGCCCTGGCTCGGACACGTGCAACATCGCCGTCACCCAGTCCCGCGGCCTCGCGAGCGCCATCGGTACCGAACTGGAGGAGGAGGGCCTCGCCGAAGTCGGCGGCGTTCGAATCAACATCTCCGGCTGCACCAACTCGTGCGGGCAGCACCACGCCAGCGACATCGGTTTCTTCGGCGCCGAGCGTCGGGCACACGGTCAGTCGGCGCCGGGCTACCAGATGCTGCTCGGCGGCTACGTCGGTCAGGAGCAGATCCACTTCGGAGAGAAGGCGTTGCGACTCCCGGCCAAGGCCGCACCGAAGGCAGCGGCGCGGGTGATCCGTCGGTTCAACGACGAACGCACCGTCGGGGAAGCGTTCCGCAGTTGGATGGACCGCGTCGGCGGAGCGAGTGCAGTGGCCGAGGGTCTGCAGGACCTCGCTGAGTTCCCGAGCCCGCTCGATGCCCCCGACTTCTACGTCGACTATGGCGAGACCGGTCCGTTCGTGGCCGAAGTGGGCGATTCGGAGTGTGCGGTCTGAGCTCGAGACTCGCCGCTGCGGCCGCTGCCATCGACGTGGCCAACGAGCAGGACCCGACGCGGGTAACGGTACGTGGCGAGTCGTTGCCGCTGGCGTTGGTGCACGGGCGGTTGGCGGCGGAGTGGGTGGCCGATCTCCATCCGGACGCCGACGAGTCATGGTCGGTCGCAGCCCGAGCACACCACCTGCGACGGTGGGAGGTGCCTCGGACCGACTACGAAACCGGGCGCGCGGGCTATCTGCGCTGGAAGCGCGACCAGCGTCAGCGTCATGCCCGCGATGTCGCCACCCTGCTCGGTCCGTTGGGGTACGACGGCGCGGAGATCGAGCGCATCAAGGCGCTGGTCCGCCGCGATCAGTTGGCGACCGATCCGGGTGCACAGGCCGTGGAGGATGCGGCATGCCTGGTGTTCATCGAGACCCAGTTGGCCGAGGTCGCGACCAAGCTCGACCGCGACCACCTCGTCGAGGTGATCCGCAAGACCGCGAGGAAGATGAGTCCCGCTGCTCTCGCCGCGGTCGCCCGCATCCCCCTCGCCGACGTTGAGCGCGACCTCCTCACCACCGCCCTCACCCCACCCTGAAGTGCTACATGAGGGGTTCGCCGGAGGCGATGATGGGTTCGAGGGTGAGCTCGGGCTCGTCGCTCATGAGGCGCTGGAGGCGATAGCGGTTCTCGAACAGGGCCACCAGCGCGCCGTCGCCACGGGTGAGGATGCGGATACCACCGATCTGGCGCAATCGATCGGCCGACTGCTTGTCGGTGAGGCGGATCGCCTGATACGGAGCGGAGACGATCTCGGTGGGTGCACCGAACTCGCTGCCGAGCCGGTGGGCGAACACCTCGAACTGCAGCTGCCCGACCGCCGCGAGGACGTTCTCGACGTCGCCGGCATCGGGGTCGCGCAGCACCTGCACCACGCCCTCCTCGTCGAGCTGTTCGAGCCCCTTGCGGAACTGCTTGGCCTTGGCGTTGTCGAGCGGCCGGGCGCGGGCGAACACCTCGGGGGCGAACCGGGGGAGCGGTGGGAACTCGACTGCCGAGCCGTCGTAGCCACTCCCGAACAGCGTGTCGCCGATCAGGACGCCGCTGGCGTTGACCAGGCCGACGACGTCGCCGGGGAACGCGATGTCGACGGTCTCGCGGTCGGCGCCGAACGCCGTGGTCGCATACTTCGTCGTCATGTCGCGCCCGGTCCGCGGGTTGGTGACGCTCATCCCGCGCTCGAACGTGCCAGAGCAGATGCGGGCGAACGCGATTCGGTCGCGGTGCGACGGGTCCATGTTGGCCTGCACCTTGAACACGAACGCACTGAACGCCGCATCGAGGGGATGAGGGTGACCGTCGATGTCGTCGCGTGGCGCTGGCGCCGGCGCGAGTTCGACCACCGCGTCGAGCAGCTTGCGCACACCGAAGTTGGTGAGCGCCGAACCGACGAACACTGGCGTGGATTCGCCGGCCAGGAACGATGGGAGATCGATGTCGGCGCCGACCGCATCGAGCAGACCGAGCTCGTCGGTGGCGTGCTGCCAGGATCGGCGTTCCTCTGGTGTGGCGGCCGCGGCTGCAACGTCGACCGGAACGTCCTCCTCGAGCGCCGCCGAGGCACCACGGGCGGTACGGGTGAATCGGGTGAACACGCCGGTGCGCCGATCGACGACACCGCGGAACTCCTCGCCGCTGCCCACCGGCCACGTGACGGGAGTCGGCCGCAATCGGATCTGCGCCTCGATCTCGTCGAGCAACTCCAACGGCTCGCGCCCGGGCCGGTCGTACTTGTTGAGGAAGGTCAGCACGGGCAGGTTGCGCGAGCGGCACACCTGGAACAGCTTCAGCGTCTGGCTCTCGATGCCCTTGGCCGCGTCGAGCACCATCACGACGGCGTCGACCGCGGCGAGCACACGGTAGGTGTCCTCGCTGAAGTCGCGGTGACCGGGGGTGTCGAGCAGGTTGATCGTGTGTCCGTGGTACGGGAACTGCAGGACCGTGGAGCTGATCGAGATGCCGCGTTGCTGTTCGAGCTCCATCCAGTCGCTGCGTGAGCTGCGCCGGCCCTCGCGGGCGTGCACGGCGCCGGCCTCCTGCACCGCACCGGAGTACAGCAGGAACTTCTCGGTGAGCGTGGTCTTGCCCGCGTCGGGGTGGCTGATGATGGCGAACGTGCGTCGCTGGGTGGCTTGGTGGAGCACGTCTCCGGTCTGGTCCATGGCGCGTCGAGGCTACCGTGGCCCCATGGCCGACTCTCTCGTGCTCACCCTCGACTGCCTGGATCTCGACGTGCAGACAGCGTTCTGGTGTGGCGCGCTCGGGTACGTGCACGAAGGAGGCGTCGGCCAGTATCGGGCGCTCGTGCATCCTGACGGCTCGCAGCCCAAGCTGTTGCTGCAGGGCGTCGCCGACGAGAAGGTGGGCAAGAACCGTCTGCATCTCGACCTGCACGTCGCCGACCCCGAGGTCGAGGCCCGGCGCCTCGAAGCGCTCGGAGCAACACGCG
Organism: Acidimicrobiales bacterium; assembly: GCA_038234785.1. Taxonomy (GTDB): domain Bacteria; phylum Actinomycetota; class Acidimicrobiia; order Acidimicrobiales; family Ilumatobacteraceae; genus UBA668. The sequence goes on from JBBQTC010000023.1 coordinate 14,834, forward strand.
TCGGACGTGTCGACGAGTTCGGCTTCTACTGGATCGTGCTGCGCGACCCGGAAGGCAATGAGTTCTGCACGGTCCCGAGTTGAGTGCGATGGAATGGTTGGACGCCCTCGACATCGCGATCGACGACTTCGCGGCCCGACTCGCGTTGGTGACCGGCGACCAATGGGTGGCGCCCACTCCGTGCGACGAATGGGACGTCCACTACCTCGTCGCGCACGTCGTCGGTGGCAACCGTTTCACGTCGATGGTGATGGCCGGCGTGCCGTCGGCCGAGGCGCTCGAGAAGGTGATGGCAGCGACGCATCTCGGACCCGACCCGTGTGCCGACTTCGCGACGTCCGCCGAGGCGATGCGAACGGCATTCCGGACCTCAGGGGCGATGGAGCAGAAGGCCGACCACCCCGTTGGACGGATCGACGGCCGCCAGTTCCTGGAGTTCCGGGTGGCCGACATCGGTCTGCACGCCTGGGACCTCGCCATCGCGATCGGCGCCGACGACGCGCTCGCGTCTGCGCTCGTGGCCGTGTTGCTCGATGGCCAAGCCGGGGGTGACTCGCCTCAGGATGCGCTGCTGGCGCTCAATGGGCGGCGTCGAGGGTGATGACCACACCGCGATCGCCGTAGGGGATGCGATTGCGCTTGATGATGCCGCCGACGATGCCGAGGAACTTGGTGATGTGGGTCATGAACCCGTACTTGGCCTTGATCTTCTGATGGATCTCGGCGAAGAGCGGGTCGCCCGTGGCGACCACCCGAGCGGTGGCCGTGGTGACGGTGGCACCGTCCTTGACCTTGCCACGCGCGTCGCACGCTTGCACGGTGACCTTGGAGGTGTGAGCGAGCCGCTTGGCCTTGCCCGAGCCCGAACTCGTCCAGAACCCGACGGCACCGTTGTCGAGCGGTGCCGCCCAGACCGGTGACGACACCGGATCGCCGCTGCGCTTGTACGTGGTGAGCAGAAGATACTTCTCGTCGCCGATTCCCATGATGTCCTCCTCTGGGCTGCCCCCACGCTAGCCCAGCGCCCGAGGTGGCCGGTTCAGGCGATGCTGCGCCACGCTGCGAGGCGCTGCGCGCTGTCGTCGTCGGGCAGCGGGAGCTGACACACCACGCGAAGAGACGGCCATTCGCTCGGGGTCAGCATCTGGAACTCGAACGCGAGCTCACCTGCCCGCGGGTGGTGGTAGCGGCGGATGCGGGTCTGGAACTGGGCGACGTCGAGTTGCGGCCACCATTCGGCGAACTCGGGGCTGGCCTCGCGCAGCCGTTCGACGATGGCGATCACCTTCGTATCGCTGCGCAGTTCGGCCGTGCCGGCCCGGAACTCGGCGAGGAGTCGGTGCGCCTGTTCGGCCCAGTCGACGCTCAGCTCGCGGGCGGTCGGCTCGGCGAACATGACCCACAGGAGGTTGCGATCTTCATCGGACAGCTGGTCGATCATCGGGTACAGGCGGGATTGAGCGCGGTTCCACGCCAGGAACTCCCATCGGGGGCCGAGCACGTACGCGGGCGCAGGCTCCATCGACGTGATCAGTCGCACGAGCGCGTCCGGCGCGTGTTCGATGTCAGGGACCGGTTCGCCGGTGGTGCGGGTGGCCAGGGTCAGGAGGTGCTGGTGTTCCGCCTCGTCGAGACGCAGCGTGCGGGCGAGCGCGTCGAGCACGTCGACCGACGCGTTGATCGGCCGCCCCTGCTCCAGCCACGTGTACCAGGTGACGGAAACCCCGGCGAGCAGCGCGACCTCCTCCCGGCGCAGTCCCTTCGTTCGGCGGCTGCGGCCCTCGGGCAGTCCGACGTCGGCGGGGGACAGGGCATCACGACGGGCCCGCAGGAACTGGGCGAGGTGATCACGGCGTCGGTCCACCGCACCATTGCAGCACGTGGAGCCGACGCCGACGTGATCAGTTCAACGGCTGGCTGAGGTCGTAGAAGGTCGTCCCGTCGACCACCACCGACGCGTAGTGCGAGGAGACCCAGTCGCTGATCTCACTGGAACTGCCGTGCCCCGCGCTCGGTCCGAATCCGCCACCGGCGAGGAAGTAGTGCACGTCGTGGTTGTCGATCATCTGTTGGAACGCGTCCAGTGTCGGCCAGGAGTCCGTGCCGTTGAAGCCACCGATCGCCATCACCGGATCATCGGTGGCCAACTGGTAGCCGGCCGCGCGGTTGGCGCCGATCGTCGCCAGCGTCCACGTGTAGCCCGGGTGACCCTGTTGCAGGAACGAGGTGACTGCGTCGCTGGGCACGCCGCCGTCGAGGAGCCCACCGATGCCGCCGGCGCCGCCGCCTGGGATCTGGCCGTTGCCGTTGCCCGGGAACGCCGGCGGAGTGCCGTTGCCCGGGAACTGGCCGTTGCCCGGGAACTGGCCGTTGCCCGGGATCTGGCCGCCGGGACCCCGGCCGCCGCCAGGCCCGCCGATGCTCTGTCCGGATGGTCCGGCGGTGTTCAGCGAACCGGCGTGCGCCGTGGCCACCGTCGACAGGCTGTACGCGGTCGGACCGGCGAGCGCGACGACCGCTGCCGCCGCGACGGCCCACTTCGCAGCGCCGTGTCCGATCACGAGCCCAACCACCGCCAGCCCGGCTGACGCGAGGATCACCGGCCGCAGCCACGGGTTCCACTCGGCGGTGCGATGCAGGAGCACGAACGACCACCAGGTGGTGAGCACCACGCTGGCGACGAGGATCGCACGCGCCCACCATTGCCCACGCAACGCCCACAGCACGGTGCTGCCGATGCCGATCAACGCGCCGATGGCCGGCGCGAGAGCCACCGCGTAGTACTCGTGGATGATGCCTTCGCCGAGGCTGAAGACGGCGCCGGTGACGAACAGCCACCCGCCCCACATGATCGCCGCCGCGCGGATGCGGTCGTGCCGGTTCGGTCGACCGCCGAACACCAGGCCGACGACCGCGAACAGCAACGCTGCAGGGATCAGCCACGAGGCCTGGCCGCCCCAGCTGGCGCTGAACATCCGGGACCACCCGGTCGCGCCCCACATGCCCGAGCCGCCCGTGCCGCCACCGCCAACGACGCTTCCGGTCTCGTTACCGGTGAGTCGTCCGAAGCCGTTGTACCCGAAGATCAGGTCGAGCACGCTGTTGTTGGTCGAGCCGCCGATGTAGGGGCGGCTCGAGGCCGGCCACAGCTCGACGATCGCGACCCACCATCCGGCGGCGGCGAGCATCGCCACGCCGCCGAGGAGCAGTTGCCAGATCCGCTTGCCCAGCTTCGGAGGTCCGGCGATCAGGTACGCCAACGCGAACGCCGGCATCACGGTGAAGGCCTGGAGCATCTTGGTCAGGAACCCGAAGCCGATGAACACGCCCGCCCACACCAGCCACTTGGTGCCACCGTCCTCGATCGCCCGCGTCACCATGTAGGCGGCGGCGACGAGCAGCAGGACGAGCAACGCGTCGGGGTTGTTGAAGCGGAACATCAGCACCGCGACCGGGGTCAGGGCCATCACTGCTCCAGCGATCAGACCTGCCTGCACGCCGAACCAGCGGCGCACCGTCAGATACAGCAGACCGACCGCGGCGACACCCTCGATCGCCTGCGGGACGAGGATGCTCCACGAGTTCACCCCGAACACCCGGGCCGACAGCTCCATCACCCAGAGGGAGGCGGGTGGCTTGTCGACCGTGATGAAATTGGCCGAGTCACTGCTCCCGAAGAAGAACGCCTTCCAACTCTTCGTGCCGGCCTGCACGGCCGCCGAGTAGAAGTCGTTGGCCCAGCCCGACGCGCCGAGTCCCCACAGATACAGCACCGCGGTCGAGACGAGGAGCGCGATCACTGCGGGTCGGACCCACGAAGGGTCACCGACGTGCGCTTCGACGGCAGCGTCGGTGGTCGATTCGATGGTCGAATCGATGGTGGTCATGTCCACATGATCGGCAGTCGACATGAGAGCACCCTCCATGGATGCTGAGAGGTTGCTGTGAAGTCAGCCGCCGTTGGAGGCGGGAACGTAGGTCCGGCACGGTTGACCGCGGAGCGCACCGCACGCAGGCGGCACAGCCGCAGGAGGTGCCACCTCGGGCACCACGGGGAGGACCAGGCGCGACGGGTGCGACGCATCGTGGGCAATGGTGACCGTCTCGCCGGCGTCGATGGTGCGGAAGACCCAGATGGCTCGGCTGTTGCCGGGTGCGTCGACGGTGAGCCTGATCCTGCTCCCGGCGCGGAACGGGTGGGCGAACGGGAACAGCGCCACGCGTACCGGGGTGAACTCGCTGGCAGGGAGGTCGGCGGCGTCGGACTCCGCGTTGGTGTATGCCGGGGAGAGCTCGGTGGTCTTCGATGTGTCGAGTGCTCGCTGGCTCGCTCGCAGCCAGCCGCTCTGCACGTAGATCTCCGTCCCGTCGGGGCGGATCTCTGTGATGGTGACCTCGAGGTCGGTGTCCGGACTCGTCGCCTTCACCCAGAGGTCGACCGATCCCGCACCGATCACCACGGTGTCGGTCGCCAGTGGTGCGGTGGTGTACCCGACCCCGGTGCCGTCGGGCAACGGCCTCCAGTCATAGGCGACGTCGGCTCGCCACACGCCGCTGCTCCCCGTGGCCTTCTCGTCGTAGAACGTCGCCGGGAGCGCGGTCGGGTCCGCGACATAGGAATCCTCGCCCGTCGCCGCCTCGCCGCCCGACGTCAACGATCCGCCGCCGCCGAGTGACCATGACGACGCGCGCGCCGTGGGGATCGGCCACGACGCGAATTCCGCCACGCCGTTCGCTTCGGGCGTCCCGGGCGAGAAGGCCGGGTTGCCGCCCTGCTCGAGGTTCACTCGGATCGGTGGATCGGCCTCGAACGCGGCGAGCGCTGCTTCGTACGTCATGCCTGCGAATCGGTTCTCGAACGGCCCGAAGTCGCTGACTCCCCAAATGGCCGCTCCCAACCCGCCGGCGATGGCGCTGCCCGCCGAGAGGTCGGGCACCCGCTTGCCCACGTACAGCTGGAGGAACTCCATGTACCGCCGCGCGACCGGCGGCGACAACGACTCCGTGTGGAGCCCGTTCGTGAGCGTGACGTAGACGTGCGGGGAGTTGGTGAACGACGACAGCATCGCCGGGAAGTGTCCACCAGTCTGCTCGTCCTGCCAGGCGCCGGCGATGAACACCGGCACGTTGATCCGATCGACGAAGGTGATCGGAGCGAGGGCGTCGCCGAGCGGGTTCGAGTAGAAGGGGTTGTCGTCGATCTCACTGACGAGATCGGGGTTCTGCAGCCGCAGCGACTGGTTGTCCGCGCAGCGGGTGTCACCCGCGTCGGCGCGATCCTTGGACCACTGCTGGCCGAAGCGCTTGGCCTGGTCGACACGCTCCTGGGTCCAGTTGACGGCGAAGCCTGTGTTCAGGATGCCGCCGGGGTAGAGGGTGCTGCGGAAGCTGTCGTCGAGCACCGACAGCGGGGTGATGCTGTTCAGGCTCGGCGGCTGGGTGGCGGCGACGAACAGCTGGCTGATCCCGGGATAGCTGATCCCGACCATGCCGACCTGGTGGTCCATCACCCACGGCTGGGCGGCGACGGCCTCGATCGCGTCGTAGCCGTCGAGCGATTGCACGGTCTCGAAGAACCGGTACGAGCCGCCGCTGCACCCGGTGCCACGCATGTTGACCCCGACGTACGCGAAGCCCTGCGCGGTGTAGAGCGCGGCGAGGTCGGCGCTGTCGGGGTCGCTCGGTTGGTACCCGCTGTACTCGACCACCGTCGGGTACGGACCGGCGTCGGCTGGACCGGGGAGGATCACGTTGGCACTGAGCGTCGTGCCGTCTCGCGTGACGACGTACCCGAACCCACCAGCGGGGAGCAGGCTCTGCTCGTCGGTGTAGAGCGTCGAGGGTGGCACCTCGGTCGGATCTGCGACGGTGATCGGCTCGCTGGTCTCGGTGTCGGTGGTGATCGTCCAGCCGGCGCCGGGATGGAGGTCGCGGAACAGCTTCGACCCTGCCGAGTCCGCCGGACCCGAGTCGGCGACCGTGCCGTCTGGTGCCACGGCGTGCACGACGGTGTCCGCCTGGAGGCCGAGCACTGCGATCTGCTCGGTGCCGGGCTGCACGGTGAACGTCGCCGGCACGAGCGGTGTCGTCGTCGATGTCGCCGCCGTCGTGGCGACCTGGCTGTCGGCCACTGTCGTGCTTGCGGTGTCGGTGCCGTTGCTGCAGGCCGGAATCAGCAGGGCCACGGTCAGGGCCAGGAGCGCGGTGCGCCGTCGGGTCGTCATCGGGCGAGTCTCGCATGGAGGGCCTCGCAGGCCAGAATGGGAGCGTGATCGATCTTCAGGCCATGCTCGCCGACCTCGAGGTGCTCGTGAACACCGAGTCCCCCTCGAACGACCTGGTGTTGCTCGCCGCATCGGCCGACGCCGTGGCGGCCATCATGCAGGAGCGTCTGGGCCTCGCGCCTCGGCTCATCGACGGCGCCGCAGGGCCGCACGTGCTGTGGAGCGGCGGCGGAACGCCTCGCGTGCTCATCGTCGGCCACCACGACACGGTCTTCCCGGTCGGCAGTGTCGCGGCCCGCCCGTTCGCAGTTGTCGATGGCCGTGCGACCGGTCCCGGCGTGTTCGACATGAAGGCCGGCATCGTGCTCGCGATCCACGCAGTTGCCTCGTTGACCGACGCGGGCGCGGTCGAGATCCTGATCACCTCCGACGAGGAGGTGGGCAGCGGCACCTCGCGCGATCTCATCGAGGAGCGCGCCCTGGCGTGCGGGAATGTTCTCGTGTGCGAGCCGAGTGCGGATGACGGTGCATTGAAGATCGCCCGCAAGGGAACCGGCACGTTCGAGGTCGTCGTGCACGGCAAGGCGTCGCATGCGGGACTCGAGCCGGAGAAGGGTGTCAACTCCCTTGTCGCTGCTGCGGAACTGGTGCAGCAGGTGGTCACCTTCGCCGACCCGGCCAAGGGCACGACGGTGACGCCGACCATGGCGAGCGCCGGCACGGCCGACAACGTCGTGCCCGCGCGAACGCGGATCACTGTCGACGTCCGCGTCGAGCAGGCCGGTGAGAAGGAGCGACTCGAGCAGGCGTTCGCCGGACTCGCCCCGTCGATGCCGGGTGCGACCATCGAACTCCTCGGGGGGCTCAATCGGCCGCCGATGCCCGCCTCGGCATCGGCGACGCTGTTCCCGCTCGCCCAGGCCGCAGCCGCGTCGGTGGGTCTCGGTGTGGTGCAAGGGGTGGCGGTGGGTGGTGGGAGCGACGGCAACTTCACCGCGGCATGCGGAGTCTCGACGCTCGACGGCCTCGGTGCCGTGGGCGGGGGGGCGCATGCGGACCACGAGTTCGTCGAGGTCGATTCGCTCGTGGACCGGGCTCGTCTGCTGGCCGCCATCGTCGCATCGATCGGGGCGACGGAGTGACCGCCTGGTGAGGGACATGACGCCGGAAGATCTGCACGGCGAAGAGGGAGTGGAGCACCTCCTCACCTATGCCGATGGGTTCCGCCGTCGCGTGTACGTCGTGGACCGCGAGGTGCCGTTCCCCGACGGTCGGCTCGTGGTCTCCAGGACCGACACGAACGGCGTCATCACCCATGCCAACGAGTCGTTCGTCGCCATGTCGGGGTACTCGGCCGACGAGCTCATCGGTCAGCAGCACTACATCCTGCGCCATCCCGACATGCCCTCGGAGGTGTTCCGACAACTGTGGGGCACCGTCGCCCGCCGTCAGAAGTGGCACGGCTACGTGAAGAACCTCTGCAAGGACGGCTCGTACTACTGGGTGTATGCGTCCGTCGTCGCCAACGTCCGCGACGGAGCCGTGCTCGGCTACACGTCGGTTCGCCGCAAACCGTCGCGGCGAATGGTCGAGGATGCCGAAGTCACGTATGCGGCGCTGAAATGAACGCGGATGGAGCACCCACACCCTTGACGTTCACGGTCAGTCCCGACTTCAACGTCAAGCACCTCCCCGGATGGTACGTCGTGAACACCTGGCTGCAGCGACACACCGGCGAGTCGATTCGTCTCCAGACCTTCGACGACTTCGCCACGCTCCATCGCGCGCTGCTCGGCGACCACATCGACCTCATCTACGCGAACGCCTTCGACGCGGCTCGGCTCGTGCGCGATCACGGGTTCATCGCGCTGGCTCGTCCGGACGGTCGTCCCGACGAGGCGGTGGTGGCGGTGAACATCAGCAGCCCAGTGCACGAAGTCGAGGCGCTCGGCGTCAACACCCGCGTCGCCAGCACTGACCACCCCGACGTCCATCTGATGGGGATGATCCTGATCGAGTCCGCCGATCTCGGCCCGGAGACGGTGCAGATCCACCGATACGCCAACTTCGTGCTCGTCGCCAAGGCGTTGCTGTACGACGACGCCGACATCGGGTTCTTCCTCGCCGAGACCTTCGACGAGATGTCACCGACGATCCGGTCGCAGCTCCGTGTCCTGGTGCGCAGCGAGATCTTCGTCATCAGCCACCTGTTCCTCGTGCACCCGAGGTTGGCTCATCGGGCCGATGCGATGCGGCGCAGCTTGCTGATGATGGACGCCGACCCGAAGGGGATGGCCGCCCTCGACGACGTCGGGATCCGCCGGTGGGCGGAGGTGGAGCCCGAGGAGGTCGACTTCATGATCGACCTGATGGATGCGCTCGACGACTGACGGTCAGCGCCGGGGGGCGTCGTCGTCGCCGCCCTCGATCGCCATCAACCCGCCGCTGCCCAACGTGCCGGCGTTGCGGTACACGTCGAGCTTGGCCCGGCTGTCGTCGATGTCGAGGTTGCGCATCGTGAGCTGGCCGATGCGGTCGAGCGGCCCGAAGGCAGCGTCGTCGACCTTCTCCATGCTGAGCCGCTCCGGGGAGTAGGTGAGGTGCGGACCGGTGGTGTCGAGGATCGTGTAGTCGTCGCCGCGCCGCAGGCCCAGGGTGACCTCGCCGGTGACCGCGGCGCCGACCCAGCGCAGCAGCGGCTCGCGCAGCATCAGGCTCTGCGGGTCGAACCAGCGGCCCTCGTACAGCAAGCGGCCGAGTCGGCGACCCATGGTGCGGTAGTTCTCGATCGTGTTCTCGTTGTGGATCGCGGTGACCAAGCGCTCGTACGCAGCGTGCAGCAGGGCCAACCCAGGCCCCTCGTAGATGCCGCGACTCTTGGCCTCGATGATGCGGTTCTCGATCTGATCGCACATGCCGAGGCCGTGGCGGCCACCGATGATGTTGGCCTCCGTGACCAGCTCGATCTGCGTGGCGAACTCGGCGCCGTTGATGGCGACCGGCCAGCCTTCGTGAAAGCGGATGGTGACGGTCTCGGACTCGATGGCGACGTCGTCGCGGTAGTGGGCGACGCCCATGATCGGATCGACGATCTCCATGCTCGTGCCGAGCTCCTCGAGCAACTTTGCCTCGTGGGTGGCACCCCAGATGTTGGCGTCGGTGCTGTACGCCTTCTCCTTGCTGGCCCGGTAGGGCAGCTGGCGCTCGGTGAGGAACTCGCTCATCTCGGCGCGCCCGCCGAGTTCGGTGACGAAGGCCTCGTCGAGCCACGGCTTGTAGATGCGCAGGTTGGGGTTGACGAGCAGCCCGTAGCGGTAGAAGCGCTCGATGTCGTTGCCCTTGTACGTGCTGCCGTCGCCCCAGATGTCGACGCCGTCGTCCTGCATGGCCCGCACCAGCAGCGTGCCGGTGACGGCGCGTCCGAGAGGGGTGGTGTTGAAGTAGGTCTTGCCGGCGGTGGTGATGTGGAACGCCCCGCACTGCAGTGCGACCAGACCTTCGTGGACGAGTTCGGTTCGGCAGTCGACGATCCGGGCCTGCTCGGCGCCGTACTCCTTGGCGCGATCGGGGACGCCCGGGAGATCGTCCTCGTCCTGCTGGCCGAGGTCGGCGGTGTAGCAGTAGGGGATCGCACCCTTCTCGCGCATCCAGGCGACGGCGGCGGATGTGTCGAGCCCCCCGCTGAACGCGATCCCGACCCGTTCACCGACGGGGAGCGACGTCAATACCTTCGACATAGGGTTCCGACGCTACCGACTCAGTCGGTCGCGGCACGCAACATGCCGCTGAACGCGGCCAGCGACACGAGCAGACCACCGCCCGCGAGCGTGAACTCGATGACCGCGTAGCCGTTCACCCGACCGACGTCACCCCACGCCACCAGCGCGGTTGCCACGGCGCCCAGGATTCCGAACCAGGGCATCCAGGGCCGTCCGGCGAAGGCCATCACGGCCAGAGCGATCGGAGCGACGAACGGCAACAGGTTGACGAAGATGAGCCGCGGCGCCGTCTCCGGGCCGAGCCACCACGTGGAGAAGCCGGTGATGCGTGAGCTGTACCAGACGGCGGCGAACGCGCCCACGACTCCCGCCCACGCGGCCCAGAACACCGTCGACCACTTGGGGGTGAGCTGTCCGATGCGCGGCGGCCGGGGTTCGGCCTTGGCGAAGAGGGACACGGGCGCGGCCGGGGCTTCGAGCTGCGGGGGGTCGGGGATGGGCTGCATTCGACAGCGAGGGTAACGGATCGGTCACGGCCTGCGAGGGTCACCAGCCGCTACCCTTGCCGCCCGTGACCGCAGAGCCGTTCGGCAAGCTCAGCATCTTCTTCCCGATGTGGAACGAGGAGGCGTACATCGCGCGGGCGGTCGGCTTCGCCAAGCAGGAGTGCGAACTCCTCATCCAACGAGGCGACATCCTCGACTACGAGATCATCGTGGTCGACGACGCCAGCACCGATCGCACCCCCGAACTCGCCGACGAGATGGCTGCGGCGGACCCGCGCGTGCGCGTGGTGCACCACCCCGTCAACCGCAAGCTCGGCGGTTCGATGAAGACGGGCTTCGCCAACGCCACCGGCGATCTGGTCCTCTACACCGACGCTGACCTGCCCTTCGACATGGCCCAGGTCGCTCAAGCCGTCCGTCTGATGCGCTACTACGAGGCTGACATCGTCAGCGCCTATCGGTTCGACCGCACGGGCGAGGGCAGCAGCCGCGGCATCTACACGTTCTTCTACAACCTGCTCATCCGCTCGCTGTTCGGAGTCCGGATGCGCGACATCAACTTCGCCTTCAAGCTGTGCCGCGGTGCCGTCTTCGAGCACATCGAACTGAAGAGCGAGGGCTCGTTCATCGATGCCGAGCTCATCATCCGGGCCAGGAAGCTGGGCTACGAGGTGATCCAGTTCGGCGTCGACTACTTCCCGCGGACCCGCGGCGAGAGCACCCTGGCATCAGGTGCGGTGATCCGCAAGATCCTCCAGGAGATGTTCGCCCTCCGCAAGGAATTGAAGGACATCACGCCGCTCACAACTTCGGCGAAGTGACCCCGAGGGCGTCCGCCCGAACCCCTCGAGCGCGATCCCCTTGGTAGATTTGGGCCTCGAGTCCACCCCGGAGCGTTCGTGAACACCCCAAGGCCCCCCGCCCACGCGCCGCGTCGTCGTCAAACGCCGCCCCCTTCCCCGTTGAAGCGCTGGATGCCTGCCTTCGCCGCGGCAGGAGTGCTCGCCGTGGTGGTGTTCGCCGGGTTCTCGGGCAACGACGATTCTTCCAGCGCATCCAGCCTGCCTCGGGCGAACCCGGGCGCGATCGACGACAGCCTGCTCACTGCGCCCACCAGCACCACCTCGCCGGTCGTCGTCATCACCGATCCGGCGATCAACAAGACCCAGCTCAGCCAGACGCTGCGCAAGGGGATGTACGGCGACGACGTCAAGGCGATGCAGCAGCGGTTGAAGGACCTCGGCTTCGACCCGGGCCCCGTCGACGGTTCGTTCGGCTCCGGCACCGAGCAGGCTCTCTGGGCGTTCGAGGGTCTCGTGTTCCAGCGCAAGAACACCGAGCAGACCGGCCGGCTCACCAACGACGAGTGGCAGACGATGCAGGACCCGATCATGTTCGGGCCGCGTCGCCAGGGCGGAGCCGGCAACACCCACATGGAGATCTACCTCGATCTGCAGGCGGCCATCGTGTTCACCGACGACAAGCCGACACTGATCACGCACATCTCGTCGGGCACCGGCGAGCAGTGGTGCGACATCATCACCCAGGACACCGACGAGTACGGGCAGCCGCTGGACCCGCCGGTGCAGAAGGACGTGTGCGGCATCTCGAAGACGCCGGGTGGCGTGTTCAAGTTCTACCGACGCTACGAAGGCAACCGCCAGGGTCCCCTCGGCGGCATGTGGAACCCGGTGTACTTCAACTACGGCATCGCGGTTCACGGCGCGAAGAACGTGCCCGACGCTCCGGCGTCGCACGGCTGCATCCGCATCCCGATGTGGATCGCCGACTACTTCCCCTCGCTGGTGAAGAACGGCAACCGGGTGTACGTGTGGGACGGGGTGAAGGAGCCCGAGGCCCAGTCGAAGAACGACATGCTCCCGATCTTCAACTTCAAGAACCCGGACGCGACGACGACGACCTCGTCGACGACCACCACCTCGACGACAGTGCCCAAGACCACCACCACGGCGCCCAAGACCACGACGACGCCGCCGAAGAACACCACCACGTCGACCTCCACCTCGGTGTCGACGCCGACGACGTGATCAGCCGCCGCTCTGGCAGACGTTGAGGCCGCCGAGCACACCGGTACGGAACGAGGCGATCTTCTGGAAGGCGGTGCCGTTCACGTCGGTGTCCGTGCTCTCGTCGCTGAGTGCGACCGCAGTGATGACGGCCTCGTCGAGGTCGCCCGCCGACAACACCAGTTGGTTCTCGCGATCCTGGGGAATCGGCGGGACGATGCTGGCGACCCACGCGCCGGTGAGGCAGTCGTTGAAGAGCGCCCGCGGCTCGCCCGAGCGCGAGCTGTGCAACGCGGTTTGGATCGCGTCGCTGTACGCGTTGGAGAACATGTACCCCACGGACATGTCGCCGGTGAACGGATCCTGGGAGAGGTTCTGCGCGAAGTCCTGATCCCAGTAGATCGTGTTGTCGGTCGCACAGAACAGCGCACCGTGTGGGTATCGGGCAGGGTCGATGCCAGGGCAGGACGGATACGGGCCGTCTCCGGGGTACGGCCGGAACGAGGGCACGGTGAACGGCACCGCATTCGCCGCGGCCAGTGCGGTCCAGAAGAAATCGAGGCTGCCCGGGATGAGCGTGACAATGTCCTGCGGGCCGTTGGTGGCGTCCGGCGCCGGATCGACGAGGGGCAGGTTGCCCGCGTTGACGTCGTTCGGATCGAACGGGATGTCGATGAGGTGATCGAGGCGACCCTCGGAAAAGAACGGCTTGCAACGCTCAGGGCCGCCCTCGAAGCCGTCCTGGAACGCGCCCACCCGGTCGAAGCCGGTGCCGTGGGCCCGCGGATCGTTGAGCCCTTCTCCGTCGATGGGGTCGCGCACCTGGATCATGGCCACGATGCCGGCGCGCACGTCGGAGTCGTCGAAGCGGATCAGGTCGCTGCCGCCGGCCGCGACGTGAGCGGTCCAGGCGCCGGCGAAGCAGTCCGCCTGCTGTTCTTTCAGCACCCCCGGGTTGTCCCACTCGCCCGCTCTGGCCTGGATGGCGTGACCGAACTCGTGGGCGAGCACCACGGCGACCGCTTCCTTGCCGAGTGCATCGACGAGGTTGGGCAACCCCTCGGCATCGTCATAGGCCATGAAGTCGCCGGCGATGCAGTAGAAGGCCGTGCCCTGCTGGACGTCCTGATAGCTCGAGACGGACTTGCCGCACCCGGGAATGGGGGAGCTTCGAGAGGGGTAGGCGGCGAAGATGCCGCCCGACAGCGGCTCGAAGTCCGAACCGTAGGTCGCCGGATACGCCTCCGCCCAGAACGACTGGATGTCGCCGAACGCCGCGGTGAGAAAGCCGTCGTAGGCGGGGTGCTGCGGCCCGGCCTCGCCGAAGTCCACCACGTTGTCGAGCACCGGGTAGTCGGGCTCGGTGGCCGGTGTGGTGTCGCCCACCACGGTGCTGTCGGTGGGGAAGAGCCCGCCGGCGGTGCCGGCTCCGGCCCTCGACCGCGTGGCGACCACGCCCGGTGCCGTGGTCCCGCAGGCCACGGTGAGGATCGCGACCAGACCGACGATTGTCATCACACGAGTGCGCACGGGGCGAGCATAGGTCCGCGTGGGTGGGGCAGAATGGTTCGGTGATCCCTTCCACTCCGACATCGGTGTTCCTCGATCGACTCGCCCGTGCTCGCGCCGTGATGGAATCGACGGGCGTCGACGCGCTGCTGGTGTCGGTGGGCAGCGATCTTCCGTATCTCACCGGCTACGAGGCGATGCCGTTGGAGCGTTTGACGATGCTCGTGGTGCCTCGCGACGGGGAGGCCACGCTCGTCATCCCTCGTCTGGAGGCGCCGCGCGTCGTCGAGCAGCCGGGCGCGTTCTCGCTCCGGCCCTGGAACGAGACCGACGACCCCGTCGGCATCGTCGCCTCGCTGGTCGGCACGCCGAAGGTGGCCGCCGTTGGCGACACGATGTGGGCGAGGTTCCTGGTCGAACTGCTCGGACACTGGCCGTCGGACCGCACGAGCTTCGTGCGCAGCACCGAGGTCATGAACTCGCTGCGGATGCGCAAGGACGCTGCCGAGATCGCCGCCCTCCACGCCGCCGGCGCCGCAGCCGACCGGGTCGCAGCACAGCTGCACGCGGGCGAGATCCCCCTCGTCGGGCGCACCGAGGCCGACGTGAGCGCCGACATCTCTGCCCGGCTCATCGCGGAGGGCCACGACGTGGTCAACTTCGCCATCGTCGCCGCCGGTGAGAACGCCGCGTCGCCGCACCACCATGCGGGGCCGCGCGTCATCCGTGAGGGCGAGATCGTGCTGTGTGACTTCGGCGGCACCATGGCGGGGTATTGCAGCGACATCACGCGGTGCGTGCACCTCGGGCCGCCGTCTGCAGAGGTGGCCGATGCGTATGCCGTGCTGCACGCTGCGCAGGCGGCCGGTGTGGCGGCGGGTGTGGTCGGTGCCGAGTGCCAGGACGTCGACCGTGCCTCGCGGGCGATCATCGCCGATGCCGGGTGGGGCGAGTACTTCATCCACCGCACCGGGCACGGCATCGGCATGGAGGCCCACGAGGATCCCTACATGGTGGAGGGCAACTCGCTGCCGATCGCGTCGGGGCATGCGTTCAGCGTCGAACCGGGCATCTACCTGCCGGGCAAGTGGGGGATGCGCCTCGAGGACATCGTCGTCGCCAGCGACTCGGGGCCGCTGTCCATGAACACGGCCGATCACGCGCTCGTGACGCTGGGCTGATCGCCGACGCGCGAGGCTGTTCGCCATGACGGCGCTCGACGACCAGGCCACCTCGACCCGCAAACTGCCGTGGCACATGAGGGGCAGCTATGCCCCGGTGCTCGACGAAGTCGAGGCGTTCGACCTTCCCGTGACGGGGAGCATCCCGACCGACCTGAACGGTCGCTACTTCCGCAACGGGGCCAACCCGAAGAGCGGACCGACGTTGCACTGGTTCGCCGGTGACGGCATGTTGCACGGGGTCCGCCTCCTCGACGGAAAGGCCGAGTGGTACCGGAACCGGTGGGTACGCACCCGCTCCCTCGACGGTGCCGAACGCCGCGACCCGAACACCGGCGAGGCCGACCTCACGGTGGGACTCGCCAACACCCACGTGGTGCGCCACGCGGGCCGCATCTTCGCCCTCGAGGAAGCGAGCCTGCCGAACGAGGTCAGCCCCGAGCTCGACACGCTCGGCCCGTGCGACTTCGAGGGGGCGCTCCGCACGCCGTTCACGGCCCATCCGCACACGTGTCCCGAGACCGGCGAGATGCACTTCTTCGGCTACGAGCTCATCTCGGCGCCGTTCATCACGTACCACGTGGTCGACCGCGCCGGCACGCTCGTGCACAGCCAACCGATCGACGTGCCCGGTCCGACGATGGCCCACGACTTCGCCATCAGCCGCAACTACGCGATCTTCATGGACCTGCCGGTGGTATTCGACCTCGACCTCGCGATCGGCGGGACGATGCCGTTCGTCTGGCGCGAGTCGTACGGCGCTCGAATCGGTCTGCTGCACCGTGATCGGGCGCGGGCGGGTGCGCAACCGCGTTGGTTCGACATCCCGCTCTGCTACGTCTTCCACATCGTGAACGCGTGGGACGACGGTCCCGACGGTCGTTACGTGTGGCTCGATGCCGGCCGCCACGAATCGATGTGGAAGGGCAACTCCAGCAACTTCGAGCCGAGCATGTTGCACCGCTGGCGATTCGACCTGCTCACCGGTGAGGTCACCGAGGAACAGCTCGACGACGTGTCCCACGCCTTCCCGCGCATCGACGACCGTCGCACCGGTCTCAGCAACCGGTACAGCTGGGCGGTGGCGCCGCGCAGCGGCGATCGCGACGGCGACATGGAAGCGGCCACGGTCATCGTCAAGTACGACCTGCTCACCGACAGCCGCACGGTGCACGACTTCGGAGCCGACGCGCAGACGGGGGAGCCGGTGTTCGTCCCGAGCTCCGATGCCGCCGGCGAGGACGAGGGATACCTCGTCACGTACGTGCTCGACACGACGACGAACACCTCGACGTTCGTGGTGCTCGATGCGGCCGACATGAGCCTGCCCCCGATCGCCGCCGTGCCGCTGCCCCAGCGAGTGCCGGCCGGGTTTCACGGCAGCTGGTTCGCCGACGAGTGATCGTCAACACGGAGGTTTCGCCATGCTCGATCTGAAGATCATCGGAGGCACGATCGTCGACGGATCCGGCGCGGCCGCGGTTCGCGGCGACGTCGGAGTCCGCGGTGGACGGATCGTGGCCGTCGGCACGGTCGACGAGTCTGCGTCGCGCACGATCGATGCCACCGACCTCGTCGTCGCCCCGGGCTTCATCGACATTCACACCCACTACGACGCGCAAGCGTTCTGGGACACCACCCTCAGCCCGTCGCCGCTGCACGGCGTGACCACCGTGATGGGCGGCAATTGCGGGTTCACCATCGCGCCGCTGACGGCCGTCGACGGTGGTGTGGTGCGCGACGACGACGCCGACTATCTGATGCGAATGCTCGCCCGCGTCGAGGGCATGCCGCTGGAGAGTTTGCAGCAGGGCGTGCCGTGGGACTGGCGCAGCTCCGCCGACTACTTCGACCGCCTCGACGGCACGTTGATGCCCAACGCAGGCTTCATGGTCGGCCACTCCGCACTGCGCCGGGTGGTGATGCACGACGCGGCGACCGAGCGCGAGGCGACTCCCGAGGAGGTCGCCCAGATGCAGGGTCTGCTCCGCCAAGGGCTGGCGGCCGGCGGAATGGGTTTCACCAGCACGTGGTCGCCGAGCCACAACGACCACCTCGGCCATCCGGTGCCGTCCCGATGCGCCAACCGCGCCGAGTTGCTCGCGCTCTGCTCGGTCGTGCGCGAGTTCCCCGGCACACAACTCGAGTTCATCCCTGCCGTCGGCGAGTTCGCCGACGACACCTTCCGCCTGATGGGTGCGATGAGCGCTGCCGCCGACCGCCCGCTGAACTGGAACCTGCTGCAGGTCTATGCACAGAACTGGGACTATGTGCAGCATCAGTTGGCGGGCTTCGGCATCGCCGCCGCCGAGGGTGGGCGGGTCCTGGCGCTCACGCTGCCCGACACGTTCCGGTTGCGACTGAACTTCATCAGCGGGTTCATCCTCGACATCCTCCACGGCTGGGACGCGCTGATGGCGCTGCCTGCCGAGGAGAAGTTGCGCCAGCTGCAGGATCCGGTGACGCGTGCCGAGTGGAACCGGCTCGCACAGTCCACCGAGGGTGCGACGCGTGCGATCGCCAACTGGGCCGGGTACTGGGTGTTGGAGACGTTCAGCCCCGAGTGGAAGCCGTACCAGGGTCGGATCATCGGCGACATCGCCCGAGAGCTCGGCCGCGATCCGTGGGACGTGCTCGTCGACATCGTGCTCGCCGACGAACTGCGCACCGTGATCGCCAACCAGGATCGAGGACAGGACGACGCCACGTGGGCTCGCCGCGTGGAGGTGTGGCGCGACCACCGTGCGGTCGTCGGCGCCAGCGACGCCGGTGCCCACCTCGACATGATCGACAGCTTCAGCTACAGCACCACCCTGTTGGCTCGCGCGGTTCGCGAGCGCGGACTGCTCCCGTTGGAGGAGGCCGTGCACTACCTCACCGGCGCACCCGCCAACCTGTATGGGCTCCACGAGCGGGGCCGCATCGGCGAGGGGATGTGCGCCGACCTGCAGGTGTTCGATCCGGCGACCGTCGGCCCGGGTCCGGTCGCGATGCGCTTCGACCTGCCCGGTGGCGCGGGTCGCGTGTACGGCGAGGCCGAGGGCGTCCACCACGTGATCGTCAACGGGGTGCCATGTGTCGAGCACGGCGAGCTCCTCCCGGCCCGTCCGGGCACGCTGCTGCGCAGCGGCGTCGACACCCACACTGTCACGGTCCGCTAAGTTCGGCGAGGCCGGTTCAGGCGGGTTCAGGCGGGGACGACGAAGCTGGCGTCGTTGGCGACGTCGCCGAACAGGGTCAGCATGACCAGCACGTCGCCGTCGTCGAGCTTGGCGACCATTCCGTTCGGCAGCACGCAGTAGACCGCCGTGCCGCCAGGGACCGAGACGTCGACGCACGATGCGGTCTGACCGGCGATCACGTCGTCGTGGGCGACGGCCGGCGCGAGCTTGGCGAGGGCATCGCGGCGCAGGCGCTTGGCGGTGTCGGCCGCGTAGAAGTCGACGGTGACGCCGGTGTCACTGATCCGCTGTGGATCGAACCCGGTGACGCATGGAACGGAGCCGTCGGTGGTGCAGGTGGCGGCAATGGTCTCGGTCTGGATGTAGCGGGTGTTGGCGATCTCGATGTTGCGCTTGCCGGGAGACAGTGCCACGACGGCAGGACGGGTGGTGTTGCCGTACTTGGTGAGCACGGTGTACGTCGCGGTGACCGGCCCGCCGGTCACGTTGTCGAGCTTGCTCAGCACCGCATCGATCGCTGGGTCGCCGGTGGTGGAGCCCGACGGGAACGTCTGGCTGTCGCTGAAGTACGCACGCTTGCCGGTGAAACAACCGGCGAGCAGCAGCGTGGAGAGGGCGATGGCAATGATGCCGCGACGTGACACGGAGGACGAGCGTACGGCCTGGCATCGTCGTTGCGGCGGCAGGGCGGTCGGCAGGCACGGCTCGTTAGCCTGCGTGTCGTGATTCGCCTCGACGCCGCGACCCTTCTGCTGCAGTGGGCGTCGGGTGGCCTCCTGTTCCTGTGGTTCACGACCCGTCGACGCGAGGTGGGCATCGGTTACGGGTGGCTCCTGCGTGGCACGTACCTGCTCATGGCGATCGGCGCGGCCTGGTGCGGCTTCGCGTTCGCGGCCGTGCCCCTCCGTGAGGCGAGCTCGATCGCTGTCGCCGCAGCGGCTCTCGTCGCGCTCGTGGTGTCGGTCGTGCGTCGCAAGGCCGGCGTCTCCGGACAGACGGACGAACACGACCGGCGCAGCGAACGGGTCTTGGCCATGACCGGCATCGACCGCTCGGTCGGCGAGCGCACGGTCGGGCCCGAGTTCCCGCCGGTGCTCGATCTGGTCGCTCCGCTCGTGGCGATCCCCGGCCTCGTCGCCGCCGCGCTCGACGCAGGTGGCAACCCGGCCGTGTCGCTGCTGCGTACCTTCGTCAGCGCGGCGTTCCTCGGGTCGGTCACCGACGGGATGCTGCTCGGCCATTGGTACCTCGTGCAGCCCGGCCTGCCGCGGCGGCACCTCAACGAACTGGTGCGTGCGCTCGGCTGGGTGTGGCCCGCCGAGGTGATCGCGCTGTTGCTGCCCGTCGGCATGATCTCGGTGTTCACGGGCAAGGTCGACGACGGGTGGAACGGTCAGCTCGGCTGGTTCTGGGCGGCATGCGCGGTCACCACGATCGTGCTCGTGCAGGTCACCAAGGCGGCGCTCAAGGAGCGCTACTACTCCGCCGTGATGGCGGCGACCGGCCTGCTCTACCTGGCCATTCTCACGGCCTTCGGCACCGACCTGGTGGCGCGCGCCGTGCTCGCCGGTTGACACGCCGCGCCGGCGACGTTTCACGAGACCCTGTTCAATCACGACACCCTGTTCAAGTCGCCCCTTTCTGGGGCAGACTTTGGAGATGCCCCGGCCAATCTGGAGTGGAACGATCAGCTTCGGTCTCGTTGCGATCCCCATCAAGCTGTTCAACGCGGTCAACAAGAAGAGCGTGTCGTTCAACCAGCTCGATGCTCGCACGATGAGCCGCATCAAGCTGAAGAAGACATCCGCCGAGACGGGTGAGGACGTCCCCGACGAGCACATCGTGAAGGGGTACGAGATCTCCAAGGGTCGCTATGTGGTCGTCGACCCCGACGAGCTGGAGCCGTTCATCCCGTCGGCGACCAAGAGCATCGACCTCGAGGAGTTCGTCGATCTCGACGAGATCGATCCCGTGTACTTCGATTCGGCGTACATCGTCGCCCCCGATCGCACCCCCAAGCCCTACGCGTTGCTGGCCCGCGCGATGGAGGCGGCCAACAAGGTCGCCATCGGTCGCTTCGTGATGCGCAACAAGCAGTACGTCGCCGCACTGCGCGCGGTCGACGGAGCGCTCGTCATGAGCACCATGGTCTTCGCCGACGAGGTCGTGTCCCTCTCCGCCATCGACGAACTCGATGCATTGGGTGACGTCGAGGTGTCCGACAAGGAAGTGTTGATGGCGGAGGCTCTCGTCGCTTCGTTGTCGGCCGAGTTCGAGCCGGGGAAGTATCGCGACAACTACCGCGAACAGGTCCTCGACCTGATCGAACGAAAGGCCGCGGGGGAGCAGTTCGAAGCGCCCACCGCGGTCGCTGCCGCACCGGCGGTCGTCGACCTCATGGCGGCGCTCGAGGCCAGCGTCAAGGCGGCCAAGGCCGCCCGCTCGCGTCACCCCGCCGGTGGACCCGAGCTCGAGGTGGTCGCATCGAAGCCCAAGCGGGTGCGTAAGTCCGCGTGAGCGACCGCACCACGGTGAAGGTGGGGACGCGTGAGCTCAGTCTCAGCAACCTGCACAAGGTCCTCTACCCGCAGACGGGCACGACGAAGGCGGAGGTGATCGAGTACTACGCGCGCATCGCCCCGGTGATGGTGCCGCACCTGACGAACCGCTGCGTCACCCTCAAGCGGTTCCCCGACGGTGTCGACAAGGAGGGCTTCTTCGAGAAGCGCTGCCCGAAGCATCGTCCGGAGTGGGTGGGCACCGCGGTCGGGCCCGGCGACCGCAACGGT
Organism: Acidimicrobiales bacterium; assembly: GCA_038234785.1. GTDB lineage: Bacteria > Actinomycetota > Acidimicrobiia > Acidimicrobiales > Ilumatobacteraceae > UBA668. The sequence continues at coordinate 35,971 of JBBQTC010000023.1, forward strand.
GACATCGGCTACTGCCGGATGGACGAGGCCGCGTCGCTCGTGTGGGCCGCGAACATGGCCGCACTCGAACTCCACGTGCCGATGTCATCGGCCGAGGATCTGGCCACACCGCTCGCCGTGGTGTTCGACTTCGACCCCGGTCTGCCGGCTGCCATGCGCGAATGCTGTGAGGCGGCGATGTGGGTGAACGACGTGCTCGCCGCAGTGGGCCTGCAGGGGTTCTGCAAGACATCCGGATCGAAGGGCCTCCAGATGTACGTGCCCCTGAACTCGCCGTGCACCCACGCGCGAGCCTCGGACTTCGCACTCGCCGTCGGTCAGTTGCTCGAGCACCAGCACCGCGACCGGGTGACGACGACGATGGCGAAGGCGGTTCGCCCCGGCAAGATCTTCGTCGACTGGAGCCAGAACGCGCGGCACAAGACCACGATCGGTGTCTACTCGATGCGCGCTCGTCCCGAGCCGACCTGCAGCACGCCGGTGACGTGGGACGAGGTCGCCGACTGCGCGGCGGGTGGTCCGGAGTTGCGCTTCACCTGGCGTGATGTACTGCAGCGAGTCGACGACCTCGGCGACCTCTTCGCCCCCGTCCTGGAACTCGTGCAGGAATTGCCGTCCACCGGCGGCTAAGCATTTGCCCATGTCCGCATCCCTGCACGCGCGCGAGATCTCGCTGGCGATGGGTGCGCGCCATCTGCTCGTCGGCGTCGACCTCTCGGTGGACCCCGGTCAGCGAGTCGGCCTGGTCGGCCCGAACGGGGTGGGCAAGTCCACCCTGCTGCGCGTCGTCGCCGGTCTGCTGCCGCCGGATCGAGGTGTCGTCGCTCTCTCGCCCCCGACCGCGAACGTCGGCTACCTGCCCCAGGAGCCCGAACGCGGCCGCGAGTCCGTCACGGAGTACCTCGCCCGGCGGACCGGTGTGGCCGCTGCCAGCGACGCGCTCCACGGTGCGACCGCGGCGATGGCGGCCGGTGATCGTGGTGCGGACGACGCATACAGCGACGCGCTGGACCGGTGGCTGTCGCTCGGTGCGGCGGACTTCGAGTCACGGGTGGGGGAGGTGTGGGCCGACCTCGGACTCGGCGACGGTCTGTTGGGTCAGTCCATGGACTCGCTGTCGGGCGGAGAGGCGGCCCGTGCGGGTCTTGCTGCGCTGATGCTGGCGCGTTTCGACGTCTTCCTCCTCGACGAGCCGACCAATGATCTCGACCTCGACGGGCTGGCCCGACTGGAGACCTTCGTCCGTGAGATGAACGCCGGCTGTGTGATCGTCAGCCACGACCGGACCTTCCTCCAACGCACCATCACCCATGTCGTCGAACTCGACGAGTTCACCCACGCGGCCACTCGCTACGCAGGCGGTTGGGACGCCTATGTGCACGAGCGCGAGGTGGCCCGTCAGCGAGCGTGGGAGGCCTACGAGGAGTACGAGACCCGGCGAACCGGGTTGGCCGGTCGGGCGCAACGCGAGCGGGAGTGGGCCACGCAGGGTCTGTCGCGTGCCAAGAAGAAGCCCGACGACAACGACAAGAACATCAAGGCGTTCAAGATCAACCAGACCGAACAGCTCGCCGGGAAGGCTGCCCGCACCGAGAAGATGATGGAACGTCTCGACGTGGTCGAGGAGCCTCGTGAACCGTGGCAACTGCGCCTGGTGCTGGCCAGCGCTCCTCGTAGCGGCGAGGTCGTCGCCCGCTTGCAACACGCGCAGGTGCAGCACGGATCGTTCACGCTCGGCCCCGTCGATCTGCAGATCGGGTACGGCGAGAAGGTCGTGATCGAAGGCCCGAACGGTGCGGGCAAGTCCACTCTGCTCGGCGCCCTCCTGGGTGAGATCCCCCTCGCCGCGGGGATCCAGTGGCGGGGACCGGGGGTCGTGGTGGGCCGGCTGGAGCAGGCGCGAGTCCAGTTGGCCGACGCTCCAACGGTGCTCGCCGCGTTCATGGCGGCGACGGGCCTGCTCGTACCTGACGCGCGCACCCTGTTGGCGAAGTTCGGGATCGGCGCCGAGCACGTCAATCGCGCTGCCGAGTCGTTGTCGCCAGGAGAGCGGACTCGTCTGGTGCTGGCGCTGCTGATGGGCAAGGGGTCGAACTGCATCGTGCTCGACGAGCCGACGAACCATCTCGACCTGCCCGCGATCGAACAGTTGGAGCAGGCGTTGAGCACCTTCGACGGCACGGTGCTGCTGGTCAGCCACGACCGCTCGCTCCTGGCGAACATCACTCGTACCCGCACGTTGCGGATGGAGGATGGCCAGGTGCGAGGGGATCGCAGCGGCTGACCCCGGCTATGGCGCCGAGCGGATCCGTCGGGCGGCGACGGTGCCGATTCCGGCGAGCAGCAGGGCGATCGCGAAGTTGACCCCGAGCGCAGCGTTGATCGTGAACGAGGAGCGGTCGGCGAGCGCCACCGTGGCGCCACCGATGCCGCCCATCAACGAGAACCCGAGCGCGTCGGCGAGGTTGACCCGGCTGCTCGTCGCACCCTCGCTGCCCTCGACGGCGTAGGTCATGGTGGTGACCGTGGTGGGGTTGAACAGCAACCCCATCCCGAGTCCTCCGACGGCCCACGACAGGAACGTGGCCCACAGCGGCCACGACGGCGAGAGCACCGGCGCGACGAGAAGGATGCCGACGGCCATGACGGCGAATCCCTGCCGCACGGTGCGGTCGGGGTGGGTGTTCGGGCGCCGGGCGCGGAGCCATTGCCCGATCGTCCACGACACCGCGGCACCGATGATGACGAACCCCTGCACGAAGGGTCGGACCCCGTGGATGCGATCCGCGGCGAGCGGGACGAAGCTGTCGACACCGAGGAACGCGGCAGTGGCGAGGATCCGGCAGGCGATCACAGCAGGGAGACCGGTACGGGCGCGCAGCACGCCGGGCGGCAACAGGCGACGGAGGGACCACACGGCGAGCGTGACACCGGCGAGGGAGCACCCGACCGCTGCATATGGATCGGCGAACTGGAGTCCCGTGGCCAACGCACCGATGCCGGCCGCCGCGCCGAACGCGAACGGAACCCGGCTGCGGACGCGGTCGGTTGTTCGCGGGCCGAACGCGCGCATCGGTCGCACTGCGAGGAGTGCGACGCCGAGCGCGAGCGGCATGATCGCGAGGAAGACCCATCGCCATCCGAAGGCGTCGACGATGGTGCCGGAGAGCGCGGGAGCGAACAGACTCGGCACGATCCAGCCTGCCGAGAGCACAGCGAACATCTTCGCCTGGCGGTCGACGGGGAACGCCCGTTGGACGAGCGTGTAGGCGATCGGGGCGAACCCGCCGGTACCTGCGCCTTGCAGCGTTCGCCCAATCACCACCCACACCATCGTGGGCGCGCTCGCAGCGACGGCCAATCCGGTGATGAACGTGATGATCGAGAGGACGTACGGCACCGTGGGTCCACGTCGGTCGGCCATCTCGCCCGCAGCGACGAGGGCGACCATGTTGGCGAGTGTGTAGACCGCTGTAGCGACCCCGTAGAGGGAGTCGCCACCCAACTCGTCGGTGATGGTGGGCATTGCGGTGACCACGGCCGTCACCTCGAAGGCCACCAGCGTCACGCCCAGAACGAGGCCGATCGCGAGCAGGCGCTGCTCGGGTGTGAGCGGGGTCGACGGCATCGTCGTCCCTGCGGTGTCGGTCATCGCGCCCGTCAGTGCGGGCTGCCCGGGGCCACGAGCGGCCACGGTCGGTTGCGCTCGGCACTGACCGCGAGGTCGAGCAGGAGCTCCTCGGTGAAGTGTCGGCCGACCACCTGCAGGGCGATGGGAAGTCCGTCGAGTGTTCCGGAGGGAATCGAGATCGCCGGGTTGCCGTGGAGGTTGGCGGGGAACGTCAGGCGACCGTTGTTGCCCGGTCCGGCGTCGATGCCACCGAACACGCCGGGCAGCGGCCCGGCAGCGTTGAACGCGATGTCGGGGTTGCTCGCCGTGATCACGAAGTCGACACCGTCGACGGGATCGAAGATCCGCGCCATCGCCTCGTTGACCTCCATCCGCCTCCGTTCGATCTTGGCCCGCGCAGCAGCGTCGTACTTGCCGACCGCCATCTCCATGCCGAAGCGGATCTCGGGGGTGAGGTCGTCGGCGCATGCCGGCCAGACGTCGGCCAACTGTGCCTCGATCGCGATGTTGCCGCTGAGCGACCAGGCCGCGCCCATCCTCGGCATCGCCGTATCGATGCCGTCGATCTGCACCATGCCGCAGTCGCGAACGAGATCTGCACCGGCGGCCTCCAGCAGTTCCCACATCACCGGCGACACGGTCGCGTTGCCCCACGTGGGCGCGAACGCGACCCGAGCGCCCTTCAGCTCAGGGAGGTGCGAACCGAGTCCGGCTTCCCAGCCGTGCACTCGGGGCAGGCTCAACGGATCGCGGGCGTCGAAGCCGTTGGTGACGTCGAACCAGCGCGCGGTGTCGCGGACTGAACGCGACAGACAACCGATGGTGACCGTGAGGTTGCCGTACGAAGCCCAGGGGCCGCGAGGGATCCGGCCGATCGTGGCCTTGAGGCCCACCAGCCCGGTGAATCCGGCAGGGATCCGGATGCTGCCTCCGCCGTCGCCGCCGGTCGCCAACGTGCAGATCCCGCCGGAGACTGCCGCGGCGGTCCCGCCGCTGCTACCCCCCGGGGTGGTGCCGTGGCGCCATGGGTTGTGGGTGACGCCGTGCAGCTTGGTGCGGGTGACGTTGACGCCGCCGAACTCGCTCGCCGTCGTCTGGCCGATGAGCACGGCGCCACCGTCGTCGCGGATGCGCTCGACCATGGTGCTCGTGTGACCGGCGATCTGATCCTTCAGCGGGACCGATGCATGCGTGTCGGGCCAGCCGGCCACCGCATCGAGTTCCTTGACGCCGATCGGCACCCCACCGAACGGCTTGGACGTATCGGCTCGACGCGCCGCAGCCTCGGCCTGTTCACGGTCCAGGAAGCAGAACGCGTTCAGGTCGCTGGCCTCGATGGCGGCGAAGGTTGCCTGAAGTTCCTCGAGCGGTGTGTGCTGTCCGGAACGGAATGCTTCGACGAGCGAGCAGGCATCGCCCTGCCACGGTGAATCCCCCATGCGACGAGGGTAGCAACGCTCAGGACGCCAAGTGCTCCTGGGCGGTCTCGACGACGTCGCCGACCTTGTCGGCAGCGTCGGATGCACCACGCTCGGTGGAATCCGCCGCCTTGCGGGCTTTGGTCACGAGGTCGGTCTTGCACTGGCGGCCCTTCTCGGTGCCGAACAAGAAACCGGCGAGTCCGGCCAGTATCGCAATGACGAGGATCGTGGAGATCTTCATGATGGTCCTCCTTGGGGGAGTGTCGGGGTCAGAGGGCGCAGACCCGCCCGGCCCTGCACGGCCCACCTTACCCGGCGGCCGTCAGGGCCGTCACGAGGGCATCCGGCTCTGCGGCGCTGACGATCAGTTCGCGGACCGTGACCGGGAAACCCAGTACCCGCGCCCGCGCCCGCGGATCGAGCCGGATCGTGACCAACCCGGTGCCGGCGCCGTTGACGAGCCATCGACCGCTCCAGCCGTGTGCGCCGCGACTGAGCACCTGCCTGGCGGGCTCGATCACCTCGGTCACCGAACTCCGGGGAATCGTCGCCCGGAAGGCCCACCCGAGACGAACCACGATCTCGGTGTGGGTCACCTCGATGCTGCTGAAGCGGGGCCCGGCACCGAGTGGCGACATCGTGATCGCCCCGAGTCGGTCGTATCGGAATGCAAACCTCATGCCACCAGTGTGCGTCCGAATCGTCCGCACCGTCCTCCGTACGCGGGCGGATCGGGCATCCCCCTAGAGTCGGATGCTCATGGACAGTCGATCGTTTCTCGGACTCCGGCAGAGCCACAACCCGTATCGCTGGTCGATGGAGGTCACCCCTGCAGTGTCCACGACAGGTGGTTTCCTGTTCGGGGGCTGTGGGCTGGCTGCTGCCATCTCGGCGATGGAGGGGACGAGCGAACGCGAGACGGTGTGGGCCACCGCCCAGTACCTGTCGTACGCACAGCCGGGCGAGGTGATGGACGTCGACGTCACCCTGGCGGTGGAGGGCCATCAGATGACCCAGGCCCGCGCGGTGTGCCACGTGGGGAACCGGGAGATCCTCACCGTGAACGCAGCGCTCGGCCACCGGCCGCTCGACGTCTCGGGTCAATGGGAGCGCATGCCCGACGTGCCGCCGCCGCACGAATGCCCGGAGCGGCCGTTCCGGGACGGCACCGATGGCACGATCAACGAACGGCTCGAGCAACGCCTGGCCAAGGGGAAGCCGTTCGAGCAGTTGGACGGAACCCCCGGTGACGGCCAGACGTTGATGTGGGCACGGCTGCCCGATGTGTTCGACGGCGTCGACGCCACCGCGCTCGCCGTGCTCGGAGACTTCGTACCGATGGGAGTCGGGCAGGCGCTCGGCGTGCGCGGGGGAGGCAACAGCCTCGACAACACCCTGCGAGTGGTGCACCTGGTGCCGACGGAATGGGTGTTGCTCGACATCCGAGTGCACGCCGTCGAGCGAGGATTCGGCCATGGACTGGTGCACATGTTCGCGGAGGACGGCACGCTGCTCGCCACCGCCAGTCAGAGCTGCATCGTGCGTTTCTGGAAAGGTGAGAGGCCGTCGCGCCGCAAGGAGCGCGACGTCGAGAAGGGGGAGCACTCATGACACTGCCGATTCGCCCAGGGATGACCGTGCCGCTGCCGGGTCCCCTGCACAGCCATCGCGACAAGCTCGCCGAACTGGCGGACCTCGGCTACACCGACATCTGGAGCGCCGAGAGCGACGGTGCCGATGGGTTCACGCCGCTGGCGATGGCAGCGGCGTGGGAACCCCGGCTGCGGCTCGGCACCGCCATCATTCCGGCCTACACCCGCTCGCCGGCCTGCTTCGCCCAGAGCGTCGCCTCGCTGGCCGACGCCGCCCCGGGCAGGTTCGCCATCGGGATCGGCAGCAGCAGCAACGTGATCGTCGAGCGGTGGAACGGAGTGCCCTTCGTCGAGCCGTACAAGAAAGTGCGCGACGTGGTGAGGTTCCTGCGTGACGCGCTGAGCGGCGAGAAGGTGAGCAAGCAGTACGACACGTTCGAGGTGAGTGGCTTCAAGCTCGGCGTTCGGCCCGAGCAGACCCCGCCGATCCTGGTGGCCGCGCTCCGCGAAGGCATGCTCCGCCTCGCTGCTCGCGAGGGTGACGGTGCGATCATCAACTGGCTCTCGCCCGACGACGTGCGCCAGGTGGTGGGTGTCGTCAACGACGCGGCCGGTGGCGAGGAGAAGGAGATCGTGTGCCGGATCTTCTGCTGCCCGAGCGAGAACGCCGACACGGTGCGGGCGGCAGCGAAGTTCGCGATCGCCGCCTACCTGAACGTGCCGGTGTACGCCCAGTTCCATGCGTGGCTCGGCCGCAGCGAGGTGCTGCAGCCGATGTGGGATGCCTGGAAGGCCGGCGACCGCAAGGGCGCGCTCGCCGCGATTCCGGACTCGTTGGTGGATGAGCTGGTCGTGCACGGTTCGCCCGAGCACTGCCGGGCGACGATCCAGCGGTACTTCGACAACGGCGTGACCACCACCAGCCTGGCGATCCTGCCGCTGGATCCCGACCTCAAGCACTGGGAGGCCGTGAAGGCGTTGGCCCCCAGCGCCTGAGGCATCGCCGCTCAGGCGGCGGTGCGGATGGGATCGTGGTCGGCCTCGGGCTGATGGCGCTCGGCCGCCAGGGCGGCAAGCTGGGCCTTGATGGCGGCGACGTGGGCGAGGCCACGCTCGCGAGTGCGTGCATCGAGCCGGAACTGCAAGGGGAGGGGGGTGTCCTCCAGCAGGGCCAGCTGGTGCGGAGCCTGGCGGGAATCGGTGCTCGTGTTCATGTGGTCATGGTGACAAAGGGGTGTGACAGGGTTTCCGCACGTGCCAGAGTGGCGCCGTGCTGGTCCTGCAGATCCTCGCCGTCGTGATCGGTGTGGCACTCGCGGTGTTCACCCTCGCCTCCGCCCTGAAGACCGTGGTGGTGCCCCGGGGCTACGCCGTGTGGCTGACGCGAACCCACTTCCTGTTCGTCAACAAGCTGTTCGACCTGTGGGTGCGGCCCAGCCGCCCCTACGAGGAGCGCGATCGGGCCTTCGCCCACTACGCACCGGTGGCGCTGGTCACGCTGCCCGGCGTGTGGGTCAGCCTGATCACGGTGGCGTTCACCGGCATCTTCTGGGGCGTCGGAGTTCATCCGCTCGCCGAGGCCTTCGCGACGAGCGGCTCGTCGCTGCTCACGCTCGGATTCGACCGTCCATCAGGGAGCGGAAAGGTCGCGCTGGCGTTCGTCGAGGCCGGCATCGGGCTCGGCCTGGTGACGCTGATGATCTCGTACCTGCCCACGATCTATGGCGCCTTCAGTCGCCGCGAGGCGCTCGTGGGCATGCTCGAAGTGCGTGCCGGCCTGCCACCGTCGCCGATCGAACTGCTGGTCCGATACAAGCGCATCGGGTGGCTCGAGCGCCTCGACGACGACGTGTTCCAACCGTGGGAGCAATGGTTCATCGACGTCGAGGAGAGTCACACCAGCCACCCGTCGCTGGTGTTCTTCCGATCGCCCCATCCCGAGCGGAACTGGGTCACCGCGGCCGGCTGTGTGCTCGACACGGCTGCGATCGCCGCCAGCACGCTCGACCTGCCCGCCGACGCCCGTCGCGACGTGATGTTGCGGACCGGCTTCTTCACGTTGCGTCGGATCGCCGACTACTTCCGCATCGCCTACGACCCGAACCCCGCGCCGGACGCTCCGATCTCGGTCAGCCGCCGCGAGTTCGACCTGCTCTGCGTGGAGCTGCGAGCGATGGACGTGCCGCTCAAGGCCGACCTCGATCGGGCGTGGCGCGACTTCCAGGGCTGGCGCGTGAACTACGACACGGTGCTCGTCGCGCTGTGCGATGTCGTGATGGCCCCGCCCGCGAAGTGGAGCAGCGACCGGCGCCCGCAGGTGAAGGTGGAGAAGGTGTTCAGGACCCGCAGGTGGGGTCGCCGTCATCGAGCCGACTGAGAGGACCGTCAGCCGACGACGATCACGGATGCGATGACGGCGCCGATGCCGATCGCGATCGGGGTCGCATATGCGGCCCACTTGGGGCCGGGCTTCCAGGCGGGGGCCAACATGACCCAACCGCACACGGCGCCGGCGGCGACACCACCCACGTGTCCGCCGATCGAGATGCCGCTGATGGAGAACGTGAGCACCAGGTTCAGGATCAGGGTCATGCCGATGCCGGTGCTGAACACGTTGATGCCGCGCCGGTGGAGCCCGACCGCGGCGGCGCCCATCAGCCCGAACACGGCGCCGGACGCGCCACCCGTGAGTCCCGCGCCGTCGACCAGGAGCACGCCGAGCGAGCCACCGAGCAGGCTCGCGAAGTAGACGAGTGCGGTCTTGGAGCTGCCGAGTGCACGCTCGAGCAGGTTGCCCAGCTGGAACAGCAGGAACATGTTCATCGCGATGTGGACGAACCCGAAGTGGATGAACCCGGACGTGACGAGGCGGTACCACTCGTGCGGGCCGCTGACCGTGCCATCGAGGTTCCGCACGCCGTACTTGAGGATGTTCTTGCTCAACCCGAGGTCGACATGGGCCTGGGTGATGTCACCGCGGAAGGCGGCCGAATCGGCCAGGCCCATCCAGAGGAACACGAGCACGTTGGCGGCGATGATGCTGTAGGTGACAGGCGTGAGCACCCGAGACGTCGCCAGCTTCGTGCGGGTGACGACATCGGGTCGAGCAGCCTTGGCGCACTCCAGACAGTGGGAGCCGACACTGGCCTGCACGAGGCAGTCCGAGCAGGCCGGGCGCCCACATCGGGTACAGCTCCGCCCGCCCTCGCGATCAGGATGGCGGTAGCAGCGCGGGACGACGGGCGGTGTGGGCAGCGACACGCGGGTCAGGTTATCGACGCGACCTCGTGCGACGGCATCAGGCGATGGCGTCGGCGGCGGCCAGCACCAGCACGAACACGACGATGAGCGCGTTGTAGGCGGTGTGCGCTCGGGTCGACTCGAGGGTGGCCTCACGACGGGACCGGGTGGCGCGATACGAACGGAGGTACACGCCCATGAAGTACGCGCCGCCCAGCGAGAGGGCGAGGGCCGCGCCGATCGGGATGCCGATGATCGCGTGGACGAGACCGAACTGGACCACCTTGAACACCCTGCGCCGGGTGGACCAGTCCTCAGCCCCGGCACGGAAGATGCGCTCCTCGGCATTGGCGAACAGCGGCAGTGCGGGGATCAGCAGCGCCATGAACACCAGAGGGATCAGCCACTCCCAGACGGTGCCGATCGTCGCATCGCTCGAGCCGAACACCGGGTTGCCGGAGCCACCGAGCGAGGTCCACCATCCCCAGCTCAGTCCAGGGATCGCCATCAGTGCGGTCGCCAGAATGACGACCGTGGTGAGCACGAGCGGGATCGGCCAGATGTGGCGCCAACGGATCCCGCGAACGACGTCGACGACCACGCTTCGTCCCTCGAACGTGCGCGAGGTGCGCAACCCGGTGACGAGCCGGAAGCCCATGAAGCCGAGTACCCCGAACGTCACCACGTTCGTCATGCCGTCGCTCACGTCGACGAGTGTACGGCTGAGTGTGATCGGGTGTGGATCAGCGCCGGACGCGGCTGGCGAACAGATCGGCGGCGGTCGGTTCGCCGAGGAGGTGCCCCTGCACCAGATCGCATCCGAGGACGCGAAGGCGACGCAACTGATCGGCAGACGTGACCCACTCGGCCACGACCTGCATGTCGAGCGCGTGCGCGAGTTGGATGATGGCCCGCACGATCGGGTCGTCGTCGCCACTCGTGCCGAGCATGCGGGCAACGGTGCCGTCGAGCTTGAGGACGTCGGCCTGGCACGCCCGCAGCGCGGTGAGCGAGGAGATCCCCGTGCCGAACCCGTCGAGCGCCAACTGCACGCCGAACCGGCGCAGTGCCTGCAAGGAGCGCAGGCTGCCCGGCTGCTGGTCGTTGAGCGTGTCTTCGTCGAAGTCGAACGTGAGCTGGTGTGGGCTCAGCTCCATCTGCCGAACGGTCGCGAGCACACGTTCGACGAAGGTGCCCTCGGCCAACTGGCGGGCGGCGACGTTGATGTGGACGCTGAAGCTGCGTTCGACCAGTCCGGCGTCGATCCAGGCGCGGGTGTCGAGGCACGCCTGACGAGTGACCCAGTCGCCGATCGGCACGATCGCGCCCGACTCCTCGGCGAGGTGCAGGAACTGCGCCGGCAGCAACGTGCCGCGCTCGGGGTGGTCCCATCGCAGCAGTGCCTCGGCGCCGGCGACGCGGCTGCTGTGCGTGGAGATGATCGGCTGATACGCGAGGCGCAACTGGCCGGCGGAGAGCGCCCGCTCGAGTTCGCTGCCGAGCTCCTTGTGCTTGCGCGACTCGGCGCGCATTGCGTCGGTGTAGACCTCGCTGCGACTGCGGCCGCGGCGCTTCGCCTGGTACATCGCGATGTCGGCGTTGCGCAGCAGTTCGATCGCCGCCTCGCTGCCGCTCATCCCCTCGATGTGGTGGGGTGAGGCAACGGCGACGCCGATGCTCACCGACAGCTCGATCTCCACGCCGTTGAGCATGATGCGACCGCTGAGCGAGTGCCGGACTCGTTCGGCGAGATCGAGCGCGGTGTGCTCGTCGATGCCTCCGTCGCACAGCACCACGAACTCGTCGCCGCCGATGCGGGCCACGACGTCGGAGGGACGGGTGGCGTGCGAGATGCGATGCGCGACCTGCGACAGCAGCGCGTCGCCGACCTCGTGTCCGACGGTGTCGTTGACGTCCTTGAGGCGGTCGACGTCCATGAACAGGATCGCGCAGTTGTTGCGCGTGCCTCGAATGCCGTCGAGCGCGTCGGCCGCGGTGCGCAGGAGCAGCAGGCGGTTGGGGAGTCCCGTGAGCGGATCGTGATTCGCCTGTCGGGTGAGCTCGTTCTGGAGCTGCTTGGTGGCGGTGATGTCGCGGGCGACGCCGCCCCAGTACTCGATGATGCCGTCGGCGTTGCGATGCATCAGGAGGTCGACGTCGAGGGTTCGTTCCAGGCCGTCGGGACCGCGGAAGCCGACCTCGCCAGACCACGTGGAGCTCACCGAGCTGTGCATGACCTCGCGGGGCACTTGGTCGCGGATGGCCTGCAGCAGGCCGCGCGCAGCCGGGTCGCGGACGAGGTCGAGCTCGTCATCGACACCGAACAGTCGCCGGGCCGCGGCGTTCGTGTACACCGGTGAACCATTGCGGTCGAGGATGATGACTGCGTCGTCGGTTGCGCTGACGACACCGCCGAGCCGATCGAGCAGGAGGTGGTTGGCGACGTTCTCGGTGTGGTCGAGGGCGCTGCCGGCGTAGCCGGTGACCCTGCCCGAGATGTCGCGAATGGGGCTGGCATCGATGCGGATCCAGGTCATCCGACCCTCGCCGTGCCACACCCGGAACTCGACGTGCACGTCGGCGCCGCTCTCGGGGATGCCCTCGGTGCCGCGACGCCATGCGAGCTCGGCCATCGCCCGATCACCCGGGTGGGCGTTGGCCCACGGGGGCATTCCGACGGGAGACCCACCCGACACCTGCACGAGCGCGCCGAACGCTGGATTGGCCGCGAGGACGCGACCTTCCCGGTCAGCCTGGAACAGGCCAACCGGCAGCGTGGGAAGCAACTCGTTGATGTCCGCCATCCTTACCCGACTGTACGTTGTGGTTGCAGTATGTATCGGCGGGAGCTACGGGCGGCTGAAGGTACCGTTGACCTCGGCCGATGCAATTTCCACCGATGTGATTCCGTCGATCAGTTCCCCGCCGGGAGCGCCGTCGGAAAGACTCACTGCCTGGCCAAGATAGTGCACGGTGACCACATACGTGTGCGTCGTGCCCGCCGGGGGGCACGGACCGGTGTAGCCGATGTCGCCGAGGCCGTTGGTGGCCTGGTACGCGTTCAACGGCACGGTGTCCTCGGAAAGTGCCGTGACCTGGGGTCCGAGGCCGGCGAGCACCCAATGGGTGAAGCTCGGCGCGTCCAGATCCTCCATCGTGACGGCGATCTCGATCGTTCCCGCCGGGGACGGGCTCCACGACAACGACGGCGACACGTTGAGGCCGTCGCAGGTGTAACGGGGGTCGATCGCGCTCGCTTCGGCCCAGGGTGCGGTGAGCGCGAGGGCGTCGTC
>JBBQTC010000024.1:0-47001 GCA_038234785.1 Acidimicrobiales bacterium
CTTCGACCCCGTACGCGGTGCCGAGTTGGAAGCACGCCTGCGGCACACCATCGAAGCCCTGTTCCACGACACCACCCCCGACGACACACCCACGGACCCGTTGGAACGCCAGGACCACCTCGCCGCGCTCGCGTTGATCGCCCTGTGCGAAGGCGGCACGGGTACAAGTGCTGGCCCGGATGTGACGGTGCTGATCGACGAGGAGACCTTCCTGAACGGTCACCGTCACCCACATACGACCCTCGATGCCGGCTTGGGACGGTTCGGGCTCCCCATCGAAACGATCCGCCGATGGGCGTGCCTGGGCAGCGTCACTCCGGTCGTGGTCGCCGCCGACGGAGTCCGCCTGTTCCTGGGACGTGAAACACGGTTGGCGAACCGGGCCCAACGCCGTGCCCTCCGCGTGCTGTACCGGACGTGTGCCCTGTGCGACGTCCCGTTCGAGCACACCCAGATCCACCATGTCAGCTGGTTCCGGCTGGGCGGATTGACCGACATCGACAACCTCCTGCCCCTCTGCAGGCGCCATCACCACCTGGTTCATGAGGGCGGATGGACGCTCCATCTCGCCCCCGACCGCACGCTCACGGTCACCCGACCCGGCGGCCACACCACCACCCACGACCCACCACGAGCCAGACCACACGCCGCCTGATGCCCAGGCGGCGAGAAGTCCTCCAACGAGAAGCGGTACACGTTGGTCCTTTCCTGGTCCGCGACACGTCGTCTCCGTCAACCGCGCACATATCGTCCGCTCAGAATCACTTGCCAAGTGCGCCTCTACCGGACATTCGGCACTACCAGCCAAAGGGGCGCGGCTCGCTCCGTCCGGTGGCCTACAGGCTGGCAAATGCTTGCTCGACACGCTTGATGATCACGAGGCGAGCGGCAGTGTCGACAGTTGTCATCATCTCTCGCAGGTCGGCCGCAATCTCGTTCAGCCCGACGTCATCCGCTGCCAGAGCGGCCTCGTTACACCGTTCGCTGAAATTCACCGACTGACCCAAGTCAGCAGCTTCGGCAAGGCAGGCGGCAACCATCGGTCGGATATCGCTCGGCTGACTCGGGATTGTGTAGGCCGCGCCTTCAGGAACAGACGCCGCTGTGGACTCGGTCGTCGTCGGCTTGGTCAAGGGATCGGCACGGTCGTCGCTCTAACATCCAGCGCCCACGGATAGCGCAGCAATCAGAACCATCGCCCGTCTCATCACGACATCGTTTCGATCGTTGACGGTGATGTCAACACTTCACCACGCATACCTACCGATCTGTGAGGGTCAGGATGCTTCGACGACGGTGCTGTAACGCTGTTGGGCTGCCTGAGCGGAGGTGCCGAGCAATGTGCCGATCTTCTGCCAGGACAAGCCGGCTGTGCGAGCGTTGATGACCGTGTCGATCAGTTGCTGTTCGCTGCGAGCGCGAGCGACGACGGCGCGCTGGAGGAGGTATTCCTCGACCGGGATGTCGGCGGCATGTTCGGGATCGAAGTCGTCGAAGCGCTTGGCGAGTTCGTCGGCGTGGTCGAGGATGTCTTGGATTGAACGGGGCATGTTGGTCACCTGATGAACTTCGCCCGTGCGGGCATGGCGTGGATGATGAAGTCGATTCCTTCGGCGCGGCTGACGCCGATCTCGAGAAGTTGGCCCGTTCGGCTCGGGCCGATGAGCATGGTCAAGTCGTCGAGTTGGAGCACTCTGGTGGGCTGGTGGTAGGCGTGGAGGATGTCGTTGTCGAGTATCTGGTGCTTGCGTGCACTTGCGATGATCACTGGCTCCACGACGTCAACTTATCTTGATGACCGCTAGCAGCGCACCACCCGCCCATACCTGCCAGTGAGAATGCGTTCTGTCGGTTTGCATCCTTCGCCGGGTTGGCGGGCGGTGTCAGGCTGATGGTTACTTCGGGGTTCGTCACGCCCCGTTCCGGAGGGCGACTCGAGTTGCTGCTGTAACAGCTGCTCGGTCACTGGTCTCCTTCACGGGACGTGCGTGCCTGCCCCTCAACTTGGAAAGGGGTGGCCGATGGTCATCGTAGATTCACCGCGTCTGGTCGTTGGTGGGGTCGACACGCACCGCGATGTGAACGTCGCTGCGGTCGTCGACATGAATGGTGGTGTGTTGGGGATCCAGTCGTTCCCGACCACCGGCGAAGGGCACAAGTTGTTGGCCTCGTGGATGGTCGAGTTCGGCACGATCGAGCGTGTTGGGATCGAGGGCACCGGCGTCTACGGGGCCGGGCTTGCCCGCCATTTCGCGAGGGCTTCGGTGAAGGTGATCGAGGTTGTTGCCCGAACCGGCAGAAGCGCCGCCAGCGGGGCAAGTCCGATCAGATCGACGCGGTCGAGGCAGCACGTGGAGCCCTGTCGGGTCGTTGCGAAGCGATCGCGAAGTCCGGTGACGGTCATGCCGAAGCACTGCGGGCGTTGCTGGTTGCGAAGCGGTCAGCGCGTTCGACACGGATCCGCACGATCGTGCAGTTGCGCTATCTGATGTTCACCGCGCCCGATGAACTCCGCGCCCGGTTGGGCGGCTTGAGCGCTGCACAGCTGGTCAACGAGGCCGCCAAGCTGCGCCCTCGGCCGGGTGGTGATGTCGTGTTGCATGGTGTGAAGACGACCGCCGTGATTCTCGCTCGCCGGGTTCAGGCGCTCGACGCTGAGCTCGCCGTGCTCGACGCCGAGATCGAACCATTGGTAAAAGCTGCCGCGCCCGAGTTGTTGAACGTGTTCGGTGTCGGTGTCGACACCGCCGCCGTGCTCTTGGTGACCGCCGGTGACAACACGGAATGGATCACCACGGAAGCGAAGTGGGCGATGCTCTGCGGGGTCGCACCTGTCCCCGCAACCTCGGGGTTGAGGGACGGCCGCTACCGGTTGAACCATGCCGGCGACCGCCAAGCGAACAACGCGATCTGGCGGATCGTGATCACCCGACTCGGCCAACGCGAGCCACGCACGGTCGCCTACATGGAACGCCGTCTCGAGCAAGGCCAATCGAAGCGCGCCATCGTGCGATGCCTCAAGCGTTACGTCGCACGCGAGGTCTTCCAGGCGCTGCCGCGCTGACAAGAACACGGTGGCGGGACTGGCCCCAGAACTGCCTGACGCCCACCACGGTTGTCCTCATAGCGACATGCCGTCCCGCCACCGCACACCACCGCCGGAACGTGGCCTCATAGAAGCCTGCCCTCACCCGAGTGGCCCATCACTGGCCTGCCCGAAACACCGGCAACAAGCACCTTGACAAACATAGGAGCGTCGGTGTGCTCGGCCTCCGGGCGGCGACAGAGCGGTGATATGCGCTCCTTGATTGCGTGGGCGGATGGCCACGCACGTTCACTGGCTGGATAACTAGCCCTCGAGCGAGTACCGGTACACGTTGGTCTCACGCGGCAGGAAGCCGATGCGTTGGTACAGCCGATTCGCCGCCTCACGAGACGGGCGCGAGGTGAGGTCGACCGTCTTCGCGCCGTTCCGACGGGCGAGGTCGAGCGCGAATCGATTGAGCTGATCCCCGACGCCGTGACCGCGTGCCGAATCGTCGACCACCACGTCCTCGATCCAGGCGCGGACCCCGGTGGGGATACGGAAGGTGACGAGCGTGAGCGTGCCGACGATCCGACCGTCGAGACGCGCGATGAGGACGTCGCTGGCGTCCGATGCGACCATCTCGGCGAGCTCCACGGCGGACGGCGGTGGCGAACTCCTGGAGAGCTGCGGTACGAGATGGGCGAAGGCCGCCACCAGTTCGTCGTCGGCAACGGTGGCGATCTCGATCAGGACACTCACCTCGCTCACGCTACGGCACGAGCGTGGGCGGGGCACCGACATATGGTGCCGGAATGGAGCCATCCCGAGCACTCGCCGCCGCACTCGAACCCATCGTCGGGCAGGTGTACTTCTCACCGGAGTGCCACGAGAACTACGCGGCGCTCGGCTTCGACACCAGTCAACGCAAGGCCAACGGCGTCGACCTCCCCGACGGACCCGCGTACTTCACCAGCCGCGGATCGCTGATGGGCCAAGTGCCGGGCCAACTCGTGGCCGCCGCGTTCGCGGTCTTCAATCCTGCGGTGGTCGTGCCATCCGTGACCCTCGGCTGGACGAAGACCGATGCCACAACGATCTGCCAGGCACGCGACGCCGGCGCCATCGCCCAACTCGAACGCATCCTCGGTGCCGACCCCGACGGCGCATCACGCGCCCGCGAGCTCCTCAGCCGCGCCGTCGCGGGGCTGAGACCGGAGGGCCGTCCGCTGTTCGCCGGAGTTCTCGCCCAACCAATGCCCGACACCGACCTGGGCGCCGTCTGGCGGCTCGGCGACATGCTGCGCGAGTACCGCGGCGACAGTCACACCGCCGCCTGGATCAGCGCCGGCATCGACGCCACCGAGATCGGTCTCCTGAGCGAGCTCTACTGGGGCCTCCCGATGCGCACCTACAGCCGCACGCGGGCGTGGTCCGAGGCAGAGTTCGACGCGGCGTACGACCGACTGAGCGCGAGAGGCCTCGTCGACGAGACGGGGTTCACCGCCGAGGGCCGCGCCGCCCGCGAAGCCGTCGAGGTCCACACCGATGCCCAGTTGCGGTCGGTCATCGCCGCCCTCGATGACGACCTCGACGAGTTGCTCGGGATCATCCGCCCGTGGGGCTCCGCCGTCCGCGACGCAAAGGGGTACCCGGCCAGCGGTCCTCAGGATCTCGCTGATCAGGCTGCTCGTCGCTGACGAGCTCGAACAGGACTAAGTTGCGACGATGATCCTCTCCACGCTCGAGCGTGTCACCGCCGACGAGTTCGCCGAGCAGACCGGCTGGACACCCAAGCCCGAAGGACTCTGCCGCGGCGAAATCTGCGTGCCTGCTCCGGGCTCGCTGCGCGCAGACGGAACGGTCGATGTCGAGATCGCTGCCGTCCGACTGGGCATGCCGTTGGTGCACGACGACGCCCATGACCTCTGGGCGATCGGGCCCGCCACGCTCGGCGGGAAGGCATTGGCCACCTCGGCCGCCGCCGACCCCGAACTGCTCACACGATCGGGCGAGGCGTTTCGCCTCAGCAGCCTGCGAGGGCGAAAGGTGCTGCTGGTCGCCTGGGCCAGCTATTGAGGCTGTCGAACCAGCCTGCCCGGGTGGCAGGCGCTCCACACCGAACTCGAGTCGCTCGGCCTGACGGTCGTCACCGTCGCCCTCGACGTCGAACCCTCCCACACGTACAAGTGGATCGACGCGGCGTCTCCCACGCATCCGTCGCTGATCGACACCCTGCACGTCACCGACGACCTGTTCGGCTTCATCAACATCCCGATGGCGGTCTGGATCGACGAGACCGGCACCATCGTCCGCCCCGCAGAGGGCGCCTCGATCGAACGCAGCCCGCTGCGCGACATGGAGATCCCCGAGGGCCTTCCCGAGCGGTTGGATCGCACCTTCCGTGAGGTCAAGGCCATCCCTGATGTGAGCGACGAGTACCGCGCCGCGATCGTCGACTGGGCACAGCACGGTGCCGACTCGCGTTTCGTCCTCTCCGAGGACGAGGTCATCGCCCGCTCGCAGCCTCGCGGCGACGACGAGGCCCGAGCCGCGGCGTGCTTCGAACTCGGCAACCACCTCCGAGTCGCGATCGGCCCCGAGGCAGCGGTGTCGTGGTGGCGCGAGGCGCACCGCCTCTACCCTGCCAACTGGACGTACAAGCGTCAGGCATGGACGTTGGTCACCACGCCTGAAGGCGCTGAGGACAACGACCTGCTCCAAGGACCCAACGACGTCTACGAAGGCAACTGGCTCGACGACGTGATCGCCAGCGGTGGCGGCGAGGCGTACACCGTCGTGCCGCAACTCTGACGCTGCAGCCGCCGCCCGGCCAGTCTCCCGTCAACTGGCCTTGCGACGCCGAGTGTGCTCAGCACTTCGTTCGCCCGACTGCTCCCGAAGGTAACCGTCGAGGAACGCTGCCTCGGCCCCCATCGTACGCTCAACATCGGCTCCGACGAAGGCAGCGATCTTTCCGCCCACGAACGGCATCGGGCACACCACTTCACCGCTGACCTCCACGAGGGTCCCGCCATCGGGCGCGGGGGACAACCGGAGCTGTCCCCCAGTGGTCACGGGCACGCCACGCGCCGAGACCTGCCAGATGCCGGATCGCGATCCGTCGGGGGCGATCGGATCCCAGTCCTCGTGCTGTTCCACCATGGTGACCGGCCCGAAGTAGCGACGCGCATAGGCGGGGACGTCCATGGGCACGCCTCGGCGGGTACGAACCGAGAGCAGACCGGCCTGCTCGCTGCGCTGGAGGACCTTGACGTCCTCGTGGCCCAGTGCCGTGAACTTGGCGACCATCACATCGGGGGAGGTGAGCGCCATGAAGACCACGTCCGGTGGTGCGCGGTAGGTGTGAACAGACGCGACCTTCATGAGTCAATGGTGCGCCATGTCGCCCGCGGGATGCAGGGCACAACGTCCCCCACACGGGTGCCGATGGCCTCCCGTACGCATGACGGACGCCGACAGGACCGATAGGTTTTCCCGTGATGGAACACGTCCGGTGGCTGGACCACCCTTCGCTGCGCAACCCCATGGTGATCGCAGCCTTCACAGGGTGGAACGACGCGGGCGATGCGGCGAGCAACAGCGTGCGGCATCTCGTCGAAGCGTGGCAGGCGACCCCGCTGGCCGAGATCGACCCGGAGGAGTTCACCGACTTCGCGACGGTCCGCCCGCACGTGCGGCTCACGCCTGAGCGAACTCGCACCATCGTCTGGCCCACCGTCGGGCTGTGGAGCGCCAGCACCCCGGGGGGCGACGTGATCCTCGCCCTCGGCCCCGAGCCAGCGCTGCGGTGGCGTCTGTTCGCCGAGCAGCTCGTCGGAATCGCCAAGCAGTTCGAGGCGTCGATGGTGCTCACCTTGGGCGCGCTCCTCGCCGACGTGCCGCACTCTCGCCCCGTCCAACTGATCGGCACCGCCACCGACCAGCACATCATCGATCGCTTCGACCTGCAGCGCAGCCGCTACGAAGGCCCCACCGGCATCGTCGGCGTGCTCCACGACGCATGCACGAAAGCGGACCTGCCGTCGGCATCGCTCTGGGCGGCCGTCCCGGCGTACGCCTCCCAGGTCCCGTCCCCCAAGGCGGCGCTGGCACTGGTGGAGCGTGCCTGCGAGATCCTCGGGTCACCCGGTCCGGTCGCACGCCTGCAGCACGACGCGACCGACTACGACGCACGTGTCTCGGCGTTCGTCGCCGACGACTCGGATCTCATCGGTTACGTCGCCCGGCTCGAGTCGATGTCCGATGCCGGCCAGCTCGACGACGAGTACGACGACGGGTTCGATGACGACGATGACCACGATGACGACGATGACGACTCGGTCGGCGGAGAACTCGCCGACGATGCGGACGCGCCGCCGGCCGAGGTCGACAGCGACGAGTTGATGGCCGAGGTCGAGCGCTTCTTGCGCGACCACGGCACCGACGAACCCTGAGCCCGCCGGTCCCTCGGCCTCCCCTCCCCGCGGCCCACCTCCCCGCGGCCCACCTCCCGCGCCCCACCTCTTGCGCCCCACCTCTTGCGCCCCATGGGCGCGGAACCGTGCCACCAGCGCCCGTTCTCGCGCCCAAGGGCGTTGGATGAGTCGGACTTGGCAGACCGTCGCGCCCTTGGGCGCGGAAAGCGGACGGGCGCGGAAAGCGGACGGGCGCGCGTGGGCGGGGTCAGGCGGTGGGGTCAGGGGTGGCGCGCCAGACGGGCGCGCGGGGCGGCTCGAAGGCTGCGTGGAGCAGGGACCCGTCGATCGCGGCGAAGGCCATCGGGCCCCACCAGTCGGCTCCGGCGGTCGGCCCCGGCAATTGGTCGCGACCGAACCAGCCCACATCGGCGGTCTCCAAGGGATGGGCGACGAGGCTGCCGCCGGTGGCGCGGCAGTGGAACAGCAACAGATACATCGCGAATCGGGTGAACCCCATCCGTTGACCGTCGATCACGGCCAGCAGTTGGACGGGTTCGCAGTCGATGCCGGTCTCCTCGGCGACCTCTTTCACGACGACCTCGCTCGCCGAATACCCGACGTCGGCCCAACCGGTCGGATAGAGCCAGACGCCGCTGTCGCCGCGCTGCACCAACAGGATCTCCCCGGCGTCGTTCCCCACGACCGCACCGACCGCGACCTTCGGTGTGACGTAACCCGGCACTCCTTCGCCGATCGACTCCATCCACTCCTGGATGAAGTGGTCACTCTCGCGACGCACCTCGAGCGACTCGTCAGCAGCCGCCTTGATGTCGGCGGCGACGTGCAACACCTCCTCGAAACGCTCACGCTCGTAGAGGTTCTCGCTGAACCCGAGACCGGTGCGTGCGATCGCCGCCAGCGTTTCGCTCCACCGAACGAGATCGCGGGTGAAGTCGGTCGGATCGGCGTCGCTCACAGCCGCCGACCCTACGCCAACGTCCCCGGCGCCATCGACCCACGAAAAGGTGAAAATACTTCCAAAATTTGGATTTCTGGTGCCTCGGCGCTGGACGACGTGTGCTTACACTCACCTCGCGCGAGCTGAGGATCTCTCCCGTCGATCCTCAGCTCGCCCTCTTCTCGTACACTCGCCTCGTGTCGATGCGCCGAACTGCTCCCCGCTGGTGGGCGGCCGCGCTGCTCGCACTGGTGGCCTGCTCCGAGGGCTCCTCCACCGGCACCACCACCTCTACGACGCCGGCCTCGACGACCACCACGATCCCCGACGACCGGATGCTGCTGCTCGGCATCGTCCTGCCTCGCGGTGGCAGCACCCCCGACCTCGGCGTGTCGATGCGCGCGGCGATCAGCCTCGCCGTCTCGGAGATCAACGACTCGGGTGGCGTGCTCGGACACCGTGTCCGAGTCCTCACCCGCGACGAGGGCGACAACCCAGCGGAAGCCGCCGTTGCCGTGCAGGACCTCATTCAGTTGGGCGTCGATGCGATCATCGGTCCGGCGTCGTCGATCGACCTCCTCGGGACCCTGCACACCGCAGTGACCGCGGGAGTGCTCACGTGCTCACCCACTGCCTCGGCGATGTCCCTCGACGAGTTCCCCGACAACGGTCTCCTGATCCGCACCGTGCCCAGCGATTCGCTGCAGGCGTTGGCGCTGGCGAAGGTCGTGGAGAACTCGGGCAGTCCGAACGCGGTGGTCGTGTATCTCGACGACGCGTACGGTCGCCCCTTCGCCGAAGCGACAGAGCGTGCGCTCCGAGCCCGAGGCACCACCGTCGAGGCCACGGTCGGGTTCAGCGGGAGCGAGAAGTCGATCGCCAGCGCAGTGCAGCAGGTGACGGCCGCCGCGCCGGAAGTCGTCGTCGTCATCGCCAACGGCATGACGGGTCCCAACATCATCGAGGCGATCGATGCGGCCTTCGTCGCACCAAAGCCCACGTACATCGTCAACGACGCCGTCCGCCGGACGGACTCCTCGGCACAGCCGTTCGGCCGCGATCTCGCACCTCGCGTGATGGGCCTGTCGCCGGCGGCCTACCCGAGCTCCATACCGTTTCTCACGGCGTTGAAGACGGCTGACCCGACCGCCTCCGGACTCTTCGCCCAGAACACCTACGACTGCGTGAACCTGCTCGCGCTGGCCGCGCAATCCACCGGCAGCACCACACCGGCGACGCTCGCCGCCGCCATCCCCAACGTCAGCGGCGGCGGAAGCGGGTGTGCCAGCTTTCCTGCGTGCAACCAGGTGCTCACCGAAGGACGCAACCCGGACTACAACGGGCCTGGGGGCACGATCACCATCGACAGCACTGGCAACACCACATCGGCCGTGTTCGACAAGTTCACCTTCGACGCATCGGGCCGCGACGTCGGTGACGGGTTCGTGAGCATCGGCAACGCCTGACGAGCGCGTCGCTCGCTTCAGAGTGTGGCGACGAGTTCCTCGACCGGCACGACCATGCCGGTGTAGAACGGGCCGAACTCTCCGTAGATCGCCGACGCCTGATCGAAGCGCATCGTGTACACCACTTCCTTCAGCACGTCGGGAGTGAGCGCGAACAGGGTGACGCCCCACTCGTAGTCGTCGAGCCCGGCCGAGCCGGTGATGTACTGCACGAGCCGACCGGCGAACTTGCGGCCGCTCGTGCCGTGCTCGTGCATCAACGCCTTCCGGTCGTCGAACGGAAGGGTGAACCAGTTCGAGTCGGCTTCGCGCTTCTTCGACATGGGATAGAAGCACCAGGCCGGCATGTGGTGGGCACGCGGCGGGATCTCGGGATAGAGGCGAGCCTTGAGGTGCTCCTCGGGCATGCCTGCCGCGTACTCGGAGATCTCGGTGAGGCTGACGTAGCTGTCGACGACCTCGAGTCCGGCCCGCTGCAGCCCGGACTGCAGTGCCCGGAGCTCGCGCAGGTCCTCGTGCATTGCCATGAAAGCGGCGTCGCACTTGTGACCCAAGGTGGACACACTGACCACCTGGCAACCGGCCGCCTCAGCGGATTTCACCGCTGCCACCACGGCTTCGCCGTCGAGCATGGGGGTCGGCTTGCAGAACAGGTGGAGCACGCCCTGCCCGACGGAGGGACTGATCGGTTCGCTCATGGGCCCCAGGCTATGCCCTGGGTCTGCTCACGGTGCCAGGCGTTCGGGAGAGTAGATGTTGAGTCGGTCGTGACGGACGAAGCCTGCCAGCGTGAGACCGGCTCGGCGAGCCGTGTGCACGGCCAGCGCCGTGGGGGCACTGACCGCGACCAGCGTGCCGAAACCGGCCGCCCACGCCTTCTGCACCAGTTCGAAGCTCGCCCGGCCGCTGACGAACAGTCCGAGGCCGGTGGCCGGGAGCTTGCCAGCCAACAGGAGATGGCCGACCACCTTGTCGACGGCGTTGTGCCGCCCGACGTCCTCGCGGATCAGCAGCACCTCACCCTCGGCGGTGAACGCCGCTGCGGCATGGACCGCACCGGTGGTGCTGAACAGACCTTGGGCTCCGCGCACCGATTCGGGAACCGCGTGCAGCACCTCGAGCGGGATCGCCGGTGTGGGCGGCAGCACGGTGAGGCGGTCGCACAGTTCGTCGATCGCCTCGTTCCCGCACAACCCGCAACTGGAGGTGGTGTTGCCGAGCCGCGGCCGCGGCGCGGGAGCCACACCGCCCGTCTCGACGGTGACGACGTTGAACTCGCTGCCGACCGCGGAGCCGTCGGCGCAGTAGCGCACGCCGGTGACGCGGGCGCCGCCGAGCAACCCATCGGTGCAGCAGAAACCCACGGCCAACTCGTAGTCGTTGCCGGGCGTGCGCATCGTCGTGCTGACCGTCGTGCCGTCGAGTTGCACGGTCATCGGCTCCTCGACGATGAGGTCGTCGGGATGACGCGACCGCTCGCCATCGGCGATGGTGGTGACCAGGAGCGTCTCACTTCTGCTGCGAGGGGCCATGGCCCGCGACGGTACCCGGAGATTGCGCGATTGAGAACGCGCCACTGACTAGGGTTTTCCCTCATGGACACTCAGAACAACGGGCGCATCTTCGCCGCCGAAATCGTCGGGACCGCAGTGCTGATGCTCGGCGGACCCGGCACCGCCATCATCGCCTCGCAGTACGTCGGGATCCTCGGCGTGGCGTTCGGCTTCGGCTTCTCGCTGATGATCATGTGCTACGCCATCGGGCCGGTCAGCGGCTGCCACATCAACCCGGCTGTCACGCTGGGACTCTTCCTCGCCAAGAAGATCAACAGCGCACACGCGGTCGCCGCGGTGCTCGGTCAGATCATCGGTGCCGTCGGTGGTTTCGCCATCATCTACGGGGTCGCCAGCGGCAAGGACGGCTTCAAGCGCGGGCAGTTCGCCGCCAACCTCTGGTCGGGCCCCTACTTCGGACTCGGCTCGGCGATCATCGTCGAGGTCATCCTCACCGCTCTCCTCGTGCTGGTCGTGCTGTTCACCACGACCAAGGGGTTCTCCCCCGGTTTCGGCGGCATCGCCATCGGCATCACACTGACCGTCATCCACCTCATCTCGATCCCGGTCGACAACACGTCGGTCAACCCTGCCCGCAGCCTCGGCGCGGCACTGTTCGCCGAGAACTCCACCGGTGCGCTCCAACAACTGTGGGCGTTCATCGTGTTCCCGCTCATCGGCGCTGCCGTAGGCGTGGTGCTGTTCCTCATGCTCGACGACAGCCGCGTCGAAGACACACTGCTCGCCCAGGTGCCCGGCATGACCTCGGCTCGCGATGCACTCGACACGGCAGCCACGAAGGCCGAGGACGCAATCGACTGATCCGTCGTCGCACGCGTCGTTGAAGATGGGTCAGGCCGGCAGCAGCGCCAACAACTCGGCGCGCTGGCGAGGACCCAACTGCGGTTCGGGCGGGCGGTGCTCGCGGTCCTCCCAGGCGGCCAGGACCCGAGCACCGACATCCGCGTCCTTGGCCATCGAGTCGGGAGCGGCGAGCAGGTTGAAGCTGCGGAAGAACGCCCGCAACACCACCGCATCACTGCGTATCGCCGGCAGGAGCCCGTCGCGGAACACCGACCGCATGAAGGTGCGCGGATCGTCGGTGTCGCCGTCGGGATCCTCGCCGGCGAGCAGTGCGGCAGCGACTCGCCGGCCCTCTGCGTCCTGCTCGACACCCGCCCGATACCAGGGCAGGATCTCGTCGCGGAGCGTATGGTCGTAAGCCGTCATCATCGCCGGCGTGTCGTCGGGGTGGGCGGCGACCGCCTGGGCCAGCAGATGGGCGCCCCAGAAGGCGATGCTGCAACCCCGGCCGTAGAGCGGGTTGGTGCACAGGACGGCGTCGCCGACCGGGATGAAGCCGGTCGCGACCGGCCTGCCGTCGGGCACGTACTCGCGCCACCGGTTCAAGAGGCCAGCCATCACGTGCACGTCCTCGGTGAGCGGCTCAGCGCGGCCGTTCAGCCACGGAGCCGTGGCGACCAGTTGCCGCGCACATTCGTCGAAGACGACGGGATCGGTGAGCATCTTGCGCAGCTGATCGTCGTCGGTGGGCGTGGCGAGCGTGACGCTGAACGTGCGGTTGTCGCCCACGAAGACGCCGTACTTGAGGTATCCGAGGTCGCCGCCGATGGCCCCGGACCGAGGCGGATACTCCTCGCCCTCACGCAGACGGTAGAAACGGCTGAGGTAGACGATGCCGGTGTCGTCGACCTCCTCCTTGATCGGTTCGGTACCGGTGGCCTCCAGCCACTCGCTCAGCGCGCTGCGGCGGCCGGCGGCGATCACCGTGAGGTCCGCGTCGATCGTCGCGCCGTCCGCGAGTCGGACGCCGGCGATGTGGGGCACGCCGTCGACCAGGGCGGTCGACGAGGTCAGGAGTCCGGCGACGCCGACCCCCGTGCGGAACGAGACGCGACCCTCGGCGATCGCGCAGCCGCGCAGCACCCACTCGAACGTGGTCCTGCGGCAGGCGAGCATGACCAGTTCGTCATCGGCGGGTTCGCGGACGAAATCGGTGATCGTCGGCGGGATGTCGTCGCCGAACCGCATCTCGGTCGCTCCCTCGGCCAGCAACGCGTCGTAGACGTCGGGGTGCTCGCTGCGCAGGAGGCCGACGAGGCGGGCGAGGAAGGCGTGGCTGTGGCGCACCTGGGGCGCACCACGGCGATCCCACGCGAACGCGTCGTCGGCGGAGGGTGGAAGTGGTGTGTCGTCGCGTTCCACCACCGTGACCTCGTGCCCCTGGCGGGCAAGGACCAACGCCGACCCCAGCCCCGCTACGCCCCCGCCGACCACGACCACATGCATGTCCCGAACCCTAGAAGGCAGCACCCGCTCGGCACGGCCCGAGCGCCGCCGGCCGGTCACGTGTTGCCGCTTTAGCAGTCAAGGGTTTAGAGTGCTAGCACTCTCGCACCCTGAGTGACAGCTCTGGCGGCGAGCCCTGAACACCATCACCTCACCATCATCACGTCAGTGGAGGAATGCAATGCCGAAGCAGATCGCTTTCGACGAGGAAGCTCGTCGGTCGCTCGAGGCGGGCATGAACAAGCTCGCCGACGCCGTGCGCGTCACCTTGGGGCCCAAGGGCCGCAACGTCGTGCTGGAGAAGAAGTGGGGCGCCCCCACCATCACCAACGACGGTGTGTCCATCGCCAAGGAGATCGAGCTCGAGGATCCCTACGAGCGCATCGGTGCCGAGCTGGTGAAGGAAGTCGCCAAGAAGACCGACGACGTCGCCGGCGACGGCACCACCACCGCCACCGTGCTCGCTTGGAGCATGGTCCGCGAGGGCCTGCGCAACGTGGCCGCCGGCGCCAACCCGATGACCCTCAAGAAGGGCATCGAGGCCGCCGTCGAGGCCGCCGTCGCCAGCATCAAGGATCTTGCCAAGGAAGTCGACTCGAAGGATCAGATCGCACAGGTCGCCTCGATCTCGGCCGCCGACGACGAGATCGGCACCATGATCTCCGAGGCCATCGACAAGGTCGGCAAGGACGGCGTCATCACCGTCGAGGAGAGCCAGACCTTCGGCATGGAGATGGACCTCGTCGAGGGAATGCGCTTCGACAAGGGCTACATCTCGCCCTACTTCGCCACCGACATGGAGCGCATGGAGGCGTCGCTCGACGACCCGTACATCCTCCTCGTCTCGTCGAAGATCGGCTCCGTCCGCGACATGCTGCCGGTGCTCGAGAAGGTCATGCAGGGCGGGCACCCGCTCGTCATCGTCGCCGAGGACATCGAGGGCGAGGCCCTGGCCACGCTCGTGGTCAACAAGATCCGTGGCACCTTCAAGTCGGCCGCCGTCAAGGCTCCCGGCTTCGGCGAGCGGCGCAAGGCCATGCTGCAGGACATCGCCATCCTCACCGGTGGACAGGTCATCAGCGAAGAGGTCGGCCTCAAGCTCGAGAACACCACCCTCGATCTGCTGGGCCGGGCCAAGAAGGTCATCATCACCAAGGACGAGACCACGATCGTGGAGGGCGCCGGCAGCGAGGACGACATCAAGGGCCGCATCAACCAGATCAAGGCCGAGATCGACAACACCGACAGCGACTACGACCGCGAGAAGCTCCAGGAGCGCCTCGCCAAGCTCAGCGGCGGCGTTGCCGTGCTGAAGGTCGGCGCCGCCACCGAGGTGGAGCTGAAGGAGAAGAAGCACCGCATCGAGGATGCGGTCAGCACCACCAAGGCAGCCATCGAAGAGGGCGTCGTGCCCGGCGGTGGCGTGGCGTTGCTGCGTGCGCAGGCTGCGGTGCTCAAGGTCGCCGACGGACTCGCCGGCGACGAGGCAACCGGTGCCCGGATGGTCGCCAAGAGCCTCGAGGCCCCGCTCAAGCAGATCGCCGAGAACGCCGGCATGGAAGGCGGCGTGGTCGTCGCGATGGTCAAGAGCCTCACCGGCAACGAAGGCCTCAACGCAGCCACCGGCGAGTACGTCGACCTGGTGAAGCTCGGTGTCATCGATGCCGCGAAGGTGACCCGGTCGGCCCTGCAGAACGCAGCATCGATCGCGGCCCTGTTCCTCACCACCGAGGCAGTCGTGGCCGACAAGCCCGAGAAGGACGGCGGCGCCTCCATGGGCGGCGGCATGGAAGACTTCTGAACGATTCGTTCCAGAAGGGCCCGGTGCTTCGGCGCCGGGCCCTTCGTCGTTTTCGGCCCCCGCCACAGGTCGGTGCGAGTGCCACGCCGTCGGTGCGAGTGCCACACCGTCGGTGCGAGTGCCACCGTGCCATGCGAGTGGGCACTCGCGCCCCGGGGTGGGAGTACGCACTCGGATCCCCCCGTTGCCCGGGTGGAGCGGGGTGGACGGGGGTGGCCTCAGCCGCCGGCGACGGCGGGGATGATGCTGACGGTCTCGCCCGCGGGCACCGCAGTGTTCAGCCCGTCGAGATACCGGACGTCGTCGTCGGCGACGAAGATGTTGACGAACTTGCGCATCTCGCCCGACTCGTCGAGCAGCCGATCGCGGAACCCGGGGTGCACTGCCTCGAGAGCTTCGATGACCTCGGTGAGCGTCGCCCCCTCCACCTGGACCTGGGAATTGCCGCCCGCCATGGGGCGCAGCGTGGTGGGGATTCGAACAGTGACAGCCATGTCCCAAACGCTACCAAGCAGGTCGGGATTTCACCGCGGTGCGATGGTGGGCCACGGCGCAGCGGACTCGAGCTGCGCGGCCACTCGCACGAGGACGTCCTCGCGTCCGTAGGCAGCGACGAGTTGCACCCCGACCGGGAGGCCGGCGGCGGTCCGGTGCAGGGGAAGGCTGATGGCAGGTTGACCGGTGACGTTGAACTGGGCGGTGAACAACATGATCTCACCGACGCGACGTCCGCCCTCTGGGCCACTCAGGTAGCCGATCTCGGGCGGCGGGATCGCGATCACCGGCGTGAGCAACAGGTCGAAGCCGTGGCTGCCGTCGGCCGGGTGCCACCAGGACAACATCCGTCGGCTCCAGGCGTGCTGAGCGTCCAGCGTGGCGATGTACTCCTCCGCGGACACTGACCTCCCGATCTCCCCGAAACGAAGGTTGTCGTGCTCCAGGTCGTCCTCGGTCGCAGGCCGTCCAAGGATCGCCTCCAGCAGCCGCAGGTCGTACGCGGTGTTCGCGGCCAGCACCGTGACGAAGCGCTCGACCAGGCCCGGGTCCGTGATCGCCTCCGGCCACGACACCTCGAGGTGGTGGCCGGCGGCTTCGAGCAACGCGGCCGCACCCTCGACAGCGGCGATGCAATCAGGGTGGACGAACGCCCCGCCGAAGCCTCCGCCCGTGCAAACTCCGATGCGGAGGCGGCCGGGCGTCACCCCGACCTCGTCGCGCAGTGGCCGCACGAACGGCGGCGCGATGTAGGGATCACCCGGCTCGTAGCCCGCAATCGCGTCGAGCACGGCGGCCGCGTCGCGCACGCTGCGCGTCACCGCGCCGTCGATGGACGACCCGGCCCAGCCTTCGCCGACGTCGGGCGCCCCGCTGACGCGTCCACGCGTGGGCTTCAGCCCGACGAGCCCGCACTCCGATGCCGGGATGCGGATCGAGCCACCGCCGTCGTTCGCATGACCGACGGGAACGATGCCCGCAGCGACCGCCGCGGCGGATCCACCCGACGAGCCCCCCGTCGAGTGCTCGGTGTTCCAAGGGTTTCGCGACGGCCCGTAGGCGAGCGGCTCCGTCGTGATCGTGCTGCCCCATTCGGGCGTGTTCGTGCGGCCGATCGCAATGAGACCGGCCCGCCGGAACCGACGGTAGAGCGCCGAGTCGTGAGGCGCCCGATAGTCGATGTTCTTGAGTGCCCGTGTACCGCCGTGCGACGGCTCGCCCGCCATGTCGCACCCGAGGTCCTTGACGACCATCGGCACACCGGCGAACGGTCCGCCGTGCTCGTGCTGCACTGCCTCAGCCTCGCGGAGCGCTGCGTCGTATCGAGGATGGATGATCGCGTTGAGTGCGGGGTTCCGTTCGTCGGCAGCGGCGATCGCCGCGGCGACGAGTTCGGAAGCGGTGATCCGCCCGTTGCGCACGAGGTCGGCCTGCGCCGTCGCATCGAGCGCGAGCACGTCGTCGAGTGTTCCCATGGGGCCGGACACTACGCCCCCACGCGTCGCCCGCCCGTAGCCTGTGGCCGATGCGAGTGCTCGCGGCGGTCGACAAGTTCAAGGGCACGGCCACCGCGGCACAGGTCGCGGCGGCGATCGGTCACGCCTGCTGGGAGCTCGGCCACGACTGCGTCGAGTTGCCGGTGGCAGATGGCGGCGAAGGCACGCTCGAAGCGCTCGGCGGGGCGAACCGGGTCAGCACCGTCACCGGCCCGTTGGGCGACTCGGTCGAGGCCGAGTGGCGGTTCCACCGGGGCACGGCCGTCATCGAGATGGCACGCGCATCGGGACTCACGCTGGTGGGTGGCGCCGAGGGCAACGACGCGATGGCTGCGACCACGACGGGGACCGGTGAGCTCATCGACCAGGCGCTCGACCTGGGGGCGAAGAAGATCGTCGTCTGCCTCGGCGGGTCGGCCACCACCGACGGCGGCCTCGGATGCGTGCGGGCCATCACCGCCCCCGCTCGACTCAAGGCGGTGCAACTGCTCGTGGCGTGCGACGTGCAGACGCTCTTCGTCGACGCGGCACCGGTCTTCGGCCCGCAGAAGGGCGCGAGCCCGGCGCAGGTCGACATGCTGCGCGGTCGGCTCGAGCGACTGCTCCAGATGTACAAGGAGCAGTACGGCGTCGACGTGCGCGACATCCCCGGCACCGGCGCCGCGGGTGGGCTGGCCGGTGGGCTGGTGGCACTGGGCGGCCGGTTGCTGCCCGGTTTCGACCTGGTCGCCGACGAGCTCGACCTGCACGATCGCATCGTCGATGCGGAGCTCGTCGTCACGGGCGAGGGCTTCCTCGACGAGCAGAGCTTCGAGGGCAAGGTCGTCGGCGGCGTCCAGGAGATGTGCGAGGCGGCCGATCGACCGGTGGCGGCCATCGTCGGCGACAGCGCACCCGAGGTCGCCGGTCGAATCCGTCATCGTTCTCTCGTCCGTGAGTTCGGGTTGGAGCGCGCGATCCGAGAGCCGCTGTGGTGCATCGAGCAGGCGGCTTCGCTGCTCCTGCGAGACAGCTGATCGCGCCTCGTTGTTTGGCTAGGTTCCCGTCATGGACGACACCCTCACGACCGCCGACCTCGCCATCGTCAACTGCACCGCCCTCATGGGAAGCTCGGGCACGCACGCCGAGTTCGCTCCCGGCACCACCATCGCCATCACCGGCGGGCGGATCACGGCGATCGACACCCACCCCGGCCCCGCTGCTCCCGACGCTCGCGAGGTGATCGACGCCCGCGGCATGGTCGCCATGCCGGGTCTGGTCAACACCCACTGCCACGCGGCGATGACGTTGCTCCGCGGGGCGGCCGAGGACGTCGCGGTGGGCAACTGGTTCAACGACTACATCTGGCCGATGGAGGTGAACCTCGTCGAGCGCGACGTGTACCTGGGCACGCTGCTCGCAGCCGCGGAGATGATCGAGTCGGGCGTGACGATGTTCGCGGACCACTACTTCTTCATGGACCAGGCCGCACAGGCGGTGATCGACAGCGGGCTGCGCGCCAACCTCGGCAGCGCGTTCTTCAGCTCGCAGGGGCCCGAAGGGCTGGCAGGTTCGGTCGCATTCGCCGAGCAGTGGAACGGCGCCGCCGACGGTCGGATCACCACCTGCATCGCACCCCACGCGCCGTACACCGTGAACGACGACGACCTGACCGGTGCCGCCACGGAGGCACGACGCCTGGGGGTCAAGGTCCACACGCACGCATCCGAGGACATCGCCCAGGCCAACAAGAGCATCGAGGCTCGGGGCATCTCCCCCATCGAAGTGCTCCAGCGCACCGGCGTGCTCGACGCCGGCGTGATCATCGCCCACGGCAACGGCATCATCGCCGACGACATCCCGCTCCTGGCCGAGCATCGCGATCGGGTCGGGGTCACCCACGGACCCAAGGGGTATCTCAAGTTCGCGCTCGGTCCGCTCACGCCGATCAGGGACCTGCTCGCCGCCGGTGTGCCGGTGGGCTACTGCACCGACGGGGTCGCCTCCAACAACACGCTCGACATCCTGGAGAGCATGCGCATCACCGCGATCATGCAGAAGCAGTTGGCGCAGGACGCGACCTGGTTCACGAGTGCCGCGGCCTTGGACATGGCCGGTCCGGGATCAGCCGCAGTGGTCGGCATGCGCGGCGAGATCGGCGAGTTGGCGGTGGGCACTCGAGCGGATCTGATCCTCGTCGACACGACGGGCTTCCACTGCCAGCCTCTGCACGACCTGGCCGCCGCGTTGGTGTACTCGGTGCGGGCGAGCGACATACGCACCACCGTCGTCGACGGTCGAGTGCTGATGCGCGATCGCAAGTTGCTCACCATCGATCGTGACGCGCTGCTCGCGGAGTTCCGCGAGCGCGCCAAAGAGATCACCGACCGCTCACACGGACGCACCATCCAGGACTACGCGCCCTGATCGCAGCGCCCCGTCAGGTGCTCGGAGGAACGGTGACGCCCGTGGTCGGCTGGCCTGCGATCGCCGGCAGGGTCTTGCCGGCGAGGTCGTTGCCGAGCAGCACGATCACACCGCTGTCGGCTGCGAACGCCCCGTCTTGCACTGGCGGTGGGGTGGGCGATGCCTCCACGGCCACACCACCGAGGACCAGTGCCACCGACGTGGCCACGGGAAGGGCGGCGGGATTGGCCGCGTCGTAGATCACCTTGGTGACGTCGAGCTTGGGCGAGAGCGTGGCGTTGGTAGCTGGATCGACCATGTCGAAGCCCTTGCCCGACAGGGCGGTGCTCATCTGCTTGGCCGTGCCGCTCGCGTTGCTGGCATTGGCGACCTGCACCTTGGTGCCCTTGGTGACCAGCGCCTGCGTGGTGGAGGTGGTCTGGTCGACCGTGCTCGACGTGTCGATCGTGGTGGAGGTCGTCGTGGACGTGTCGGGCTTGGAAGTGCCCGAGTCGCCGTTGTCGTTGATCTTGCGCAGGATCAGGAACCCGAGGATGACGGCGACTGCCGTGACCACGATGGCGACCGTGGACCCCATCGGTGCGTTCCCACCTGTGGAGCGGGACGGTCGGCCCGCGTTGTCGTTGCTCATGGTGGCTCCTTGGTTCAGGCCTGTTCGCCGGCAGCCGTGCCGTCGATGAGCGCCCGACGACGGCGCTCACGGTGACGGCGCAGGCGGCGAACCACCAGCGGGTCGGCGAGCAACGCCGCCGGGTGATCGATGACCCGGTTGAGTTCGAGATTGTACTCCTCCACCGAACACGCGAATCGCGCGCGGATCGCATCGTGCCGATCTTCGTCCAGCATGAACCATGACGACTCGAACTCGATGATGGCGAGTTCGCGCTCGTTGAGGTGGTCCGGGGTCTCGTACTCCGTTGTCATGATGCCCACAGCCTGCCCCGTGGCGACCACCCATTCCAAGCACCGCACACCTGTTCGCCCGTCCCGCTCCTCACCCCAGGGCTAGCGTGTCGGTCCATGTCGTCGTTCGCGCGTCCGTTTCTCATCGGCGTCGCCGGGGGCACATGCTCGGGCAAGACCACACTCAGCGAGAAGCTGGCCGTGCTGGCGGGCGCTGATCACCTCGCGCTGATCAAGCTCGATTCGTACTACTGCGCGGAGCACGACAAGCCGCTCGAGGAGCGGGCCAAGATCAACTACGACCACCCCGATGCGTTCGACTGGCAGTTGCTCAACGATCACCTGGCCGCGCTGTCGGCGGGCGCGCCGGTACCGGTGCCGATCTACGACTTCACGATCTACGACCGCAGCGACGACGTGCGCATGCTGAAGCCCGCGACGATCATCGTCGTCGAGGGGATCCTCGTGCTGTACGAGCAACGACTGCGGGAGCGGTTCGACCTGCGCATCTACGTCGACACCGACGCCGACTTGCGGCTCATCCGTCGCCTGCGACGAGACGTCGCCGAGCGCGGCCGTACGCACGAGAGCATCATCCAGCAGTACCTCGAGACCGTGCGCCCGTCGCACGAGCAGTTCATCGAGCCGAGCAAGCGCCACGCCGACGTGATCTTCCCTCAGGGTGGTATGAACGAACCGGCCATCGACATCCTGCTCGCTCGCGTGCGCGAACTGGCCGCCGTCGGCTGACTCGGTCGTCCACTGAACCGGGCAGCGATCGTTCAGCTCGTCGCCAACCGCGTCTTGGCGCCCACCAGAGGCGGAGCCGATCGACGGGTCGGCACGGGCATTCGAATCGCGAGCAACGCCCCGATGGCCGCCGCAGGCGCCGGACGGGCGTACAGGTAGCCCTGGGCAAGGTCGCACCCGACGGCCTCGACGACGCGGTGTTGCATGTCCGTCTCGACCCCTTCGGCGACGACTTGCAATCCGAGCGCATGGGCGAGCGCGTTGACGGATGCAACGATGATCTTGCCGGCGTCGTGAGCGAGATCGGTGATGAAGCATCGATCGATCTTGAGGATCCGGATCGGGAGATGGGCGAGGTAACCGAGCGACGAGTAACCGGTGCCGTAGTCATCCAGCGCGATTCGAACTCCCGCGCTGTCCAGTTCACCGAGGACGCCCGCGACGCGCTCGATGTCGTCGATGAAGAGGCTCTCCGTGACTTCCAGGATGAGGGCTGTCGGACGGGTTCCGAACGTCGCCAATGCGTCGGCCACGACCCTCGCGAACGACGGCTGGAGGAGTTGGCGCACCGAGACGTTGACCGACAGGTCGAGCTCGATCCCCGGATGATCCATGAGCCAGCGCTGATGGTCGCGGCACGAGCGACGCAGCACCCACTCGCCGACGTCGTTGATGAGATTGCTCCGTTCGGCGACGGCAATGATGACCGGTGGCTCGACCTGCCCGTAGGAGGGATGGGTCCAGCGGAGCAGGGCTTCGACGCCGACGATTGCACCGTCGCTGGGGCGGATGATGGGTTGGTACTCGACATCGAGCTCATCGGCAGCAAGGGCGCAGCGGAGATCGGCCTCGAAGAGTTCGTCGTCGGTGGGCGGCAACGTGTGACGAAGGTCGATGATCTGGTGACCCCCACCGCCACGACGCTTGACCTGGTACATAGCGATGTCGGCTTTGACGATGAGCTGGTCGGTGATGGCCTCGCGTGGACCCGCGTAGGCGATTCCGACGCTCCCGGTGATCTCGAGCGTGTGACCCATGATCGAGAACGGCATTTTGAGAGACTCGCCGATTCGTTCGGCGAGTAGTTCGACATCGGCCGGTGAGTGGATCTCTTCGCAGAAGATCACGAACTCGTCGCCCGACACTCGTGCCAGCGTGTCGCTCTCGCGGACGAGGTTGCTCAGCCGGTCCGTGACGGCGAGGAGCAATGCATCCCCGACATGGTGACCGTGACGATCGTTGACATCCTTGAATCTGTCGAGATCGACGAAGAGGACCGCTGCGTTCGTGTGCGAACGCCCGGCCCGGGCGGTGGCGCGGGACAGTCGTTCTTCGAGCATCTGTCGGTTCGGGAGCCCGGTGAGCGGATCGTGCAGCGAGCTGTGGTGGAACGCGTTCGAGGCGGCGCTTGCCTCGGCCCGCGCCTGAGCGTTGAGAAGATATGCGGTGGTGACATCGGCAAGCGTTTGGGCCGCGGCCAGGTCGTTGACGTCGAGGGGACCAGGCGTGGTTCTGTAGAGGTCGAGCGCACCGATCGGAACGAGGCCGTGTCGGAGCGGGAACGTGAACACGGCGGCGAGACCAGCTGCCATGGCGGCTTCGGAGAAGCGAGGGAATCGCTGGTCCGTCGCCAAGTCGGCAACGGTGACGGCTTCGCCGGTCTCGTACGCAGCCAGGCACGGCCCTTCGCCGACCTCGGCCTGGAGTTGCTCGAAGCGCAACGCGGACTCATCGGACGCTGCGACGTAGTCGGGCTTCTTGTCGGCTGAGATCAGGGTGACACCGGCAGCGGTGATCGGCAGTACACCGACGATGCGCTGGACGAGGTGATCGAGGATGCCCTGGATGGGGAAGTCGGTGATCACCGTCCTGGCGAACTCGCCGAGCACCATCGACAGCTTGTGTTCATCGACCATGGGCGCCTTCCAGAGGCAACCGCGCATGGTCCGGACGGTGATGTTGATGTGGGACCAAAGTACTCCCGATCGTCGAATCTGTCGAGCGATTTCTTGTCGATTCGCTCAGAATTGCGACGTGTACGGCGTAGAGAGGGGCGCGGTCCCACCGCAGTCGACGGCCCCGAGCGGAGCCAATGCCCGGCTCATGGAACCCGGGCAACCAGTGCGGCGCGTACACAGCGGCCGAGGGCGAAGAGGCGGACCTCCGCACGGCCCGCTGATGCGTCAATGGGCACCAAAGCCGGCCTCAGCGTGCCAGTCGCTCGCCCACTCGGAGCAGATCACCGCCGAACGAGGAGGTCCTCGAGCTGCGGGAGCCGGCCGAACATGTCGGGCAGGCCGCGCAATCCGTTCCCCACCTCGTCGTGACACGTCGCGAGATCGGGACCGTTCTGCGCTCCGATGCCGGTGAGGCACTGGAGGATGTTCCGGCGGGTAAAGCCCAGCCATCCCCCGATCATGAACACGAACCAGCTCGGACCCGGCGGGGGGAGTGCTCCGCCCCCGGCGACGTAGCCGTCGAGCACCGAACGGAAGACCGCTGGGTCGATGTCGTCGAAGCCGGGTCCCTTCGCGAGGCTCAGCGCGGTCGAGCCGAGCTCGCCGGCCAGATCGAGCATCCCGGCTATCTCCCAATCGAGCACGATCGGCCGCCCGTGTCGAGCCAGCAGGTTCCACGGGTGGATGTCTCGGTGGGTCAGCACGATGGGGCCCGGCCGTTCGCAGTTGTCGATGAAGTCGGAGATCGCGAGGAGCACATCCACGGTGCTGGCGAGCTCGTCTGCCCACGGCTGTCGGGTGTCCACCGCCCGCTCGGCGAGCTCGGGCCAGTCCTGCGGGGTGCGGCCTTCGACCGCCCTGTCGGTCCATGTGATGTCGAGGGCGTGGATGCGAGCAAGAATTTCGCCGGTCTCGAACGCGAACGCCGGCGGCACGGGCTCCTCGGGAACTGCGTCCGCTTCGACCCACCGATGCACGATCACCTCGGCATCAGCGGATATCGGCTCCGGCATCGGGACACCCGCGGAGAACGCGGCCTGCTCGAGCCGGAAGACGTCGTCGTGTCGGGACGCCCAGTCACGATCGGACATGAGTGCCTTCACGGCGAACGATCCCTCTGACGTGTCGAGCCGGTACACGCGATTGCTGCTCTTGCCGTTCAGCTGGATCATGGGCTGCAGCGGGGTCCCCAGGTGATCGAGGTTCATGAGACGAGTGCGCGCAGGCGCGCAGTCCAGTAGTTCGACACGCTCGCTTCCATACGTCCGCAGTCTCGCAGGCGGGCCGATCACATCGCGCAGGTCCGCGTACGGCAGTCCGGTCGACTTGCCCTCGGGCGTGAACGTGCTCGTCGGGATGATGACGTCCTCGAGCGGTCGACCCGTGCGGTTGGCCTTCCGCTCGGCCCGTGTCTGGGTCTCGTCGAGTCCTTTGATGAACAGATCATCCC
The DNA here is from genome assembly GCA_038234785.1 of Acidimicrobiales bacterium. Taxonomy (GTDB): domain Bacteria; phylum Actinomycetota; class Acidimicrobiia; order Acidimicrobiales; family Ilumatobacteraceae; genus UBA668. The sequence continues at coordinate 24,993 of JBBQTC010000024.1, forward strand.
GTCCGCACCCCGTCGCCACGGCTTGGACACTGTAGATCCCGAGAAGGCACGGCCCGATCTCAGAGCAGGCGGACGAGGGCGTCGTAACCCGTGCGCCGGCTGACGTTCGCGATCGCGCCTGGTCGCTCCCGGCCACCGAATCTTCCCCGTAGGTTTTATCGAGGGTAGTCCTCTACCATTTCCCGAACCCCCGCCGGGTTAGCTCAGTTGGTAGAGCGCTTGACTTGTAATCATGAGGTGGCGAGTTCGATCCTCGCACCCGGCTCCAACGGATCGCCTGCGGATCGCCTGCGGGGTACGGTGACGGCATGGAATTGCACCGCATCCGCATCACCTATTGCGTGCCTTGAGACTATTCGGACCGCGCCGTGCGCGCGGCTCACGATTTGCTGCACGACTACCAACACGTCATCGCTGACCTCACGCTCGTGATGGGCTCGAAAGGCGTGTTCGACGTCGAGGTCGACGGCACACTGCTCTACTCCAAGCATGCCACCGGCCGCCATGCCGAACCCGGCGAGGTGCTCGTGTTGTTCCGGGACAACATCGCGCCCGACGTCGAGGTCTACGACCGAGGCTGAGGCGTGCCGCTGAGCAATGCCTGGCGCAGGCCGACCAGCTTCGGTGACGGCTCCCCTGCCGACCATGTGTCGAGTGCCAGCGCCCGTTCGTAGCTCGCCCACTCGGCGCGCACGCCGGCAAGGTCGCCGCGGTCCGCGTGGGCTCGCATGCGCAATGCGATCAGTGCCTCGTGACCGTTGAGGACCATCAGTCCTCGACCCGTCGCCCAGAAGACGCCCTCGGCGTCTCCCAGCGCCAGGTAGTGCTCGGCGAGTTCCGTCGCCGCGTTGGTCGCGAGGAGCGTGAGCGACGACGCATGCCCTTCTGCGTCGGCCCACAGGTACGACGTGCCGAGGAAGGGCAGACCCGTGACCAGTTCCAGACCCGGCCGCAGGATCTCGATCGCTTCCGCCGGAGCGCGGCCTCTGGCCGCCGCCACGCGCAACGCAAGCACGTCCGCGTCGCTGATCACGCCGTCGTGGAGTGGGAGTTCGTCGGTCATGGTACGAGCGATCCACTCCTCGCCGGCGGGCGGCGCCACGGCCCGAGCCAGGGTGCGGCGCGCCTCGCTGACCACGTTGGCGAACGTGGCCGAGCGGACCTCGGCCTCCCACAACCCGGCACGAGCCGTCGAGCGCGTGGGGCGTTCCCGGTGTTGTGAGAGCCATGCCACCAGTTCCAGCGCCTTGGCGCGTTCGAACGTCGCCTCCACTCCAGCCGGCGTGACGACCTGCACATGCCCGAGCAGGCGCACCATCAGGGACCACTCCGGCAGTACGAGTTCAGTGGGTGCCGGCCCGGAGTGGGCGGGTTCCTCGATGGGCAAGCTCATCATCTGGACGTCGAGCATCGGTACTGCGACCGAGGCGAGGAGATCTTCGACAGCCGCGACGTCCGCATCGCCGAGCCCGACGGGAACGACCTGCAGGCCGAGCGGCTCGAGCACGTGGCAGGCCCCATCGAAGCGCAACGTGAACATGTCGTCGCCGACACTTCCGTCGACGACCACGGCCCGTCCGCGACCGGGCCGGATCTCGCCGAGCAGCGCGGCACGCGAGCCGTTGTCCATCTGGTCACCGCAGGCGAGGACGACCACGGGCTCCCACGTCTCTCCGCCGACGCTCGTCGCACGGAGTGCGAACGTGGTGCGGTCCCGTGCGAGCGACTCCGTGCTGCCCACGAACACCCGCGTCGCCTCGATCGCCGCATGCAGCGACGTCAGCGACTCGACGCACGCGTCGCCGAGCTCCAACTCGCCGAGGCCGACGGAGAACACCTTCATCGAGTCCGCGAATGGCGACACTGCGAGCGATGCCGCGAGCCCTCGAAGCAGCGGCTGAGCGAAGGGCGATTCGATGCCGAGGACACCGATCGCCTCGAGGTCGACGAACAGCTCTCCATTGTCGGGAACCGCGCCGACGTGCACCAGCGCGGGGCACGGTTGCGGGCACTCGCGAGCGGTTGCGGCGAGGTGGCCGAAATCGACGCCCGCGGGAAGGTGCCAGCTGCCGCCGAGCAGATCTGCGTGCCACGCCGAATCGGACGGGACGGCCGAGCCTCGGACGAACAGATGCACGCCTCCGGCGTCGTCCACGACAGCGGCGACCACCGAGGCCGACTGGTCGGCAAGGTCGCGAGCGGCCGCCCGCAGCGCGACGTCGAGCCGGGCGATGCGCTCCGCCGCGTTGATCGAACGCAGCAGCACCTCCGTACGAGCCTGCCCGACCGTGGGCGGGATCAGCCGAGCTCCGACGACGCCGCTACGGAGGAGACGCCGACGACGAACCTCCACCGCTCCCACCGTGCCGGCGGCGATCATCAGTGCCCCTCCGAGACCCAACGCGTACGGCAGCGATGAAGCCGCGGTGCCGACGCTGTCCACGAGCGGCGTTGCCACGTCCGGCGTTGCCACGTCCGGGGGCTGCGCCGGCGCCCCCGCCGCAACGGCGGCTGCCGGCACCGGTCGACGATCCGGCCGGGCTTCGGCGAGCACATACGGCGCCGCGCGAACGGACGACGCCGTGACCGGCTCGACGACCACGGCTGCAACGGCCGCGGCGTCCGACGAGCCGTCGGACGTGCTGTCGACCACGACGAGCTCCCCGGGCAGCAAGAGCGTGGGGTCGCGGTGACCGAGCCTGGTCGCGTTGGAGTCGACGAGGTCGCGGGTGAGTTCGTAGACCTCCCGTGGCGACGGATCGTGGTCGAGCTGTGAGGTCAGGCGCTCGTCAGCGATACGCCAGTAGGAGTCTCCGGGAACGACCAGGTGCGAAATCCCGAGCGGAGTGGTGACCACATCGTCGGTGGCTCCGGGAACCCCGGTGACAGTGCCCGCCGAGGCGTGCGTCGGTTGAGCCAACAGGGCGAAGGATCCCAACGTCGCCGACGCCGTCACCGACGACACGGCGACGAAGCGAACCAGACCTCGCACCCAGCCCGACGGCCCCCGGTCGAGCGGTATCGATGCCGTCGACATCTCGTTGCGGACAGGAAGCACACTCCAGAGTTCGGCGACGGCGGTTGCCGCGAACCAGCACCACAGCATCGAGAAGATGCCCGTGCCCAGGCGGACCACGAAGTCGCTGTCGACACGGTGACTGCTCCACGCGTCGCGCCACTGTTGCCAGGAGGGCATCGGGAGCCCGATCGTGGCCACCACAGCGATCGGAATGCCCACGAGCAGTCCCACGAGTACGAGAAGGGTGGCGAGGCGGAGCAGGTTGCGAGGGAGTGCACGCACGGATGCGTTCCTTTCGTCGGACGATCAATCGGAGTAGGTGACGCGTGCAGTGCCGGTGGCCCGCACGGTCATGGTGGACTGGCCACCGAGTATCAAGAAGACGGTCCGTCGCCGTTCGACGACGGTGACGCGCACGAAGTCGTCGGCGACGACCACGGTCACGTCGCGCGGGTCCACGCCAGCTCGTTCGGCGTAGGCGAGCGCTGCCGCGCGCGCTGTCGTCGGGTCGAAGCTGGCGACTGGGGTAGCGGTGGAGACGGCCGCACGCGCAGCGGCCTCCGCGGTGTTCGACGCGTGTCGTCGGGCGACCATCGCCCGGCCGCCGTCGACGACCAGCCCTGCACCGCCGAGGACGATGACGAGCAGGAGCATCATGACCACACCGATCGAGCCCCGATCCGCGCGGCACGTGGGATCCGACCGTCGGCTCATCGCTGGTACCGATCGACCGGCTGGGTGTCGCGCATCGTCACCGTGCGCACACCGGGTGACCACAGCCCGGTCAGCGATTGGTTCCTCACGGTGCAGGCGACCTCGACCGTCACCGATCCCCCCTGCCACGTCCCCGAAGGCGACGGAGACCAGGTGATGTCGGCCCGCACTCCGGGCGCGCAGCGCATCGTCAGCGGGGACGACGCCACCACATCGTCCACGGCTCGCTGCGCGGCGATGGGATTCGGAGCTTGAGACGCGACGCGAGCCGCCGCCTGCGCAGCGTTGGTGACCTGTACGCCGGCGGCGTGCAATCGACCGAGGAACCCGAGGAACACCACCGCCACGATGCAGAACACGAGGAGATACATCATCTCCACCGGTGTGGCGATGCCACGATCGGGCGTGCGTCGGCGCGGCGAGTCGTTCACGTTCAACCCTCCTTCGGAGCCGATTCGCTCACGGAGGCCTGCAGACCCAGAGCCGGTCCGAGCATGCCCGCGGTCCGGCCCGAGATCGTCACGGTGACGAACGGACCGTCCACACAGGTGACCGTCGCGCCACGACCCCACGACCCGGCCGTCGCCCGAACCATCGCCATGGCCGCGGCGACCCCGTCGAGACACGAGCCGTCGAACGCGGCCGCGACTCTCGCGCCCTCGGCTGCCGCTTCGTCGAACACGTTCCGTGCGTGCCAGTAGGTGACGGTCTCGAAGATGAGCACCATCGCGAACAACACGGCGATGAATCCGAACAGCATCTGGACCGACACGTCGACCGCACCGCGATCGCTCCGAACGGTCACGGCGCGACGGGGTCCGGGACGTTGCTCTTCGCCTGATTGAACTTGGCCATGAAGAACGCCGTCGCAGCGAGCGCCACGACGATGCCGACGGCCAACCAGATCATCTTGGTGACGGCCTCGTCGACGCCGTCGTCCTCGTGGCGTGCATCCCACGCGTCGCGTGCGCGGGTCTGCAGGTCGGCGAACGCGACGTGCAGCCACACCGCGAGCGGGATCAATTGCTCGTTCATTCCAGTTCTCTCTCTCTCTCGTTGATCGCACCTCGACGGGGGTGCCCCGCTCCGCCTATCCGCCGAAGGCGTCACTGATGCGCTGCGCCAGCGGATAGGCCAAGAACACGATCGTGGTGACCACGAATCCGATCGTCGGGCCGGACAGGTTCGCGTTCGCCTGATCGGCCTCGCGCTCCAGTTCGTCCAGCCCCTTCGCCCGCATGGCAGCGGCGAGCGAGGCAACGGTCTCGCCGATCGACACGCCCTGCAGCCCCTGCCGTTCGATCGAGGTGGCGAACTCACACAGTTCGCGCACGTCGCAGCGCCGGCCGAACTCGTCGATCGCCTCCCACACCGGTACCCCACGCTGGGGCGCCGTCGACACCTGCGCTCGGAGTCGGTCGAATGCGTCGCTCGTACCCACGCCGAGCGCGAAGCCGATTGCCTCCTCCACGCTCTGGTCGGTGGTGAGGCCGACCGCCACCAGTTGCACGAAGTCGTTCGCCGCCTGACGAAGCTCTCGGCGCCGCCGTTCGATCTTGGCGGCGATGTCTCGCAGTGCGACCCACCCCGCCATCGCACCCAGTGCCAGCGACAGCAGGAGCCAGACAGGCGACAAGGGGAGGAGGCCCATCGACATGAGCGCCGCCACCGCAGCTGACACTGCGAACAGCATCACGGCCGCCGACATCAACGCTCGACTGATCACGTCTGCCGTCGAGAGGTCGATGATGTCGAGCCCCACACCGAAGTGACGGCGCACCCATCGTCCTGGAACTCCGTCGGCGAGATCGTCGGTCCACGACGCTCGCCCGCTCGTTCCGGCCGAGTGAGCACCCGAGTCACCGAACATCCGCTCCCTGGCGGCGGCGACCGAACGCGGGACTCGTCGAGTGGCGATGGCAACGCACCAGAGCGCGCCACCCACGAGCACTGCGACCAGCGCACCGACCTGCAGGGGACTCATCGATCCACTCCGTCGGAGCCCACGATGCGATAGCGCTGGGGAAGGTCGTAGCGACAGAGCGACCGCAGCCAGAGGATGCATCCCATCCACATCGCCAGTGGGATGAACAGGACGACCTGACCCACGGCAGTGTCGTAGGGCTGCAAGAGGTCCCCGCCGGCAAACTCGAGGTACGCGACGAGCAGCCCTCCGATGATGACGAGACGCTTCATGCTCGATTGGTAGACGGCTCGGGTGCGGTCGATCCGTTCTCGCGCCGTCACCTCGTCGCGAGCAGCCGCGGCCAACGCGTGCACCGTGCCGTGCAGCCGCCCGGCACTGGTCGAGCCACCGATGACGAGACGGATCGCGGCGATCGCGGCGTCGGAGATCGGGTGCGCGAGGTCCTCGGCGAGGTCGGCGAGCGCATCCTCGGTACGGAACCCTTGACGTCGACGATGGACGAAGTTGTGCAGCGGCACGGCGATGGAATCCGGCGGCCGCGTCGCGACCTGCTCGAGCGCGTCCTCTGCTCCCATCGACGAGCCGCGCAGCGCGTCGCGGAGGTCTTCGAGCCATTTGGCGATGCCTTCGACGCGGCGCCGCTCCTGATCCGCGCGCTGATCGTGCAGGAGGCGGCCCCAGAACGTCACCATCGCGCCCACGACCGCGGACAACAACAGCCACCGGGTCGCCATCAACACGACGAAGGCCGCCGCCGTCGCCGCAACGATGCGGGCCCGGCCGATACCGGAGAACATCGACGCCGTGGAAGCACTCGACGCGACCTCCTCTGCATGCGGAGCCGAATGTGTCGCGGCAGCGAACGCGAGAGCGAGCAGGACACTGACCAGCAGCGCCACTGCGGTGGGCGGAACTACGTTCCCGAGCATCACGACGCCGCTTCGAGCTGTGCGTCGGCCGCACGTAGCGGACGGTGGGTGTCGACACCGCTGTGCCACGGGCGAGCCGAAAACGTCGGGTCTGCGGCGGCGAGTCGCTCCAGCATCGTGCGTTGCGGTTCCGACGCCGGGCGAGCGCGACCGTCGCGTGCACCCGACCGCGCAGCCAACAGTCGATGGAGGATGAAGCGGGCTCCGTCCTCCTCCACCGACGGTGCGGCGATCTCGGTGACGAAGCGACCGTGCCGGTTGTCGCCGTTGACATGCACCACCAGATCCACACTGCGATACACCTGCCAGCGGGCCATGCGCAGATCCACACCGCTGTGGTAGGCGATCAGTTCGGCGAGGCGCTCGATGCCATCTTTCGCCGAGCCACCGTGCACCGTGGCCATCGCGCCCTGGCCGATCGACATCGCCTGTACCAACGCGCCGCCCTCGGCACCGCGCACCTCGCCCACGACGATCCAATCCGCTCGGGTTCGAACTGCCGGCACCATCATGTCGTGGCACGAGATGCCCACGCCGTCGTTCGTGCTCGGGACCCGCGCCTGGTACGCGTGCACGTATCGGTGAAGGCCCATCGATGCGACGTTCAGCTCGAAGTCGGTCTCGACCGTGACGATCACGTCGTGCTCGTCGACCTCGTTCAAGAGTGCACGGAGCAACGTCGTCTTGCCGGCTCCCATGCGGCCGCAGACCACCACGTTCATGTCGGATGCGACCGCGGCTCGGAGCAAGGAGACACCGGCGTCGTCGAGCATGCCTCGGTCGGCAAGCTCGTCGAGCGACATCCCGAAGATCGCCGCTCGGCGGATGGTCACCAGTGGACGCTGCACCACGTCGAAACCCTCGCCGTGGAAGCGAACGCCTGGTTCGAGCTCGAGGTCGACGAAAGGGTTCTCGCGATTGAAGGGTCGACGACGCGCCGCGGCGGTGTCGTAGATGATGCGTTCGAGGTCGCGATCCCGACGCACCAGTGGCGGCAACAGTTGGCGTGTGCCGTCACTGCGCTCGACGCGAACCGGGTCGGCGCCGAACACGAGCACGTCGGTCACATGCGGATCTCGCAGCACGGTGAGTAGGCGCGGCAGGCCGAAGATCTCCGACACGATGAGATCGACCAACGCGGAGTGATCGCTCGTCGCGAGCGGCGCCATGCGTGCCGCCATCCGCTGGCGTTCCAGCTCCGGCAGCACGACACGCTCCAGCACGTCGCGCGTCGTCGCCTCTCGCTGGTCGCGTTCGGCCGGGGACTCGTCGCGTGCCGGCACCGGCAATCGGTCGCCCCACTGCCGGCGCACGTCGGCGACGAGGAGATCCAGTTCGTCCTCGGTCATCGCACCACCTCCGGCTCGAGGTCGAACTGCCTCAGCATCTCGCGAGCGGCGGCCAGGAGCGGGCTGCGGCGAAGGCGACGGTCGGCGGCGGCCACCTCCCGGTGGAGGAGGTCCACGGTCGTCGGCTCCCAGGGCAGCCAGCCACCGAACTGCTCGCCGAGGTCCACCTGCAGCGCTGATCTCGGGAATGCCGCTCCCGACGGAGCGTCGACCACGACGAGCCGGATGGTCGCATCACTGAGCTCCGGGTCGAGCGACGAGATCCGACCGCGAGCGTGCACCCATTCGGCCGACGCAACCGCGCTGCTCACCTCGGGAGAGCTCACGAGGACGATGACATCGGCGAGTGCCAGCAGCGGCTGAGCAGGCGACCCGGCGCGGAGGCGACCGATGTCGATCACGATCACACCGTCGAGGTCGCGGAGTGCCGGCGCCCACGGCACGCGAGGCGAGTGGCACGCGTGTGCCCGGAACGGATCGGCCGGAGCGGTGACGACGCGGAGCGAGCCGATCTCGTGGGCCACTGCCGCGAACAGTTCCCACGGCGTGCAACGGTCCGAGGGGAACGCGACCCGCTCGAGCCCGGCGCGCTCGTCGGGAGCGAAGTCCATCCGGCCGGTCAACACCCCACCTGCGGGATCGGCTTCGATCAACCAGGCGGGTTCCATCGCGGCGACGGTGGTAGCGACGACGAGCGCGGTCGTGGTCGCCCCGATCCCACGCCAGGAGGTGACGACGACGATCACGTTCCACCACCCGCCGGCGTGCCGATCAACACGAGCTGGTCGGTCGCCGCGAGTTGGGCGACCACCACGGCGTCGGCGGCCGGAACGGCAAGCGTCAGCGCCGCGTTGCCGTCCGCGGTGACGGCGCGATCGAGGACGCGGACCGGCAGGGGCGGCGTCGGATCTCCTGGCTGCAGCGGCGCGGCGAGCGCGGTGTCACCCTGGGCGAGTCCGTCGGGAAGCCGACCCGGTTTGACGACCACACCCACGCTCTGTTCGCCGGCCAGGAGCGCCGGCGTGTCACGCCACATGCCCATCTGGAGCAGTGAGCCCGCCGTGAGGTCAAAGGCCGCCACTCGGCCCACAACGGCGTCGAGTGACTCGGACGGCACCAATCCCTCCACGTGCGAGTCGTAGGCGATTCCGGCGATGGTGAGATCGCCGGCGGTGATCACCGTGCCCGACGACACCGCTCGGGTCAGCTGGACGACCTGCACCCGATCCGCCGCTTGGGACAGCGCCCACGCCACCAGGACGCCGGCCAGCACCACAAGCGCCGCGGCCAATGCCATCCACTGGGTTCGGACTCGGGCTCGAGCCTTCGACTGGGACTTCATCTCCACCACCCTGTTGAGATCGAGAACAGCGCCACCGCCCACCCGAGCCACAACGACGGGCCGAGTGGTACACGCTGACGACGGGCTGCGGCTCCGTAGATCGCGGCGGCGAACGCGGCGACAGCGATTGCCATCGGCGCGGCGGACAACGAGACCGCGCCGGTGCTCACACCGATGGCGCCGGCCGCCTTCACGTCGCCCATGCCGACACCACGGACGAGGCGTACGACCAGCATCGCCCCGCCGGCGATGCCGCCACCGACGATGGCCCGCGCACACATCGAAGAATCGAGCGATGCCAACGGTCCGGCGAGCGCGATCCACGTCGCAAGGGCGATGGCGCCGTTGGGGAGTCGCCGCTCGTGCACGTCGACCGTCGCCGCTGCGGCGAGAACGACGCCGAACAGACCCGTGGTGATGCGTGCTGCCATTGGCAGCACCTCGGCGAGCATGCCGATCGCGATCGATGTCGCGATCGCCGCTCGTAGCGCCCGACGGGCCATCGGGGTGGCGTTCAACCACGCAGTGTCGAACCGGGCCGCCGTGTTGGTCGCCTCGGGCGCGTTGTGTAACGCGTGGACAGCGGTCATCGCCATCACCTTTCCCGTACCTCTCGGAAAGTACTCGTATCGTCGCTGTCCGTGAAGTGACGAAGGTCCGTTTTTCTTTGCCATCGACTCCACTGGGCACGCTCACATCTGCGGATCGGCAGATTTTCCGGGTCGGATCAGGCAAAATGGGTGGGTGCGCACGCTCATGCGGGCGATGGCGGTGTTCGCGCTGTTCATCGCCACCCCCTCCATCGGAGCACCCTCGGCACACGCCGACCTGCCCGAGCTCGGGGACTGCCGCGCCGACGCCGAGCTCCGTGTCGGCTCGGCCGGGGGCAGCGTCATCTGCGTGCAATGGGCATTGATGTGGTTGGGCTACTACCACGGGTTGGTCAACGGGAGCTACGACCAGCCGACCGCCGATGCCGTCATCAGGTTCCAGATCGACCATCCGCCGCTCACCGTCAACGGCAACGCCGGCGCCCAGACCCTGATCGCGATGAACAACTACTCCGGCGTCGACAACGCTCCCCCGCCGGCTTGTCTGGCCGATGCGCCCGTCGAGCCAGGAGACCGTGGCCCATCCACCGAGTGCGTGCAGCAGGTGCTCCAGCAGGAGGGGTTGTTCACCGGCAACATCGATGGGACCTATGGCAAGAGCACCCAGGCCGCGGTGAAGGCGTACCAGTTCGCCAACCCGCCGCTCAAGGCCGACGGCGTGGCCGGCACCTCGACGCTCGCGGCAATGGGAGTGTGGAGCGGGTTCACCGACAACGGCGGGACCGCGGTGCTCGACGAGAAGTGGTGGCCGGCGCCGTTCCAGGCCGAACCGAACTGGCGAGTCGTGCAGGGAATTCCCGTCTACGGGAACCACAAGGCGTGCAGCAAGGCCGACGCCGACACGATCGCCCACGAGTTCGCCAAGGACGGCGCCGACGTGAGCACCCAACAGTTCTTCATCTACATCGCGTCCCGCGAGGGCAGCTGCAACTACCAGGCGGTGAACCTCAACCTGGCCACGCGCGACGACTCGCACTGCACCTTCCAGCTGAACGCGTTGTCCGGGATGTTCGAGCCGAGCGGCGAGCTCGGCCGCCGCGGATGGACCAAGGAGAACGTCAAGGCCAGCATGTCGGCCTGCGCCGACGCGGCGAGCGACCTGTGGGTGTTCTGCGCACGAGGGCCGTGGACGCCCCCGTACAGCTGCACGCCGCCGTGGGCCGGCGACCTCGGTCCCGAGGGCGACGCCTGAGCCACTCGACGGCGACCTTGTCCATCACAGTGTGACCTGGGCACCTGCCGCGATAGTCTTTCGCCCGCCTGGAGAGGTGCCCGAGTCTGGTCGAAGGGACCGCACTGCTAATGCGGGGACCACCTTTAAAGTGGTCCGTGGGTTCAAATCCCACCCTCTCCGCGTCTGATCTTCTCGCAAGATCCGCTCAGCCCGAACCCCTCCAGGTTCGGGCTGTTGTCGTTGATGGTGGGTTCTCGGGAGACCCCCACCGTCCGTCACACAGTTGACACACTGTTGCGTTTTCATGACGACGCGTGTAGACCTTTCATGTTCTGACGGCCCCTCGGGGGGTGGTTCGGGCTCCGGCGGGTTCGGAAGAGGTGAGACGTGTTCGAGAACGATGACGACGAGTTCGGGTTCTGGGCCAACGTCCCCGACGGCCGCTTCGCACGGTTCAACACCCGCCGCGGCCCCCGCCGTAGCGCCCCCGCCCCCACCACACAGCGTGTTCGCCACCACGACGACGCCGTCGACCGCACACAGCAGATTCCTCTTGCCGCCGCGACCCAACGGGTCCGTGCCGCGACCGAACACGTCGATCCGTTGCTGCGTCGGCTCGGTGCCCTGGCCCTCGCCATCGCAGTCCTCGTGCCGGTGGCGATGACCCTCCGATCGGGCGACAGCAACGCTTCGGTGAAGCCGCAGGCGACCGACCTGACCCTGCCCGCCGGCATCACGCTCGGCAGCGACGCCTCCGTCGGGCAGATCGTCGCCGCGGAGAGCACGGAGACCTCCGCCGCAGGGCTCGACCCGTACAGCCTCCCGCCAGCGATCCCGGTCGTGCAGGACACGGTGGCGGCGACGGTCGCACCCGCCACGGCGCCTGCCACCTCCCCGAAGCCAGCTGCCAAGGTCGCCGCCTCCACCACGGTCGCCACCCAGCCGGCCAGGTCCGTCGCTGTCGTGAAGACCCAGTCCGTATGCGCCAAGAACTACACGGTCGGTGCGGGCGACGCGTGGGTGCTGATCGCCAAGAGGTTCGGTGTTCCCACCAAGGACCTGCTCGCCGCCAACAACGCCAGCACGGCCACGGCGCTCTACCCGAAGCAGCAGATCTGCCTGCCCGCCAACGCCACCGCTCCTGCGGTGAAGACCACGGCGACCAAGTCCACCACGGCGCCGGCGAAGAGCACGCCCACCACGGTGAAGACCACGACGACGACCGCCAAGCCGGCGCCGCCACAGATCGTGTACACCAAGGCGCAGGTCACCCAGATCATCCGCGACGTGTGGCCCGACGACCTCGAGGACGAGGCCATTCGCATCGCCACTCGTGAGAGCAACCTGGTGCCCACGGCGAAGAACTACTGCTGCTACGGCTTGTTCCAGATCTACTTCAGTGTCCACAAGAGCTGGCTCGCCCAGATGGGCGTCACGAGCGCCGCCCAACTCGCCGATCCCCGGGTGAACGCGCTCGCCGCACTGGTGCTCTACAACCGGGCCGGCAGCTTCGCCCCCTGGAACCTCTGACCTGTCCCGATTCCGGTAGCCGAAGCGAGGTGTCGGCCTCTACACTTGCCAACCGCAAGCGCTCGTAGCTCAATGGATAGAGCATCTGACTACGGATCAGAAGGTTAGGGGTTCGAGTCCCTTCGAGCGCGCTGAACGGATCTGGCTGTTGAGCTGGTCTGTTACTCTGAGAGGGCCCTGCTTTCGAGCGGGGCCCTCGAGCGTTTTTCGCTCCATGTATCAGAGATGTATCAAAGGAGGTCGCCATGGCATGGAAGCCAACTGGCCGACCGATGGTGCGCCAGCAACGCGACAAGTGGGTCGTGCGGGTCGACGGGCTCGACACCGAGACCGGCAAGCTGCGCCCTCGCCAGCTGGGCACCTATAAGTCGCGACGCGCTGCCCAGGTGGCCGCCACCGAGTTCGCCGCCGCCGGCGACACCGGCAACGACCGGAACTCGGTGGGGTTCCTGGTCGATCAATGGGTGGCCTCGCGAACCGACATCGCCTCGAAGACCAAGATGCAGTACGAGTGGGCGGCCAAGCACATCCGCTCGGGGCTGGGTCCCATCCGTGTCGACCGCCTCGACCGAAGCGACGTCGCGCAATGGCTCGACGAGCTGGCCGCTGGGGGCAAGATGAGTCGGCGCAGCATCTCCATCTTCCGGATGGTGCTGCGTGCCGCTCTCGCCGACGCCGTCGCCACCGGCGAGCTCCGCCGGAGCCCCGCCAGCAGAGTGGCCATGCCTCGCGTCGTGGTGAAGCCCGACCTCGAGCGAGAGGCCGACGCGTGGGACGACGCCGCGCTCGCGAAGTTCCTGGCGACGATCGAAGGCCACCGGTGGGAGGGACCCTTCCGCCTGGCCGTCATGTACGGCCTCCGCCGCAGCGAGCTGCTCGGGCTGGGCTGGTCGGCCGTCGATCTCAAGAAGGGCACGGTGCGCATCGAGCGTGCGCTCGTCGAGGTGCACGGCCGCCCCGAATGGAGCGACGGGAAGAACGCCCGATCTCGGCGGACGATCCCGATCGATCCAACGATGGTCAAGGCGCTCACCGTCCACCGCCGATTCCAGGCCGAGGAACGCCTCGCTGCCGGAGCAGCATGGAACGACAACGGTTTGGTCGTGGCGACCAAGCAGGGCAATCCCGTCTCCCCTGGCAACTTCGACCAGACACTCGAGCGGCTGGTGGCCGCAGCCGGCGTACCACGGCTCACCTCCCACGGTCTCCGGCACACCGCGGCCACGCACATGGTCCGCCATGCCGACGACATCGGCGAGATCCGCGCTGCTGCCGACCTCCTTGGCCACAGTCCCGACATGCTCATGAAGGTCTACGCACACGCCCTGCCTGAGTCGGTGCGGACCGTCACCGACAAGATCGGGCGGCGCGCTCAGCCCACCGCCGAGTCGAGTTGACGTCGGATTGGTGGGTATCGGTACGGTTGCGTCGATGTGTTATTCCACATACACTTCGTGACATGGCGACATGGTCCGCACTTGCCGAACTGAACCATCCAGGCGATTCGATTCGCGAGCGTCGCACCGAGTTGGGTTGGACACAGGCCGAGCTGGCGAAGCGGACTGGCATCCCACAGGCCGACATCTCGCGCATCGAGAACGGCCTGCTCGACGCCCGCTGGTCCACCATCCAGCGGATCTCCGCTGCGCTGGCCACCACCGAACAGCCACGCCGGCGAAGCCTCGCCAACGGTGGCAAGGTCACCGAAATCCCGGCTACGCCACGCACGCGGTGGCAGCCGAAGCAGCGCACGACTGAGATCGCCCGCGAGAAGAAGTGATCCTTCGCGACGCGACGGCGGCCGACACGGGCGCGCTGGAGTCGTTCGACCTCGGCGGGCAACCGTCGGCCTGGCTCGATGAGGTCGCCGAGATCGTCGCCGGTCTGGTTCGGTGGCAACACGACGAAGACCACACCGAGCTCGACCGGCGAGTGATCGTCGCAGAGGTCGACGGAGCCGTCGTGGCGGTGACCGCCCACGAGCGCCTGGAGCACGACACGCTGGGCCCACTTGCCGACCACCGCTACGTGATGGTGGTCGCGGTCCGCGTCGATCATCGACGGAGCGGCATCGGCACTGTGCTGCTCGAATCGGTGCTGGCCGAGATGCAACGCGACGGCGTGCTCACTGCGAGCTGGCTCGTGCACCCTGCCAACCTCGCCTCTGCTGCGTTCAGCCGGACTGGCTTCCCCGACGCCGACGAGACCTACCCGCCGGATGACCGGCCGTACGCCCGCTTCACGCTTCGGCTCTGACGTAGCGCCTGTGACTTCCGACACAGCGTTCGTGTTGTCCTGTACCACTCTGTACCGCCATGTACCTTCCTGTACCTTCACGTACTAAAACACCATCTGAGCTGGGATTATCGGGGGTTGCGTCGCGAATCACATGGGTGTACTTCTGAACATTCCATGGGTACCACCCGAGTCTCCGAAGGCGACCTCGACGGCCTGCCGGCGATGCTCACGGTCGACGAGGCCGCCCGCGTCCTTCGCATCGGTCGCACGCTCGCGTATCGACTCGCATCCGACTTCGTCGCTGGTGATGTGCACGGGCTGCCGGTGGTGCGTCTCGGCGGTTGCCTTCGCGTTCCACGGTGGGCGCTGATCGAGTTCATCCACCACGGCTGTGTCGTCAGCGACCTCAACGCCGCAGTCTCCGCCGCAGTCGACTCCCTCATCGACGAGCCTGCCGCGCCGACGCGAGTACCGAATCATCGTCGCGATCGTCGCCCGCAGTCGCGGTCGACCGCCCAGTTGTCGCTCGCCATCGAGTCCTGAGGCGAGCCCGATGACCGCTCCCGGAACCACCGCACCCATGTTGGACAGACAGGTGCCCGCGGGCTGGAGGGAGTCCCGATGTTGCGCGTGACAACGCTCTACGCCGGATCAGCTGCCGCGACTGCGCGCTACTACACGAAGTATCTGACGCAAGCGCCGGGCGAGCAGCCGGGTGTGTGGTCTGGCGCGCAGGCTGCCGGTCTCGGTCTGTCGGGTGAGGTGTCCACCGACGCGCTCGAGTTGCTGTTGTCCGGCTGCGACCCGGTGAGCGGGGTGACGCTCGGCTACCCGTTGCGCGATCGCACACTGGCGAACGGCACCGTCATCCGCGCGGTCGCGGGCTTTGACGCGACGGTGTCGGCGCCGAAGTCGTTGTCGGTGTGGTGGGCGCTGACCGGCGACGCCGGTTTGGCGGAGTGTCATGACGTCGCCGTCAATGCGGTCGTCGACTACCTGGAACGCTTCGGCTCCACGACGCGTATCCGCTCGAATGGTGGGCGGTTGCATCCGGACAGCCAGGGGTTGATCGTGGCTGCGTTCCGTCAGACGACCAGCCGGTTGGATGACCCGCAGCTGCACACCCATCTGGTGATCTCGTCGAAGGTGCAGACCGACGACGGCCGCTGGCTCGCCCTCGACGCCCGAGTGTTGAAGCACCACCAGCGCGCCTTCGGTGGTCTGTATCAGTCGGTGTTGCGTGCGGAGCTCACTCACCGGTACGGGGTCGCGTTCGCGGAGATCGTGAACGGTCAGGCGGAGATCGCCGGTGTACCGACCGAGCTGCTGGAGCAGTTCTCCAAGCGCGCTGCGCAGGTGCGGGGGGAGTTGCAGATGAAGGTTGCCGAGTTCCGCCAGCGTGAGGGCCGGCACCCGACAAAGTTCGAGCACGCCGCGCTCGAACGTGAGGCCGCAGCCGATACCCGGCTACGCAAGGCCGCCAACGGTGTCCCGGATCTGCCGACACGGTGGCGTGCCGAAGCAGCCAGCATCGGGATCACCGCCGAGTCGCTCGGCCAGTCGATCGCGCATGCCGCGCGATCGGTGTCGTCACCCAGCAAGGTGAGCGCCGCCGAGGTGATCGATGACCTGTCAGCGGATCTGTCGGCGTGGCATCGCATGGACATTCTCCACGCGGTCACCGACCGGCTCCGCCCCCAACCCGACATGTCGGGCGAGCGGTGGGCGCGGCTGCTCGACCGGGCGGTCGATCGCGTGCTGGGCGAGTGTGTGGTGCTCGACCCTGACGGAGACGGAACGAGACGACGTTCGGATGGCAGGTCGCTGTGGATCGAACCGGTCGCCGCGCAGGTCACCAGCCACCAGGTCCTCACCCAAGAGGAAGCGATCCTGACATGGGTGGTCGACTCCCAGCTCGACGACCCGGCACCCTCGCCGACCGTCACGCGTGGAGAGCTCGACGTGCTCCAGTACGCCGCGGCCGCAGCCGTCGCGGGTGAGGCTCGGGTGGTGGTGATCGTCGGACCGGCCGGCACCGGCAAGACCACCACCCTTGCAACCGCGGTCACCGACCTGCACCGCCACAGCTGGCCGGTGTTCGGTGTCGCGCCGACCGCGAAGGCCGCCAAGGTGTTGGGCCGCGAGACCGGCATGCACACCGACACGGTCGCCAAGCTCCTTCACGAATGGGCACGACCCGACGGGCCAGGACCGCAATGGCGGCTCCCGTCAGGGACGACCGTGATCGTCGACGAGGCCGGCATGTTGTCGACACCCAACCTCCATCAACTCACCCGACTCGCGACGAGTGAGCAGTGGCGTCTGGTGTTGGTTGGTGATCACCGCCAACTTCAAGCCGTGGGTCGTGGTGGCCTGTTCGGCGAGATCTGCGCCACCAGTCGCGTCATCGAGTTGGAGCGGATCCACCGGTTCAGCCACGACTGGGAAGCCGCCGCGTCGCTGCGTCTGCGCCACGGCGACCTCCGCGCGCTCGGCACCTACGACGTCCACGGGCGGATCATCCCCGGCAGCTTCGACGAGCACCTCGACTCGATCGCCGCCGAGTGGATGCAACGCCACGCGGCCGGGGAGACGGTGCCGATCACGGCAGCGACGAACGAGCACGTCGATGAGATCAACCGCACCATCCGACAACTCCGGGCCAGGTCTGGCGACACCAACACCACCATGTTCGCCTCGATCGCCGACGGGCTTGTCGCCGTGGGCGAGATCGTCGCGACGCGTCGCAACCAACGCCACCTGCACACCACCAACGGTGACATTGTCCGCAACCGTGAACTGTGGACCGTGACCGCGATCAACGACGACGGTGATCTCACCGTCACCGACCTGAGTGGGTCGAGCACGGTGACTCTGCCGGCCGGCTATGTGACGGAGCATGTGCGGCTCGGATATGCGGCCACCGAATACGGCACACAATCCGCGACCGAGACCACCTCGATCACCCTGGCCGGGCAGGCGACGACCGGTCGTGGGCTCTATGTAGGGATGACCCGCGGCCGCGACGACAACCGTGTGTATGTCGTCACCGACAGCCACGAGATGAGCGACTCACGCGACGTTCTCGAGGGGATCGTCGCCTCGGATCGTGCCGACATGCCAGCCGTGGTCCATCGCCGCCATCTCGCCCAACAGGACCGCCAATCGCCACGCCCGCAGCCGCGCTGCCCGATCCCGGACTGGTTCCACGACCTACGCGCCGACGCCGCCGACATCTACCGCCAGGCACGCGAAGCGCTCGACGACTCGGCTGCGGCTAGAGAACGACTCGTCGAGGTCGTCGACACCGCGGCGCGACACATCGCGGATGCGAACACAATGTGCGCCCCCTTTGATGCTGCACTCGATGTGGCCCACGATGCCGTGAAGCAGGCCGAGGCCGCGCAGCGGGCCGCGCGACAACGACTCGACCAGTCCGGGCTCCGCAGCCGACGTCAAGCACGCACCGAACTCGCCGCTGCGGATGAGGCCGTCACCGGGACTCTCGAGCGGCTCGCGGTAGCGCGAGAGCAGGCGCGCGAGCCCCACGCGCGACGGCACATCGATCGCACACAGATCGAGACTGCCCGAGACGCATTGAGGACCCACGACATCCTTGCCAAGTGGCAGTACTTCCCCGAACACCTCTCAGCTGCCGAGGCTCGCGTCGACGCTCTCGACACCTGGCACGACTGGGCCGATGGCAAACCGGTTCCACAGGACCGTCTCGAGGAGGCCGTCACCACCCTGCACGAGATCGCCGTACACGAACCCGACAACGGCACCCGACAACTCGCCGACATCCTCCATGAATGGGCCGAGCAACACGGCATCGAGCTCACCACGCCGCTCGTGCAACAACACAGAACAATCGAAGTAGGTCTCGAAAATCTCCTATAGGCACTACAGGCAAACGCCTCAACGACACCTACTAACATGATCACCTCGCCCCGTTTACGCAACGATCTGACCGTCCCAGCGGACGCTCGAACTCGGGTGGGAATTTCCTGGGCATGGCAGCCATCCGTCCGCAGTGCAACGCCCTACAAACGAGATGTCAGCCAAACCCGCCACTGGACCCAGCGGCCGCCAAAAGGTACCTTGACCACGGCGGACCCCGTTGCTTACACTAGCGGGGCACTCTAAGAGACGAGGTAGGGCATGGGACGCTGGATTCGAAACGTGTTTGCGGTCGTGGCGCTTGGAGTAGTGGGATTGATCAGCGGGCCGACCGTTGCGCATGCGTCTGGACCCCAGGTATGTGCGTCGGGTAACATTTGCGTATCATGGGTCAATTCTGGCGCAGTCTACTATGGGTATTCAGTTCTCCAGGACTTCTCGTACCATAATGACTACTTCGACAATGGCTCTACCAACATCATTGTAGCGAATGCGACCGGGTACGGTCGAAATCGCAATTCAATATTCACCCTCGCTTGCTTTTGGAAGTCGACAAATTATTCCGGCGGCGGAGCCGGCTCGGCTCCCTACAATGGTGCAGTCTGGGTGTTGATCAGCCAAAGTACAGAGTCGCATAATTCAACGACTAGCAGCCTGTGCTGAGCGCCCCAAGGCTCTTGCTGAGTTTCCTGGCACCCATACTGATCACCTCCTGTTCCAGCGGACCGCAGAATGGTGGAGTAGTAGGTGAGCAGGTGACGAGCGGAGCCGGAGTTTCGATTCCCCTAGATTCGAGCGGCGCCGGAATTCAACCGACGGAAGCTTCTCCCTTTCCCGTGGGTATGGAGTGGAGAGAGAAGGAACTTGGACTTGATAGTGTCTTTGACCTTGATCGTCGAACGTACGCGGAGTATCAACGCCGTGTCGCTGGTTGCATGAAGAAGGATGGATTCGACTATGCTCCTGTACAGTTTGTGGACGAACGTCGCGACTACTACCGGGCCATCAACCCTCTCTACGAACCAACTGCGGCAAAGTACGGATACCATCCCCCTCCCAGCGCCTCAGCGACGGATAGTAACCGACATGTGACGGGGTTTGACGGCGCGCTTGATGGCACGGACGTGTCACCGGGGTGCGCGCCAAAGGCATTCAAGCTCGTGCACGACGTCGTCGATCCGCTGTTCTCCAGCGCACAGCAGTTGTTGAACTCATTGGATTCGGCGATTGACGGGTTTTTCACCTCTGAGGTTGGTCGGCAGCGTATCGATGAGTGGTACAAATGCATGTCAGCCACTGGTTACTCAGAATTTGACTCGCCTATGACTGCTCAGGTGCACTTTCTGTCCCACGATTCCTCGTCTGTCGAAATCAACTTAAGGCTTGCGGATCTACAATGTGACAGATCAGTTGGCTTGACTACGAGTCGCTCCGAGTGGGAGGGGGCGCGCTTTGAGACGTGGCGTGACTCGAGTGCGATCGCCCTTGCAGAGTTGCAGGACCAAGTTGCCAAAATCTCAGAAGCACTCACTCGCCTGGAAACGCAGACCGTGTAAGGGACACGAGGTCACCGGCCCCATGCGCGTCGCCTGCTTCTGAGGCCGTCAACCCATGATCATCACGACCGTTTACACAAACGGTCTGACGGACCCCCGCCGCCGGACGACCCGGCCCGGGCGCGTACTGCTTCACCCAGTTGTGGAGCGTCACCGCTTTCACCGACAGCTTCGGCGCGAGCCCATCACACGCGTGCTTACGCGACTCGTCCGGCTCGCTCTCCTCGAGCACGAACCTGACGGCCTGCTCCTTGAAATCGGCCGTGTACTCCTTCTTCGCAGGCATCTCCTGATCCTTCCAAAGTGATCAACGGACCTGATGCAAAAGCCCCGGCCGGTTCACCTCTGGGCCCAGGGCGCCAGCGCGCTTGATCCCGGGCAGGCACTTGCCCCGCTGGCGTTCCTCTCGGCTAGGCATCCCGAAAGTTGAGTGGAGGCAATGTTGCACCGTTCCCAAAGCGGGTGGAGCCTTTACGAGTAAACTCGGACCGTATGATTCGGGGATTTGCGCAGCGCAACCGACGCCTCTGGTTGGTCGGTCTCATCGCGCTCCTAGGCGGCGCTGTGCTGTCGTGGTGGTTGGGTTCGCACGTGCAGTCGCCGTCGCAGGCGGCGGCCCGGGCGGCGGAGCCGTCGGCGTCGTGGGTGACGGCGAGGGTGGAGCGGCGGGTGTTGGCGTCGACGGTGGTGTTGCGTGGTGATGTGAAGCCTGAGGTGTCGCTCGCTGTTGGTGTTCCGTCCTCGGTGGAGGGTGCAGGTGTGGTGACACGTGTGCCTCCGGTCGTTGGTGCGGAGGTGGCGGAGGGGTCGGTGTTGTTGGGGGTGTCGGGTCGTCCGGTGTTCGTGTTGCAGGGTGATGTGCCGGTGTATCGGTCGTTGAGGCCGGGGATGACGGGTGCGGATGTGGCCCAGTTGCAAGCGGCGCTGGTGCGTTTGGGATTCGCTCCGGAGACTTCGGGTGTGTTCGGTGAGGCGACGAAGGTCGCGGTGACCCAGTTCTATTCAGCGGCAGGTTTCGAGCCGATCCCTTCGGTGACGTCGGCGGCGGATGTGTCGGCTGCGGAGCAGGCGTTGCGGCAGGCCGACGCGGCGTTGACCGCGGCGGAGGACGCGTTGGTGAAGGCGAGAGCGGGTGGTTCGGGTTCGGTGGTAGCGGCTGCACAGGCCGGGTTGAATCAGGCGAATCGGGCGTTGGTCGATGCGCAGGCATCGCGGGACGAGGCGGTGAAGAACGCGAAGGTGGCGTTGACGAACGCGCAGCACGCGTATGACGCTGCGGTCGCGGATCCAGGGTCGTCGCAGGCTGATCGGGATGCTGCGCTGGCGGGGTTGGTGCAGGCGCAGACTGGTTTGACGGCGGCGACACGGCATGGTGATGACGCAGTCGCAGCGGCGTCGGATCAGGTGCGGGTGGCGTCGTTGCAGTTGACGGAAGCGAAGAAGGCCAACGATGTCCCAGCGGCGCAGACAGCGCGCGACAACGCGGTTGCGGCCAGGGATGCTGCGGCGCTGGGGTTGATGGCGGTGGTGTCGGCGACGGGTCCGACGGTGGCGCAGGGTGAGATGGTGTTCATCCCGTCCGCCCCAGCGCGGGTGCAGTCCGCGGTCACGTCGTTGGGTTCGATCGGTGCACCACCGGCGTCGGGTGCGCCGGGGGTGGATGCGTCGGCGTTGGTGACGTTGGCCGCGGGTGATCTGGTGGTGTCGACCGCGGTCCGTG
>JBBQTC010000025.1:0-46906 GCA_038234785.1 Acidimicrobiales bacterium
GACCTCCCGCTGACGCATCCCGGACCGCAACAAGCGACCCGCCTCCAACAACACCCACACCGACGTCCTCGGCGGACCATGCATCACAAAACCCCCAGAAATCAGGGACTGTCGCGATCACCGATTGAAGTCAACGTCACCTGGCGACGCCGTAACCCTCAACTTCGACGGTGCGCGGCGGCGAGGAGCTCCTGGAGCGGCAACGGAACCCGGCCGATGCGGCGACACGGAGCACACTCCCGGGCGTTCTGAGCCGGTTCACTACGCTTGGCCGATGAGCGACTTGCCCCTGATCGGACGCGGGCGCGCGGCCGACGTGTTCGATGCCGGGAACGGGCGCGTGGTACGGCGCTACCGAGTGGCGCAGCCCGGTTCGGTCGAGCGAGAGGCGCTCGCGATGCGCTACCTCCGCGCTCGCGGTGCGCCAGTGCCGGAAGTGTTCGCGGCGGAGGGCAACGATCTCGTGATGGAGCGACTCGACGGGCCGACCATGCTCGACGTGCTCAAGTCGAAGCCGTGGCGCGCGGCCTCGATCGGCCGAGAACTGGCCACGTTGCACCACCGCATCCATCAGATTCCCGCTGGCGAGATCGCTCTGCGACGATTCAGCGACGGCGACGCGATCCTGCATCTCGACCTGCATCCCGACAACGTGATCCTCACCGCGACGGGTCCGGTGATCATCGACTGGAGCAACGTCGCCCTCGGCGACCCACTCGCCGACGTGATGTTCACGTGGATGATCATGGCCACGAGCTCGCCCGACGGCGTGCCCGTCGCGCTCCGGCCCGTGTTGCGACGGATCCGCCGGACGCTCACCGGCAGCTTCATGGAAGGGACGCCGCTCGACGACGAGGCCAGGCTCTGGGTCACCCGAGTCTGCGAGCGTCGGCTGCTGGACCCCAACACGCTCGACGTCGAGAAGGTGCAGGTCCACGCGTTCGCGGCGAAGTACGGCCGCGCTGACTGAGCACGGACGCACCCGCGTCAGAGGAGAGCTCGGACGATGGCGATGACCGCGATGAGCACGATGCCGGCGCCCTCGGGAACGTGGCTCACGCCCTCACCGGCTTCATGTCATGTCCGGACCGAGAAATTCTGCCGTGAGGCATGACATGACACACGGTCGGGAACGAGTGCGGTGAAGTTGGGCCACGGGCACCTTCCTCTCCGAGGGTGAGCGGATCCCGGTGCGTCAGCTGACCGGTTGCCGACGTTCGAAGTACTCGGTCAGGCGGCGGCCGGCGTCGTCCCCGAACAAGATCTCGGCGACCTCGTCGAGTCCGGACGAGTTGCGGATGTCGGAGTCGCGCACCACGAGTTCGATCTTCGAACGGCGGCGCATGAAGTCCTCGAGGCGAGTGATCATCTCGGTCGTCGCTGCGAGGTGGAGCTCGACGCGCAGGTAGTCGGCGTTCTCCATGATGTCCTCCCCCATCCGCGGATCGTCGCGGATGGCCTCGAGCATCTCGAAGGCGCGTCGGCCGTACCGTCGCCACAACCTGTCCGTGAGCGGCTCCGTGCCGGGCTTGGTGCGCAATGCGTCGAGCTTCATCAAGCGTGCCTGTCGGTAGAACTCCATCCGAGTGGCCTTCGCCGGTTCGCCGTACCAGTTCTGGAGATCCTTCTCCAACGGAACACCCAACGACTCCACGCAGGCAGCCACTTCCTCGCCGACGTTCAGGCAGTCGGTGAGCTTGCCCCCGAAGATCGTGACGAGACGCATCCGCTTGTCGTGCTCAATGGCGTGCTTGCGACTCAGCGACGTCCAGTCGACCTCTCGCTGATCATCTCCTGACGCCTTCACGACGAGTGGCCGCACGCCCGAACGCTCGGCGATCACGTCAGCACGCGTGAGCGGTTTGTCGAGCAACAGCCGATGGTTGATCTGCTCGAGCAGGAAATCGCGATCCGAGTCCTCGACGTGTGTGAACGGTTCGTCGATACGGGTGTCGGTGGTGCCGATGACGGATCGGTTGCCCATCGGGATCACGTAGAACAGCCGTTGCGTGTCGTCGAAGAACGCGAGGACCCGTTGATGCGCATCGGTGGTGAGCCGGGGCACGACGAGATGGATGCCTTTGGAGTAGACGATGCGATGGTCGGTGCTGGCGCCCCACGAGGTGTTCAACTCGTCGACGAAGGGCCCGGCAGCGTTGACCAAGACCTTCGCGGTGGTGGAGAACTCTTCGCCGGTCTCCACGTCGCGAAGTTGCGCCACCCACCGATCTCCCTTTCGTTCGGCGGTCACCAACTCCACGTAGTTCGCCGCGGTGGCTCCTGCCTCGAGCGCGGACCGAACGAACGAGAACACGAACCGAGAGTCGTTGTCGATGAGATAGGCGTCGCGATACTCGATGCCACCGCGCACCTCCGAGGTGTCGATCACCGGTTCCTCGTCGCGGATCTTCTCGGTGCTCAGCACGCGGGGAGGGCGCGTACCGAACAACCCGATCCCCCAGTAGCCCAGCGCACCCAGACCGGCGAACCAGGGCGAGTACGGCGCCGTCTCGTCGAGGCTGGCGAGGAACCCGATCTCCTTGATGTTGTCGGGGTATGCCTTCATCAAGCGGTTGCGCGAACGGCACAGCTTGAACACCAGCCACAGCTCGTAGTGCTCGAGGTACTTGAAGCCACCCCAGACGAGGTTCGACGATTCCTGACTCGTGAAGTGCCCGAAGTCGCCACGGTCGATCAACGCGACCGACGCGCCACGACCGGCGAGCGCGGCGGACGTGACCGCACCGTTGATCCCTCCGCCCACGACCAGGACATCGAACGTGCCCCCACGAAGTCGGTCGAGGTGGGTCTGCCGGATCGCCATGGCCTCATTGTGCCCGCTCGGAACGGTGACTGCGACTGTGACCTCAGGCGAACGCGTCCGGAACGCCGGGGTCGAGTTGCACCCCGGTCGAGTTCAGGAACATCGCCACGAGGTGATAGTTGCCGACGGTGGCGACGAGGTCGAGCATCTGCTCGGTGGAGTAACGCCGGGACAGCGCCGCCCACGTCTCGTCGTCGAGCGTGGACCGCGTGTGCAACTCATCGGCAGCTCGCAGCAGCAGACCGTCGTCGTCGCTCCATCCGGCGTCGGGGCCGAGCTTGATCATCTGCATCTCCGCCTCCGAGATGCCACAGCGCTTCCCGATCACCACGTGTTGGCTGAACTCGTAGCGGCTGGCGCAGTTCCACCCGGTGCGCAGGATCAACAGCTCCCGGTCGCGCTCGGGCAGAGTGTTCTTCGACAGGACGTGCGCCGCGAACACCAGCCAACGGCGCAACATGTCGGGGTGGTGGGCGAGCGTGCCGAAGATGTTCAGCGGCGTCCCGTCCGGGCCGCTCAGACCCTTGGCGAACATCTCCGCCAGGCGAGGATCGTCGTCCGCGGTGAGGGGTGAGAGTCGCGGGGTGTCGGCGGGGTCGGCAGTCATGGCGGAACCGTAGCGGCGGCGCCGATCACTCCAGGAACGAAGCCGACCCCACCTCGTCGGAAACGCGTCGTTCAGTCGGGAAACCTGCTGCGGGCGGCAACCGCCGCACCACGAGCGCCGGCCATGTCGAGGTCCGGCACCAACGAGAACTCGGCCACCTCCAACTGCTCGTCGCGCAGATGGGTGTTGGAGCGGACGACGTCGAGGTACCAGTCGCGGAACTCCGGTGCGGTCTCGACCACACCACCGCCGACGAAATACGCGTCCGGATCGGTGAAGTTGGCAGCGATGGTGAAGAGCCGCCCGATCGCCATCGCCTGCTGCTCGAACACCTTGCGCGCCATTTCGTCACCGCGCTCCCCCAGGGTGCGCAACTCCTTGGCCGCCTCGTCGATGGGCCGGGACGCGAGGTCGTGATACGGGTAGCGAGTGAGCCAGAACGGCAGCAGATTGCGGCGGATCGCGGTGAGCGAGGCCACGCTCTCGGCGTCACCCACGAACCCGCAGTTGCACGTCGGCACCGGTTGGCCCTCGGCGAGCAGCCCGTACATCGGGATGTGCACGTGGCCGAGCTCGCCCGCCATCCCCGCCGCTCCGCGGACCACCACCCCGGACTCGACGACGCCGCCGCCCAGCCCGGTTCCGATGATCGCCGACACCGACGATCGGCGTGTGGCCACGTCGCCGTAGTACGCGTGATGCGCATACAGCGCGGCAGCATTGCCGTCGTTGCTGTAGACGACCGGCAGACCGAGCCGATCCTCCAACGCTCCGCGCACGTCGAACCCGCGCCATTCCGGCAACGAGAAGTTCGTCGCCCCCTTGGACGAGATCACACCATCGGCCGAGGCCGGCCCCGGTGTGTCGAGCCCGACCGCGCGCACCCTGATCCGCTCGACCCCTGTCAGCGCCAGCCCGGTGTCGAACGCGGAACAGAGTGCGTCGAGCGCAGCCCGCGTGCCCTCCATCACCCGACTCGGTACCTCCACCATGCGGTCGATGAGGAACCGACCGCGGTCGAGCACGGTGACGTTGTTCTTGGTGCCGCCGTTGTCGATGCCGACGATCACGGTGTCCTGCATCACATCTCCCCTTCGGCTTCTGGGTCTCGATCTTCCCACATCGGTTTCTGGTCCGGATTCGTCTCGGATTCCGAAGACATCGCTGTCCGGAACCTGCAGCAGAAGCCGGCGGTCCGATGCCCGCTCACCCCCGACGCCCGCTCAGCCGAGGCGATCGAGGACGTTGGCCGTGATCCGCTCGACCTGCTCGTCGCGTCCGGCGAGTCCGTGCGCCCAATCGGTGCAACCCGACGTGACGACCGTCCCACCCGCGGCCGACGTGTACGCGCCCAGGACCGCATGGCCATGAGAGATGCGCTCGACGGCAGCCGCGTCGCGAGTGCCGAACAATCGACCGGCGATGAACTCGTCCTCCGCCGGTTCGTGCGGCTTGGGCGGCCGAGCGGACGTGGTGCGCGTGAAGTGCGCCGCCGGCGCCGTGCCCAGGATCTCGAACGACTCGGGCGTGCCGTCCTCCCCGGTGGGGTACGGCAACCCATCCCTGGTGGTGAACGCACAGCCGTCGCACTCGTAGCCGACGATCGTCGCCGACGCACCGAGCACGTCGCCGTACGTGATGCCGGTTCCCTCGAAGATCCAGTGCTCGGGGCGGTGCACCGTGTAGCCACCGGCCCCGTTGGTGACGCGTTTCCCGATCCGGTGATACCCGCCGCGGCTGAAGCTGACGCCGGTCATGTGGTTCTCGGGACGACCGATCAGGTGGTCGCTCCAGATGCTCGTGAGCTCACTGACCCGGTCCGTGTCGAACACAGGATCCTGCTTGAACTGGCCCTTGTAGCCGACCATCGTCGCCGCGGGCCCCTGCGCGGTGTGCTGCTCCATCCGCACCTGCCAGAACGCGGTGTTCCCGGAGAAGAAGGCGACGTTGCCGCCACGGGCGATGAACGCCTCGACGGTGTCGCGCATCGGGCCCGACCAGTACTCGTCGTGCCCGACCGACAGCAGGAGCCGACGCCCGTCCAACAGGTCGGGGTGGTCCTCCAGATCGGCGTTGGTGCAGACATCGATGCCGTAACCGCGGCGTTCGGCCCACTCCAGGAACGGCATCTCCCAGTCGGGCCAGCCGGCCGAACCCGCATAGGGGGACAGCTTGTGCCGGCGCACGTAGCCGACGTGGGTGTTCATGTCGGGGTCAGGTGGGTGGGTGGTGGTGACGCGTCGACCCGCGCCCGGCGGCTTGAACAGGTACCCGCGCGACATCGGACGTTGCAACGACACCGCCGTGGCACCCGTGTACAGGTTGTGGCCGCCGAAGTCGTTGTACGCGTGCCACGTGTTCGTGGCGAGCGCGAGCAGGATCGTGTGCGCGGTGTCTGCCGGCGGGCGGATCACGAAGAATGCATGATCTCGACGCGTCGTGCCGTCCACGTCGATGCTGAGTACGACCTCGTAGTAGCCCGAACGCCACTGCGGGTCGATGGTGACGGCCGCTGCGGCGGGCCAGTCGCACCCGTGCTCGAAGGCTCCGGCCGGGGTCGGACGATGATCAGCGGGGACCGTTGCCGACCAGACGACGTCGCGTGTCCCACCGACTCGAGCGACCTCCACCGCCACCTCTCGCCCTCCGGCCGAGGACAGGTGCAGTGCCACCGACTCCCCCGATGCGACGGACTGTGGCCAGCAATACCCCGTGACGGTTTCGTACCCCATCGGGCCAGCGTGCCACACGACCTGCGACGGCGCCGTGGTGGGTCATACGTCACCTCCCATGTGCTTGCAAAAGTTAGCAGTAAGGCGCAGCATGGGATCGGGCCTCAGATGGCCCGAAGGAGGACACGATGATGTCCAGCATGGTCACTCTCCAGAAGTTCGAGGACCAGTACCTCGACACCGTGAAGCGGGTCGAGGAGCCAGTGGTGAAGTACACCGGTCAAATGGCGGATGCGGTTGCCCGGTACGTGCCCGAGCGCCCCACCTTCATGGCGTCAGTGCCACCGATCCAAGAACTGGTCGACAACGGGCTGAAGTTCCGCAAGCGGGTGGTCGACGAGCAGGCAATGTTCGTCCGCCACCTGATGAAGGCACTGCACCCCGTCATCGAGAAGGTCGACGCGATGCCCGTGGCTCCGGCCGCGGCCGCCGCGCCGAAGGCCGCCAGCCGGTCGCGCACCGCGGCCTAGCGGACGTCGAACCCGATCGACGGGTTCCGCGTGATCGACGGCGATGCCCATCCACCTTGGCATCGCCGTCGGTCCGCGCGGGGACCGCTATGTGCGTGACGGTTGCTGCTGGAACCACTCTCGGAGACGAGCGAAGCCCTCGTCGAGGGTGACGTGTGGCTCCCAAGCCAGGTCGTCGCGCGCCGGTCGTGGGTCGAACCAGTGCGCGGTGCCGAGCTGCTCGGCGATGAACCGGGTGATCGGTGGCTCACCGTCACGGACCCTTGGCCAGACCCGCTCGACCACGGAACCGAGACCCAACGCGAGTGCGACGGGCACGTGGCGAGGCTCGAAGGGCACTCCGGCTGCCACGCAGATGCCTTCGACGAGTTCGCGCACGGTGCGCGGTTCCCCGTTGGCGATGACATACGCGCGGCCTGCGCACGCTGCTCCGACCTCGATCGCATCGACCGCAGCCACATGCGCGCTCACGGCATTGTCGATGTAGGTCGTGTCGACCAGTGCGCTCCCCGTGCCGACCATCGCCAACCGACCTGCAGCGGCGCGCTCGACGATGCGACCGACGAGCTGCGTGTCGCCTGGCCCCCACACGAGGTGTGGACGCAGCACCACCACCGCGAGCGCGGCGTCGTTCGCATCGAGCGCGAGGTCCTCGGCGATGGCCTTCGATTCCGCGTAGAACGCGCCCTTCCGACCGGTGACCGCCGAGTCCGCGCCCGCTCCCACGATCGATCGACCGGCATGCGCGACGGACGGCGTGGAGACGTGCACCACGCGACGAACTCCGAGCGCGCGTGCCGACTGCAACACGTGTTGGGTCCCCCCGACGTTGACACCCACGTAGTCGTCCCACGTGCCCACGACCCCCACCCGGGCCGCGCCGTGCACGATCACGTCGCACCCCGTCGCTGCCTCGTCGACGGCCGCGGGATCCCGAACGTCACCGAGCACCTGTTGGGCGCGCTCACTGCCGGGGAAGCTCGCCGCACGGCGCTGGAGGCACACCACCTCGTCGCCGCGAGCGACCAGCGCGGCAGCGACACCACCGAGCAGCAGGCTGCCGGCACCGGTGACGAGCACCTTCATCGACGCCGACCCGAGAGCCGCCGCTCCATGTCACGACCGAGGGCGGTTCGGTCGATCTTCGCGTTGTGGCGAATATCGACCGGTAGCCCGTCGGTGGTCCACACCGCGGCGATGGGCTGCGGCGACGCGGCGGCGCGCACGGCCGCAGCAAGCGCGGCGGGGGCGGGTCCGTCGGCAAGGTCGTCGGTCTCGACCACCACGACCACCTGCTGCACGCCCCGCGGGCCGACTGCGACCGCGGCAGCGCGTTGCACGCCGGCGACGGACTCCGCAGCGATCTCGATGGGAACCGGAGTAACGGACCCTGACGGCGTGTGGATCAAGTGGACGACGCGCCCCTCGATCCAGAGGTTGCCCTCGCCATCGAGATGGCCGACATCGCCGGTGCGATGCCACACCTCGTCGCGTTCCGAAACGTGGCGAGCGGGTCGGGCGACGTGCTCGGTGTGCCACAGGCGGTCGTACCCCGATGACATCCACGGCGACCGCACCACGATCTCGCCCGTCGCTCCGTCGGCGAGTGATTCGAGGCCCTCGCTCGGATCGGCGGGAACGACCACGACCTCGCAGCCCGGCACCGGTCGCCCCACGCAGACACCTCGTCCGTCACCCACGGCGATCCGCTCCGCAAGCGAGATGTCGGCGACCGGCAAGACCTCGGTCATCCCGTACGGCGTGTGCAGCGACGCATTCGGGCACAGCTCGAGCATCTGACGCAAGGTCTCGATGGGGACAGGAGCGCCGGCGGACATCACGAGTCGCACCTTGGCGAGCGCGGGAAGCGGGCCGGTCACCGTCCGCAACACGTTGGCCAGCGCGGCTGGAGACGCGAACACCATCGTCGCGTCGATCCGACGACACGCATCGTCGAGGGCCGTTGCGGTGAGCGTGCCCGGCGAGGTGACCTCGTTGTCCGCCAGGCAGGTCCCGATGCCGAGCGCGGGGCCGAACACCGAGAACGGGGCGAAGGCCGCGACGAGGCGGTCATCGGATGTGATGCCGTAGAGCGACTCGAGCGCATCCCGCTGCGCGCACAGCTGGCGGTGCGTGTAGCGCACCCCTTTCGCCGGGCCGGTGGCGCCGGAGGTGAACACGACGGCGGCCGGGTCGTCCGGTCGCGGTGGAGTGGCGGCAACGGCGTCGAACGTGGCCGGCGCGGTGCTGGACTCAAGCGTGGGCAGCGCGATCAGGTTGGCGTGCGGTGCCCACCGCATCGACCGCGCGGCAACGGTCGCCTGCCGCGGTCCGACCACATGTTGGACGCGAGCCGAACGGACCGCCGCACCGAGCCCGCGGAGTCCGAGGCCGCGGTCAGCCACCACCGTGACGGCACCGATGCGCCAACATGCGTAGACCACGGCGATCAGATCGATACCGGGCGGCACGAGCACTGCGATCCGGTGGCCCGGCTCGACCCCCCGAGCGCGCAAGGAGTCGGCGAACATCGCGACCCGCCGGCCGAACGCCGCGCCGTCGATGGTGCGATCGGCAGCGGCATCGCTGACGGCGATCCGATCGCCCGACCCGAGGGTGCCGATCCGCGACCACACCGGTGCGGGATCCACGCCGGTGACAGCCGCGGCCGGCGGTGACGACGGCGTGGCACCGTCGGCGATGGCCGACTCGACGAACGGCGCGATCGACGTCTCGAGCACGGTGAGGTGCCCGGTGTCGGCGATGCGATGCAGTGCCACGTCGCGGAAACGTCCACGGAGGTCCTCGGCGAAGTCGTCGTTGAACACGGGATCGCGAGCGCCCCACACCAGGCGAACCGGGACATCGAGGCCGGGAAGCCCGGCGGCGACCGCAGCCAGGTCGGCCGCCGACGGATGCCGATCGTCGAAGGGGACGTCGGCGACGAACTCGGCGATGCCGTCGCGTCGCGCGCGGGAGCGATACGGCGCGGCCAACGCGGCCCGCTGGACTCGACTGAGACGGCGGCCGGGTAGGAGCGGTGTGCCCCGGAGGAACAGCGGCGTGGTGCGGGTGGTGAACCGATGCACCCCGTGCGCGGCAGCAAGCCGGATCAGGCTCGGGGCATGGCGGCCGGCGGGCACCGCGATCCCCGTGTTCGACAGCACCATCCCGGCCACCCGCTCGGGGTGGGCGACGGCGTACCCCATCGCGATGGCGCCACCCCAGTCCTGCGCCACCAGCCACACCGGGCCGCGGATGTCGAGTGCGTCGAGCAGGTCCTCCACGTCGAGCACCCGGTCGCGGTACATGCGAGCGCTGCCACGCTCGGAGTAGCCCATGTTCAGCTGGTCGGGGGCGACGATCCGATGAGCGGGGTCGAGCTCGCCGAACAACCGCGACCACAGGAACGACCAGGTCGGATTGCCGTGCAGGCAGACGACGGTCGCACCGCCGTCGGTGCCCGGGCGGTCGAGCACGTGCCAACGGTGCGAAGCAGCGTCGTGACCGGGCACGTCGAGATGGCGAGACCAGGTCGGGTCGAGCCCGAACGCACCGAGGTCGGCGACGGACGGACCGTCGCCGGTCACCAGACGATCTCGGTGAGGCTGGTGTTGAGACCCGAGCCGATGCCCATGCACGCCACGCGCTGGCCGGGCTGGATCTGATCCTGCACGCTGGCCAGCGTGATCGGCACGGCGGCGGGGCCCACGTTGCCGTAGTGAGGGAACGTCAGCGGCACCTTCGACGAATCGATGCCGAGGCGCTCGCAGAGCATGGTGGTGTGGACCTTGCTGACCTGATGGAGGATGTACCAGTCGAAGCCTGCGTCCCACTCGGAGAACGTCACCGCATCGGTCCACGCCTCCGCGGCCAGGTCGAGGCCGGCGACGAGGAGCGCATGGGTGTCGGTGGTCATCCGGTCGAGGCTGCCGACGCAGAGCTCGTTGTGGCGGGTGGCCGCGCGGGCGACGCCGCCGACCACTCGGTGGGCCTCGGGGTGACGATCGGTACGGGTGAGGACCATTGCCGCTGCGCCGGATCCGAGGGTCAACGAGGCGAACTCGGCGAACACCTCGCCAGCAGTGGTCTCGGGCCGGCGGAGCCGCGCCAGCGTGGTCTCCTGGGTGTATCGGCTGCCTTCGCCATCGACGATGAGTGCGTAGTCGACGGTGCCGGTGTCGAGCATCGCGGAGGCGATGCTCATCGCGTTCATGAAGCCGAGACAGGCGTTGCCGACGTCGAAGTTGAGGCACGACGACGGAAGCCCGAGCTGATGGTGGACCGCGCAGGCGACCGACGGCTCGAGATGGTCCTTGCACACCGAGGTCGACATGAGGATGCCGATCTGGGAGGGGTCGATGCCGGCCTTCTCGATCGCGGCCCGGCCGGCCATGGCGGCCGCGTCGGCGAAGGACACGTCGTCGTCCCACCAACGCCGCTCCTCGATGCCGGCGAGACCCGAGAGCAGTCCTCCGTGGAGGCCGTTGCGCTGGTAGGTCTCGGCGAGTTGCTCGTCGATCCAATCGGAGGTGATGACCCGGGGGGCCTCGATGGCAGCGATGCTCAGCACCCCACTGTGTTGGTGCCGGAACACCGAATTTCCGCTCATGTGCAGCCTTCTTGTTCGAGATCGGTTCACAGGCTAATGAATGTGACTCCGGATCGTGCCGACTCGCCTACAGTCCGTGCATGCGGGGATCGGCGGCCTGTTCTAGGGTCGGCGACCGATGCTGTCCCGACACGATGCACTGGCCCGGCTCACCGCACCCGGTGAGGTCTACGAACTGACCACGGTGGAGGGCGCTCACGGCCCACTCCGCGTGTTCGTCAACGCCCCCGCAACCCTGCGCCAGTTGTTCGCCGACACGGTGAGCGACGCGCCGTTCATCGTCTTCGAGGGCGAGCGCCTCTCGTTCCGCGACGCGTACCGGGCGGCGTCGCAGATGGGCCACGTGTTGGTGCACGACCTCGGCGTCTCGCCCGGCGACCGCGTGGCGATCTCGATGCGCAACTACCCGGAGTGGATCATCGCCTTCATGGCCATCACCTCGGTCGGGGCGATGGCCGTCGCGATGAACTCGTTGTGGCTACCCGAGGAGATGGAGTATGGCCTGCGGGACTCGGGGGCGAAGGTGCTGTTCGCCGACCAGGAGCGGCTGGATCGGTTGTCGCAGTGCTCGCCCGATCTCGATGTCGTCGTCGTTGCGGTGCGGGCCACTGACCCCGACGCACACACCCACGAATGGACGCGCTGCTTGGCCGGGGCGGCTGATGCATCGATGCCGGAAGTCGACATCGAGCCGACCGACCCGGCCACGATCTTCTACACCTCGGGATCCACCGGCCACCCCAAGGGTGTCGTGTCCACCAATCGCAACGTGATCTCTGCGCTGTTCTCGTGGGAGCTCGATGCCACCGCTGCCGCGCTGATCGCCGGGTCCGACGCCTCCGCCCCGGCCACGCCATCACCACCGCCGGCGACGTTGCTCGCCGTGCCGTTGTTCCACGTCACCGGCGCCAACGCCGTGTACCTCATGGCGTACCGAACGCAGTGCAAGGTCGTCTGCATGTACAAGTGGGACCCAGTGGTCGCCGCCGAACTGATCGAGACCGAGCAGATCACGTCGTTCGTCGCACCCGCTGCCATGACGGGCGACCTGATTCGCCAGGCTGCCGCGACCAACCGAGATCTGAGCTCTCTACGGCGGGTCGGCGGTGGCGGTGCGCCGCGGGCGCCCGAACAGGTTCGTCAGATCGACCGCAGCTTCGACCAGGCCGCGCCGACCACTGGTTGGGGGATGACCGAGACCAACGCCATCGGCGCCGGCATCTCCGGTGCCGACTACCTCGGCCGCCCGGAGAGCTCGGGAAGGTGCTCGGCCGTGCTGGAGCTGAAGGTGGTCGACGACGCGGGGACGAGCCTGCCGGCCGGCGAACGCGGCGAACTCCTGGTGCGGGGCACCTCCTTGTTCCCGGGCTACTGGAATCGACCGGAGGTGAACGCCGAGGTGTTCGTCGACGGCGACTGGTTCCGGACCGGTGACGTCGCCTACCTCGACGAGGAGGGCTTCCTCTTCATCGTCGATCGCATCAAGGACCTCATCATTCGCGGCGGTGAGAACATCGGATGCGGTCAGGTCGAAGCAGCGCTCCTGCTGCACCCCGGTGTGCACGAGGCGGCGGTCTACGCGGTACCCGACGATCGCCTCGGCGAGGAGGTCGGCGCCACGGTCTTCGGGGACGCGGACCTCGACCTCGACGACGTTCGACGGTTCCTGGCCGAGCATCTCGCCCGTTTCGAGGTCCCGACGCACATGCGGGTCACCACCGAGCCGCTGCCCCGCACACCGTCCGGCAAGATCCTCAAACGCCAGCTGCGTGACGAGGCGGTCACCGACCTCGCCTGATGGCCGTCAGCCAACTGCCGCGACACACTCGGGACGTTCGCCTCTGGTCCTCAAGGCCCGTTGGGACGCGCGGTGAGCGCACCACGAAACTTGGGGGTGAAGGATGGAATCCGAACACGGAATGATCCTCATCGACGTCGCCGCCGGGGAAGCGGCCGACTTCGACCAGCGATTCCTCGAACGCAACGGGCACAAGGTCGTCATGTGCCACGGACCTGATCACGGCACGCTGTGCCCGATCCTCACTGCGGCGGGTTGCCCCGCCGTGGATGAAGCGCACGGCATCGTGTTCGTGCTCGACCTCGACCGTGCGCAGCACCGGGCGATCCTCGATCGATATCGCGACGTCGTCCGGCCCGACGTGCCGATCACGGCCGTCGTGCGACCCGGGCAGCGCGAGCGCTACGCGAAGGTGCTGGGCCGCGTCGAGCTGTGGGAGCACGACCCGACGGCTGCGGACCTCGACGGCTTCGCAGCTCAGGTCGAGGCCGTGGAACGAACCTGAACCCGGGTCGGATCAGACCCGCAGCAAGGAGTTCATCGCATCGAATTCGTTGCGCTCGTACCCATCCGCGCCCGGATCGCAGAACCAGGAGCCGTCCTCTGCCAGGTACTTGAAGCGGTAGGTACCGCCGCTGGGCACCTCCAGCGTCACGCTGCGGGTCCCGTTGCTGCGCTTCTTCAGCGGATGGGCCAACGGATTCCAGTCGTTGAAGTCACCGACCACCGAGGTCGGTAGGTCGGCGTCGACCAACGGCAGGGTGAACGTCACCTTCACCGTCGTCGTCTCGTCGCGGCACAGGGAGCGCTTCAGCACGGCATCCTCCTTCGTCGGGTGTCGGCTCAACTGTAAGAACCCGCGGCGGCGCGATGTGTGCGATTCAGGGCGTCCAACGAAGTCGTCGACAACTGTTCACATTGCGTCCACCGCACTGCCCCCACGGTCTTCTGGGCCGGGCTGTTCCCGGCTTCCGAGAAAATCCCTTCCCAGATACGTGCGAGGGGAGATTCCTGCCCAGAAGCCGATGGTCGTCAGCTGCCCTTGGTGGTCGTGACGGGCTGGGCGGCGACGGTCGAGGGGGTCGCCGCGGTCACATTGTTCGCGGTGGCGCCGGACGACGAGTTGGAGACGATCACCGCCGCGGTCGGCGAGGACGTCGAGATGGCGGAG
This sequence comes from Acidimicrobiales bacterium, assembly GCA_038234785.1. GTDB lineage: Bacteria > Actinomycetota > Acidimicrobiia > Acidimicrobiales > Ilumatobacteraceae > UBA668. The sequence goes on from JBBQTC010000025.1 coordinate 14,215, forward strand.
GTGTGGTCGGTGGCGGCCATCACGCCGGTCAGACCGACGATGGCCACGATGCTGGCCGTCGTGACCACCTTGCGGGCACCGGCCGCTGCATGAGCGCGGCGGGGGCGACGGCCGGCGCCACTGGCCGACCGCGTCGACCGCGTCGACTGCGTCGGCTGCGTCGGCTGCGTCGGCTGGCGGCGTGCTTCGAGACGGGCGAGGCGGGCGGCGGTGTCGTCGTGTTCCATGCGCACATGGTGCGCCGCGATGGTTACAGGATCGTGTGAACGGTCATAGAGGTGGGTCAGAGTCCTGATCCGGTTCCATGGGCAGCACCTGACGCACTGCGACCGGTATGTCGGCACCGTCGCAGAATCCGGCGAACCCGTCCGACACGACAACGGTCCCTTCGTGGGTGACGGCGAGCGCCTCGGCCCCTGACCCGTCGATGAGGTCGAACGGGTGCTCCGCCCCGCGGATCAGCACCGCCTTGGCGAGGACCTCGGCGGTCCACGCGTTGCCCGCCACCACCGACACCAGGTCGATGTCGGTCACCGCAGGCGCTCCCGTGCGCGGGTCGATGATGTGATGCCGATTCTGACCGTCGACGGTCCAGTGCCGCTTGAGGGTCGTCGAGGTCGCAACCGCCCCGTTGCCGATCCCCAACAGCACCAGCGGTTGGTCGAGCCACGGATGCTCGAGCGCCACCGTCCAGCCGCCGCCATCGGGTCCTGCGCCCATCACGCGGACGTCGCCGCCCATGTTCACGCACACGCCGGTCGCGCCCGCCTCGGTCAACTCCTCCACGACCCGGTCAGCCGCCAGCCCTTTGCCGATGCCACCGGGATCGAAGCCGGTGCCAGCTGGCAGCGTGACCAGGTTGTCGTCGATCTCGATGTCGGTGCAGGCGACCACGAGATCACTCGTCCCACTGTGCACGTTCTTGCCGAGCAGTTCGAAGGAGCGGTCGTACCCGGCTCGCAGCATCGCCCCAAGCACGGTCGGGTCGTAGGCGCCTCCGGTGAACCGCCATGCCTCGACGGCACGGCTGACCAGTGCGAGCGTGTCGTCGCTGACCGGCACGGGCTCGCCGGGCGATGCGTTCAGCAAGCTGACCTCGCTGTCGGGGAGGAACCGACTCCACAGCCCCTCGAGCTCGACGATGCGTCGCCGTCCCTGTTCGGCGAGACCCTCCGGCCCGCCGGAGACGACGATGTGGCAGTCACTGCCCATCGCTCGGAACCGAAGATCTTCCATTCCGAGAGTCTTGCGGATGACGCCGCCCGTCGCGGCACGCTCGCCGGCTCAGCCCATTTGGGTGGTCTTCACCGGCAGCACCTTCACCACGACGCGATGATCGGTGGGCTGGTGCCAGGGATAGACGTCCTGGTCGATGTACTTCTTGGCCATCGAGTTGATGAACGCGTTGTCCGTGTCGTCCACGATCTCGGCAACGGTGCCGCGAATCTCCAGGTAGCGGTACGGGTTGGTGATGTCGACGATCGACAGCGCAACGCCAGGGGACTGCTGCAGGTTGCGGTACTTCTGTCGGCCGGTGGTCTGGCTGAACAGCACGTACGTGCCGTCCCAGTCGAACCAGACCGGGTTGTTCTGGGGTGCACCGTCCGGGCCGATCGTGGCCACGTGCGCCAGCGCGTTGGTGGAGAGGAGGTCGACGTGTGAAGCGGGAATGGTCATGCGGTCTCGAACACTTCGCATCGCAAATCATTCCGAACCCGCGAAATTCCCCGAAACGGATGGGCATAACCTCGGTCGCATGAGCCCCGCACGTGCCCTCAGCCCCATCACCCTTGCGATCGACATCGGTGGCAGTGGTCTGAAGGCGTCGGCGTTGAACAGGAACGGCGAGATGATCACGTCTCGTCTGCGGATCAAGACCCCCTATCCCCTGCCACCTGAACGGCTCGTCCACGAACTGACTGGCCTCGCTGCGCCGGTCAAGAAGTTCGATCGCGTGTCCGTCGGGTTCCCGGGCATGGTCCGGGGCGGTCTGGTGCTCTCCGCGCCGCACCTCGTGCTGGCCACAGGACCGGGTTCGAAGGTCGACGACGACCTGATTCGCGCGTGGCATCGATTCGATCTGGCCAACGCCCTCGCCGACGCGTTCGGCGCGCCGACTCGGGTGGTCAACGATGCCGACCTGCAGGGTCTCGACGCGGCCGAGGGGCCGGGCCTGGAGGTCGTCATCACACTCGGCACCGGGTTCGGCACGGCGGTCCTGCTCGATGGTCAACTCGGGCCCCATCTCGAACTGTCCCAGCACCGCTTCCGGAAGGGTGACACCTACGACGAGCAACTCGGCGACTCGGCCCGCCGCCACAAGGGCAACAAGAAGTGGAGCAAACGGGTCCACAAGGCCATCGCCTCGCTCGACACGCTGCTGCTGTTCGATCGCCTGTACATCGGCGGCGGCAATGCGAGGCATCTCAAGGGTGCACTCGACGAACGAGCCACGTTGATCGACGCCAACGCGGGATTGCTCGGGGGGATCCGCCTCTGGGACCAGGTTTCGATGGCCTCGAAGTGAACGAGTTGTCCGACACCCCGGCGTTCGGAGGCCCGGGCATTCCGCCCACGTTCGCCGCCGGCGACAAGGACGTGGTGCTCACCGCGCTCGGGCAGAGTCGAGTGTGGTGCACCGTCGGTGGCGGGGTGCTCAACGAGGTGTTCTGGCCCCACACCGGCCGACCCCAACTCCGCGACCTCGGCTTCCTCGTCACCGGCACCGACTTCTGGAGCGAGGTGAAGCGGGTCGCCGACTACACGGTCACCACGCCCGAGCCTGCGGTCCCACTCCCGACCATCGTGCACCGTCACGAGCGCTACACACTGACCCTGTCCGTGGTCTGCGACCCGCTGCGCGACGTGGTGGCGATCGCCTACGAACTGGCGGATCTGACGCCGGGCGGCGACGAACGTCTGGCGCTGCACGTGCTCGCCGCCCCACACATCGGCGGCAGCGGGCACGACAACGACGCGTGGATCATGGGCACCACGCTGCTCGCGACTCGCGAAGACGAAGCTCTTGCCATCATCGCCCTTCCCGCGTTCACCGGTGCGAGCGCTGGCTTCGTCGGCTCGTCCGACGGCTGGCAGGACGTCGCGGCACACGGCGTTCCAGAGTGGCGCTTCACCGAGGCCCGCCACGGCAACGTCGCCCTCACCGCGACGTGCGCGTCGAAGGTCGGCACGATCGCCCTGGGCTTCGCCACGACCAGTCGTGGAGCGCGCTCGCTCGCGTTGGCGGCGTTGTCGGACGGGTTCACGTCGCTCGCCGCTTCGTTCGAGGAGCAATGGCGTTCGTGGGCGTCGAAGCTCCCGTTCGGCACCGATGACGACCCGCTCGCGCGACTCGCGCGCACATCGGCGATGGTGCTGCACGTCCATGAGGATCTGGCATTCCCCGGAGCGATCGTCGCCAGCCTGGCCACCCCGTGGGGCATGGCCCACGACGACCCCGGCGGCTACCACCTCGTGTGGCCTCGGGACTGCGCCGAGGCCGGCCTGGCACTGGCGGCGGTCGGTCAGCCCAACGACGCGAGGCACATGTTGCAGTTCCTCGCCGCGACCCAATCGACCGACGGGCACTGGCCGCAGAACTTCACACCTGACGGAGTTGCCTACTGGACCGGGCTGCAACTGGACGAGACCGCGCTGCCGGTGATCCTTGCGGTCAAGTTGCTCGAACTGGGCGTGGTCGAGAGCACCGAACCGGTGGTACGGGCGATGGTGCGGCGCGCGTGCGCCTATCTCGCCGCCAATGGGCCGTGCTCCGACGAGGACCGTTGGGAGGAGGCGTCCGGGGCGAACCCGTTCACCATTGCCGCCATCATCGCGGCCCTCGCCGGGGCCGGCAGTGCCGGGTTCCTGGATGGCGACGACGCAGAGACGGCGTTGTCGATCGCGGACTGGTGGAACGAGCACCTCGAGGACCTCGTGTACGTCGAGGGCACCGAGGCCGACACCACGTTCGGCACCGCCGGCCACTATGTCCGGGTGGCGCCACCTGCCTCGGAGGCCGGTCCGGCGAGGGTGGTGCTGGCCAATCGAGACGGCGAACAGATCGATGCGGCTCGCCTCGTCGGATTGGAGTTCCTCGCACTCGTTCGCTACGGGCTGCGACCCGCACTCGATCCGCGCATCGTCGACACGGTCACCATCGTGGACGGCGTCCTGCGCAGGGAGTCGGCCGACGGCACGGCGGTCGGACCGCTGTATCACCGCTACCAGGACGACGGCTACGGCGAGCACGCCGATGGCAGCCCCTTCGACGGCACCGGCATCGGACGACTCTGGCCGTTGCTCGCCGGTGAGCGGGGACAGTACGCGCTCGAGGCCGGGGAGGATCCGATGCCGTATCTCAGGGCAATGGCCGGATGCGTGTCGTCGGGCGGACTACTGCCCGAACAGGTCTGGGACGCTGCGGCGATCCCCGAGCGTCGACTGTTCCCGGGCAAGCCCACCGGCAGCGCGATGCCACTGGTGTGGGCGCACGCCGAGTTCTTGAAGCTGCACCTCGCCATCGCCCACGGCGTGCGATCGGATCGGATCGCTGCCGTCGCCGATCGCTATCGGTCGGGCCTGCCGGTGACGAAGGCCCATCTGCGCACCGACCTCGACGCGAGGGTGCGACGGACGAACCTCTCGATCGATTCGACCGCACCCTTTCGGCTCCGCTTCGGGACCGACGGCTGGCAGCGTCCGACCGACCGAGCGTCGTCACCGATCGGACTGGGCCTTCACGCCGTGGTCGTCGACCGGGCCGAGCTCGACGGCGCGTCGACGATGGAGTGGACCCGCTTCGACGTCACTTCGGGCGCGTGGGAAGGCGCCGACCACGTCGTTCACCTCGGCTGACGGTCCGCCCCGGGCGCCTGTCGGTCAGGCGGCCGCGGGTTCACCGGCGAGGGTGAACAGCGGGTTCCATGCCGAGTCGGGTCCGACCGGGAACAACGACGACGGCGCCTCACCCTGGTTGGGCCACCGGGCCTCATAGGGAAGTCCGTCGAAGAGCACCTTGTCGCCCTTCGCATAGAGGGGGAGGGGGCTCCAGTCGGGATGGGTCCCGGGCCGGAGCGTGGTCGGCGTATAGGGCTCGTCGTCCGGGCCCACGGGTCCGATCATGGACCACGGCGAATCCCACGGGTTCTGGGTCACCATCGCCGGGTCCTCGCCCTGCGTGTACCACTTCGCCTGGTACACCATCCCGCGGCGCACCACCTTGTAGTCGCCGGGGTACTGGGCCTCGGGGCGCCAGATCGGGTACGGGCTGGTCGACTCGTCGTCGACGGTCTGGGGCGGGTCGGTGACGGTCACCGCATCGCCCGGCGCCAGGGAGGGATCGCGCCCCGGCAGCGACGTGAAGACGTTGGCGTAGTCGAGCAGTTCCTGGGGCTCGCTGCTGCAGGTGTTGGACAACACCATGACATCGGCGAACGATGGGCTGCACGGAGCGTCCCGGTTCAGCGACCAGGTCGACACGCGACCGAGACCCTTGGTGATCGCGTACTCGGCCAGGCCACGAGCATCGTCGAGGGTGAAGATCTCGCCGACGACATCGTTCTGACCGATCATCGGGGTCGCGCCGAGCTGAGCCCACGCCTGCGACTCGGTGAGCGTGACCCCGCGCGAGCCGTAGACGTCGATGATCTGCTTGACCGACGACTCGAGCGCACTCTTCGTCGCGGCGAGCATGTCGGCGGTCGGATGGTGCACGTCGCCGAAGTTCATCGTCATCGCGTTGACACCGGCGAGTGTCACTCCCCCTTCCAGCGTCGAGGCGACGAGTGACACCCCGTCGGCCGTCAATCCAGAGGTGCTGACCGGCAGCGTCAACCACACCGACAGATCACTGCCGGCAGCGGCCCGCTCTGCCTGGACGGTCGCGATCGCCGTTGCTCGGCGCTCGATGGATGCGGTGTCGGCGATGTCGTCGTTCTCGATGTCGAGGTCGATCGTGCGCAGGTCGTACCGTTCGACGACGGTGCGATAGGCCTGGGTGAGCGCAGCCTCGTCCTGGCAGGCGAAGGCGAGCTCACGATTGGCCTGCCCGCCGAACGACACCATCACGTCGCCGCCTGCTGCTCGAAGTTGGGTGATGCGTCGGTCCAGCTCGAGGTCCGTCGCGGCAGACTCCAGTGTGTAGGCGCCGCCCCAGGTCGGGGTGCAGGCTTCGTTCGGATCCGCCACCACGAAGGCCAGGGCGATGTCCCGCGCCGGGTTCGACTCGGGATCCTGGAACTGGTACGTCGGCGTCAACGTGACGTCCACGTACGGCACGCTCCACGAGCGGTCGAAGGCGGGCGAGTCCGAAGACCGGTACTTCGCTGCCAGCGCCGTACCGCCAGCCACCACGGCGACGATCAGCACGACCGCACCGAGACGCGACCACGACAACCGTTCGCCAGAACCATCGGCCCGATCGAGGTCGTCGACCTCGACGTCCGACTGGTCGTCTCGTGGGTGTTCGTGCGTTGTCGAGGTCATGGATCACTGCTTCCGGGGCCGCAAGGGAGGGCTGGGGTCATCAGATTCATCGGTGCCCAGCGCGCGAAACGTGAGCCGATCTTGAAGTTCTCCTCACGAAATCGCCCGAACTGTCGATATTCCAGTGCCGGCTCCCGCGACGATGCCGGCCGCAATGCTCCTTCGTCGTCGAAATCAGCAGTCAGGAAGGCCCATGGGCGACCAGCACACGGACACGCAGCAACGGCAGGCTCGCCGCCAATGGGGCAGCGACCGCCGAAACGAACCCATGCCCGTGGTCGCACCCCCCATCTCGGACCGCCGCATCATGCTCGGACGGATGGCCATCGTGCTGACCGTGTCGGCATGGTTCACGTACCTCTTCCTCACCATCGTGCAGCAGTTCGTCGAGGGCGAGGCATCCAGCGCTCGATTGGTCATCGAGGCCATCGTGTACATCCTCGTCGTGACCGCGCTGACTGCGTCGGCAATGGCGTACCTCATCACGCGCATCGGATTCTTCTACCGAAGCCGCGCACACCAGCGAGTCCCCCGGGCCGCGATCGACCACTTCTTCACCCAGTCCGTCCCGACCGTCACCGTGCTCGTCCCCTCCTACCAGGAGGACGAACGGGTGATCCGCACGACACTGCTGTCGGCAGCGCTGCAGGAGCATCCGCACCTGCGCGTGGTGCTGCTCATCGACGACCCGCCCTACCCAACGACAGCTCATGCGAAGCGAATGCTGGACACCGCACGGAACCTGCCGGGGCGCATCACCACCGAACTGTCGGTGCCGTTCACTCACGCGGTGACCGCTCTCGAGCAGTTCGAGAACCTGCAGATGGGCGATCGGCAGCCGAGTGTCGCCGACATGTACGAACTGGCCTCGCACTACGAGTTCTCCGCGGCATGGCTGCGTGAGCTCGGCGAGGGGCAGGAGATCGCCGATCACGCGGACACGTTCTTCGTCGAGCACGTCCTCGGCGATCTCGCCGCCGACCTCGACACGATCGCCGAGGCGCTGCGTGCCGGCGCGACCGAAGGCGCGACGCTCACCACCGATCGCCTCCTCGACCTCTATCGCCGCCTCGTCGCCACGTTCCGGGCCGAGATCACCAGCTTCGAACGCAAGCAGTACGTCTCGTCGTCGCACGCCGCCAACAAGGCGATGAACTTGAACAGCTACATCTCGCTGATGGGCGGCAGCTACCAGGAGATCGCCACCCCCCTCGGTCTGGCGCTGGTTCCCTGCTCACCTCGCCACGCCGATCTCACCGTGCCGGACCCCGACTACGTGCTCACCCTCGACGCGGACAGCGTGCTGCTGCCGGAGTACTGCGCGCGCATCCTCTACCTGTTGGAGCAGAACGGGCACGCTCACGTCGGCGTCGCCCAGACGCCCTACAGCGCGTATCCGGGATCGGCCACCCGCATCGAGCGAATCGCCGGGGCGACGACCGACATCCAGCACATCGTCCACCAGGGCATGACGCACTACGACGCCACGTTCTGGGTGGGGGCGAACGCCTTGCTGCGCAAGCGGGCGCTCGACGACATCGTGCAGATCGACCACGAGGGCAACTGGGAGATCCGCCGCTACATCCAGGACCGCACGGTCATCGAGGACACCGAGTCGACCATCGACCTGGGCATCCACGGGTGGACGCTCTTCAACTACCCCGAGCGGCTCGCCTACAGCGCCACCCCACCCGACTTCGGGTCACTGTGCATCCAGCGTCAACGCTGGGCGAACGGCGGACTGCTGATCCTGTCCAAGCTTCGCGAGCAGTCGCGGACCCGTCGCGAGAAGGGCGAGCGCAACCGGTTCGGCGAGGTGTTCCTGCGCGTCAACTACATGGCATCGATCTTCTGGTCGTCGCTGTGCCTGCTGATCCTGCTGATCTACCCGTTCAACAGTGGACTGCTCAAGCCGGTGCTACCGCTCATCGCGCTGCCCTACTTCCTGATGATGGCGAGCGATCTGCGCTACTGCGGGTACAAGCGCCTCGATGTCCTCCGGCTCTACGGGTTCAACCTGATCCTGTTGCCGGTGAACCTGTCGGGCACGTTCGCATCGGTCCTGCAACTCGTCACTGGAGAGAAGAGCTCGTTCAAACGGACACCGAAGGTCCGCGATCGCACCACCGCTCGGGCCATCTTCCTGATCGCACCGTGGGCGCTCATCGGCTTCGCGACGTACACCGTCGTGGTCGACATCCAGCGCCACCAGTGGAACCACCTGTTCTTCGCTGCGCTGAACGCCACGTTGGCGCTGTACGCCATGATCGCCTTCGTCGGCATTCGTCATGCGTTGGTGGATCTCTGGGTGCAACTGCGCAGCTGGCTCTACCGGCCGGTCGCCGCACCGAACCCGACGAACGCGACATCGGGCAAGGCCGGCGCCATTCGCACTCCGTCGGGCGCGATCGGCGACTGGGCATCGGTGTTGCACCACGGCTCCCCTGCCACCGGCACACGGCTGGACGCCAATCGCGGGAACGCGGGCTCCGACGATTCCACGTCATCGCAAGGGTTGCTCCGTCGTCGCCCCACAGCTTCCACGCCGACCTCGGATTCGTTCGAGGAGTACACGTTCTTCACCGTGTTCCAACCGATCATCGACCTGTCGACGGGCGAGCCTGTCGGCTACGAAGCGCTGGCCCGTTTCGCCGACGGTCAGTCACCGCAGGAGAGCCTCGCCGCAGCCGACACCGCCGGCATCGGCGTCGAGCTCGACGCCGCACTCGCCCACGCCGCGCTCGTCTCCGCAGTGTCACTGCCGTCGAACGCCTGGCTGGCGATCAACGTGTCGCCGGCGCTGGCCAATCGCGCCGAGACGCTCGCCTCGATCGTTGCCGACGCACCCTGTCCACTGGTCATCGAAGTCGGGGCGACGGTGGATCCGGCCAACCTCATCGACGGGCCGCTGGCCAACCTCCCCGGGGTGATGATCGCCATCGACGATGCAGGTGCGGGCTACGAGAGCCTCGCCCGCATCGAGCAGTTGAAGCCGTCGTTCATGAAGCTGCACCGCGAGGCCGTCGCAGGGATCGAGAAGGACACGGCGCGACAGACCTTCGTCAAGACGCTGGTCGCATTCGCCGACGACCATGGCTGCAAGATCATCGCCGAAGGCATCGAGACCGAGGCGGAACGTCACGCGTTGCACGCAGCCGGGGTGCACCTCGGCCAGGGGTACTTCGTCGGACGACCCGCGCCGGTCGATCGCGTGCAGTCATCGGTGTCGCAGGACTGATCCTCGCTCACGCGGTCCAGTCGTTCGGGTCGTCGGGCTGCACCATCGCCCCGATGGCGAAGATGGCTCCGGTCGGGTCCAGGAGCACTGCCATCGTGCCGACGGGCGTCTCGAACGGCGGCACCACGACAGTGCCACCGCTCGCCGCGCACCGATCCGCCGTGGCCTGCGCGTCGTCGACCGCGATGTAGGTGAGCCAATTCGTGGGCACGTGCTCGGGGAACTGGTCGCCCATCGTCATGATGCCCGCGACGGTCCGGCCATCGACGTTGATGAGCAGGTAGGGCGCCGGTGAGACGTCCATCGGGCTGGTGGTCCAGCCCAGGAGTGACTCGTAGAAGGGCATCACTGCGGCTGGGTCGCGCACGTTGAGTTCGTTCCACACGACCGAACCTGGCTCGTTGACGATCTGCGCACCGATGAAATCCGGGCCCGCCTGGAACAAACCGAAAAAGCCGCCGGCGGGGTCGACCGCGTATGCGATGCGCCCGCTGTCATCGGGCAGGTCCATCGTCGGGACCGCCAGTGTGCCGCCTGCGCCTGGGACACGATCGGCGGCGGCGTCGATGTCGTCGACGTTGATGTACGTCGTCCATGCCGGCGGCGCGCCCTCGTTGGGGCCGATGCCCGCGACGGATGAGCCGGCCTGGAAGAACAGCCGGTAGCCACCTGCGTCGGGTCCCATGTCGGGCGAGAGATCCCACCCGAACAGGTCGCAGTAGAACGCTCCGGTGCGTTCGACGTCGGGACTGCTCACGTCGGTCCAAGCGGGAACTCCATGGCGATACGAGGTCATCCTCGGCACGATCCACCTCCTCTGGTCGAAGCGCCAACTGTAGGACGGCCCAGGACAGCCTCGGGACCGACTGCGCTAGGGGTCATGTCGGAGGCATTGACTCAGACCCTTAGCAGAAACTTTCCCTCTGGACGGACAAATCGATCAGGTCTACCGTCGAAGCACCAACTCAATGTGGAGGTAGGGCCGTGTCGGACTCGATCGATTCCATTGGGAGGGGTGTTCCCACCCTCGGCGGGCGCCGCAGGATCAAATCTCTCGCAATCGGTGCGACCGTCGCGCTGTTGGCCGGCATCGCGCCGGCCGAAGGCTCGGCGTCCGCGGAGCGGCACAAGGACCCACAGCGGGTCCTGTACTTCGTCTCCGACGGCCTCCGCCAGGACCTGGTGGAGCAGTACTCCAAAGCCGGCACGACTCCGGGCTTCAAGGAGATGCTGCGCAGCGGAGCCAAGGCTGGCGACAACGGGCTGCTCACCCAAGCGCCGCCCAACACCGGCGCCGGGTGGTACTCCCTCGCCACCGGAGCATGGCCGGCGGTCACCGGTTCGACCAACAACACGTTCCACGTCAATGGTCAAGCGTTCACCAGCCGCACCGCAGCGTTCGATTCGGGCGTGTTGCAGGCGGAATCGATCGCCCAATCCGCGGAGCGTGGGGGGCTGAAGGTTGCCCAGATCGAATGGGCCGGCGGGCGTGGTGCCGCCATCAATGGACCCACACTCGACTACCGCTCGTTCCTGTCGGGTCGGGGCATCGCGACCAACTATGTGTCCCCGACCGATCTGGCGAATTTCGTCGCGTCCTTCGGCCTGCAATACGACCATCCGGCAGGCTTCGCCGGGCAGGCGCCATTCCCGGGCGCATCGCCGACCCCGGCGTCCGGGTGGACCGCGGTCCCCACGTCCTACAGCCCCCCGCAGGAGATGCGCCTCCGAGTGCTCGACTTCGGGACTGACAAGTACGGGCTCAACGCATACCTCTACGACCCCACCAACGATCACCGCGTGAACTACACCAAGGTGCTCTTCTCGCCCACCAAGTCCGGTGCCGACAAGGTCGCCGACCTCCGTGAGGGCCAGTGGGCCGACGTGAAGGTCGCGGTGCAGGGAGGCGCGCTCGACGGCAAGACGGCCGCGATGCTCGTCAAGGTGGAGACCTTGTCGAAGGACCTCTCGCAGGTTCGCCTGTTCCACACATCGGTCACCCGGGCCGTCGCCTCCTGGCCGACCTGGCCCGGAGAGCCAGGCTTCACCGGCAGCTTCGAGGACTACGTGGCTGCCACCTTCCCATCGTCACAGGCCGCGGACTTCGCGATCCTCGAGTCGGGGATCGTCAGCGAGGACACCTACGTGCAGCAAGGCCTGTACTGGGAGACCGCATACCAGCCGATCATCAAGTACGTGCTCGACACGTACCAACCCGACCTGGCAATGGTCGGTTATCCCACGACCGACGAATTCCAGCACCAGTTCCTCGGGCTGGTCTCCAAGACGCTTCCCGACGGCACTGCCAACCCCGCGTACGACGACGTCGAGGTCAATGGAACTCCCGACCATCGGGTCCACCAGCGCGAGGGATACCTCCAGCGCGCGTACCAAGGCGCCGACGCGACCATGCGGCTCGCTCAACAGCGACTCGACCACCACGCCAAACTGACCACGTTCGTCGCGTCGGATCACGGATTTGCGCCGCAGTTCGCGGCGGTGGACGCGAGCAAGGTGCTCGTCGACATGGGTCTGTTGTCGAAGCCTCAGACGTCGAACTGCCGACCGGCAACGGGTGAGACCATCGGCAAGGCGAAGGCGTGCTGGGCCGGTGGCGCGGTGCAGATCTACCTCAACCTCGCAGGACGGGATCCTGCGGGTGGCGGCTTCGTGCAGGTCCCAGCCGCCGATGAAGCCGCCACGGTGGCGGCGATCAAGGCCGCGTACCTGGCGGTCTCGGACCCCAACGACTGGACCGGCGACGGTGCGCCCGAAGGATGGAAGGTGATCGACCGCGTGTACTCGAAGGCCGAGGCGCGCTACATCCCCAACGGTCCGGGGAGCACCACCAACATGGCGCACCCCACTCGAACCGGCGACGTGGTGGCCTTTGCGTACCCGCCGTACCAGTTCGACGCTGCGACGCCGGGCACACTGATCGCCCGATCGGCGTTCTTCGGTCAGCACGGCTACGTGCCCGACGTGCAGGACCTGCGCGACAACATCAACATGCGGGCCACGTTCCTCGCCGGTGGTGAGGGCATTCGCAAGGGAACCGTCGACGGCGCTCGCACGATCGACCTCGCGCCGACGATCGCCTTCTTGCTCGACGTTCCCGAGCCCCAGCACGCACAGGGTCGCGTCCTCCTCGAGGCACTCGATGTCGGGCGGCAGTCGAAGGCGATCTCGGTCATCGGGCTCACCGACTTCCATGGCCAACTCGACCCGAGCACGACCACGATCGACGGACGGGCGATTCCTGTGGGAGGTGCCGCGCAACTGGCGACGATGTTCGACGAGGAGGCGGCCACCCTGCCCGGGCAGACGCTCCTCCTGGCGTCAGGCGACAACGTCGGTGCCTCACCGCCGAACTCGGCGCTGCTCGAGGACATGCCCGCCATCGACGTCGAGAATGCGTGGGGCCTCGATGCAACCAGCTACGGCAACCACGAGTTCGACTACGGAGTGACGCGGTTGCTCGCCCACCAGGCCCGCGCCGACTTCCCGTTCCTCGCGACCAACATCGTCGATTCGGCGACCGGCGAAGCACCACCGTGGGTGAAGACCTCGGCGGTGTTCCGCGTGAACGGCATCCGCGTCGGCGTCATCGGTGCGGACGTGAAGAACACGCCCGAACTGGTCGCCGCAGGGAACACCGCAGGGTTGACGTTCCTCGACGAGGCCGAGCGCATCCACCAGGAGTCGGAGCGCCTGCGAAAGATGGGGGTGAAGGTCCAGATCGTGGTGATCCACAACGGCGCCAACACCGGGGCCAACGCAATCGACGGCGCCGCTGCATCGGAGTGGGCCGGCCCGATCATCGACATCGTCAACCAACTGCAGGACACGACGATCGATCTCGTCCTCGCCGGCCACACCCATCGCATCGCCAACACGATGGTCGGACACATCCCGGTGGCCGAGGGCGTGAACGCCGGCGGCAGCTACTCGGTGGCCCAGTTGATCGTGCAGGGCAGTGACGTGGTCTGGACCGGCGCCGCGACGCGGGTCGCAGTGGACCTCGGAGTCGCCTCGCGACCCGATGTGAAGGCGATCGTCGATGACGCCAACGCGCAGACCGCGGTGTTGCGCAACAAGGTGATCGGTACGCAGGCGATCGACGTGCTCCGCGACCCGGCTCGCCTCGCCGAGTCGGCAATGGGCAACCTCGTGGCCGACGCGACGCGGCTCAAGTATCCCGGAGTCGATGCCACGCTCACCAACTCGGGCGGCCTACGCGCCGACCTGCGCCTGACGCCACCGAGTGCGGGCGAGGCTGCGGGTGAGGTCACCTGGGGCGAGGTGTTCGCGGTCCTCCCGTTCGGCAACCGAACGGTGATCGAGACGATCACGGGGCAACAGTTGCAGGACGCGCTCACGAACGGCTTCCAGCCGACGTGCGACAGCCGATTCGCCGGTGGAACGGGCCGCTCGCCACAGGTCTCCGGACTGGTGATCACCTTCACGTGCACCACACCAGCGGATCCACTCGTGCTGTCCACTCCCATCGTGACAGCGATGTACAAGGCCCCGGATGGTCCGTCCGGCACGCTGACGCCCATCGGTCCCACCGACCCGGTGCGGATCGTCACCAACGACTTCATGTTCACCGGCGGCGACGGATACACCGCCTTGGCCGCGGGAACCGACGTGCTGCAACCGGGTGATGCGCTGCTCGACGTGGTGGTGGACTACATCGCTGCCAACTCGCCGATCGCACCCGCAGTGGAGGGTCGCATCACCCGAGTGTGAGCGTGTCTCGCACCGCCGGCCGCCTCGGTGGCCGGCGGTGCCGATCACGGCAGGCGGTGGATGACCAGCGGCATCGCAGAGGGGCAGCCGGCATCGTGGAGGAGCGCGGCGGCGACCGCGAGCGACCAACCGCTGCGCATCGTGGTCGCGCACAACAGCACCGGGCCATCGGCCATCGCGGCCGACGCGTCGAACTGAATGGCGCGCTCGAGATGGGCGACCACCGGAGCGCTCGAACTGTCGGTGGGTGCTGCGTCGCCCTGCCACCCGAAGACGTCGAGCACGGGCAGCTTGCCGACCGCCGCAATGTGCGCTGCCAGCGCTCGGTTGGCACCCATCTCCACCGACGCCGCAGGCGCCGCCACCACGGCGACCGGACGTCGTTCCCACACCTTCGACCAACGACCGAGGGCTTGCACCGCGCCGTCCAGCAACGCCGGAGGGATGCTGCCGTAGCCGACGCGTTGCAAGGCGAGCAGGTCGCTGCTCCACGCCGCATCGTCGGCGAACGCGACCGCACGTCCCTCTCCGAGTCCGGCGATCTTGCCGCGACGGGCGACCCCGCTCGGCCACAGCTTGCGCGGTTCGATGACGATGTCGATGCCTTGAAGAAACTCTCGTGCCCTGCGTAGGCGGTCGTCGCTGGGCCGGCTGCCCGGCGCGGGCAGCGTGCCGGTGCACACCGAACAGCGCCCGCATCTCGCCGGTGACGGATCGTCGAGCGCCTGTTGCAGGTATGCCATCAGACATCCGTCGCCGTGGGCGTAGCGACGCATCAGATCGGCCTCGTCGCGTCGCGTTCGCGCGAGCTCGGCCCACTTCTCGGTGTCGTGCACGTAGGGCCGCCCCGTTGCCGCCCACTTCGACCCGTCCTTGGTCACCACGCCGTCGACGGCGAGGATCTTCAGCAGCGTCTCCAATCGGCCACGACGCACGCCGGTGAGACTGTCGAGCTCCACCAGCGAACGCGACCCGCTCGACAGGACGCGCAGGGTGGTGGCCGCATCGTCCGGATCGGGGATCGATGCCGTCGCGAAGTACTCCCAGATCCGCTCGTCGGCCTGAGCGGACAGGAGCACCGCATCGGCACGGGCCACCGCCCGGCCCGCCCGGCCGATCTGCTGGTAGTAGGCGACGGGTGTGGCCGGCGAGCCCACATGCAGGCAGAAGCCGAGGTCGGGCTTGTCGTACCCCATGCCCAACGCCGAAGTGGCGACCACCGCCTTGATCTCGTTGGCTCGCAGCCGCTCCTCGATCTCCACTCGCGCCGCTCCGTCGAGTTGACCCGTGTACGCGGCGACGTCGAAGCCGCACGAGTTCAAGAATCCGGCGAGTCGGTCTGCCTCGGCGACCGTCAGGACGTAGATGATCCCCGAGCCCGGGAGGTCGGCGAGGGCGTCGGCGACCCATGCGTACCGCTCCAAGGGCGACAGTCCGGGCACCACCGACAACCGCAAGGACGTGCGCGCGAGCGTGCCCCGGAACGTCACCGTGCCGGTGCCGAGCTGCGCTTCGACGTCGGTGGTGACCCGCTGGTTGGCGGTGGCCGTGGTGGCCAACACGGACGCGGTCGGCGTCGACAGCAGCGCGCGGGCGAGGCGTTGATAGTCGGGCCGGAAATCGAACCCCCAGTCACTGATGCAGTGCGCCTCGTCGATGACGACGAGTCCGACCTTCGCCATGAGGTCGTCGAGCCGGGCTGCGAATCGGGGGTTGCCCAATCGCTCCGGCGACACGAGCAGCACGTCGAGCCGATCGGCGTCGAGCGCTTCGAAGATCGGGTCCCACTCCTCGAGGTTGGTGCTGTTGACGGTCGCCGCCCGCAGCCCGGCGCGTTGGGCGGCGGCCACCTGGTCACGCATGAGTGCGAGCAGCGGCGACACCACGAGCGTCGGCCCATGGCCTCCCGCACGCAGCGCCGACGTCGCCGCCCAGTACACCGCCGACTTCCCCCAGCCGGTCGCCTGGACCACGAGCACCCGCGCTGCTGGCCGCAGGATGGCTTCCACGGCCTCGACCTGATCGTCGCGTGGAACAGCCGAGGGGCCGGCCAACCTGTCGAGCACGATCGCCAGGTGGCTGATCGCCGGTGAGGGGTTCATGCGCCCGCCACTACGTGCCGAGGTGGAGCGTGCGATCGAACAGGTCGAGGAGCGCCTCCCAATGGCGACGATCGCCTTCGGCGTCGTAGGCGGGACGGTCATCGAAGGCGAACCCGTGGTGCAGGCCCCAGTACCGCTCCAGCCGTCCGTCCACACCGGATTCGCTCATGGCTGCCTCGAACCGATCGACCATGTCGAGCGGAACGTAGTCGTCGAACTCGGCGCACCCGACGTACAACTCGCCCCTCACGTCACCCAGGCGGAGATGCGGCGAGTCGTGCTCCTCCACGTGCAGCCGAACGCCGTAGAACGACGCCGCGGCGACGACACGATCAGAGTGCTCAGCGGCGCTGAACAGGGCGAATGGACCACTCATGCAGTACCCGACCAGGCCTACCCGCTCCACCTGGGCCGCCGGGTCGCGGTCGGCCTCGCGGATCAGCACACCAACATCGCGGGCGACCATCGCGTTGCTGAGTTCGTACATCAGGTCGCGCATTCGCAGGAACGACTCGCGGTCGCCGAAGTCGAGCTCGAACGCCGGCGTCACGCGGTAGTACAGGTTGGGCAGCATCACGAAGTGCCCGTTCGACGCGAGCCGACGTGCCATCGAATGCAGAAGTGGACGCTTTCCCGGCGCATCCATCAGGAACACCACCAGCGGGTGCGGAGACGCGTCGTCGGGATGCACGGCGAAGGTCCCCATCGAACCCTCGCCGGTGTCGATGACAAGGTCGCGTTCGATCAGTCCATCGGTCATCCGGCCACCGTAGTCACGGGTCGAGGGTCAGGCCGCGACGACGGACCTCGGCGAGCAGGTCGGCGTCCGTCACTCCCCGCAGCGCCGGGGGGACGCGGGTCGCGGGCGCCACCCGAGGCTTCGTCGGCGCGGGCGCAGGGGCAGGCGCCTCGTTCTCGTGCGCCTCCTGTTCCAGCTGGTCGATGAACGCCTGGGCCTCGTCGCGGGTGAACTTCCCCCCGGCTTGGCGTTGGTTGAAGCCCATCGGACCGCGAGCGTCGCGGAAGTCGCTGTGACCAGCCGCCTCGAGCAGGTCGAGCAACTCCCGAACCTGCTTGCCCGTGGCGGGCGGACCCGAAGCTTGACCGAATGCCATCCGCGACCATCTCACACCTGCGCAGGAGGCGACAGCATGTCGAACGCGACCTAGGGTTCCGGCAATGGATGGACGTCGGACATGAGCAGCCTCCGCGGCGCTGTCGCGCTGGTCACCGGTGCGAATCGCGGCGTCGGTCGGGCCATCGTCGAGGAGCTCCTCGACCGGGGCGCCGCGCGGGTCTACGCCGGCGTTCGCGACCCGTCGGAGTCGGCACCGGCTGGTTCAGAGCGGATACAGCTCGACATCACCGATCCCGATCAGGTGGCCGCCGCCGCGGCCACGTGCAGCGATGTCACGCTGCTCGTGAACAACGCGGGATATCACGCAAACTCCCGGCTGGTGCTCGGCGACGATGTCGACGCCCCGCGCCGCGAGATGGAGGTCAACTACTTCGGCACGCTGGCCATGACCCGCGCCTTCGCCTCCGTGCTCGGTCGCAACGGTGGTGGAGCGATCGTCAACGTCCTGTCGGTGGCCGCGGTGGTGCCGGCCGCCTTCATGGGCGGGTACTCGACGTCGAAGGCCGCCACCCACTACCTCACCGTCATCACCCGCGCCGAACTCGCCTCGCAGGGCACGCAGGTGACGGCTCTGGTCCTCGGCTCGGTCGACACTCGGATGGCGGCCCACGTGCAGGGCAACAAGGAGAACCCTCGCGACATCGCCCGGGTCGGCCTCGACGGCGTCGAAGCCGGTGCACTCACCGTCGCGACCGACAAGATGGCGATCGACGCAATGGCCGCGCACGCCGCCGACCCCGAAGGTTTCGAGCGACAGTTGGCGAAGTTGCTGCACGTCACCACCCTGCGAGCGCCGGGATGAACGCCTGGGCAGATCTGCGCCAGGTCGTGATCGCAACCGTCGAACCCGACGTCGTGGCCGGTGCGTTGCGCCGCGAGCTTCGGCTCGGAGAAGGGTTCGGTGATCCGGAACTGGCCGCCCACGGCATCGAGGACGACACCATGGCGATCGGGACGCACGCGTTCATCGAGGTCGTCAGCCCGACCACCCCCGACCACCCCATGGCCACCTGGCTCGCCGGGCGTGGCGGGAGCGCCGGTTACCTGCTGTCGGTGCAGGTCTCCGACGTCGACCGATGCCTCGACCGGTGCCGTGCGGCCGGCATACGGGTCCCGCTCACCCAACTCGTCCAGGGGCACCGCATCGCCCAGCTGCATCGCGGCGACATGTCAGCGGGTCTCGAACTCGACGGGATCAGCGAACGCGGTCGCTGGTTCTGGGACGATCTGCCGGTCGCCCGGCCCAGCGATGCACGCGTCGATGAGGTGGTCGCCGTGGAACTCGCCGTCGGCGATCCCGCTGCCGTCGCCGCACTGTGGGCCCACGTTCTCGGACTGGAGCCGACATCGCCGACGTCGGTCGACCTGGGTGGCCGCGCCGTCCGTTTCGTCCAGAGCGTCGAGCGGAAGGGACTGGTCGCGATCGACCTGCACGCCGTCGACCGTGCCGAAGATCCCGGCACGACGTTCAGCGCAGGAGGCGTGGAGATCCGCTTGGTCTGAGCCCCACCGACAGCAGATCAGCCGGGCGGGAGGTCGAACCTTGCCCGCGCGTCGGCGGGCACGAGGTCGAGCCACTCCGCTGGGTCGTCGGCGATGAGCTTGCGGATGTACGGACAGTACGGAAGCACTCCAAGGCCACGGGTCCGGAGGTCGGCCAGCACTGTGGTGACCAGCTCGCGCGCGATGCCCTTGCCCCCGTGGCCATCCATCGTCTCGGTGTGGGTGAGCGCCAGCACGCCATCACGAACCTCATAGTCGACGATGCCGGCGAGTTCTTCACCGTCGAAGATCTCCCAGCGATGTGCCGCGGTGTTGTCGGTGATCGTGGTCATGACGGCCCTCAGCTCACCGGGTTCTTCCACGTGTTGAGGTAGGTGACCTCCGTGGCCGGCCGCCGAGGGGCGGGAGTGAACGTGTCGCCGGTGTAGTAGCCGACGGCCAGCAGGCACACCTGCGTCACGCTCGGCGGGATCCCCAGCAGTTCCGCGATCTCCGCTTCGTGCTCGAGATGGAACGTCGTCCACGCGGAACCGATACCACGCGCCCGGGCAGCGAGCTGGAAGCTCCACACGCCCGGAAGCACCGAGCCGTAGTAGCCGGCGATCTGTCCCTGGGAGTGCTCCAAGGGTGGACGGTCGAGCCGCAACGACAGCACGAGCGCCGGCACTTCGGTGAGGTGATCGATGAGGAACGTCGCCGAGTCGATGACCCGCTGACTGCGGTCGTCGGCACGGACTCCCGCACTCGCCGCGAGGTAGGGACGCCCGACGTCGGCGAAGCGGGTGGCGATCGCGGCCTTGATCGTCGGGTCGTCGAGAATCATCCACCGATTGCGTTCGAGGTTGCCACCCATCGGCGCATGACCGGCGATCTCGATGCACTCCAACAACACCTCATGAGGAACGGGACGCGTGAGGTCGAGCCGTTGGCGAACCTGCTTGGTGGTGGAGAGCAGGCGATCCACCTCGTCGAGGTCGAAACCGGTCTTCGGGTCGTTGGGCATGGCGGGCGTGCTCCTCGGTCGCAGGGGTGCCCCATTGTGACCCAATGCAGACCGGCACCCACGCGTCGAACGCACCCCTCGTCGCGTCGGCGATCCAACCCCTACGGTGGCGGTATGGAACTGAACGATCGAGTGGTCATCATCACCGGTGGAGGATCGGGCATCGGCGAAGCGTTGGCCGTCGCTGCCAAGGCGGAGGGTGCCCGCCACGTCGTGGTGGCCGATCTCGACGGCACGCAGGCCGCTCGTGTCGCGGAACTGGTCGGTGGCACCGGCGTGGCGATCGACGTTCGCGACGAGGAGGCAATCCGGCGACTTGTCGACGAGACGGAGTCGGCACACGGCCCGATCGACCTGTTCGTGTCCAACGCCGGCTACGTCACGTCCGCCGGTCTCGAGGACCCGAACGCCTCGATCCAGAAGATGTGGGAGGTGCACTGCATGGCCCACATCTATGCGGCCCGGGCGGTGTTGCCCTCGATGATCGCTCGCGGCGAGGGCTACCTGCTGAACACCGCCTCCGCCGCCGGCCTGCTGACGCAGATCGGGTCGATGTCGTACTCGATCACCAAGGCCGCGGCCGTGTCACTGGCCGAGTGGTTGTCGATCACCCACCACCATCAAGGCATTCGCGTGTCGGTGCTGTGCCCGCAGGCCGTGCGAACCAACATCGTGTTCAACAGCCCCGACTTCCAGGGCGTGCCCGACGACAGCTTCTCGCTCGACAAGGGTGTGGCTTCGGGCGACGGTGTGCTCGAGCCGTCCGACGTGGCCGCAGTGTGCATCGACGCCATCCGCCACGAGCGTTTCCTGGTACTGCCCCATCCCGAGGTCGCGACCTATGTGGAGCGCAAGGCCACCGACCGCGATCGTTGGCTGGCCGGCATGCGCCGATTCCAGAGCGCTCTGCACTCCGACGGCAACCTGCCGGGCGACGTCATCGCGCCGCGTCGGTGAGCCGAGTGCCACGCACCCGCCCGAACTTGAGGGTTTTGGCGTCACCAGGGGCGCCGAAACCCTCCAGAATGCCGAGAAGCACCCGGTGTGCCGCTCCCCCGGCGACCCTGAGCCGAGCGATGTTTGAGGGCTGACGATCCGGGGAAGACGGGTCGCAACTGTTCGACACGTCAAGGAGACATCCCCATGCTCGGATTCATCATCGTCATGCTCATCGTCGGCCTCGTCGCCGGCTTCGTCGCTCGCCTGCTCGTTCCGGGTCCCGACCCGATGTCCATCGGCGGCACCATCGTGCTCGGCGTGGTCGGCTCGCTCGTCGGCGGGTTCCTCGGGTGGGCACTCTTCGGTCGCGACGCTGCCAATGGTGCATTCCAGACCTCGGGCCTGATCGGCTCCATCATCGGTGCAGTGCTTGCGCTGCTCGTCTACCGCGCCGCCGGCAACCGCGGCCACGCGGTCTGATCTCACCGCCCACTCCCCACTCCCCACCCCCGCACGCTGCCGGCTCGACCCGATCGGGCCGGCAGCGTCGCGCCATGGCTCATGGGGCTCATCCGAACGGGTGAATCGCCGTCGCGGATGTCCTGTCCAGAGGTGGTCCGAATACAGTGACGCTCTGTGACGCCCGCCACCGCAAAGGATGCGACCTTCAGTATCCGGACCCGGCTGACGGTGCTCGCCGCAACCTTCCTCGCCGTGGTCCTGATCGCTGCCGCGCTGGCCATGGTGCAGGTGCGTCGCTGGGAGCAGACGTCGTCCGATCGACGGGCGGCGCGGATGATCGCGAATGACCTTTCCGACCTTCGCCTCGCCATGTCGGACCAGGAGACAGGCGTCCGGGGCTACCTGCTGAGCGACGACACGAGCTTCTTGGATCCTTACAAGGAGGGACGCGCGAACGCAACGCGGGCGATGTCAGCGCTGCGAGCGAACCAGCACGTGATCCGCGCGTTCCCGATGCTGCTCGACCAGTTCGAGCGAGCCGACCAGGGATGGCTCGTCGAGGCAATCGAACCGGCGCTGGCGCTCCAGGCGAGCGGACAGCCGGTGCCTGATGCGCTGCTCGACACCGGAAAGCGCGAGTTCGACACGGTTCGCAGCAGACTCGACACGCTCACCGCGACCCTCGACGCGAAGGTCACGATGCTCGACGAGGCCAACAATCACCAGCAGCGAGTCGCCGTGGCCGCCGTGTTCGGCGGGTTCCTGGCCGCCCTCGCCGGCGCGCTCGTCGTGCTGCTGCTCGTGCGCCGATGGATGAGCCGGCCATTGGCGGACATCGCCCAGGCCGCCCGATCGATCGGCGCCGGTGCTGACGGGCCACCGCGACCTGCTCTCCAATCCGCTGAGTTGGTCGACGTGTGGTCCGCCATCGAGTTGCTGCAACAGCACCTCACCCAGGAGCGCGACCGAGCGGTGCGCGCCTACGAGACGCTCGAGCAGAGTGCGGTGCTCGCATTGCACGTACGTTCGGAGCTCGTTGCCTATGAGCACCTCGAAGTGTCCGATGGATGGGCGGTCGCCTCCCGCCTTCGGTCCGCGGAAGGGCTCGTCGCCGGCGACTGCTACGACATCGGCCTGATCAACTCGAACCAGCTGTACGTCGTCGTCATCGATGTCACCGGCCACGGGCCGCTCGCCGCCCTGAACGCGCTGAAGGCGAAGGCACTGCTGCGCTCGGCGGTGAAGGCCGGACACACGCCAGGCGGCAGCCTCGACCTGTTGCAGCGCCAGGCGACCGATACCGGGCTCGACTACCTCACGGCGTTCATCGCGGTCGTCAACCTTCGCGACGGCATCTGCCACTACGCGAATGCCGGTCACCCTCCGGCACACATCATCGGCCCGAACGGCTCCATCACACACATGCTGGGTACCGGGCCGCTCGTGGGACCCATCGATGCCCATTGGGAGACATCGCTGGCCGAGATGGACGAAGGCGCGACGCTGGTCGTGTATACGGACGGGCTCACCGAGGCCACCGGCAACGACCGTGAGCGCATCGGCGAGGAACGCGTGATCGCACATCTGACGTCCACGGAGATCCCCGATGCCGACAGCGCGGTCGACGGCCTGATCCACCTGTTCGAGGCATTCCACTCCGGTCGACAGGTCGACGACATCACGATCGTCGCCCTCTCTCGAGGGGTCACGACGCACGCCGAGCAGTCCAACGACGAGCTAGCCTCCACTCCGTGAACGACGACGAACTGCTGCAGGTCACGGCCACCGCGACCGGTTTCCGGCTCACCGGCGAGATCGACAGTTCCAGCGCGCCTGCGCTGACTGCCAGGCTCGCTCCGATGCCGACGGCCGAACGCACCGAACTCGACATGGCCGACGTCGAGTTCATCGACTCGAGCGGCTTGCGGGTCATCATCGATGCCCACCTGCGCGCCGAGGCAGCCGAGCAGCGCCTCGTCATCGTCAACCCGTCGAAGTCCGTGCAGCGTCTGCTCGACATCGCCGGGATGACTGCGGTGCTGCACATCGAAGCTGCCGACTGACAGCTCCGTTCAGCGGGCGAGCTCTACAGCGGCCTTGGCGATTCGGATGACGCCGCCGTCGGTCGACCACGAGTCGGTGACCGACGCAAGGATGGTCGCCGCCAGCGCATCGACCGCAAGGCCGTCGACAGGCGGCTCGGCGAACAGTTCGGCGTCGATCGAACCTTCTTGGGCCACAACGGCGGTGACGATGCTGCCCTGCCCGGCGCACTGCTCGACCAACAGCGAGAACGCTTCCGACACCGCGAGCCGAACGTCGTCGATCTCGTCGACGGAGAACCCCTGATCGGCGGCGAGCGAGGCAGCGAGCAGCCGCACCACAGCGCCGTAGCGCGCACGCGCCGGCACGATGAGTTGCAGGCGGTCGACCTCGGGCTCCGTGCTCATCGTTGTCACGTTACCGCTCGTTGACGGGCGGCGGGAGGACGGCACCGCGGGAAGAGCATGTCGGTCCTCTACCCCACTCGCCGCCGACTCAAACCGCCTGGCCGGCACCGCACCGCACCGGCTCGTTTCGAGTGGGCCCTCCGTGGGTAAGGGGGGACTGTGACCTACTCGAGCACGTCCCAGCCGATCACGATTGCCGTGGTGAACGACTACGACATCATCGTTCGCGGGGTCGCGGCGATGCTCGAGCCCTGGCCTCATCTGAGCGTGGTGGAACTCGACGTCGGCGGATGCCCTGAGCAACCGGTCGACGTCGCGCTGTTCGACACCTTCGCGACTCCACGCAACTGCCTCGACCGGGCGGCGGAGATGATCGACGACGCCACGGTGCGGTCAGTGGTGATCTACACCTGGCAGGCGTCCGGCGACTTCCTCGACCGGGCGTACGACATCGGCGTCGCCGACGTCGTCTACAAGTCGGAGCCGGCGGAGGCGCTGGTGGAAGCGATCCATCTCGCCGCAGTCGGACGTCGGGCCCCGCGGCGGACGCCCCGTCGGACGCGATCGGTGGTCGGTGCCGACCACCTCACCGAGCGCGAACGTGAGGTCCTCGCGCTCCTGGCCGCGGGCCACCCGAACCGTCGTATCGCCGACGAGCTCTTTCTGTCGCAGGACACGGTCAAGACCCACCTCCGAAGTCTCTACCGCAAGCTGGGAGTGCAGAACCGTACGCAGGCGGCGGTGCGCGCCGACGTTTGGATCGGTACACCCGTGGGTACCGCCAGCGCATGAACGAACACGAGCCCACCACCACAGCCGATCCCACACCCGATCCCACTCCCCACGCCGACCGCCCGCCCACCCAGGACGAGGCCACCGCCGCGGACCGCGCCGCCCGGTCCGTCGACATGGATCGGACCGCCGCTCACTTCGAGGAGATGAACGAGGTCGGGGCCGCTGTCAAGGGCGAGGGCGAGATCGAGAGCTGATCTCAGCTCGGGCTCGTGCCGGGCTCGGCATCCTGCCCGTCGAGTTCGAGCCCGTCACGGAGCTGATCGAACGCCTTGCGCAAGAGGCGCGACACGTGCATCTGTGACATTCCCATCCGACTGGCGATCTGTGCTTGCGACAGTTCCTCGAAGAACCGCAGGCGCACGATCTCGCGTTCGCGTTCGGGCAGCGTTGCCATCAACTGTTCGACGAGCAGACGATCGGTCGATTCGGCGACGCCGTTGTCGGGAGCGACATCGTTGGCTCGACTCCCCGTCGGCCGCGCCTGACGGGGAGGTGCCTCGAGCGAGCCGACGGCGAACGCCGCGCCTGCGGCGATGCCGCGCAGCACATCGTCTCGGTCGACCTGAAGGTGGACGGCAAGCTCGTCCACGGTGGGCGTCCTGCCGAGGCTCTGCTCGAGGTCGCCGCTCGCCCGAGCGACAGCGAGGTGCAGCTCCTTCGCCGAGCGCGGCACGCGTACCACCCAGGTCTGATCGCGCAGATAGCGCTTCAGCTCTCCCTCGATCGTCACTCCGGCGAAGGCGGCGAACGTCGCGCCGTGGTCGGGGTCGAATCGATCGACCGCTTTCACCAAGCCGATCATCGCGGCCTGGCGAACGTCGTCGGTCGCGGCGCGAGAGCGCACGTACCGCTGGGCGATGTGCGTGGCGAAACCCATGTAGCGCTCCACGATCTCGTTGCGCAGCCGTCGATCACGGGTCTGGGCGAATCTCAGGAGGAGATCAGCCTCTTCGTCCCGCGCGTTCGGGTCTGTATCGGTTGTCATCGTTCGCTGCCGTCAGCCGGCCAACCGAACGGTCACGACGACCTGGTCGCCGTCGAGCCGATCGACCCCGAAGTCGGCGGACAGGGCTTCGACGATGGCGAGCCCCCGACCGCGTGGCGCCCACGGCGGCGGCAACGAGCC
This sequence comes from Acidimicrobiales bacterium, assembly GCA_038234785.1. GTDB lineage: Bacteria > Actinomycetota > Acidimicrobiia > Acidimicrobiales > Ilumatobacteraceae > UBA668. The sequence continues at coordinate 40,209 of JBBQTC010000025.1, forward strand.
GGCCGACTCGGGAAACTCTGCGCGGGAGTGGTTTCGCACGCTGACCTCGACCTTGCCGTCGCGACTGACGCCCACCCGCAGCTTGTAATCGCGTCCGGGCGCGGCCTCGATCGCGTTCGAGGCCAGCTCGCTCACGACCAACGCGGCAGTGTCACACAGCTCGACGCTGACACCATGCTCGCCGAGCACTCGAACCACGTCGCGCCGCGACGACCGCAAGCTACCCGGCTCACCCGGGTAGTCGCGGTCGAACGGCAGGCCCGCTCCGGCGGTGGACGGCATCGTCACTGCCGGACCTCTCTGACCAGCTGTGTGCGCTCAGCCATCACCGGGCGCAGACTACTCGCGGCCGGCCGCTGCAAGCCGTTGGGGCGAACGGGCCGTCTTGTTCGAAGCGGCGCGGGCGGCACCCATTTCGGTGCGCTCGCCGACATTGGCCATGCCGCCGGCCCAGTCCATGAGGTGCGAGCGGACGAACCACTGATACTTCTCCAGCTCTCGGGTCTGGCCCACGAGCATGTCCTCGGTCATTGCATCGATGTCACCGACGTCGTCGATGGCGGCTCGGTGGCCGCCGATGACCCCGTCGTACACCACGTCCAGCGCAGCGAGGTGGGTGATGCTGTCGGCCCGGTCGAGGGAGTAGTCGTCCCACTTCCGCTGGTCGACGAGCCGGCCGGGAACACCAGACGGGGAACCGCCCAGTGTGGCGATGCGTTCGGCCGTCTCATCGGCCATCAGCGAGACACCCGCGTACTGCGGGTCGAGCATCTGGTGGACCGAGATGAAGTTGGGGCCGACGACGTTCCAGTGGATGTGCTTGAGCGTCAGGGACAGATCGATGAGCGACCCGAGCCGCTCCTGCAGAGCGTCGGCCACCTTGCCACCCTGGGAGGTGCTGAGCGTGGGGACGGTGAAGATCGCCTTGCGATTGGAGCTGACCGACCGCGACGACTTCGGCTTCGTTTGCTGCTTCGCCGCGGTGCGAGTGGCCTTGCGGGGGGTTGCCATGAGAATCGGTTCCTTTCGGGGAGTTGAAGCCGGGCGTTTCGTGACCGGTCAGTCGGCCCTGGTGACGACGTGGCGGGAAGCGACGTAGCGGGGCAGCACGAGCGCGGCGAGCGCGACACCGGCGCCGATGGCGGCGAGCACCCATGACCAGGTCGACTCGAGAGCGAGGCTGTTCTCGAAGCTCGAGGTCTGCACTGCGCCGACGATGCCGGCGATGGCCAACGCGAGGCCGAAGAACATCTCGCCACCGCGCCAGCGCGCCAAGCCGGCCAGGAGGAGCATGAGACCCGCGATCGCTTCGATGATGCCGAGCAGCGCAGTGTGGCTGAACCCGAGCACATCGACGACGTTGGCGTCGACACCGCCATCGAAGCCGGCGCGTGCCATTCCGACGAGGCCAACGACCAGCAGGAACACTCCTGCCAAGGCGGCGATCATGGCGTCGGGCGAGAACGAACGGCTCACCGTCATGCCCTCCACGGCGGTCGGAGCGACCGGAACGGCCACCGGCGCGGGGAGCGACTGGGTCGGCTCCCCCGGCATCCGGCTGACCACGGTGTTCGGCGGCACGCTTTCGGTGGTGTGCACCACCAGAGGTCCCTCGTCCATTGCGCTTCTCCTTCGTTACGGTCGACGCGCGGGCGGCGCGCCGTGATGCCGCAAGGCTTCCCCGTTTGCGGAGGGCTCAAACATCGGAGGGCTCAAACATCGGAGGGCTCGCGCCCTTCGGAGGGCTCGCGCCTTCGCCAGGTCAGTGGCCGGAGAGACGCCGGACCGTCTCGGCGAACTGGTGGAGCTGCGGGCCCTGCACGCAGACGTAGCTGTAGCCCCAGCGGTCACGACGCGCGTGCAGGCGATCGGCGATCTCGACCTCACTGCCGACCAGCACGATGGGGCTGCCGAGCACTTCGGCAGTGGACACGCCCGCAGACCTCGCGAGGGAGTCGACCGCTCGGTGCGGTGCGTCGGTGACCGCCGCAACCGACAGCCACGCATTCAGCTCCAATGAGTCCCAACGTGGCCCGGCGGCCGCCCGGACCAACGCCACCTTGGTGTCGATCGCAGCCGGAAGCGCGTCGCGGAACGTGCCCGGGTTGTCTCGTCCGGCCGCGGTACTGGGGTTGACGCCGACGATGTCGGCCTCCTTGCCGGCGAAGCGCAGCAGCCGTGGGCCGCCCCCGGCCACCAGGATCGGGGGGCCGCCCGGCGTCGCCGGCAAAGGGGTGCCCGCAATGTCGCGGAGCTGATATTCGGCACCCTCGTACGACGAGAGCTCACCGCTGAACAGCAGCCGGAGGACGCGCACGTACTCCATCAGCCTCGAGACCCGCTGCCCGGGCGGGTCCATGGGGATGCCCGAGCGGGAGTAGTCGAGCGGGTTGTATCCGGCGCCGAGGCCGAGCTCCACCCGGCCGGGGAAGATCAGATCGAGGCTGGCGATCTCCTTGGCCAGCACGGCCGGATGGCGGAAGTCGCACGCCATCACCAATGGCGCCACCTTCAACGTGGTGGTCGCCGCCAAGGCAGTGGCCATCGCGGTGATGGGCCCGAGCCCGGAGTGGAAGTGGTCGGGGACGAACAGCGTCGAGTAGCCCAACGCCTCCACCTCGCGCGCGGAGTCGGCCCAGCTGCGGCCGTCGAGCGGTCCCTTCATCTCCACGCCGAAGCGGAAGGGACGATCGTGAGGGCTCACAGCAGCGGGCCGACCTCGTGGATCGCGTCGAGCCGGTCGGCGGACGCCTTGGCCAGCTGCTCGCGAGGCGGCCTGGCCGCACCGCCGGCGCCGTACATCGCGCCACTGCGGGGCATCGGGTTCGGCGGGTTCTGTGCGTAGGACACGGCCTTGGCGAGGTCCCTGGCGAAGTCCTCGGTGATGCCGGGCTTGGTGTTCGGCCGGGTCACGCAGAAGTGGATTGCGGGCGGGAACTGCAGCCCGTTCATGCGCCAGCCGAGGTCGGCGAGGCCGTCGTTGACGTGGAAGATGTCGACCACGTCGCTGGTGAACGCGATGTTCCACAGCGAGTCGCCGACGAGTTGCAGCTCGGGATGGCTGACGACCGCAGCGCGAATCGCGTCGGCGGTACGGAAGATGTCCTGGGCGATGGCGCGGTAGCCCGCCTTGCCGAAGCTCAGCATGCTGGCCCACGTTGCCGAAATGAGCCCGCCGGACCGGCTCCCCCCCATCCCCGGCGACGCGTAGGCGCCACCCGGCCACGTGTCGATGAGCAGGTACTGCTCGCGGCGCAGCGACTTCGGCCGGAACAACAGCACCGAGCTGCCCTTGAGGGCGTAGCCGTACTTGTGCGTGTCGGCCGACATGCTCGTGACACCCGGGACGGACAGATCGAACGGTGTGTGCTCATAGCCGCAGTCCTTCGCCCAGGCGAGAACGAAGCCACCGAGGCATCCGTCGACGTGGAGGCCGATGCCGTGCTCCAACGCGAGCTGACCGAGCTCGGGGATGGGGTCGATCACACCGTGGGGGTAGGTGCCCGCGGAGCCCACCAAGGCGACGGTGTTGGGCCCGATGTTCGCCTTCACGAAGTCGAGGTCCACCTTCTGGTTGGCGTCGACCGGCGCGATCACCACATCGATGTCGAACCAGTGGAAGGCCTTGCTGTGGCCGGGATGGGCGGTGACCGGCATGATGACTTGCGGCCGTTCGATGCCGAGCGTGTTGCGACCCCACTCCCGGTAGGCGAGCATCGCCGTGACGAGGCTCTCCGTGCCGCCCGAGGTGACGAGGCCACCGGTGTTCTCGTCGCCGTGGAGGATGTCGGCGGTCATCGCGATGATCTCGGCCTCCATCTTCGTGGCACTCGGGTACATGTCCCGCTGCAGCACGTTCGCATGTCCGAAGTAGCCGAACGCCTCGACCTGGAAGTGGTAGTGGTCGTGGTCGCCGCTGTAGATCGATCCGCTGACGCGGCCGGAGTCACCCTTGCGATCCTCCTCCTGCGACATCTGGCGCAGTTCATCCAGGATCTGCTCTCGCGCGACGGGCTGCTCGGGCATCGTCGCGTGCACGTCGAACCGTCCGGCGTACGGATGGAGGGGGCTCTTCGGTCGGGTGGTCATGGTGTGTCCTTCGAATCGAACGCCTCGTAGAACTCGGCGTTACGGGCATGGAAATCGACCAGCGACGCGGTGCGCGCCGCCAGCAGTCGGTGGTTGGAGTCGACGGGTTCGTGCACGTCGGCGGTGACGAGAAAACCAGGAAGGTCCGCCAGAGCGCAGGCGCCGGTCTCGTACAGCGCGAGCAGCGCGGCGCCGTGGGCGTTGGTGCAGCCCGACTGGGCGAGCCGGCGCACCGGCACCCCCGTGGCATCGGCGAGCAGCTGGCCCCACAACGGAGAGGCGGCGCCACCACCGCCGAAGGTGATCCGGTCGTACTCGCGCCCGGCGAGAGCCGAGAAGTAGGGCAGCAGCCAAGCGACGTTCATGGCCACACCCTCGAGCACGGCGCGTGCCATGTCGGCGCGGGTGCTGGCGATACCGAGGTTCACGAAACCACCACGCATGTGTCGCTCGTGGCCCGGGGCCATCGAACCAACCAGCCACGGCAGGAACAGGACCCCGTTGCTCCCGCACGGCACCTCGGCTGCCGCTGCGAGCACCGCCTCGTAGGAGCCGTCGAGGACGGTGTGACCGAGACCGTCGTCGGCGTAGACCATCTGGTTGACGAACACGTCGAGTGCCTTGCCACCGATGCCGTTCTCGGCGACCAGGAACCACTGGTTCGGCAGCGGACTCGGTGCGGTCGTGAGGCCGTGCTCGATGTCGTGACGCTTCGAGGGCAGGTGCGTGGCCATCACCGCCGTCGTGCCGATGATGAGTCCGCAGCCAGCCTCGTCGATGGCACCGGTGCCGATGGCGGAGGTGACCGAGTCGATCGTCGCCCCGGTGACGAGGGCTGCGGGTGAGACGCCGAGATGAACGGCGGCCTCGGCGGTCACCGTGCCTCGCGGCTCGCCGAGGGGGACCAGCGTCGGCAGTTTGTCGGCGGGCATGCCGCTCATGGCCAGCAGTTCGTCGCTGTACTCGGTCATGCCCCACGTGCGGTTGTCCACCGAGAGCATCGGGAACATGGTGTTCTGCGTGGCGGTCACTCGGCCAGTGAGCTGCGCAGCGAGCACGTCCATGGGCTCGAGCATCGCCACCGCTGCCGTGTACGCCTCGGGCCACTCGTGGCGGATGACGTGCACGTGGCCGACGTCGTCGTTGCCGTGCGGCATCATCCCGTGGACGTCGATCCACCGTTGCGTCTCGTCGTCGGTGAAGTGCGGTCGATAGTGGCGGCGGCCGCGGCCGTCCATCCACATCACCGTGTTGCCCAGCGGCCGGCCATGGGCGTCGACCGCCGTGGTCGAGGTGTACTGGCTGGTGACCGCGACGAGCGTGACGTCGTCGCCGTGCAGACCGCTCTCGGCGATCGCCCGTCGAGCGCAGCGCCCCAGCGCGTCCCACCACACCCGCGGGTCCTGCTCCACCCCGCCGCCGTCGACGAACAGCAGGGGGATCACTTCGCCTGCGACCGCGCGAACGGTGGCGTCCGCGTCGACGATGGCGATCTTGATGCCGGTGGACCCGAGGTCCACGGCGAGCACGTGGCCGTTCACGAGGAGCGCGCGTTCACGTGAACCGCCGAGTCGGAGCCCGGGTAGTGACATGCCACCTCGTGCCCCTCCTCCATCACGGTGAGCATCGGCTGCTCGTCCGCGCACTTGGCGTCGGCACGCCAGCAACGGGTACGGAAGCGACAACCGGACGGCGGGTTGATCGGGCTGGGCAGATCTCCCTGCAACACGATCCGTTGCCGCCCGAGCTCGATGGTCGGGTCCGGGATCGGCACCGCCGACAGCAGGGCCTGGGTGTAGGGGTGCTGCGGATTCGCATACACGACATCGGCGGGACCGGTCTCGACGATGCGCCCGAGGTACATCACCGCCACCCGGTCGGCGAGCTGGCGGACGACGGCGAGGTCGTGGGCGATGAAGAGGTAGCTCAGCCCCAGTCGCTCGCGCAGCTCGATGAGCAGCCGCACGATCTCGGCCTGGATGCTGACGTCAAGTGCGGATACGGGCTCGTCGAGCACGAGCAGCGCGGGGCTGATGGCGAGTGCCCTCGCGATGCCGACCCGTTGGCGCTGACCGCCGGAGAACTCGTGCGGGTAGCGATCAAGGAACTCCGGTCGCAGGTGCACGAGGCGGAGCAGCTCCTCGATGCGGCCCGGGATCTCGGCCTTGTCCATCCCGTGGACCTGCAGCGGTTCACTGAGCAGACGGCGCACGGTCATGCGCGGGTGCAGCGAGGCCTGCGGGTCCTGGAACACGATCTGCAGGTTGCGACGCATCCGCCGCATCGACTCGTGGCCGAGGGTCAACAGGTTGGTGCCGTTGAACTCGACGGTGCCGCTGGTCGGTTCGGTGAGTCGCAGGATGCATCGGCCGGTGGTGCTCTTGCCGCAGCCGCTCTCACCGACCAACGCAAGCGTCTCGCCGGAGTGAAGGGTGAGGTTCACGTTGCTCACCGCCTGCAGCAGCGCCGGCTTGCCGCCGCCCGGTCGCACCTTGAAGTTCTTCACCAGGTCGGTCACCTGCAGCAGCGGCGGCGTCGTGTTCGTGCCCGCGCTCATGCCGGCGCTCCTGCGGTGACGACCGAACAGGCCACGTCGCTCGTCCCGAAGT
>JBBQTC010000026.1:0-46016 GCA_038234785.1 Acidimicrobiales bacterium
GGAGACCGGACAGGACAGGCAGGGCACCAGTTCGGCCGGTGGCCGCACGGCCTGCGGTGGCCAATGCCTCGGCCAGGGCTTCACGCTCACAACGGAACTTCACAGCGTTGCCTTTCTCGACAGGGGTTCTGTACAAAGGTAATAGAGGTAATAAGGGCTGTGGATTGTGCACAACCCCTTGTTTGCCCAGCGTAGGTGGCCGACGCGTGTCCACACCGGTTTCCCCACGCGTGCACAGGTGAAAAACCACCCGCGTGTAGTTCGGTGGACAACTTCGGGTTGTCCCCCGCGCGGCGCCCGTCGTCCACATGGCCCGCGCGCCCTGGAACGGGGTGTCGGACGGTCATGAGGTCTTCAGCCGCTGGACCAGATCGGTGACCTGATCGTAGATCTGCTTGCGTTCCTTCATCAGCCGCTGGATCTTGTCGACGGCGTGGATGACGGTGGTGTGGTCTCGTCCGCCGAACAGCCGAGCGATCGCCGGATAGCTCAGGTCGGTGAGCTCGCGAAACACGTACATCGCGGTCTGGCGGGCCGTGACCAGTGGACGTTGGCGGCTCTTGCCCCGCAGGGCCTCGACGCTGAAGCCCAGGATCACGGCGATCTCGTTCAACAACTCCTCGTCGGTGCGAGGCTTGACGAACTGGTCGCTGAGCAGATCGCTGAGCAGTTGCTCGGCGAGGTGCGTGCTGATCGGGACGTTGTTCAGACTGGCGTAGGCGGTGACACGGATGAGTGCGCCCTCGAGCTCACGGATGTTGGTGGTGATGCGAGAGGCAATGAATTCAAGGGTTTCCGATGGCACCGGGCTGTGATCTCGCTCGGCCTTGTTGCGGAGGATGGCGAGACGGGTCTCCAGATCCGGCGGCTGGATGTCGGTGATGAGCCCCCACTTGAACCGGCCGCGGAGGCGCTCCTCGAGCGTGGGGATCGCGTCGGGCATGCGGTCGCTGGAGATCACGATCTGCTTGTTGGCGCCATGCAGTGAGTTGAACGTGTGGAAGAACTCCTCCTGGAGCCCCTCCTTGCCCTCCATGAACTGGATGTCGTCGATGAGGAGGACGTCGATGTCTCGGTAGCGGCGCTTGAAGTTGGCGGTGGTGTTGGTGCGGATCGCGTCGACGTACTCGTTGAGGAACGTCTCCGTGCTCACGTAGCGCACCACGTCGTGCTGATAGTGGCTCTGCACGTAATGGCCGATGGCGTGCAGCAGGTGGGTCTTGCCCAAGCCGGCGGAGCCGTAGATGAACAACGGGTTGTAGCTGCGACCTGGAGTCTCGGCGACCCGGAGCGCGGCGGCGAGCGCGAACTGGTTCGATGCGCCCTTCACGAAGGTCTCGAAGGTGTAGCGCGGATTCATCCCGTCGGTGATGCCGTTGTTGCTGGAACTGCTGCCGCTCGAACTACGCCCTTCACTGTTGTTGCTCGGTGCGTTGCCGTTCCCGGCCGACGAGGTGCCCGTCTCGCGGACGTTCTCCTGGGCCCACTGCGACTCCGGTTCGGGCTCGGCAACCTGCACCTCGACCACGAAGTTGACGTGGGCAGCCCCGATTTCTTCGAGGGCATCCCTCACCAGCGGGAGATATCGCGACAGAATGCGGTCGCGGGCGTGTGCGTTCGGCGCACTCACTCGCACCATCGAAGCGTCACTGTCCAGGGCGACGACATCCTGGAAGGTGGAGAACCAGACGGCCTCGGACACCTGCGCGCGGAGCAATTGCGCAACGGCTGTCCACAGCTGTTCATGGTCGCTCACCTGCGCCTCCTCCCTGGTCTCTACTCAGAATCCACATCATTGTCCACATCATGTGGACAACCCAAACTGTTGAACGGCGCACGCTAGCAGGCTTCCGTCCGTCCTCCGAACGTCACCCTTCCGGGGCAGCTCGGAAGCCCTACATGTCGCGCCGTCGTACCGCTGCGGTTGCCACACGGCCTCGCGCGACCGTAGTCTTGGCGCCTGTTCTGGCGTTGCCGGCAAAGTCCGGCGCGCTACGTCATCAATTTCGTCGACTGTGAGTGCTGCCGAGTGCAGCTCGAGGAGGGCTGCGTGAAGCGCACCTACCAACCCAACAACCGCCGCAGGGCCAAGAAGCATGGCTTCCGCCTTCGGATGAGCACCCGTGCTGGCCGTGCCGTGCTGAAGTCGCGGCGCGCCAAGGGCCGTCACCGTCTGTCGGCTTGATCTGGCGCATCCGAGAGCGCCGCGCGTTCTCACGCATTGCTGCGAACGGACAGCGCGCTCGGGCCGGAGTCCTGTGGTGCACCTACATACTCGATCCTCCAGGAACCTCCACACCTCCGCGTGTGGCGTACGCACTGGGTCGCGCGCTCGGACCCGCCGTCGTTCGCAACCGTGTGCGGCGGCAACTTCGGGCCATGTTGCAGGACGCGTCGTCCGCCGAGGGGCTGCCGCCGGGGGAATTCCTGTTCGGCGCCCGCCCGGGCGCCGCCGAGCGGTCCTTCGTCGAACTCCAGTTCGATCTCACCAAGCTGCTGCAGCGAGTTCGAGCCTGATCCGGCGTGCCATGCTGCGCATGATCGTCGGGTATCAGCGCGCCGTCGACGGTCGCCCGTCGCCGTGTCGATTCACCCCCACATGCAGCAGTTATGCCATCGAGGCGCTCGAGGTCCACGGCACTGCCCGCGGGGCGTGGCTGGCATTTCGACGCCTGCTGCGGTGTCGCCCCTTCGGGCCGTCCGGATGGGACCCGGTGCCGTTGGCGAATGAACGCCGCGGCCACGACCCGCTCTCTCATCACCCATTCGCACACGACATCGCACATGACAAGGGATCCGTCGCATGATTGCTGGTTTGTTCGAGCCCCCCGCCGCGCTGCTCGCCTGGTTGTACAGCTTCACCAACAACTACATCCTCGCCGTCTCGCTGATCGCGTTGACGGTGATGGTCATCACCGCGCCACTGGTGCTGAAGAGCACCAAGGGCATGCTCGAGATGCAGAAGCTGCAGCCCGAGATGAAGAAGCTGCAGAACCAGTATCGCGGCGACCGCCAGAAGCTCAACGAAGAGATGATGAAGCTCTACCAGGAGCACAAGGTGAACCCGCTCGCCTCGTGTTTCCCGCTGCTGCTGCAGATGCCGGTGTTCATCATCATCTTCCGGGTCCTGCACGGCCTCACGACCAAGGGTTCCGACGGCACCTTCACCCCGCAGTACGTCAGTACCAGCACCAAGATCTACCAGTCGCTCGTCGGCAAGACGGAGATGCTCTCGTGGGGCCTCGACCTCTCCAAGCGCCCGTACATGGTGATGCGCGACTCCTTCGGCCAGGGCCTCATCTACATGGCACTCGTCCTGGCCCTCGGCGCCTTGTACTTCGCGCAGCAGCGGATGGTCGCATCTCGGGCGGCGGTCTCCCCCACCATCTCTGCCAACCAGCAGAAGCTGATGCAATACCTGCCGGTCGTGTTCGCCGTGTTCATGGGCTTCTACCTCACCGGTCTGGTCATCTACTACTTCGCCCAAGCGGTGTTCCGCATCGGGTTGAACTGGTACATCACGCACCGCTTCTACAAGGGTGAGGAGTCCCTCGGCCGGCAGGCGCAGCGAGCCAGTGAGCGAGCCCGCGAGGATCAGAAGAAGGACGGCGGCGCCCCCGGCGGCCTCTTCTCCCAGGCCAAGCGTGAGTTGACGACAGCCAAGAAGGTCCCGGAGAAGTCGCCCGCCACCGCGCCGAGCAAACGGGCCACCCCGCCCAAGAACAAACCGACCCCTGCGTCCAGCGGGAAGTCGGGTCGTCCACCGTCCACCGGGAAGGCAGCTCGCCCCGACAGCTCGAGTCGCCCCCAATCGAAGAAGAAGTAGCAGGTCAGCACACATGGAATGGGTAGAGACCACCGGCAAGACCGTGGAAGAGGCCAAGGAGAAGGCGCTCGACCAGTTGGGTGTCCACGATGAGGATGCCGAGTTCGACATTCTCGAGGAGCCCAAAGCGGGGCTCTTCGGACGAGTGCGTGGCGAGGCACGGGTGCGAGCCCGGGTCCGTCCGGCGCAGGTTCGCCAGAAGGTCGACCGTCGCGACCGCAAGAGCCGCGACAAGTCGGCCAAGGCCGAGAAGCCCGCATCGACCGATACGGCCGCCGCGTCGGCCGACGAGGCCGGTACACCCAGTGCCCGCCCGAAGAAGGCCGCCGCACCTCGTGCCCCGCGCGAGCGCAAGCCGGCTGCGGAACGCAAGCCCGCACCGACGGGGGAGTCGCAGTCGAACAACAACCAGAACAGCAGCAGGGAGCAGGCCGTGGACGCACGTCAGGTAGGTGAAGAAGCCAGCCGCTTCATGAGCGGGTTGATCGAAGCCTTCGCATTGAGTGGCACGGTCGAGCTCGTCGAGGACGGCGACGACCTCGAGGTTCGCGTGCATGGTCAGGAACTCGGTCTCCTCGTCGGCCCGCGTGGCACGACGCTGCAGGCTGTGCAGGACTTGGCCCGCGTGGCGGCCCAGCGCCGTCTCGGCGACCACGACACCCGGCTCCGCATCGACGTCGGCGGCTACCGCGAACGCCGTCGGATCGCCCTCGGGCAGTTCGCCGCCCAGATGGCCGACGAGGTCAAGGCCTCGGGTGTTGCTCGCGTGCTCGAGCCGATGTCGTCGGCCGACCGCAAAGTCATCCACGACTCGCTGTCCGAAGTGGACGGCATCGCTACCCGCTCCGAGGGTGACGACCCCTACCGCCGGGTCATCATCGCTCCGGCGAATGCCTGACGACGAACTCGTCGCCGCGCTGCGCGTCATTCAGGCGCGCGGCGCGATCGGCATGCCCATTGCTGATGCGGTGGATCATGCGGATCGGTTCGTGGCGCACCTTCCGATGGGTGCCGGGAACCTTGTTGATCTCGGGTCCGGTGGGGGCCTCCCGGGACTCGTCATCGCCGTGCGCCGGCCCGACCTCCTCGTGACGTTGGTCGAGCGTCGGCACACGAGAGCGGATCTACTCCGTCGCGCCGTGCAGTCGCTCCGGCTGGGTGAGCGGGTGTCAGTGGTCGCCGACGATGTTGCCGTGGTGGCCGGAAAGGCCCCACGATCCTTCGACATCGTCACCGCGCGGAGCTTCGCCGCTCCGCCAGTGACGGCTCGATGGGCCGGGGCGCTGCTCCGTGCCGGCGGGGTGCTCCTCGTCAGTGAGCCGCCGGTCGACGATCCCGGCCGGTGGCCGGCGGAGCTTCTCGAGGAATGTGGATTGGCCGAGCACCACCGTGAACAGGGATTTCGCGTCTTCACCCGCTGCTGATGTTCCACGTGGAACATCACTGCGTCGTTTCGCGCGCCGTCTCGCCCACCTCGTGCACCCGTCTCCGAGGTGTCCCAATCCCAACCCATGGGCGCGAGTCCGTGCCAAGAGTGACCGGCTCTCCACCCATGGGCGCTAGATGGGGCGAAGGTGACCTGATCTCGCGCCCATGGGTGGGCTGTTGCGCCGCGGGCGGGGGGCGAGTGGGACGGTGTTCCACGTGGAACATTCGCCCGGTCATCCACGCGCGGAGCCGGTGACTCCGCTACCCTGCAGTTCCGTCCGTTCCGTCGTGGGTCTTCCCGATGGACATGAGCGAGCAGGAGATGTTCCTCGATGACCTCACCCGCCGCCGGAAGCCGACCGCTTCCCCGAGTGATCGCCGTCGCCAACCAGAAGGGCGGCGTCGGCAAGACCACCACCACCATCAACCTCGGGGCATGCCTGGCCGAGCTCGGCTACCGCACCCTGATCATCGACCTCGACCCGCAGGGCAATGCGTCCACCGGACTCGGCATCGACAACCGCGGCCTCGAGACCTCGATGTATCACGTGATCATGCACGAGGTGCCGCTGGAGAACTGCATCGAGCCCTCCTCGGTGAAGAACCTGTTCGTGGCTCCCGCGAGCCTCGACCTGGCCGGCGCAGAGATCGAGCTGGTGCCGGCGTTCAGCCGCGAGAACCGGCTGCGCCGTGCCATCGAGGCAGTGCTCGAGGACTACGACTACGTGCTCATCGACTGTCCTCCATCACTCGGCCTGCTCACGGTGAACGGCCTCAACGCTGCCGCAGAGGTGCTCGTCCCGATTCAGTGCGAGTACTACGCGCTCGAGGGTCTGGGTCAGTTGCTGCGCAACGTCGACCTCGTCAAGCGCAACCTGAACCCGCGGCTCGAGGTCAGCACGATCGTCTGTGTGATGTACGACGCCCGCACCAAGCTGTCCGATCAGGTGGTCAAGGAGGTGCGCGAGCACTTCGGCGACAAGGTGTGCCGGTCCGTGGTGCCGCGCACTGTTCGACTGTCGGAGGCCCCGTCGTTCGGGCAGCCGATCATCACGTTCGATCCGAGCTCGCGGGGCGCGACGGCCTACCGCGGCGTGGCGAAGGAGGTCAGCGGTGGCCCGTCTCAGCGGACTCGGTAAAGGTTTGGGGGCACTGATCCCCGCCGATGCCACGGCAGTCGTGATGGGCGACCAGCCTCGGCTCGAGGAACTTCCCGTCGCCAGCATCGTCCCGAACCCGCATCAGCCGCGGGTCCATTTCGACGAGGAGACGTTGGCCGAGTTGGCGGCGTCGATCCGCGAGATCGGCGTGTTGCAGCCAGTGTTGGTGCGGGCGACGGGGGAGCAGACCTACGAGTTGATCGCCGGCGAGCGTCGTTGGCGAGCTGCTCGCCGTGCCGGTCTGGCGGTGATCCCTGCCATCGTGCGAGTCACCGACGACCTGGGTTCGGTCGAGCGGGCGCTGGTGGAGAACCTCCACCGCCAGGATCTCACCCCGTTGGAGGAGGCGGCTGCCTACCAGCAGTTGATCGAGGACTTCTCGCTCACGCACGAGCAGGTGGCCACTCGTGTCGGCAAGAGCCGATCGGCGGTGAGCAACACGTTGCGATTGATGTCGCTGCCTGCGGCGATCCAGCACCTCCTCGCCGATGGCCGGCTGTCCGCTGGTCACGCCAAGGCCCTGCTCGGCACCCCTGATCGGGCGTTCCAGGAGCAGCTCGCTCGACGGGCGGCAGCCGAGAACTGGTCGGTGCGGATGCTCGAGGAGGCCGTGCGTGACCGGGGAGCAGGGGCCGATGAGTCGGCCGATACCCCTGCGACGCCCAAGAAAGTGGCCGATGGGGCGGGCCTCACCAGTGCAACCCGACTTCGTCCCCCTGGTTTGTTGGAGCTCGAGGAGCTCCTCGCCGACTACTTGTCCACACGGGTCAGTGTGAGCATGGGCTCAGGGCGTGGGAAGGTGGTGATCGAGTTCGCGGATCTTGAAGACTTGGAGCGAATTTATCACCAAATGACTACTGCCGGTGGGATTCAGCCCTAGCTTCACCACCCAGCGTCGACAGTGCTTGACGAACCTTCGATTGAGGGTTACACACAGCCGTGGACAACGCTGTGGATAAACCCTCAGGTCGCGCGTAAGATCCAGACTTCGAAGGCCCGCAACACCGCCGCGGCGAGGTGGGGCGCAGCGTCAGTGGCCACCCGCACCGGGCCGACGGTGAACAACACGGCCGGCATCCGCGTTTCACGGAGCACCGGGAGGCGCATGCCGCCGACCGTGGGCTCCAGACCATCGATCTCGCGCATTTCGTGGGCCATGGCGTCGGCCAAGGCCCGTCCGCCCACCGACTCGAAGGTCGGCACCTTGTAGTAGTGGGCGACGGCGATGGGCTCGGCGCTGCTCTCGAACCCCACATAGGCGTGCGCGCCGAAGTGGTTGGCGGCGATGGCCTGCGCCACGGCGTCGGGCTCGTCGAGCGGCATGACCGTCGCCCCGCGGAGCCGCAGTTCCCGGGCCAGGGTGCGGGCGATGCTGCTCAGACCACCGAACTGGCCGATCACGATGCGGCAGTTGGCGAGTGATCCGTAGCCGGCGAGCATCCGTTCGCGCTCACGGACGGCGGTGACGCCCGGGCCATCGCCGGTCTGGCCGCTGACGACGATGATCATCCGGACGGTGTCGGGACCACAGACTCCGTCGGCGTTGACGCCGCAGTTGGACTGGAAGTCGGCGAGCGCGCGGGAGGTGCGTGGTCCGAGGATCCCGTCGACGCGGCCGCTGTCGAAGCCGAGGCGCGCCAATCGGGACTGGAGTTCGGCCACATCGTCGCCACGCAGGTTCGGAGAGGTCAGGAACAGCAGGCGATCCCCGAACTTCCACGTGGCTTCCACCAGCGCTGTCCAGGTGTGCTCGTCACAGATGCCATCGACGCGAATTCCACGCGCGGCCTGGAACGCCCGCACCGCTGCCTCCGTCGACGCGCAGAACTCACCCGCCTCGGTCCCCGCGGCGGGCGGATACCCGGCGGCCCCGAGGCGTCGTTGCAGGTCGCGGATGGCCTCGCCGCGCTGACCGGGTGTCAGCGGGAAGTAGGCAGAAATTCGTCGAGCTCCTGGAGGAGTTGACCCTTGCCCTTGGCGCCGACGAGGCGCTTGCGGACCTCACCCTGGTGGAAGACCAGCAGCGTCGGGATGCTCATCACGTTGAACCGCATGGCGATGTCGGGGTTCTCGTCGACGTTGAGCTTGGCCACGGTGAGCCCCGGCTGCTCGGCGGCGATCTCGCCCAGGATCGGAGCGATCATCTTGCAGGGGCCGCACCATTCGGCCCAGAAGTCGACGATGATCGGCTTGTCGCTGGCGGCGACGGTCTCGTCGAACGTGGACGTGGTGAGGGTGACGATGCCATCGGCCATGATGGTGGTCCTTTCGCTGGGGAAGGTGATGTTACCGCCGACCAACCCACGGAACGGGAAGCCCATTCCTCCGGCCGCGGCCGGGGTGGATGACCTGGAGCGGGCTGCGGTTCAGTGGACGTTCGACTCGAGCCAGCGCTCGCTGTCGATGGCGGCCATGCACCCCGAACCGGCTGCGGTGATCGCCTGGCGGTAGGTGTGATCCTGCACGTCGCCGCAGGCGAAGACGCCGTCGATGTTGGTGTACGAAGAGCCCGGCCGGGTGACGAGATAGCCGTTGTCCTCCATGTCGAGCACGCCCTGGAACAAGTCGGTGTTCGGGCGGTGCCCGATGGCGACGAACAGGCCGGTGACCGGGAGCGTCTCGACATCGCCCGTGATCACGTTGCGAACCACCGCGCCCTCGAGCTTCTCGGAACCCAACAGGTCGTCGACCACGGTGTTCCAGCGCAACTCGATCTTGGGATTCTCCGCGGCTCGCTCTTGCATGATCTTGGAGGCGCGCAGTTCGTCGCGGCGAACCAGCATGATCACCCGGGAGGCGAACTTGGTGAGGAACGTGGCCTCCTCGACCGCCGAGTCGCCGCCGCCGACGACAGCGATCTCGTGGCCGCGGAAGAAGAATCCGTCGCAGGTGGCACAGGTGGACAGGCCGTGCCCGAGCAGCCGGGTCTCGGCCTCGAGGCCGAGCATCAGGCTCTGGGCGCCCGTGCTGACGATGATGGAGTCGGCGGTGTGCAGGTCGTCGCGGACCCAGACCTTGAAGGGCCGCGCACTGAAGTCGATGGCTGTGGCCTTGGCGGTGAGGAACTGGGCGCCGAACCGGGCCGCCTGCTCGCGGCAGCGCATCATGAGTTCGGGCCCCATGATGCCCTCGGGGAATCCGGGGAAGTTCTCGACCTCGGTGGTGAGCATCAACTGGCCGCCCGGCTGATCGCTCGTGCTACTCGGTTCACCCTCGATGACCAGCGGTGACAGGTTGGCGCGGGCGGTGTAGATGGCGGCGGTGAGCCCGGCCGGCCCGGAGCCGATGATGATGACCTGCTGGTGGCTCACGCAGCTTCACCCTTGTGGCGCGCCCGAAGCGCGAAGAAGGCGCCGATCAACAGGATGCCGCCGAGGATGAAGTAGGACAGGTACACGGCCTGGTCGTGATCGACGAACGTGGCGAGGGCTTCGCGCAAGACTCCGAGGAGGAGGATGACGACGAGGGGGATCGCCACCATCGCTGCCATGAGGATGACGACACCGAAGACCACCCCACGCGACGCCTTGACCGCGTTGTCGGTGGCGGTCGTGCGGACCTTGGACACCACACGCTCGACGGTGTCGGCGAGATCGGGGGCCCAGTTGGGATCAGTGATCGGATTACCCGGCATGGCGAGGGAGCCTACCGCGCCGCTCACCAGAGACTGAGTGCCAGCGACGCGATGGCGCCGTGGTAGGTGACCATGATGACCACCGACATCCAACGGCGGTCGCGAACGAACTGACCCCATCCCAACACGGTGTCGGAGATCACGAACAAGGTCGTCCCGGCGATGACCCACGCCTGTCCGGTGGCCCAACCGCACACCGCCATCGACGAGATCACCACGAGGTAGGCGGTGACCGGGATGCGCAGGGCGGGGTCACCGTCGGCGGCACCCTGCACGATGGTGCGACCGGCGGTCGCGACCAGGATCACGACGAGCAAGAGCGCCACTGCCGCCAGGGCAGGCTCGGTCAATCCGTACTGGGCGAAGAGCACGATGAACACGAGGTGCCCGAGCAGGAACGCGCCCAATCCGAGGACGAACCGGTCGACGATGGACATCAGGGCGACGTCGCCGACGAGACACAGCGTGAGTGCGACGACGGCGACGGCGATCTGGCTCCCGGGCGCGCCACTGACGAGCGCGAGCGCGATCACGAGGATGGTGGTGAGCGGCTTCGACCACCGCTCGACGGTGTCGTTCGACGACAACCGCGACCACCAGTTGGCGAGCGCGGCGCCCGCCGTGGCGATCAGGAGGACGACCTGCACGAGGTCAGGGCTCGACGGACACCAGCACGTTGCACTGGTGGTCGAGCGCCTGGGTCACGCCGGTGACCGTATCGCGCACGGCGACTGCGGGCGTGGTCATCCAGACGATCTCGCCGAGCACGACCTGGTGCTCGGTGAGCGGGCACTCCAGACTGAACAAGGGCGAGACGCTGTCGCCGGCGGTGTCGACGGTGTCGGTGTTGATCTCGCCGGGCGCGCTCGTCGTGTCGCTCGCGCCGGCGACCGTTCCGGCGGGGAGCGCCTCGGGCAACGGCATCTCACGCAACTGCGAGGGGTCCGTGAACTGCGGCACCGCAACGGCGGGTGCGTTGATGGCGCCGATGGTGACCGTCGGTCGAGCTGACGAGTTCTCCGACGCCGTCTTCTGTGCATCGCCGGCGGCCACGGTGAACTGATCGTCGCCTGCAGTGCTCGACGACTGACTGTCGGTCGAGTCCTTGAACGAGTTGACGGCAGCGACACCGACGACACCGATCAGCATCACCGCGGCGGCGACGCCGAGTACCTTCGACCACCGCTGCCGGCGGCCGAACGGGACGACGTTGGACGGGGCTGCGGGCACGGTCGCCTGCCGATCGAACTCGGCGAGCGCCGCAGTGATCGCCGTCTCGCGTTGTGCGACCGGGGCGGCCGGTACCTGACCGACGATGTTCTTGACCTGCTCGAACGACGTCACCAACGCCAACAGTTCGGGCGATGCCTCGACCGTGGCGCGCTCGTGCGCTTCGGCCTCACCATCGAGGTAGGCCGAAGCCAACTCGTGGTGGCGGAGGGTTGCGTCGTCGTCGTTCATGCGTCGTGTGTCGTTCGGTGTGTCGTTCATGGTCCCGTGGGGGATCCTCGGGTTGGACGTTCGGACTCGCCGTCGTGGTTCCCACCATGTTGGGTGAAGGCATGTTGGGTGAAGGCATGTTGGGTGAAGGCGGCGGCGAGCATGCCGCGGCCCCTGGCGATGCGGCTCTTGACCGTGCCGACGGGCACGCCGAGCATGTCGGCGATCTCGGAGTACTCCAGGTCGGCGACGTCACGCAGCACCACCGGGACCCGGAAGTCCTCCGGCACGGCGAGCAGCGCGGCGTCGAGCGCGTCGCGATCGGCCACCTGGTCGAGCCGGACACCGGAATCGGGGTCGGCGAGCTCGTGACCTCGCTGGTCGTCGTCGTGACGCAGCGCCTGCACCGGCCGGCGTCGACGGCGACGCAGCTCGTCGAGGCTGGCGTTGGTCGCGATCCGGTAGGCCCACGTGCCGAAGCTCGAGCGTCCGTCGAACCGCGGCAGGGCGCGCACCATCGCGATCATCGCCTCCTGCGCTGCATCGGCGGCGTCGGACTCGTTTCCGGTGATGCGTCGACACACCGCTACGACTCGGTCGTAGTGGATGCGAAACAGCTGGTCGAGCGCCCCTCGGTCGCCACCCTGGGCCGCGGTCACCAGTGCACGGTCGTCGAGCGGTGCAGCGATGGGAGGAGGCTAGTGCCCGGCCGGCCGCGCGTCGGGGCAGCTGGTTCGGGAACCGCCGCCTATCAGTTGAAGGTGAGTTCCTGGATGCTGCCGCGATAGGGGTTGTTGGCGCAGTCGTTGTCGGTGCCGAGCTCGTTGAACGACACGAACAGGTACCGGGCAGGCGTGTCGACCTGCACGGTGACGGTCTCGGGTGCGACGCCGTGGAACGAACGCACCGACGACCCCCAGTCGGGGAAGGCGGTCGGGACCGGCCCGTCGCCGGACGCGAACACGCTGAGCTGGTAAGGAGCGCTGCCGATGGCGATGGTGAGCACCCCGGTGCGGGCGGAACCGAGGTCGGCGACGAGGCCCACGCCGCGCTTGCCACCCAGGTACCGATCGCTGTAGCAGACCGTCGTCCATGCCGTGCTGACGTCGTCGTCGGTCACCAGCGGGATCAGGTTGTCGTTTTCCTCGCCGTCGCCGTCGGGATCGAAGCTCTGCACTGCGACGATGCCCGCCGCAACCTGCGGGGTGGCGGCCAGCGTCGTGTCAGCGGCCGGCTGCGTCGTCGGGATGGCCAACCCCGACGAGTCGTCGGTCCCCATCGTGACCCACAGCACGAGCCCGACGACCAATGCTGCGATCAGCAGTCCGGCCACGACCATCGAGGAGGGCCCGCTGCGTTGCTCGTACTTGCGGTTGGGTTGTTGACGCGGTCGCGTCGGGGAAGGTGGCGTTCGGTCGACTCGCGTCGGTGGCGCGACGGCCCGACCGGTGCGAACGGGCTGGTAGCCGCTCACAGGTGTGGGCTGGCGCGTCTGGTTCACCGGCGAACTGCGTCGTGGACCGGGAGCCGTCGTGGCCGAAGCTGTTCTGCCCGCGACCGTTCTGCCCGAGGGCACTGCTCCCGGCGCGGTCGTTCTCGACGTCGGTGTTCCTGAGTTCGGCGTGCCGCGGGTGACGTCGCGACTCAGGTCGTGATCGACCCGCGGTTGGGCGGCGATGCGTTGCAACTCCGCCTTCACGTCGGCACCGCTCGTGTAGCGATCGTCGGGCTTGCGGGCGAGCAGACGGTGGATCAGCGGTGCGAGACCGAGCGGCAGGGTCGGGCGCAGCCGGGCGAGATCCGTCGGGTCGCGGTTGAGGCGGGCGAGCGCAGTGTCGGCATCGGTCTCGCCGAGGAACGGCACCCGGCCGGCGAGGCATTCATAGAGCACCAGGCCGAGCGAGTAGAGGTCGGCGCGACCGTCGAGCCGACGACCACGGACCTGCTCGGGCGAGAGGTACTTCGCCGTTCCCATCATCACGTTGGGACTGGTCAGGTCGTCGTCGGTGGTGCCCGCCAATCCCTTGGCGATGCCGAAGTCGGTGAGCAGCACCCGCCCGTCTGGGGTGATGAGGATGTTGCCGGGCTTGACGTCTCGATGGACCAGGTTGGCGTGGTGCGCGCAGTCCAGAGCGGCGGCCACGCAGGCACCGATGTGGATGGTGAGATCCGGACTGAGCCGCTTCTGCTCGTCGAGGAGTTGGCGGAGGCTCTTGCCGTTGACCAACTGCATCACGACGGCCTGGCGTCGCTCGCCGCCGATCTGCTCCTCGATCGCGTCGTACACGGCGACGATGTTCGGATGGCTCAGTTGCGCCACCGCGATCGCCTCGCGCCGGAACCGTTCGGCCACCACCGGGTCGGCCGCGAGCATCGGCTTCAGCAGTTTGACGGCCACCTGGCGGGTGAGCGAGAGGTCGGTGCCGAGCCAGACCTCGGCCATGCCTCCTTGCGCGAGTCGA
The DNA here is from genome assembly GCA_038234785.1 of Acidimicrobiales bacterium. Taxonomy (GTDB): domain Bacteria; phylum Actinomycetota; class Acidimicrobiia; order Acidimicrobiales; family Ilumatobacteraceae; genus UBA668. The sequence goes on from JBBQTC010000026.1 coordinate 13,951, forward strand.
CGCTCCAGCCGGTAGCGCTGGGCGAGAAGGGCAGGGGGCAGCGACGTGGGGTTCGCGCCAGGAATCGTGGCAGACATGTCCGCACATCGACACTAGTAGTGCCGACCCCGAAATCCCGGGCAATGACGTCGATTCCCGTCGACCCGTGAGGGTCGAGGGCCGGCGGGCAGGTCAGTGTGGTGCGACGTTGAACGCGATCCCGATCGTGCCCCGCCCGGCGTGGGTGCCCACGACGGGGCCGATCTCGCCGACCACGATCTCACCCTCGTGGTGTGGGCGCAGCATCTCGACGAACGCATCGACATCGGAGCAGTCGGCCTGAAGGACCATCAGCGTTTCCACCGGCCCTGCCTCGACGAGCTTCTCGACGAGGTAGGCGAGCGCCTTGCTGCGGGTGCGCTGCTTGCCGCCCTGCTCCACCTTGCCGTCGCGCACCTCGATGATCGGCTTGATGGCGAGGGCGGAGGCGAGCAGTGCCCGGGCGCCACCGATGCGGCCACCCTTCTTCAGATTCTCCAGCGTGTCGAGCGCACCCCACACCTTGGTGTGCTCGGCGAGGGTGGTGGCCAGCGACACAACTGCCTCGTGATCGCCGCCTTCGGCCGCCAGATGGGCGGCGCGGCTGACGATGAGGCCGAGGCCGAGGGTGCACTGCTGGCTGTCGACGACGGTGACCTGAATCGTGTCGGCAACCGAACGGGCCGCCAGTTCGGCGGACTGGAGGGTGGCGGACAGGGCTCCGCTGAGCATGACCGCGACGATGCTCGTGGCACCATCGGCAGCGAGTGATCGATAGACGGCCTCGAACTGGCCGGGGGCCGGCGCAGCGGTCTCGGGCAGTGTGGGCGATGCCGCACACTTCGCCCAGAACTCGGCCGGGGTGAGGTCGGCGCGATCGACGTACTCTTGGCCGTCGATGCGGATCGTCAGTGGGACGATCTCGATGCCGAGTTCATCGGCCACCCGCTGGGGCAGGTCGCAGGCGGAATCGGTGACGATGCGGACGCGATTGGTGCTCACGAGGGTGGGAGGGTACTCGTTGCAGCGTCGGGCGACAGCGCTGCATCATCATCGACGGCGGTCGCGTCCCGCATCGCGACGGGGTGACGACGGGCGGTCTCGGCCGCGGCTCTCGCCCGGCGATTTCGTCGGTAGTGGCGAGCCCACCACGTGAGCACGACCAGCAGTGCCACGCCGGTGACCAGGTTGCCGACGCCGCTCAGGGCGGTGATGCTGGCAGTCAGCGGCACGGGCGGCGTGATCCGTACGTCGCCGAGCGGGGTGAGGACGTCGAGGGTGACGGGGAACCGACCGTTGGTGCGCGCTTCGATCGGGATTCGGACCTCCTGGAACGCGAACGGTGGCAGTTCGACGGTCTGGTCGCCCGCGGGGAACAGCAGTTTCGACGAGCTCATCCGCACCTTGACCGTGAGGGGGATGTCGCTGTTGTTGCGCAAGGTGACCGGCACCGTGCCGGAGCGGCCGGTGAGGTTGAACGAGAACCCGGTCGGCATTTCCACCGACTCGAGCACGGTCTGGTATTGGCGCTGGAGATCGGCCGCAATACCGGTGACCTGGGCGTCGGTGACCGCGCTGCTCGGCATCACGCCGAGCAGCCGCGTCCACTCGGCGATCCTCGGATCGTCGGGTGGCAGCATGCTCGAGGTGCTCGCCGCCTGAAGGCCGAGTCGGTTGCTCACCTCGGTACGTGCGGCGATGCTGCCGTCGACCTCGTCCGGCAGGTCGACCACCACCGGCCCCTCGCCGTTGAGCAACTCGTCGGTTCGCACGCTGATGTCGTCGAGGGTGGTCGGCCGGAGCGCGTCGGTGCCGGCGAGCAGCTTGGTGAACTCCTCGAACCCGCTCGGCGATGGCATCGTGAGGTCCGGGGTGCCGAGGGTGACACTGTGCCGGCGCGGATCTCCGCCCTGGTCGACGATCTGTTGGCGCGCCGCGAGGAGGTCGGTGACCTGGTAGATCGCCGAGAGTTGGGGCGTGGTGGTGATCCGGCTGAGTGCTCGGCTCGCGTCACGATCGACGATCGTGGCGTCGAGCGTCACCCCGGGGGAGACGGCGATCTGCACCAGTTGGGTGGTGTCGGTGTAGCCGCCGAGCGTGTTGGGGAACTGGTCGTAGAGGCTGGTCGGGATCACGAGGAGCCGCGCTCCGAGGTCACGCAGCAGTGCCCCTCCACCCTGGCTGAGTGGCGTGTCGACGAGCACGATCGTGCGCTGAGCGGGCGCTGCGACGGAACTGGCGAGGCCGTCCTCTCCGTCGCGGAGCCACTGCGTGTACAGCGCCTGCTGGTCGTCGGCTGCTGCAGCCGACGGATCGAGCGGAAGGATCGGCGAGGACAACAGGTCGTTGTGCTGCATCGCGGCGCCGAGCCGCTCTGCCAGTGCGACGCCTTCGTCGCCCGCGTCGGGCAGCGCGGTGAGCAGCCCGGGAGGCACGCGGACCGCAATGGGCACGGCGCTCGATTCGAGCAGCTCGGCCAGGTTGCCGAGCTCTCGCATGGTGGCCGCGTCGATGATCACGCGTGCGTCGTCGGTCATCCGCACCGGCGTGTCCGTGGTGACCGCCATGCCGATCGGCATCGGCTGCTCGGGCTCTTCATCGTCGGCGGGGAGGCGATGGACGAACGTGAGCACCTCGGCGATCGAGTCCTTGCCGACCTGGAGTTCGACGAGCACGGGATACAGCCCGGGTTGGGCGAGTTGCAGCGCCGGCGCCGTTCGCCGTGTCGTCTCGATCGGCACGACCGCCTGCAGTTGATTGCCGCCACGACGCGCCACCTGGGTGGGATCGAGGTCGACGCTGTCGGCTTCGCGTGGCAACTCACCGGCGATCGCCCCAGCGACTTCGGCACGCGTGCTGATCGGGCGGAAGGCCGTGACCACCAGCGTGAAGTTGTCCTCGCCGAGCACCACGCTGGCGGGCAGCTGGAGGGTGAACGCGACGGACCCGGTGCTGGCGACGTTGAACGTCTGGGCCACGAGCCCGAATCGGGGTGCGAGCGCGGTGGCGGAGTGCGTCCCGACGAGTGCCGTCCCGCCGAACACCGCGACAGCGATCGCGGCCCGAGCGCTGCGTGCGAGGACGGTCCCCGACCGACTCATGTCAGCGCTCGCTCGTACACGCGCAGGCGATCGGTCAGACGGTGAAAGCCGGTGTCGTCGTACAACTTCAACGCGGGCTCGTTGTCGGTCGGGGTGTTGACCAACACGCGTTGGACTCTCCAGCGTGACGACCATCGCAGCGAGTCCAGGACGAGTGCGCGACCCAAGCCCTGCCGTTGGTGGGCGGGGTCGACCGCGAGCCGCTGCAGGAATCCGAGACGGCCGTCACGGCCGGTGATCGCGTACGCGGCGAGGCGGCGACCGCCGGGGCCGTCCGTGGACAACGTACGAGCGCGATGTCGCGGCGTTGCGAGGCGCACGTCGTCGATCGCCTCGGGGTCGAGGGCCCAATCGGGACCGAAGGCGGCGAGGTCGACCGCACTGGCCGCTCGATGCTGATCGGCGAGGAGCCGGTTCGTGGATCGCGACGGGTCCGGGGCCGAGGCGGGCGAGGGGTGTTCGAGCAGGACGAGATCCTGGATGATCGCGAAGCCGGCGGCCTCGACGCGGGTGCCGGCAGTCGCGGCGAGGGCGCTGGTGCGCACACGGGCGAACCCGGCTTCGCCGAGCTCGTCGAGCCAGCGACCGAGTTCGGCGACCGTGGGCAGCCGCCGTTGCTGGTACAGCACCAGCGAAGCGGTGCCCGGATGCGAGGGAAACGAGCGCACCCGGCAGGTGATGCCCTGCGCCCGCAGTTCGACCGTCGTCGGTCGGCGGTCGGCCTCGTTCGTCATCATCGCGACGGTAGCGCCCGCCGACCGTGTGCGACTCGCGTGAACGGTCCGCGGGATGTGGGGTGTGATCGGAGGCGGGCTCGGATTAGCGTCACCGTCGTGACCGTGTTGTTCGCCACCCACGCTGCATACCTGGACCATCTGGCAGGCCCGCGTCATCCCGAACGGCCGGAACGGCTCAACGCGGTGCTCGACGGCGCCACCCGCGCCGGACTCGACGAAGCGCTCGTCGCGATCGATCCTGTTGCGGCAACTCGCGAGGATCTCGAGCGCGTCCACCCTGCGATCTATCTCGATCGCATCGAACGGATCAGCGCGGCCGGTGGCGGGCGATTGGATCCCGACACGTACGCGAGCGCGGGTTCGTGGATCGCTGCGACACTCGCCGCCGGTGCCGGCCTGACGGCCGTGCGCGCGCTTCGCGAGGGCCGTGCCGACTCGGCCTTCTGCGCCGTGCGTCCCCCCGGCCACCATGCAACGAGCACGGAGTCGATGGGGTTCTGCTTCGTCAACAACGTTGCCGTGGTCGCCGCGTCGTTAGCTGCCGAGGGAGAGCGAGTACTGGTCTTCGACTACGACGCGCACCACGGCAACGGAACCCACGACATCTTCTACGCCGACCCGCGGGTGCTGTTCGTCAGCATCCACCAGTGGCCGCTCTACCCGGGCACCGGTCGGCACGACGAGGTCGGCGAGGGCGCGGGCCGAGGGTTCACGATGAACATCCCCGTGCCGCCGGGCACCACCGGCGACGTCTACCTGCACGCGTTCGACGAGCTGGTCGCCCCGCTGGCCGACGGCTTCCAGCCCACGTGGGTCATCGTGTCGGCCGGCTTCGACGCGCATCGATCGGATCCGATCACCGAGCTCGGTCTGGCGGCGGGCGACTATGGCCCGTTGACTCGACGAGTCCTGTCGCTGGTGCCCGCCGGGCGACGGCTGGTCATGTTGGAGGGTGGCTACGACCTCGATGCGCTGGCCAACAGCTCGGCCACGGTCCTGCGCGAAATGGCCGGCATGACCGGCACCCCGTTCGAACCCACCACCACCGGCGGACCGGGTCTCACCGCAGTCGGCCGGATGCGCGAGTTCTGGGTACGCGAAGGGCTGCTGTGATTCCGGCTCGGTTCCTGCCGATCCTCGAGGAACTCGAACCGCTCACGGCACGGTTCCGCGAGGCCGGCTTCCGTCTCTACCTCGTCGGCGGCACGGTGCGCGACCTCCTCGCCGGCGAGCTCACCGACGAGATCGACTTCGACGCCACGACCGATGCGCGGCCGGACGAGATCAAGCGGCTGTTGCGCGGCTGGGCGGATGCCGTGTGGAGCCAGGGCGAGCGCTTCGGCACCATCGGCGCCAAACGGCTCGGACCATACGGTGATCGCACCTACGAGATCACCACGCACCGAGCGGAGGCGTATCACCACGACTCGCGCAAGCCCGACGTCGAGTTCAGCGACCAGGTCGAGGCCGACCTCTCTCGCCGCGACTTCACGATCAATGCCATGGCGCTCGACCTCACCGGCGATGCTCCGACGTTGGTGGATCCGTTCGGCGGAGCTGCCGACTTGATGACGCGCACCTTGCGAACTCCGCTGGCGCCCGAGATCAGCTTCAGCGACGATCCGCTCCGCATGTTGCGCGCCGCGCGATTCATCGCCCGCCTCAATGCGGCGCCCGTTCCCGAGCTGGTCGAGGCGGTTCGGTCGATGCACGGGAGGATGGAGATCGTGTCCGCCGAACGTGTGCGAGACGAGCTCGACAAGCTGATCACCCTGCCGCATCCCACGGCGGGACTGTGGTTCGCGATCGAGACGGGACTCGCCGACGAGTTCCTGCCCGAACTGCCAGCAATGCGACTCGAGCAGGACCCGATCCACCAGCACAAGGACGTGCTCACCCACACCCTGGCCGTGATGGAGAACGTCCGGCCGTTGTCGGAACAGGGGCCGCAACGACCGTCCTTCGACTTCCGTCGTACTCGGTTGGCTGCGCTGTTCCACGACGTCGGCAAGCCCCGGACGCGTGGATACCAGAAGGGCAAGGGAGTCACCTTCCACCACCACGACGCGGTGGGGGCGCGAATGACCCGCAAACGGATGGAAGCGTTGCGCTACAGCAACGACGACGTCGACGCCGTCTCCGAACTGGTGGCGTTGCACCTGCGCTTTCACACGTACTCGATGGGGTGGACCGACTCGGCGGTGCGTCGGTACGTTCGCGACGCGGGTCCGTTGCTGAACGAGCTGAACGTGCTGACTCGGTGCGACTGCACCACCCGCAACGAACGGAAGGCGTTGCAGTTGTCGCGGCGGATGGACGATCTCGAGATTCGCATTGCTGAGTTGGCCGAGAAGGAGGAGCTGGCTGCGATCCGGCCCGAGCTCAACGGTGCCGACGTGATGGAGCACCTGGGCATCGGCCCAGGTCCGGTCGTTGGGCGGGCCTTGTCGTTTCTGCTCGAGATCCGTCTCGACGAGGGGATCCTCGGTGGTGACACCGTCCGCAAACGGCTTGACGAATGGTGGCAGACTCAACACCCAGAGTGATATCGTCGAAGAGCACATTCGGCGCGGGACGAACGGAGCAGCACGAACAGATGGGGGAGTTCGCAGCGCATGACGAACACGCGACCTTTCGCCGGTCGTCCGCGCTCGGGATGTGGATGGCCTCCATCTGTGCGGTCGTCGTGGTCCTCGCCCTGGTCGTCGCTCTGTCGACGGGTTTGCAAGGTGTGGACGACTGGCGTCACTTCGGACGGGTGACACGCCTGTTGCTGGCGGCATTCGGCTTCGTGGTCGTGGTGCTGCGGGCTCGGACGGACCGTGACCCGTGGCCCTTCATGGCGCTTGCGTTCGGCGGCCTGTTGTTCTCCACCGTGATGACCTTGGTCAACGCCACGCCGAGTCTGGAGTCGCACTGGCTGTCGCCGGCCGACCTCGGCTACCTGGTGTGGTCCGGGGGGATGATCGCCTATCTCGTCCGCCACCTGCTCAAGTCGGACGTCGTGAGTGCGGCGGTGCACCTGCTGGACGCGGCCATGATGGCGCTGGCCATCACCTTCATCCTGTGGGAGCAGGTCATCGGGCCGAACGTCGGCGACCCGTCGCGCCTCTCCCTGGTCCATCAGGTCGTCGAGATCGTGGTGCCCTTCCTCGACATCTTCGTCGCGTGCATCCTGCTGCTCCTGTTGTTGGTCGACCAGTCCCCGGCCCGGCTCACCTGGTTCGTGGCGATGTGCTGCCTCATCATCGGCGACATCGCCAAGAGTTCGACCGGTGACTCACCCACGCTGCACGCGCTGAGATTCTCGATCCCCGGCTGGATCCTGGGCGTCTCGGGCATCATCGTCGCCTCGGCACTACCGTCGGGCGCCCGGATCACGGCGAGACGACCGACGATGTCGCGGCTGATCCTCGTGAACCTGAGTGTCACGATCGCGATCTGGGTCGCGACGTGGCACTACGTCCTTCACCAGCGCAACGCGACGATGGCGTCGGTGGTGATCGGTCTCGTCGCCGGTGCCGTGTGGGCCGCCGAACACGTCGCTGCCTTCCGACAATCGACGATCTGGGCGGATCGGGTCAATGCGAACCTCGACGAACTCGAGGAGGCGCACGAAGAGTTGCGCGCCCTGCTCGACGACCTTCCCGACTCGGTGATCGTGCTCGCCCACGACGGCCGGCTGCTCGAAGCGAACCTCCACACCCTGCAGCTCACCGGTCGCACCCGAGAGGACCTTCTCGGACGACCGTTCACCGACCTGTTCCGTGAGTCGGAACGGCAACCGATGTTCGAGCTGTGGCGAACCGTCCTTGCCGGCAACCCGGTGGACTCGACGACCTTCGCCTTCGAGATGCCCGACGGCACCGAGGTGTTGTTGGAAGCCGATACGAATCTGCCGGTCTCGAACCCCGAGCGAATCGTCGTGACGCTGCGAGACGTCACGGACCGTGTGGCCGAGGCGCGGCGGTTGGAGAAGGCCCGTGAGCGCTTCCGACTCGCGTTCCACAACGCGCCCACCGGTATGGCACTGTCGACGGTGCGCAACGGCGTGTTGCTCGATGTCAACGAATCACTCGTCCGCATGCTCGATCGCCCGCGTGAGGATCTGATCGGGAGCACGATCGACGACATCAGCCATCCCGACGACAAGGGGCGGGCCTCGCAGTCGCTCGATCGATCGACCAGCGACGACGTCGATCTGTTCCGCACCGAGCAGCGCTACCTCCGAGGCGACGGTGGGGTGGTGTGGGTGCGCACATGGGTGTCGGTGATGGACGACGGTGAGGGTGACTCGTTGGCGATCGCCCACATCGAGGACATCACCGAGCAGCGCCACAGCGCGGAGCGGTTGGAGTGGGCTGCAACCCATGACGAGCTCACCGGGTTGCCGAACCGTTTCCGGTTCCTCGAGCGACTGGGCAGCTACATCCACGACGCGGAACCAGGCTCGATCGCAGTGCTCTTCATCGACATCGACAACTTCAAGGTGATCAACGACAGCCTCGGCCACGACGCCGGCGACCAACTGCTGCGAGCGATGAGCGATCGCCTCCGAACCGTGGTCCGCGACCGCGACTTGCTCGGGCGGTTCGGTGGGGACGAGTTCATCGTGATGCTGCGCGACGTGAGCGGCAGCTACGACCCCTTCGACGTTGCCGAACGGCTCCGCGCGGAGATCGCGCTGCCGTTGCAGATCGAGGACGCGGAACTGTTCGTGACCGCCAGCATCGGGATCACGGTGTCCGATCGCGAGGGAGTGACCACCAGCGAGATGCTGCGCGATGCGGACGCTGCGATGTATCGGGCAAAGGCACGCGGCCGAGACTGCGTGGAGGTGTTCTCGCCAGGGAGCCACGACGCGTCCGTGCTCACGTTGCGCACCACCAACGAACTCCGGCGTGGACTCGAGCGCGGCGAAATCGTGCCGTACTACCAACCGATCGTGCAGCTCGACAACGGGCACCTGATCGGCTTCGAGGTGCTGGCCCGCTGGCGCCACCCGGATCGCGGACTGCTGGGCCCCGATCAGTTCCTGCCGATGGCGGAGGAGACCGGCCTCATCGTCGATGTCGGTGGCGCCGTGCTCCGCAACTCGCTGGTGCAGCTCGGGCAGTGGCGCAACAGCACCCAGCGGTTCGGCGACCTCTCGCTGTCGGTGAACCTCAGCGTCCGTCAGTTGACCAACTCCCGTCTGGTCGATGAGGTGAGCGAGGCGTTGGCGGAGGCGGGCGTGTCAGCGGGTGCACTGTGGCTGGAGATCACCGAGACCGCCCTGATGGCCGACGTGAAGGCGGCCACGGTGGCGCTGCGCGACCTGCGCAGTCTCGGCCTGCACCTGTCGGTCGACGACTTCGGTACCGGCTACTCGTCGCTCACCTATCTCAAGCGGTTCCCCGTCGAGGCGATTAAGGTCGACAGGTCCTTCGTCAACGGGTTGGGCATCGACTCGGAGGATTCGACGATCGTCGAGGCCGTGGTCAAGCTCGGTCACTCGCTGGGCCTGATGGTGGTGGCAGAGGGTGTCGAGACGCCACTGCAGCTTTCGCGACTGCGCGAGATCGGTTGCGACCGCGGACAGGGGTACCTGTTCGGGCGGCCACGACCCGCCGAACTCATCGAGAACGAGTACTCGCTGAGCTGAACTCGGCGGTCGTCAGACACCCTGTTTGCGGGCGCGAACGACCAGCACCGATGGAGCGATGGGCTCCCGGGTCCGCCGGTCGTTCAGTTCGTGTACGACGTCGAGGCGGAAGTTGCTCCGCTCGAACGCCATGTAGAGATCGCTGAACGTGATGCCGATCGCCCCGTACGCGTAGGTGACGGTGTGGTCGGCGCCGAACATGCTGGCGATCGGATGCGGCATGGCGACCACGAACGACGAGCCGGGCTTGAGCACCCGATGCACCTGACGCAGCAGGCGGGGCAGATCGTCGACATCGCCCAGCGAGTGCGACGCCACGACCAGTTCCACCGAAGCGCTGGTGGCGAACCCGAGGTCGGCCAGGTCACCTTGGTGGCATTCGACGCGGACCTCGTGACGTTCGGCCGCGGCGCGCAGTGCCGTGATCGCTTGCGGGTCCGGATCGAGGGCGATCGCCTTGGCCCCAGCCAGTGCCATCGTGATGGAGTTCGGGGTCGCGGCGATGCCGAGTTCGATGACGCGCTTGCCCGAGATGTCGCCGCACAGGCGGAGTTCGTTCTCGTCGGCGACGTTGGCGCCGTACCAGATGCTCATACGCACCAGTGTGCCTCGCGGGCACGGTCGCGTGGCGGATGACGGGTAGCCTGTGGCCCCATGACGTTCGGGGTCGGAGCCCTTCGAGGCAACGGTGCGGTGGTCGACCATCGTCTGTCGCGGCGCCACCTGATCAACGAGTTCCGCCGCGGTCGCCTTCGTCAGGACCAAGTGTGCGATGCGCACCCCGAGCTCATCCGCGCCGCCCGCAACGTCGGTTCCCCCGCCACCATCGCATGCCCGATCTGTGAGCTGCAGGAGCTTCGGCTCGTCACCTACGTCTTCGGCCCACGGTTGCCGTCGCACGGTCGTTGCGTGTCCACCGCTGCCGAACTCGCCAAGCTCGAGGCCCGCCCCGACGAGCTCACCGCGTACGTCGTCGAGGCCTGTGTCTCGTGCCGTTGGCACCACCTGTTGCGGGTCCTGCCCGTCGGTCGGCGAACCCGCCGAGCACGCGCCTCGGGCTGAGCGCGTTCCGGTCTCCGTGTCCCTCCACGACATCGGCCCATGGTGGTCAGGACGGGACACAGAGCTCGATGTCCGTCGAAGTCGGACGTTGTCACCCGTCAGAACGGACTGAGGCCCATCCGGTTGCGCACGCTGATGCCCTCGCCGACGTGGGCGTTGCCGTGGCCGATCACCGGCCACTGCATCAACCACCAGATCGGTTTGTCGGCCCACATGCCGTAGAGCCAGGGGAGCTCTTCGGCATCGAGGCCGCCGTGACGGGTGAGGCGGTGCGCGGCGTTGGGGACGGAATCGAGCACGAGCGAGCCGAGTGGGGCGAGCCAGTTGGCGGTGGTGTCGAACACCTCGGTGACGTAGGCCATGAGCATCGACGGCGTGACGAGTGCACTGAAGAACCGGTCCTCGCGCTCGGGAAGGCCGACGCCGGCCGGTCCGTCGGTGAGTCCCAGCGCGTCGCGGTGCACGTCGAACAGGGGCTCGCGTCCGCGTATGACCGTGTTCACGGCAAGGTCGTGGTGCCGGGCGACGTGCAGGAGCAGGTGCGTGATCGTGCTCCCGCCGTCGTCGGCCTGCTCGTGCCACCGCTCCCTGGGGACGAGCGACGCGACGGAATCGAACAACTTGGTACGTACGCCACCGAGATCGGTGGTCATCCACTCGTGCACATCCATCGGTCGCGACGGTAGTGCACCGCCGGCGTCAGAAACCCTGTGACACCCAGGTGTCATGCTTCCTGGCGTGGACCTTTCGTTTCGCCGCTACACTCACCCGGTCATATTGGCCCTGCCCCACCACGGGGCCCCGGGAAGCCCCCGGGTCCGAAGGGAGGAATCACACGCATGATGCGTGCCTACGAACTCATGGTCATCCTCGAAGGTGATCTCGAAGAGCCTGCTGCGCAGGTCTGGGTGAAGAACATCACCGACTCCATCGAAAAGGCTGGTGGCACTGTCCACGGCAAGCCGGATTGGTGGGGCAAGCGTCAGTACGCCTACCCCATCAACAAGAAGGAGTACGGCTACTACTTGGTGCTGAACCTCCTGGCCCCCGGAGGCGCCCTCGACGAGCTCGAGCGTTCCTTCCGTATCGCTGACGATGTCGTCCGCCACAAGTTGCTGCGACTCCCTGATGCCGAGGCCGAGCGCCGCGGCATGACGGTCGCCGCCTGATCCCTCTGGCGTCACACGCCATTTCCGTTAGGAGAGCCTCATGGCCGATAGCACCGTCACCATCGTCGGAAACCTGACCCGCGATCCCGAGCTTCGTTTCACCACCGGCGGCAAGGGCATTGCCAGCTTCGGTGTCGCCGTCAACCGACGGTGGCAGCAGGGCGGCGAGTGGCAGGAGAAGGTCTCCTTCTTCAACGTCACAGCGTGGGACTCCCTCGGCGAGAACGTCGCAGCATCGCTGACGAAGGGCGCCCGCGTCATCGTCACCGGTCGCCTCGAGCAGCGCGAGTACGAGACCAAAGAGGGCGAGAAGCGCAACGTCGTCGAGATCGTCGCCGACGAGATCGGGCCGTCACTTCGATGGGCCCGCGCCGAGGTCGAGCGCATTGCTCGCGACGGTGGCGCCAGCTCCGGCGGTGGCAGCTCCAACAGCTCCAACAGCGGCGGCAACCGTGCACCCGATCCGGTGTACGGCGACGAAGAGCCCTTCTGAGTTCCCCAGTTCGAGATTTCTGAGAAAGATCCACAATGAGCAGCAAGAAGAACAAGACCCGTTCGCCGAAAGATGCGAACCCCAAGAAGATCAAGAAGAAGACCAGCGTCCTGGTCACCGACAAGGTCGAGTACATCGACTACAAGGACGTCAACCTTCTCACCCGGTTCGTCAGCGACCGGTCCAAGATCCGCAACCGGCGCGTCACGGGCAACACCGTGCAGCAGCAGCGCGAGATCGCCAACGCGATCAAGAACTCGCGTGAGATGGCGCTGATTCCGTACACCAAGCGCGTGGCGCAGACCCGCACCGGCCGCTCCCGCGACGGCGAGCGTGGCGATCGTGGCGAGCGCGCACCCCGCGGCGATCAGGATCAGGTGAAGCAGGCTCAGGTCGAGACCGTCGAGGTCGAGTCGATCGAGATCGACGACGCCGAGACCACCGAGACCGAGGAGGCCTGATCATGAAGCTCATCCTCCGTTCCGATCACCAGGGTCTCGGCAAGCGCGGCGACATCGTCGAGGTGTCCGACGGTCACGCTCGCAACTACCTGTTGCCCAAGGGCCTGGCGTTCCCGGCCACCGAAGGTGCGGCCGCTCAGGCCGGCTCGATGCGTCGTGCCCGCGACCTGCGCGATGCCCAGGACCGCGAGAGTGCCCAGGCTGTGGCCTCCAAGCTCGTGTCCAAGACCATCACCATCCCGGTGAAGGCGGGTGCTGAGGGCCGGCTGTTCGGCTCCGTCACCGCGGCCGATGTCGCTGCCGCCGTCGAGGCGCAGGCCAACATCGTGCTCGACCGTCGCAAGTTGCACGTGGATCACATCAAGACCACCGGCACCTACCAGGTGGCCGCCAAGCTGCACCACGACGTCGAGTTCCCGATCACGGTCGAGGTCACCGCCAAGTAGTTCGGCGTTCTAGCCTCACAATATTGTCCACAGCCCCGGGGTACCTGCTGTTCGCAGGTGGCCGGGGCTGTGTTGTCCCCGCAAGTATTGAGTTATCCACAGCACTGTCCCCAACAAAGACCCCCTAGCGATCCACAGGGCAGGTCAGGCAAGGTAGATGGATCATGTCGGACTTTCGCCGCGATTCGGGCAACTCACGAGACTCGGGTCGTGATCGATCGGCGCCACGTCGTATCGACGCCCGGGTGCCACCCCACAACCTCAACGCCGAGGAGAGCCTCCTCGGTGCGTTGTTGCTCTCGCGCGATGTCGTGGGCCAGGTCGCCGAACTCGGCGTGCAGGTGGAGCACTTCTACAAGCCGGCGCACCAGCACATCTACGCGGCCATCCGAGGTTTGATGACCAACGGCAACGCGGTCGACAGCGTCACCGTTGCCGACGAGCTCCGTCGCAACGGTCTGCTCGAGGAGGTCGGCGGCGCACAGACCCTCAACGAACTGCAGAACGCGACCCCTGCCATCTCCAACGCCGGGCGGTACGCCAAGATCGTGCAGGACACCGCGATGCTGCGCAAGCTCATCAGCGTGGCCGGCGAGATCACCGAGCTCGCCTACATGGAGCCCGACGATGTCACCAAGGCACTCGACGAGGCGGAGACGAAGGTCTTCGAGGTGGCCGAGGATCGGGTCATCGACTCGACGCGACCCCTGGCCGATCTGCTGCCGCTGGCGATGGACAAGCTCCAGGAGACCTTCGAGCGCGGCGATTCGATCACCGGCACGGCGACGGGGTTCAACGATCTCGACGAGATCCTGTCGGGGTTGCAGCCGAGCACGCTCAACATCGTCGGCGCTCGCCCCGCCATGGGAAAGACGGCGATCGGATTGGGGATCGCCACCCATGTCGCCAAGACCACACACAAGCCGGTGTTGGTGTTCTCACTGGAGATGGGCCACGCGGAGCTCACGCAGCGAATCCTGTCCAGCGAGGCCGAGGTCGACTCGCAGAAGCTGCGCAGTGGCCGGCTCGCCGAAGCCGACTGGACCAAGATCGGGCGGGCGATCAACCGCATCGACAGCATCCCGTTGTACCTCGACGACAACCCTCGCGTCACGGTCATGGAGATACGCGCCAAGGCGCGCCGGCTCAAGGCCCGCCATGGAGGATTGGGCATGGTGCTCATCGACTACCTGCAACTGATGAGCGGCGGCACCTCTGCCGAGAACCGCCAGTTGGAGGTCAGCGAGATCAGCCGTGGTCTCAAGATCCTGGCCCGTGAACTCGACGTGCCGATCATGGCGCTCAGCCAGCTGAGCCGTGGCCTGGAGAGCCGGGCCGACAAGCGACCGATGCTCGCCGACCTTCGCGAGTCGGGCTCGCTCGAGCAGGACGCCGACGTCGTGATGTTCCTCTACCGCGACGAGGTCTACAACCGCGACTCCCCCGACAAGGCGTCGGCCGAGCTCATCGTTGCCAAGCACCGCTCCGGTCCCACCGGCGTGGCCCGGCTCGTGTTCCGAGGGCAGTACACCAAGTTCGGGAACGCAGCCCGCAACGTCTGAACCGACGCAGATACGGTGGCGGCCGTGCGATCATCGACGCCGGGTTCCGTTGCGCTGCGCGCTCGTGCGCCACTCCCGTTGCGTGCGGTGGTCTACACGACGGCGATCTTCGGAGTCGGCATCGGCGTCGCATTGATGGTCGAGGCCGACCTCGGTGTTGCACCCAACGACGTCCTCAACACCGGTCTTCGCGATGTGGTCGGCATCGGCGTGGGGACCGCGGCGTGGCTCACGGCGGTGGTGGCGATGTTGCTGGCCTGGGCCTTGGGGCGCAGGCCCCGCGTGGCGACCGTCGTCGGCAGCGTGATCGTCGGACTGTCGATCAACGGCGCACTCGCCGTCCTCCCCACACCCGACGCGCTCGCCGCTCGCGTCGCGTTCCTCCTCGGCGGCCTGATGGTGATCTGGTCGGGAATCACCGGTGTCGTCGCCGCCGACATCGGTGCCGGCCCGCTCGAGCTGGTGATGCTGGCCGTCGTGGACCGTGGCGTGAGCATCCGGGTCGCCCGCTGGGTGATCGAACTCACCCTCGTCGCACTCGGCCTGGCGCTGGGCGGCGAGGCCGGACTCGGCACGGCGCTGTTCGCGTTCGGCACCGGCCCGGTGCTGGCGGTCACCTTGCCGCGCGGCGCGGCGCGTCTGGGCACCGAACTTCGTCAACCCACGGAGGTCGCCGCCGCCGGACCCTGAGGTGTCAGTCGCCGACGCTCACGGACTCCCCGGCCTCGATCGGCTTCCAGACCGTGGCCTTGGCTTCGCTCTCGTCCAGCGACGGGTTCGGGTCGGCGACGATGGCCGCAGCACGCGCCCGTTCCTGATCGGTGAACGCTCGAACGCTGTGGCAGAACTCGACCATGTTGCCGCTCGGGTCGCGGATGTAGATGCTGACGCAGAACTCGTGGTCCACCTCGAGCACGGTGTACCCGTGAGACCGCCAGCGGTCGCGGTGGCGGTGGAGCACCTCCATCGATGGAGCGTCGAAGGCGATGTGGTTGACCCACCAGGGCAGCCCGACGGCGCCGTTGATGTCGACCGGGAAGTCGCTGCCGATGGTGTCGTCGTGGATCTCCCAGAACGCCATCATCCCTGTCTCCCCGTTCGGAGACTCGTCGGTGGCGTAGAAGAAGTGCTTCGAGAACCCCGTGCCGTCGGGTGTCGGTGAGGCGACCACCTTGACCAGGTGGAAGCCCATCACATCGGTGTAGAAGCGATGCGTGACCCCGGCGTCGTGAGTGGCGAGTGCGACGTGATGGAAACCCATGCCGTTGATTCTCGCGCCGACGTGCAACCCCCGGTGCACCGGAGGCACACTGGGGGCATGTTCTTGGGCAAGGACCTCATCGTGTGGTTGCTTTTGGCGATGGGCAGTGCGCTCTTCGCCGGCAACGTGATGGCCTTGGTGCGGCCGCCGCAGGTGCCTCGCGGCGAGGAAGAACTCGAGCGGGCGCCGCGCAGTCGCAGCATCCTCATGGCCGGGATCGGGTTCGTGGTCGCCGTGGCCGCACTCGCGGCGCTCATCAGCCGCTGAACGACCCGCGCATCGCAGCGGACAGCCGAACGGCGTCGTCCAGTTGTTCGCGGGCGAGCGGCAACTCCGGGCACGGGAACAGCGAGATGTCGTTCGCTCCTGCCTCGGCCACCATCGACACGTGTTCGATCGCGTCATCGAAGGTCCCGATGGCGCCGAGCTGCAACCACCACGAGCGCGGCATGTCGACGAGCGCGTCGACACCACCGACGGCGAAGCGCTCGCGCATCTCGCTCGCATGGGGATGGGCATCGATGGCGGGGCCGGGCGACGAGAGCCATCCGGCGACGACGGGCGCCATCCACCGATAGGCGGCGCTGCGCTCGGTCGCCAGCGAGAGTGCGGAGAACACGCTGACCCGGAACTCAGGTGGGGCGACGGCCTGCGCTCGGGCCAGCGCGACGTACGCGGCTCCGGCACCCTCGGCGAGGACGACACCGTCCGCGATCCGTCCCGCGAGTGCCATCGACTTCGGCCCGCGCACACCGGCGAGTACCGGTGGCAGCGTCGCGGGTGGCTGGTCCAGGGCGACCGACTCGAGGTGCACTTCCTTGCCGCGGAAGGTCACCGTCTCACCGCGGAGCAGACGACGCACGACGGTGATCACTTCGTCGAGCGTGGTGAGCGGACTGGCGGTGCGGGCGCCCATCTGTTCCATCCAGGACTGGACTCCGTGTCCGATCCCCGCCAGAACCCGTCCTGGGCCGAGGTTGGCCAGTGTGGCGATCTCCATCGCGGTGATCGCCGGGTTGCGGGCGACAGCGGGGAGGATGCCCAGCCCGATGCCGAGACGGTGGCTGTGGGCGAGTGCCGTCGCCGCGAGCGCGATGGCGGTGGTGTAGAAGCAGTCCTCGATGACCCACAGTTGGTCGAGCCCACCGGACTCGAGGCGCTCGGTGAACTCCACGATCGCCGACGGCGGGAAGGTGCGATCGAAGCACACCCCGAGTTGCGGCCGGACCATGCGCGGGACGGTAGCACCGGGTGCTCGTCGCTCTGACTGCGAGGCTCGGTCATACTTCATTTCCGAACGCGTGAGATCGTGCGACGGCTGGAGGACAGGTGAGAACGATGGCGCGTGTCACGACGGCACCGGGCCTTCGTCGCGTGCTGTTCGGCTACATGGCCTTTGCATTCGCCGAGCACGCCACATGGCTGGCGATCCTGGTCTATGCGCTGGAACGCGGTGGTCCGCGAGAGGTCGGCATCGTCGCCGTGGCGCAGTTGCTGCCCGGGGTGGTGGTTGCTCCGTTCGCGGCCTTCGCGGGCGATCGCTTCCTCCCGCACAGGGCGCTCTCGCTCGGATACGCGGCTCAGGCCGCGGCGATGGCCGCCACGGCAGCGGCGATGGCTTCCGGCGCGTCGCTGGCGGCGTACGTGGCCGCGACGGTGACGGCGACGTGCATCACGTTCACACGTCCGGTCATGCGTTCGCTGCTGCCGAAGGTCACCCATTCGGCGACGGAGTTGGTCTCGGCGAACGTGGTCGCCGGCTTCATCGAGAAGGTCGGTGTGTTCCTCGGACCGATCGTCGCTGGAGCGCTGATGGTGCTCCGGTCGCCGACGTTGGTGTTCGTGGTCGCCGCGACGTTGGTGGCCGGGGCGTTCGTCGCGACTCGGGCCTTGGACCCGGCGGGACAGGACGACCTCCCCGCGGTGGACGCCGGCGACGTGCTCCAGCAGGTGTTCGGCGGGTTCCGAACGCTGCGCCGCGAGCACCGAGTGCGGCTGTTGGTGATGCTCGGCATGGGTGCCGGCCTCCTGCAGGGGGTGGCCGACGTCATCTTCGTGACGTTCGCCCACGAGCGGTTGGGTGGGGGCAGTGACCGTGCTGGATGGCTCGCCGGGGCGTACGGTCTCGGGGCGATCCTCGGTGCGATCGCGATCTCGCGGGTCGCTCACCGCCCCCGCGTCGATCGGTCGTTCCTCGCCATCACGCTGTTGGCGGCCGCCACCTTGGGGACGCTGGCCGGGGTCGGTCGGATGGGTCCGGCGCTCCTTGCGTTCGCCGCGCTCGGCGCGACCGAGACCTCGATCGGATTGCTCGCGTCCGTCACCGTCCAGCGCTCGGCGCCGCCGGAGGTGATGGCGCGCGTGTTCGGAGTGCATGAGGGCTTGCAAATGGCGGCGATCGCGGCCGGCTCCTTCACCGTCGCCGTGCTCACCGGGTGGACCTCGATGACGCACGCCCTCCTCATGATCGCCGCCGGTCTCGTCGTGGCAATGGGGTGCAGTCTGGTGCACCTGCGACGACGCGGTGCCGAGTTCCCGATGGCCGATCACGACGTCGTCGATCGACTGCTGCTCGACCCGGTCCTCGCTCCCTTGCCGTCGTACACGGTGGAGCGGGTGGCCAACTCGATCGATCGGCAGTCGTTCGCCGTCGGTTCGATCGTCGTTGCCCAAGGTGATACCGGCGATCGGTACTACCTCATCACGTCCGGGTCGGCGGTGGTCACGATCGATGGGGTGAGCGTCGCGGAGCTCGGACCTGGTCACTCCTTCGGAGAGATCGCGCTGCTCCGCGACGTGCCCCGCACCGCGTCGGTCACAGCCCGCACTCCGTTGGCGACGTTCGTCATCGGCCGGACGGAGTTCCTCGAAGCGGTCACCGGTCATCCGGCGAGTCGGCGCATCGCCGAGGCGACCGTCAACCGGCTCCTCGACTGAACGACGGCCTCCGCGCGGTCAGGTCGTGAACCAGTTCGTGGCGCTCACGGCCACGTCGATCGCCCTGTTCGACTGCAGGCAGATCCCGCCGTTCGCCGAGACGCCGACGAGCGCGCCGTTGCTGGTGGCGGCACCCGCCACGAAGTTGATGATCGCGGTGCTGGGCGGCGGGGTGGCGATGCTGTCGCAGGCCCACGCGTTCACCCAGCCCGGCGCGCCGGCGTTGAGCGCCTCGATGTTGATGGCGACCGATCCGAGCGTGCCGGCGGAGGGGAACCCAGCGCTGCCGGCGAGCACGATCCGGCGCACGCCCAGCGCGGACAGCGGGGTCGTGTTGTCGACGGAGGTCTCGAGCACTCCTCGGACGCCGGCCCTCGTGTCGATGAGCAGCACCGGCAGCGAGGGGGCCGAGAACGTGGCGAACCCGGCGCCGATGCCGAACGAGCCCGGGCTGTCGACGACGACGTGCACGGTGGCGCTGGATCGGATGCAGAAGGCACCGGACGACAGCACCACCACTCCGCCGTTGGCGAGGGTGACACCCGCCCGGAACGCGACGGTGACGGCCGACACGGGTACCGACGCCGTGCTGTCGCAGGGGTAGAGCGCGAGCGTTCCGTCGGCAGCGGGGCTCACGGCTGCGACGTTGACCGCCAATGCAGCGGTGGCGCCGACCACATAGCGACGTACCTCACCTGCAGCGAGCGGGGTGGTCTCGTCGATGGACTCGGCGGCGCCGGTGTAGACGGGACGGGTGTCGAGCAGTCGTCGCGGAGCTGCGAGCGCGGTGAAGGTGCTGCCTGCGGGGAACCATCCGGTGGCGTCGATGACGAGGTCGGTCTGGCGCAACGACTTCACGCAGATGCCGCCGTTGGGCGAGAGCTGGACGAGCCCGCTGTTCGCGACGGTGACCCCACTCGGGTAGTTCATGAATGCGGTCAGGGTCGGTGGAGGTCCGAGGGCGTCGCACGGCCACACCTGCAAGTAGCCCTGACCGGACGGCGTGACGGCAACCACGTTGAGAGCCATCGTTGCGCCGGCCGGCACGTCGTTCACGCCGGCCGGCACGTATCGGCGGATCTCGTTCGGGCTGAACGGGGTGGCTTCGTCGACCACTTCGAGGACCCCTTGGAGACCCGGCCGGGTGTCGACGAGCCGCACGGGTGCGAGGAACGGGTTGAGCGTGTCGCGCGGCGTGGCGATGACGTGGACCCGGCTGGCCCCGGTGATGGTGCGGGCGAACGGGTGCACGTAGGGAATCCAGCTGCCTCCAGGCGCCGCTGGGTCGACGTTGAACGCGCCGCTGTACGTGCGCTGACTCGCGGTGCCGGTGGAGGTCATCGTGACAGGTGTGCACCATGGCCCGTCGGGGTAGGCGGCGCCCGGCGGGCAGAGTTGGGCGGCGAGGGTGCTCGGCAGTTCAGGCTGGGTGTCGGTCATCGTCGCGGTCCAGGTGACTTGGGTCTGCCCCGGCAGCGCGAGCGATGTGGCGGTGAAGTTGTCCGAGGTGATGGCGACTGCGCCGCCGAAGGTGGCGGTCACGCCCGCCGAGGCGCTCACCGTGACGGCACACGTGGACGTCCCCGAACACCCGGCACCGCTCCAGCCACGGAACTCGGATCCCCCGGAGGCGCCTGCCGTGAGCGTGACGACGGTGGTGTCGGGGAATGGAGCCGAGCAGGTCGCACCGCACGAGATGCCCGAAGGTGACGACGTGACGGTGCCCGAGCCCGGCCCGGCCTTGGTCACGGTGAGGGTGTGCTCGGTGCTGGGTGTGTAGAGCAGCTGGCCGGGGGCGGTGGCGATCACCCCGGTGGTGGCGTTGGTGTCGATCGCCGCCCAGATCTGTGCGGGGGTCGCGGTGGGGGCGTTCTGCAGGAGGAGCGCGGCCGCACCCGCGACGTGGGGCGAGGCCATCGAGGTTCCGCTGTAGTACGCCGCTGACACGTTGTCGGGCCCGCGCACCGAGGAGAGCACGTTGTTGCCGGGGGCGAAGATGTCGACGCACGAGCCGAGGTTCGAGAAGCTCGCCACGCCGTCGGTCTCGGTGGATGCAGCGACGGTGATCGCTCCGGGCAGGCGCGCCGGGCTGTAGTTGCAGGCGTCGGCGCCGCTGTTGTTGCCGGCCGCCACGACCACCGTGATGCCGTCGTCGATCATCGTTTGCACCGCGGTGTCGAATTGTGCCGAGGCGGCGCCGTCGAGGCTCATGTTGGCCACCGCTGGGGTGCCGTTCACGTGGTCGTTGACGATCCAGTCGATGCCGGCCATGATGCTCGCGCCAGTGCCGTTGCCCTGACAATCGAGCACCTTCACCGGCACGATGGTGACCTGCTTGGCGACGCCGTAGGTGGTGCCGCCGATGATGCCCGAGACGTGGGTGCCGTGGTCGTTGCAGTCGAGGGTTCCGGCGCCGGACGGTTGGTTGAAGTCGTAGTACGCGCCGGTCGCGAGACGTCCGGTGAACTCGGTGTGAGTGGGCCAGATGCCCGAGTCCAGCACGTAGGCCTTCACCCCGGCGCCGGTGGCCGAGTAGTGATAGAGGCCGTCGCCCGGGCGGGCCCGCTGGTCGATCCGGTCGAGGCCCCACGGAGGCGAGGTCTCGATGCCGTCCGCGTGCACGGCACGATCGAGCTCGATTGCGGTCACGCCCGGTGTTCGGCGGACCACGGCCAGGGTCGGGCTGTCGAGGTGGACGGCCACCCCGAACAGGGCCTGATTCCAGACCTCGTCGGGTGCCCGCCCGGCCGTCGTCAGCAGCGTCACCAGGTGGTCGAGAGAAGCCTGGTCGCCCGCGGTGACCAGGTATGGAGCACCGTCGGATGGCGTGGCACGGACGCCGCCGATCCGTTCGGCGGGCGGCAGCGGTGCACCGGTCCGCGCCGGTGAGGCGAGTGCGCTGGAACCGATGAAGAGAGAGGCGCCGAGAACGCCCACCGTGGTCAGGAAGGCGGCCGCAACGCGAGGCACGCGATGCATCCGTGGGGGTCCTTTCGCGGGCCGCCTGCCCGCAGACCCACGAGTGTGCCACGCACATCCGCCGCGCGTCGAGGGAGCCCGTAATCTTTGATGATGCGCAAACAAACCGATGAGCGCCCCACCAGGCCGGGCCTCGAGGCGCTCACACTCGGTGTGCTCGGTGGCGCCGCAGGTTTCGCGGTGGGTGACCGGCTCGATTCGGCGCTCGGCATCGCGATGGGTGCGGTGGCCGCGGCCAACGGCCTGATCGGCGGCTGGAGGGGTGTCTACCCCTGGCGGACCCGCAAGGGAGTGCTCGCCATCGCCCTCGATTCGACGTGGGCCACCCTCCCGGTGGCCGGTGGACTGCTGGCCCATCTCGTCGCCGCGGTTCGGTCGGGCGAGTACCTGCCCGAGATGAGCACTCGGAAGGGACACCATGTGTATCGCCACGGTGCGGGGCTGAAGAAGGGCTTCGCGCTCACCATCGGCAACGTCATCTCGGGCGCTGGTGAGATCGAGCGACCGAGCCGGGCCAAGCTGGTCACCGATCACGAAGCCGTACACGTCTGGCAGGCACGCTGGTTCGGTCCGATCTACCCGCTCGTCTACGGCCTGTGGTCCGGACTCGGCGCGCTGGTCGGCATCGTCGTCTGGTTCCGACGCGGGCGACGCGAACGACTCGGCGCGGTGGTCGAATCGATCTCGTACTACATGAACCCGTTCGAATGGTGGGCCTACAGCCGAGACGGACTCTGGCCGCCGCCCGGCCTGGTGAAGGGACTCGGGTGGCGGACGCCTGCGGTCGCATCGTTCGGTGGACGGAGGGGGCCTTCGTGACTGAGGTCTTCGACGCGGACGGTTGGAGCGCCACCGTGGTCGAAGCGAATACTCTGTCGATCACCAGTCGACCTGGCGCAGGCTCGTTGGACGTGCTGACGGAGTGGGCGCGTCGCAACGGATATCGCACGTTGCTTGCGTCGATCGAGCCCGAGGACGCGGGCGGCTACGCCGAACTGGGCTTCTCGGACGTCGCCCGGGAGCGTCTTCCGGAGGGATTTGCTTTCCGCGACGGATCGGCCGTCGTTCGCCGGGATCTGCTCGGCGTCGTCGGTCTACGCCCGTCGGATCCGGCGTGGCCGGCGGTGTTCGGGCAACTGCGGACTCGGATCGTCCAGGCTCTCGGGCCTCAGGCCGTCGCGGTGGAGCACGTCGGGAGCACCTCGGTGCCCGGCCTCGCCGCAAAGCCCGTGATCGACATCGCACTCGTCGTGCCGGACTCCGCCGACGAGACCGCGTACGTCCCCGGCCTCGAACGGATCGGGTACTCGCTGACGTTCCGCGAGCCGGAGTGGTTCGAGCACCGACTCCTCAACCGCGACTGGCCGCGGGTGAACCTCCACGTCTTCTCCGGAGGATGCTCGGAAGTCGCACAGATGACCGGGTTCCGCGACTGGTTGCGTACGCACGCCGACGACCGCGAGCTCTACGAGCGGACCAAGCGCGAGTTGGCCGGCCGCACGTGGGCGATCGTGCAGGACTACGCCGACGCGAAGACCGATGTCGTCGGCGACATCAAACGCCGGGCGGGGCTCGTTGGCGACTGATCGTTCCGACAGCCGGGCTGACTGACCGGGCAGGCGCGCGGACTGCTCGATCTGGCAGTAGCGACACCGACGATCGCTCCCTACCGTCGCCGGAGTGACGAACACGACCACCCCGATCTCTGCCGCGCTCGATGCCTTTCTCGCCCGCACCGATGTGCCCACGCCCTTCGTCGTCGTCGACGTCGACCTGGTCGAGGACCGGTACCGCCAGTTGGTCCGGGCGCTCCCCGACGCCGGTGTCTTCTACGCCGTCAAGGCCAACCCGGCACCTGCGGTGCTCGCCCGACTCGTGGCGCTGGGCTCATCGTTCGACGTGGCGAGTCCCGCGGAGATCGACCGTTGTCTGGAAGCCGGAGCGCGTCCGGATCAGATCTCGTACGGCAACACGATCAAGAAGCGTCGCGACGTCGCGTACGCCGCATCACTCGGTGTCCGCCGCTTCACCATCGACGCTGAGCCCGAGCTCGACAAGATCGCCGACGTCGCGCCCTGTGCAGAGGTGTGCGTCCGCCTGCGCCACGAATGTGGCGGTGCGGACTGGCCGCTGTCGCGCAAGTTCGGATGCGAGGCCTCCGACGTCGTGCGCCTGCTGGTGCGTGCCGCGTCGATGGGGATGCGCGTCGGCGTGTCGTTCCACGTCGGTTCGCAGCAGCGCGACCTGTCCGCGTGGGACGCCACACTCGAAGTCGTGGCGGGCATCGCCGCTGCAGCGAGCGCGCAGGGTGCCGAGCTCTCGTTCTTGAACCTGGGCGGCGGGTTCCCGGGGTCCTACGTCGACGCCACGCCCACCATCCCGGCCTATGGGGATGCGGTGCGGCGGGCGCTGCAGCGTTGGTTCCCGCAGGGCGCACCGGAGCTGATGATCGAGCCCGGTCGCTACATGGTCGCCGACGCAGGGGTGCTGCGCACCGAGGTGGTCCTCGTCTCGCGGCGCTCGCCTGACGACGCCGAACGTTGGGTGTACCTGGATTGCGGCAAGTTCCATGGTCTGGCCGAGACGATGGAGGAAGCCATCCGGTACCGCCTGCGCACGCCGCACGACGGCACCGCGACCGGCCCGGCCGTTCTGGCCGGCCCGACGTGCGACTCGGCCGACGTGCTCTACGAGAAGAACGCGTACGCCTTGCCACTCGCCCTTGCCGAGGGAGATCATGTCGACATCCTGTCGACCGGGGCGTACACCACCACCTACAGCTCCGTCGGGTTCAACGGGTTCCCGCCGCTCGCCGAGTACTGCGTGTCCGCTACCGACCTGCACTGACCGACGTGTGATCGTGACAGGTGAGGAGGACGACATGCACCGGACGATCGACACGCCCGACGGCCCGATGGACATCTACGAGGCAACGCCCGCCGGCTCACCCAAGGGTGCGGTCGTGGTGGTGCAGGAGGCGTTCGGCGTCACCGCCCACATCCGCAGCGTGTGCGACTGGTTGGCCACCAACGGCTGGACCGCGATCACTCCCGCACTGTTCCACCGGGTGGAGACGCAGGTGTTCGCATACGACGATCTTCCATCCGTGATGCCGGTGATGCAGTCGCTCACCAAGGACGGCATCGATGCCGATCTCGATGCGACGATCGATCACCTCGTCGGTCTCGGGTTCGCCACCGACCAGATCGGTCTCGTCGGCTTCTGCATGGGCGGCTCGGTTGCGCTCTACGTCGCGTCGTCGCGCCGCATCGGCGCTGCGGTCACGTTCTACGGCGGCGGCCTCGACCAGGGACGCTTCGGGTTCCCGCCCGGCCTCGAGCTCGGTACCTCCTTGCAGACACCGTGGCTCGGTCTGTACGGCGACCTCGACCAGAGCATCCCGGTCGACGACGTCGAGCGCCTTCGCGAGATTGCGGCGTCGGCACCGGTGGACACCGAGATCGTGCGCTACCCCGACGGCAAGCACGGGTTCAACTGCGATGATCGCCCTGCGGTGTTCGACGCCGACATCGCGGCCGACGCCCGGTCGCGGCTGTTGGCATGGTTCGACCGACACCTCACCACATCGAGCATCACGCCCGGATCATGACGCGGCAGCGACGGGTCGTTGTGCCCTATGGGCACCGCCAGCTGCAGCCCACACTGAGGGTGTGGATGATTCAACGATCGTTGAACAGTGCAAGGCCCTCGGCGACCCGGTCAGGTGGGCGATCGTTCGCGAGTTGGAAGGCGGTTCTCGATGCGCGTGCACGCTGGCCGAGGTGGCGGGGGTGTCCGCGCCGCTGCTGTCGCACCATCTGAAGGTGCTGCGAGGTGCGGGGCTGATCACGGGACAGAAGCGCGGGCGGTGGGTCGACTACACGCTCGTGGAGGGCTCGCTGGTCGAGCGGGTGAGCGGCTCCGATCGCGTGGGAGCGCGCGCATGACCGTCGAGACTCACGTCGAGTCGCCGTCGTCCGCGACCCCGCGATTCACGCGACGCTGGGTCCTGGTTGCCGTCGCTGTCGTCGTGTGGGTGACGCTCTACCAGCTCAACCTGCGCTGGTGGAACTGGATCGTGTTCGACCTGATCGGCCTCGACCGGGCGTCGCGGTTCGGCGGGTCGGTGCACTTCTTCTTCTACGACGTCACCAAGATCGCGTTGCTGCTCACCGGCGTCATCTTCGTCGTCACGGTCCTGCGCAGCTTCATGTCGGTCGAGCGAACTCGGGCACTGCTCGGCGGTCGCCGTGAAGGGGTCGGCAACGTCGCTGCCGCAGGGCTCGGCGTCGTCACGCCGTTCTGTTCGTGTTCGGCCGTTCCTGCGTTCATCGGGTTCGTCGCCGCCGGCGTGCCCCTCGGGGTGACGCTGTCGTTCCTGATCGCCAGTCCCCTGGTCAACGAGATCGCAATCGTGCTGCTGTTCGGCCTGTTCGGTTGGAAGGTGACGGCGCTGTACATCGCAGGTGGAATGGTCATCGCGATCGTGGCCGGCGCAGTGCTCGGGCGACTTCGACTGGAGCGGTGGGTCGAGCCGTTCGTGTTCGAGACCCGACTGCGCGGCAAGGTCGTCGATCCGTCGCGCGGTCTGTCCTGGGACGATCGTCTGCAGATGGGGCGCGAGGAGGTCGTCTCGATCCTCCGCAAGATCTGGCCGTACCTGCTCGTGGGCATCGGGCTCGGAGCGGCGATTCACGGATGGCTGCCCGCCGATTGGTTCGCCGCTCACGCGACGGGCTGGTGGGGTGTCCCGCTCGCGGTGTTGATCGGCGTGCCCCTGTACTCGAACGCGGCCGGCGTGCTGCCGCTGGTGGAAGCCCTGCACGACAAGGGCCTCCCGATGGGCACGGTGCTGGCGTTCATGATGAGCGTCGTCGCCCTCTCGGCACCGGAGATGATCCTGCTGCGTCGGGTGCTCAAGCCGCGATTGATCATCACCTACTTCGCCGTCGTCGCCTGCTCGATCCTCGCCATCGGCGCGCTCTTCAACGTCGTCATCTGAACCCTCGAAAGGACTCATCATGAACATCAAGATCCTCGGCAGCGGGTGCGCGAAGTGTCACTGCCTCGACGTCGTCGCCCATCAGGCGGTCGACGAGCTCGGCGTCGTCGCCGACTTCGAGAACGTGACCGACCCGGGTGAGATCGCGTCGTGGGGTGTCATGTCGACACCGGCGCTCGTGATCGACGACGAGGTCGTCGCCTCCGGGCACGTCCCCTCCCTGACGGATGTGCGAGCACTGGTGGCCGCCCGCAACGGCTGAGGTCAGAGTTCCTCGTTCTGACGAATCGTTTCGTCGGCGTCACGGTCCGCCATGCGGCCGAACGTGCTGTTCAGCAGGCGCTCCATCTTCCGCGTCGCGCCGACGACTGCCGATTCGAGCGTGTCCGCGTGCTCGGTGACCACCACCGGCTGAAGCCCCGCAGGACGCGCCTCGAGCATGCACCGCTTGTCGCCACCCTTGCCATGCTTCTCCCCGTTCTCGTCACCGAGATGCACCTCGACGCGCGTCAAGCGATCCTCGAAGCGTTCCAGTCCTGACTGCACTTCGGCTTCGACCATCTGTGCCAAGGCTTCGCTGCCGTGGACGTTGTGGTCGGTGTTGAGCTGGATCTTCATGATCGGTTCCCTCTGGGTCGATGTCTGCGGATCTTCGGAGCGCACGTCGCCGATCCCGGGGTCATCGGGCTCAGGAGATCACGTGTGCGCTCGACGACGAGCTCGTGGTCAGGCTACCCGTCGTATCGGAGGGAGTCTCGGCGAGACGCGCTGACCGAGGGTGTCGGCCGACGCCGGTGTCGTGGCGTAGCGTCACCCGAGTGAAGGACCTCCCCGCGTTCGACTTCGCTGCGTTCGTCCGCGCGTTCGACGTCGGTCGTCGGGACCGAGGACCGAGCTGGCACGAGTTCGCCGACGAGCTCTGGCAGCAGTCGTCGGAGCTCAACTCGCATCGGGACGATCATCCGCTTTGAGGCGGGGCGGTCGCAAGACTGGGCGCGCGTGACGCGACCTCCTGTCAATACGCGCTGTTCATGCTGCGCTGGCTCGACATGGCGCCGGAGGAGTTTCTCACCGGCGCGGTGGTCGACGTGGGCGATACCAGATTGCCGAAGGCGGGTCCCGACAGTCGGCTTCGCTGGGACTTGGAAGCGCTTCATGCAGCGCTGAACGCGCAGCGTCGGGAGCAGGGTCTTGGCTGGGCTGAACTGGCGCAGACGATTGGTTGCTCACCGAACCGCTTGACGAATCTCCGGACGGCTCGCTTGGCGGACATGGGACTCGTCATGCGTGTCACGCAGTGGCTCCGGAGACCCGCCGCCGAGTTCATCCATGCAGCGCAGTGGTGACAGCCGCTCTCGCAGGCCCGCCGGACGATCTCGGACAAACCCGTTGTGGCACGGATATGGCACGACGGGGGTCGAACACGAACGGGTTGGCGAAATCGAGGTCGAAGGTGACGAGCACCCGGCCGCGTCGCGCGGATGATCTCGAGGTGAGCCCATCACTCACTACCGCCCAGCCTCCGCCGACGAGGTGCGCCCCGGCGCTCCAGTGCGGCGGATCACCCGACTCGAGCAGCGAGGTAACTTTCCTCGATGAGTTCGTCGCACTCCTCCGCGTCGGACACGGTTGAACACGCGTCCGACATCCTCGGCGTTGCTTGCATCCTTTGGGGCTTGACCTCCTAATGGTCGTCCGGCATCACAGATCCAGCCGAGCGGCCCGACGGATCGCGGCTGCCGCCTTGGACGCCGGGCGAGTCGTCGTCGTCATCGAGTGCAGATACCCGAGCCCAGGGCAGCGCGGGCATCAAGTTGTCGAGGGCTGGAAGTCGTTCGAAGTCCACATCGACGGACGGGCGGTGCACCGCTTCGGGCAGTACCTCGGACGACGCCCGATCGCTGTGAACCTCGGGCCGGCCGCAGGTGAAGTGACTGTCGAGGCGGTGGCAGATTCACTTCCACTTGGGGCGGCTCTTACAGTGGGGCCACATTGCGTGTACATCGTCACGTTCTGGCCGGCGCTGATGGTGCTGTGGCGACGACGAGATGCGACGATTCTTGTCGAGCGAATCGGCCCACCGGCCGCGAGCTCCGGCGGCTGACGCTGAACGTGACCCGGAAGCTCGAACACGATGTGATGTGTGAATCGGCTCCGCGTGGTTTCAGCAGGTCCCGACCCCCCAGGCGGTCTGTCCTCGATGTCTCGCGACATCACAATGGAGCGGGTGACGGGAATCGAACCCGCGTTCTCAGCTTGGGAAGCTGATGTTCTGCCTCTGAACTACACCCGCAGAATCGTCCAGCAGGCTACCGCTGCGCCGAGGATGCTGCCACCGGGGAATCCGATGCCACCGACGCCGCCGGGACAGCGGCTGACCTGGCGAACGAGACCGGGTGGGCGCGGTACCAACTGACGAAGAATCGGCCGGCGAACACGACCGCCGCCAGGACGGGGACGACGACCGCGATGCTCGACGCGACGACCGCGCGGGCGAACCACACCGGGAGTCCCGTCAGGATCTGCGACGCCGACAGCGTCAGCGAGTGGGTGGCACCGTTGAGCACGAACGTCACCACACCGGCGGCGGCCAGGGCGAGGAAGCCGGTGATGTGGCCGCGCCATGCGTGCAGTGTGAGCAACAGCACGGTCACGAAGACGATCACGCCCTTGGCGACGATGGTCGCCCGGCCGACCGAATAGCCGGGCACGACGAACAGGTCGTCGATGGTTCGCACCAGGTTCGCCACCGCGACCGCCCACAGGATCACCACGATCGGCCGCGCCAGGCCGGGCCAACGATCACCGGCCGGCTTCGTCCGCCACACCGCGAACAGCGTGATCGCCAGGAAGACGGCGCCGAACGCGAGGACCGGTGGCCACCACGCGACCGACGCTTCCCACGACAGCACACCGTGCAGCGTGACCGCTCGTGCCGCGTCGTCGTCACCGAGGCGCAGACCGATCTCCCAAGGGAAGACGGTCTGGTCGTGCTCGCGGTCGTTGAACACCGGCGACGGTGGCACCGGCGACATCCAGTGCACCCGATGGTCGTGCCAGGCGAACCGATCCCCGTCGGTGATGCGCCGCCACTCGGCCGGCAGTGTCGCGTCGGCAGCGGCCGGGAGCGCGACCCGCGCGTACCGATCGGAGTTGTAGTAGGTGGCCGGCGAGTGGAGGTTCTCGTAGATGCCGTCGCCGGGCACGAACTTGAGGTACGGCTCCTTCTCGTAGCCCTCGACCACGACCTGCTCGCCGCTGCGGTTGGTGAGCTGCAGCAGTGAGTCGCCGCCGTAGACCTTCCACTCGAGTCCCGGGGCACCGGGTTCGACGACCCGGCTGACGTAGTTGGTGGCGTCACTCACCCCGCCGTGAGCGAACGCGGCGCTGCCGTCGGCCGCCAGCACGCCCAGCATCACCATCAGCCCGACGAGCGCGCGCCGTCGGCGACGAGCCGGGGGACGAGTGAGTTCCACATGTAACAGGTCGCCCGAACCCCCCGCGAGGTTCCCGGCGGTGCAGAGTGCCTGCCCACGGACCCGGCCAACTAGATTCGCCACGTGATCCTCTCCGACGGCACCCTCCGCGAGCTTCTTGGTTCCGGGCGCATCATCCTCGAGCCGTACGACCCCGACCTCGTGCAACCCGCCAGCGTCGACGTGCGCCTCGGCACCGAGTTCCGGGTGATGCGCAACAGCCGTCTCACCCACATTGACCCGTTCGAGGAGCAGACCAAGCTGATGGACACGGTCAACGTGCCTCTCGGAGAGGTGTTCGTGCTGCACCCAGGGGAGTTCGCGCTCGGGCACACGGCCGAGGTCGTCGGCTGCCCTGACGACATCGTCGGCGTCGTCAACGGCAAGAGCAGCCTCGGCAGGCTCGGCCTGCAGGTGCACGCCACCGCAGGGTTCATCGACCCCGGGTTCAAGGGCACCGTCGTGCTTGAGCTCTCCAACGTGTCGAACCTGCCGATCCTGCTGCGCGCCGGCATGAAGGTCGCCCAGTTGGTCTTCCAGAAGCTCGACAAGCCGGCCGAACGCCCCTACGGCCACCCGGACCTGAAGAGCAAGTACCAGAACCAGCAGGGCGCGACCGCGTCGAAGTACAACCAGAACACGCTCTGACCCAAGCGACCCGAACGGGTCGGTGGGTCAGTCGCCGGCGATGGGTTGCACGAGCGGGGCGGGGGGATTGGCCAACTTGGCCTCACCGGCTTCGATCGCATCGAGCAGGTGGATCGAGATGTCGGCCACCTTCACTTCGTGCTCTTCCTTGCCGGCGGCCTTCACGCCGTCGTCGAGCATGATGTAGCAGAACGGGCAGGCGGTGGCGACACGGGTGGCCCCGGTGCTGATCGCCTCGAGCGCCCGCTCGTCGTTCACCTTGGTGCCGACGTTCTCCTCCATCCACATGCGCGCACCACCGGCGCCGCAGCACATGCCCTTGGTGCCGTTGCGTTGCATCTCGACCACTTCGATGCCCTTGATGCTGCCCACCACCTTGCGGGGAGCGAGGTAGACATCGTTGTGGCGACCGAGATAGCACGAGTCGTGGTACGTGAGTCGCTCCTCGAGCGAGGCCTGGCTGACGTCGAGCGACCCGTTGGCGATGAGGCTCTCCAGCAGTTGCGTGTGGTGCACGACCTCGTAGTTGCCGCCGAGCTGCGGGTACTCGTTCTTCAAGGTGTTGAAGCAGTGCGGACACTGCGTGATGATCTTCTTCACGCCCATGCCGTCGAGCATCTCGATGTTGGGCATGGCGAGCATCTGGAAGAGGTACTCGTTGCCACTGCGGCGAGCGGAGTCGCCGGTGCACATCTCGCTCGGGCCGAGGATGGCCACGTCGATCCCGGCCCGCTTGAGCAGCTTGGCCATCGCCTGGGTGACCTTCTTGTTCTTGTCGTCGAACGATCCGGCGCAACCGACCCAGTAGAGGTATTCGCCGGTGAAGGCTTCACCCGGATCGACGATCTTCACGTCGAGCCCGTTTGCCCAGTCGCCGCGTTCGCCCTGGTTCATGCCCCACGGGTTGCCCTGGTTCTCCATCGCCCGGTAGGCGTTGCCGAGCTCGCTCGGGAAGTTGCTCTCCATCAGCGACAGGTAGCGGCGCATGTCGAGGATCTTGTCGAGGATCTCGATGTTGACCGGGCAGATCTCGTCGCACGCCCGGCAGGTGGTGCAGCTCCACACTTCCT
>JBBQTC010000027.1:0-45457 GCA_038234785.1 Acidimicrobiales bacterium
GGTCCGCTCACGGGCTCGACGATGGAGGGCATTGTCACCGAGCAGGAGAACGTCAACCAGGCCGCCGTCAACCTGGCCCGCTCGTTCGGGCTCGACCTCGAAGTCACCGGCGAGACGGTGCTCGGCGCGCCGGCATACGCATTGGTCGGCGCGTCACTGCCCGACGACATCATCGTGATCGGTGCAACGTCACACCCCGGGCGGCTGACCGACATGCTCGGCTCGGTCGCATCGGTGGTCGCCCACCGAGCGAAGGGCGCCGCCGTCGTCGTGCACGGCGCCGACCGGCACGATGCCGTCATCGGGCGGATCGCAGTGGGCATCGACGGTTCCGGGGGCAGCGATGCCGCATTGCAGTGGGCGACGGAGGCAGCCGTGCGGTGCAACGCGGAGATCGTGCTCGTCCACGGCTGGACCTACCCGTATCACGGAGGTCGCGGCGGCAGCGCCGAACCGAGGAATGACATGCGGGTCGACGCCATGCGGACGCTCGACGCCAGCGCCCAGAGCGTGAAAGCACTCGCCCCGTCGTTGCGCTGCCACTCCATCATCAGCGAGCAGAGCCCGGCGAAGGCGATCATCGACGCCGGCAAAGACGCGGACCTCGTCGTCGTCGGCTCGAGGGGTCACGGCGGATTCGCGTCGCTGTTGCTCGGCTCGGTGAGTCGCACCGTGCTCCAGCACTCGACCGTGCCGGTCGTGATCGTTCGCCACGACGCCTGACGCCGACCGACCCGCCGCAGGCCCCGCTAGCATCGAAAAAGCCGGGGAGTGGCGCAGTGGTAGCGTTCCTGCTTTGGGTGCAGGAGGTCGGGAGTTCGAATCTCCTCTCCCCGACGAGTCTGACCAGGTCTGATAGAGTGACTATCACTCGCCGACCGGCCCATGTATCAGCGATGTATCAAACACCGGTCGCAGAAGTGCACGGAGGTGACGCATGTCGTGGAAGGCAACTGGCCAGCCGACAGTGCGCAAACAGCGCGACAAATGGGTCGTGCGCGTCGACGGCATCGACACCACCACCGGCAAGCACCGTCCGCGCCAGCTCGGCACCTTCGCGTCGCAGCGATCGGCGCTGGCGGCAGCTCGCGGGGTCCGCGCCAACGACGCCACGACGGAGCGCGGCACAATGGGGTGGTTGGTGCGCCGATACGTCGTCGGCCGCACCGACATCACCGAGAAGGCCCGCGAGCAGTACGCCTGGGCCATCCCCCACATCGAGGCCGGCCTCGGCGCCATCCCGCTCTCACGCTTGGATCGCGACGATGTTGCCGAGTGGATCGACAAGCTCGCCGCCGGCGGCAGGCTCTCGCGGCGCAGCGTGCAGATCTGTCGCAACGTGCTGCGCGCGGCATTGTCCGAGGCGGTCGATGAAGGGCTCATCGCACGCAGCCCCGCGGCTCGCGTGGGGCTCCCTCGAACAGTCGCCAAGCCGGTGAACGTCAAGGACACCGTCGCCTGGTCCGAGGACGAGGTCGACCGGTTCCTCGAGGCCGCCACCACGCATCGGTGGGCGATCGCCTTTCGGCTCGGCGTGCTCTACGGTCTGCGCCGTAGCGAGGTGCTCGCCCTTCGATGGGACGACGTCGACCTCGACAAGCAGACACTGCGCATCGACGAGAGCCTCGTGGCTGTCAGCGGCGGCGCCGCATGGGGCGACGCCAAGAACGCACGCTCGCGGAGGATCATCCCCCTCGACGACGCCACCCTGCGATGTCTTGCCCGACGCCGCGCCGACCAGGCCGCGGAACGACTTGGTGCTGGTCCGGCATGGGAGGGCGGCAACCTGATCGTGACGACGCGCCAAGGCGGCATCGTGCTCCCCCGCTCCTACGACCGGGCGTTGGAACGCATCGTCAAGAACACCAGACTCCCCCGGCTCACCTCCCACGGACTCCGCCACACTGCGGCCACCCACATGGTGAGCAACGCTGGAGACGTCGGCGAACTCCGAGCAATCGCCGACATCCTCGGCCACAGCCCCGAGATGCTGCTCAACACGTATTCGCACGCGCTGCCGCGTAGTCAAAGCGCCGTGGTCGCGCGCCTGGAGCGGAACTGACCACGCCCTCCCGCTAGGCGAACACGCAGTTGCCAGTTGTTATGGTCCGTGAGTTCGTGGCTTGAATCCACTGAGAACTGGAGTTTTCGAAGTTTCCCGATCCAGCTCCGGGATTGAACTCGAACTTCCACAGCGAAGTGGAGCCGCCATCCCAGTAGAGCTTCACGGGATTCCCACCGGCCATGTAGCTGTAGAAACCGCCCGACAGCGACTGGAGTGCAGGGTACGTCGGAGCATCCGGGTCGCGCGCGGCCTGAGTATCGCTCCACGTGTGCCAACCAACGACCCCATCTAGCCATCCCCCCGTGTAATGAAGCATTTGGCTCTGAAACGCAATCGTTCTCGACTTCGTTAGCGAGCCAAAATTGCCATCGACCGGCAGCAGGTTGTTCGAGCAGAGAAGCGTCTGCCAGAACCCAACTTGGTTTGACAGGGAGCCGAGTGACAGCGTGGATGCAGTGGCGGCCCAGCTGCCCCCCGCCACACTGGCGTCAGCTGCGTCGTTTGTCGCCGCAATGACAGAGGTTGATGCTAAGAGCGCCGATGCGCCGATCCTTCTTAAGTGCGTCATGTTACTTCCTCACCGTCAGCTGCCGGCCGATCAATACCAATTCATCAGCGGTCATGTGTTGCCCATTCACCAGAAGCGCCTCATCGTCACTAATCGGCCACGCTATCTCGACGCTTGCCCAGTCCTGGGTTGTTGGATCACCGTAAGTCTTAACATAGACCTGTGCACCCATGATATCGCTGCCCTTTAAAAGCTGATATCCATGCTCCGCCGGGTTCGCCAACTGCGCTGCTACGAGCTCACCTCGCAACTCACCAACCACAAAGCTTTGTCCGGTCGTCGTGTTACGGTAGATCGCATGGCTGCCCTGGATGCCTGCGACATTGGTTGTGAGTCGGGCCGCCTCTACATCGAAGCCTGCGATCATCGGGAGCTCAAGAACTCCGCCTCCCTCGAGCTCAAGTGTCCGGGTTGCCGTTGCTGAGGAACTTTCGGGAACTGCCGACTCAACGGAAGACTGCACCGCAGAACCAGTCGAGGAGACGTCACCAACGGACATTTCAGAACTGGAGGGTTCACCGCTGGGCGATGACATATCAGAGGTTCCACAACCTACGAGGGCCAAGACTGTGGCGCAAAGCACCAAGCTCGCCGCGCTTCGACGACATTTCATCTCTCTGCTCCTTGCACGAGCTTGCTTGCGCTTCGACCAATTGCCGTTCGATAGAGATCCTCGACCTTGAGAATTAAGGTCCGACTGTCCAGAACCGTCGTCTCGGCGTCCAGTCCACAGAGTGCTTCGAGCAGTAGCGCTGTTTCAAGCAGCGCCAGAGAATCACAGTTCGATAGCTGAAGGGTGTCATCACCCAAGCAGCAAACGGCCATCAAACGCGCGCGGAAGGCCTCAAGACTCAGAAAGTCCTGACCAGGCTGTGTCGCAACGCGGAGAGAGTTGAGGTATGTATCGAACGCCGTCCTGGACAGCGACCAGTGCGACAGATCCCATAGCTCTCCGTCCCAATACACATAGTTCCGCAGGACAGCTTCGAGACTGATGTACTCGCCAAAAGGACTGTGATCGAGCCCCACGAAGGCAGGGATCTCAAAGTAGACCTTGGCCACCGATGTTGATCGGAATGTCAGCTCAACGAACTGCAGAAGCGCTTCGACAACGGGCGGACCTTCCATGTCCGGGACTGCTGGCATGAAAGCAGCGTGCACCGACGCAGGCGGATTAAAGTTGTACGAGGAAACCAAGCCCACGAGTCTGCGATTCCTACTCGATCGAACCGCATACTGCGCATGAACTCCGCGCCACAGACTTTGACGAAACTCGTCAGGAGACGGGGTCGTGCCACGCCAGCGGCTCTTCGTCCAGTTCCACGGAGAGAGAGCTGCCTCGTACAGCCGGGGCATGTCCGCCTCCTGGACGGTGTCAAGCCCGACTAACAGACCTCCTGCCACTCCTGTCACTCCTGCACGATAATCCTGATCCACGTCGATGTCTATTGGTTCAGTCGATCTCTATTGGTTCAAAGGTGCGCTGACCCAACGTCGACAGACTGCCCCCGGCGGAGTCCTCGGCGTGCCCAGCGGACGCTGCGCCATACAACCGTGTGCAACAAAACCGGCCTCTCGATCTGCCATGTCTCACCCTGCGTATGACGGTCGGCGCTTCGAGACTCACGATGGAGGGGCTAGGCCAAGGGCCAAGAAGGATGCCTTCACCGACTGCTACCGATGACACTTTCCGTGGTCGGATTCCTCGGCATTTGGCGCCGGCGGACCAAGAGGTGCTCCCTTTCTCCGTGTGTGGTTCACGATCTCGAGCATCATGCTCCACTGACCCGGTCTCCGACCGGGCCTATCCTTGCTCCGTAGAAGAAATTCAGCGTGTTCGTTTGGTTTCGCCTCGTGTTGAATTGTGCCGCTGAACTGCACTTATGTCGCCGTCGGCGGACGAGACGGCACGAGTCAACACAGGGATGTATCAGACGGTTTGATACATCTTTGATACTCGTCGACGGTGAAGCCAGCGGAATTCAAGGTCGTGACGAATGTCAGATCTCTCGCGACTTTGATATCAGATGGCGGTCACGACCGATACATCTGTGCTCGAGACGTCGCGCCCGCCGCAGGCGACGGCGTTCCATGGGTCAGCGCTCGGAGCGCGAAGATGCAACCGTGCGTCGATCGTCCCCCACTTGCGCAGTGTGTCAACCGTCGCTTCGTGATGGCTCCCAGCGCGACTCCCTCGACGTCTTCATCTGCGCTCAATGCCAGGCCGATGCCAAGCAGCTCTTCGAGATCAAGACCGCATTTGGGCCGGCTTCAGCGAAACAGGCGGGTCAGTCGACAAGCCCGACGATCCGACGCCTCTCTGATAACGCCACGGACCTCAGCGCTGCGTACACCGCGGCGGCGGCAGTTAGCGCATAGCCAGGCAGTTCTGCTCGCACGCGAGACCTCTGCAAACCTCCCAAGTGCATGGCTGGTCGGCCGTTTGGTTCGAAGAAATCGGTGAGGTCGTTGGTGTAGCGGCGATGGGCTTGGGCGAGGTGGGCGTCGGTGAGTCCGCTCTCGTGGGCGAAGTCGACCAGGATGCGTCGTTCTTCGACGTCGAGGTGCAGATCCGAGACGGCGCGCCCGAGTACTTCGAGGTAGCCGAGCATGGCGGCATCGACGCCGCTGTGGAGGAGGCGTGACGCGAGGTACACGAGGAGCGGCGGGTCGGGCATGAACTCATGAACGACTCCTGCCCTGCGACAGATGCGGCCGCTGCGGTGCAGGGTGTGCGGGGGACTGTCGGTGAACCAGGTCGACAACGCGCCGCGACGCGAAGGAACAGTTGAGCGGTGGCGTCGGCGTCGGCGTCGGCGAGCGCGCTGTGGGCATCGACGAGCTCGATGTCGAGTGCGCCACACGCGTTGGTGAGTCGGGGGCGAGTTGCCGCGAGCGTGTCGACGCCGGCGGGGACCGTGAGGTCGGCGCTCAATCGTTCGAACTCGTTGCGGAGCATCCGGTAGTCGAAGGGAAGGTTGTGGGCACCCAGGCAAGCACCGTGCAGCCGTACCGAGATGTCGCCGGCGATGTTGGCGAAGGAGGGGGCGGTGACAACCATTGATGCGGTGATGCCATGAATGTGGCGCGCGGATGTGTCACGCCCTGGCTAAACCATGGTGTCGTAGATGTCGAGGATCTCACCGGTCAAGGAGATGGTGACGAGCGCGATCTCCACGAGGCGGTCCGACGGGTACACGCCGGTGGTCTCGGTGTCGACCACCACGAAGCGGTCCGCCCCGCCGCCGCAGATGTTGAGCACGGAGGTCACTCCTCCGATGGCTGGCTGGTGCCGATCATGGGTTGGCCGGACTTGT
Organism: Acidimicrobiales bacterium; assembly: GCA_038234785.1. GTDB lineage: Bacteria > Actinomycetota > Acidimicrobiia > Acidimicrobiales > Ilumatobacteraceae > UBA668. The sequence continues at coordinate 5,951 of JBBQTC010000027.1, forward strand.
CGTCCCCGACGGCAAAGGTCCCCCCCTCGACCCCACCAGAGGCTCTCGTCCTATTTCTACGCGCCATTGCCCCCTTCTCTCCTCGCGGCGCCTTGACTACTTTTGGTGATGTTGAGACACAGCTATTCACAAGTAGATGGAGGGTGTCATGGCACTGTTACGAAGAAGTCGACGGACTCGGTTAGGTGTAGCGGCGGTGGTTGCCGTTGCCGCCACCGCGATCACGACACAGGCGATCCTTGCGAGTTCCGGTCGCTATGCCAGCGAGATCCGACCCGCTTCGAGGTTGGAGTTCCACCCGGACATGAGCAGCGTGTGGGAGGGTCTACCCAATGTCGTCATGCCTCAGAGGCCGAACGTACTGCTCTCAACGGGTGAGCGAATCGAATTCACAGGCGCAGGGGGTCTCACCTCACTTGAGGCGGAGGTCGCAGGTGCAAACCTGAGGTCGAGTGGTTCTGCGGGGGAGACCCTGAGTATTGACATGCCAAAGGTTGTGGGATCCGGCCCGATGATTGTCGAAGTTACACAACAGTTCGGTAGCGGGGAGAGGGTCCACTTTCCAATCACTGCCTACGCAGTGAGCGACGACGAGGAGCTCGAACGAGCAGTCGTGAGAGCGTCCTCGGCGCAGGCAACACCGGTGGCTCGGCTGTCCTGGGATGAAGTAACCATCATTCCTGGTGACGAGGGCGACATCATTGGACCTCAGGCATTCGTTACCTCTGACAACAAGGTCTTCTTCCTCGATACTGCAGGTGCACGAGTACTCGTTCTTGACGCTCGAACCGGCATCCGCCACGGCTCAATTGATCTGCCAAGTAGAACGTTCTCAGACATCGCTATCTCGCCCGACGGGTCCCAGATCGTCGCAATTGATCAAGTCAATGCGTTGGCATTTGATGTTCTCCGTGAGCAGACGCTGTCGCTTCCACTAGTCATCAAGTTCATTCCGCTCGGAGTCGATTGGGTGCTTCAGGAAGGTAGCCAACTATCGCTTCGAAGCCCGGCTGATGGAGCCGTGTACAGCTTTGCTCTTCTGACCGATAAGGGAGCAACGATGAGTGAACTGGCGGCCGACATCGATCAAGCTCGACCGTTCTTCGATGAAGACGGCCTGTACATCCAGACCGGGTTGGAGAACGCCCCTGTTGAGGTCGATCTTCGTGAGTTCGGAATCGCCAGGAGCGGCCTGTCATTCCTGCAGGTGGAGCCCCAGACCGAGGGCCTCGTCGCCCTGGTGGCTGCTGGCTCAGGTCAGTCGTCGCTGCTGGTATCCGGAGTCGGCCGTGTAGACCTCATCACTCTTGGAGATCTCCAGCCTGTTGGAGCCATGAACAACCCAATCGCCGTCTCGAACGGCGGGAGCGTATTCCTGGCCACTTCCGACGATGCAGGAATCGTGATCTGGGAGATTGACCTACCTGCGGCCTAGCCAATCATCCGAACAGTGAACAACAACAGAGAGGGATTCAACCGATGAGTACACGAAAGGTGCGCTCAGGCTTCACACCGACCGCTACCGGAGTTGCGCTGGTTGCCGGGTTGGCTGCGGGCGCGATACCCAGCGAGAATCTAGACGCCGCTCCACCCGCCCCTTGGTCCCGGTCGTCTGCTTACGCCCTTGGCGAAACAGGGCTATTGGAGCGATACGATAGCAACCAGGCGAACTCAGTTTGGAGCGATGACGATACTTGGAATGAGATCGGTGCTGACTGCTCCGGCTACGTCAACAAGGTGTGGCAGGTGGATCAGTTCAAGACGATCAGTCAGAACTACCATGGTCCATACTCAACGTGGCACTGGTACAACAACCAGGTTGACGGCGCCTACCAGCTCGCACTCCCCGTTGGTGGCGGCGCGATAGAGCAACTCAACATAGATGTCTGGGTCCGCCGCTGGACACAGCCAAGCAACGGTGCAACCGGCGGCCACATGGGCGTATGGGAGGGATCGTACGATGCCGCGACGAGCAAATGGAAGCTCTGGCACGCAAAGGGCACGGACTGGGGCATTCTGCACGAATACAAGGGGGCTAGCTATTTCCAAGCGTTCAGCCTGGACGGAAAGGACTATACGGTTTCACGTCGCTTCAAGAGGACCAACTGGTGAGAGTTCCCCTCGGGCCCTTGGCCTGGCTCAGTGTCCTCTGCGCTCTGGCCAGCTGTGCGTCCGAGCCTGGCGAGGGGGGTGCCACGTCAACTGTCGCCCCAAGCTCATCTGCAGCTGCGACATCGGTGTCACCTGAATGCATGGCGCTTGGCCCGACGGACGTTGAGTTGGTTCTTGCCCCGCTGATGGTGGTGGATGGCCTGCCGTTCACCGCATCGGTGCGAACAGCGGGCACGATCGATTTGGAGTACCGGCAGGCGGGTGGCACGTGGCTGCCAGTTGCGGAGGTCAGCCCCGGCCAGCAGGCGATCGAGGTCGACGCTCCGCAGGGCGCGGACGTGGTGATCGAGTTCCGGCGGGTGTGCGGCCCGGACAGCTACAGCGAGCCCTCGGTCGAGTGGACGGTGCCATCGCTCGACATGCTGAAACTGGCCGATGAGTCGATGCTCGACGTGGAGCTGTGGAAGGCAGTTCCGGTGGACGACTTCGAGCCTTGTGCGGTCGGGGCCGGCACAACCGATGGCGGAGATGTGACCGGCCCACGTACCATCGCGGCTAGTGCGGGCTACCTCGCGATCGCGGATGAAGCCCGTCGCGGGTACGTTCTCGTCGAGCGCTCGTCGGGTGAGTGTGTGCGCGTCGAGCTCCCTAATGGCCACATCCCCATCGATGTCGTCGCCTACCCGGGCCGTGACTCCTTCATAGGTTTCACATTCCGCCCGATGGAAGACGCTGACACGTGGATGAGCACCGCCTTCGAGCTCGACCCCGTCGACGGCGCCGCCCGCGAGCTCGACGAACAGATCCTCCCAAGAGGGACACCGATCAACCCTCGGCTCGTGGTGGATAGCTGGAGCGAGTCTCCGGTCATCTACGCCGTCGTTGACGCGGGGTGGAGACCGGTCTTCGACCTGACGTCCGGAGAGTACCTGCTCGACCAGCCAGCGCCGGGCGCCGGCGGACTCTTCGTCGACAACGTCGCCGGCGGACTCGTGCTGCGGCAGGACGGCGTGGAGTTGAACGTGCCCATCGGAGTTGCCGATGGCTTCGCTACCGAGGTTGTTGCTGTCGACGGGGCCGTCTGGATCCTCTACGACTCAGCGTCCGGAGGCCACGTCGGTCGGATCGACCTCGACACCGGAAGCGTCTCATGGACGCCTGTTCTCTCGGCGGGAGCACCCGTCTTTGATCGAAGGCTTACCGCCATCGACAGCGAGACAGCGTTCGTCGCCGGCCTGACCGGCGGGAAAACGCTTGAAGTCCACCAGCTATCGTTCGACAATAGGTGAAAGTGAGCCTCCGCCATGTCGGAATCCAATGTCCATCACCAAGACGGCGTCCGGCTCGCTCCGGTTGAGCCTCGACACTACCCAGAGCTCTATCGCTGGGCCATCTCGCCTGACTCAGGCTTCCGCTGGCGGTTCGGTGGCGCAACACCTGGCGCGGAGAAGTTCGTCGAGGCTCTCTGGGAAGGAGTGCTATGCCAGTTCCTGGCGATCGATAGCGCCGGTCGACTCCATGGTCTCGAGGTTTGCTACAGCGCAGATCACCGAAACGGCACAGCGTACCTCGCAGTTCAGGGCAATCCAGACCTGACGGGTAGCGGGGCAATGATCGGCTTTGTGCTTCTGGTTGACCATCTGTTCGAGCATTGGCCGTTCCGTAAGCTGTACGCAGAGATCCCTGGTTACAACGAGCAGGAGTTCGGACGGTCCATTTCTCGCCATATGGAGTCCGAGGGACGACTAAAGGATCACGTATTCCACCGAGGCAAGTACTGGGATCTGGCGTTCTTCGCTCTGACTAGGACGAACTATTATACGTATAGTCGGTCAAGGTTCTCCAGCCTCCTGCCAGCTAGCCTTGATCAGAGTAGTGGCGACAGTCCATGACATTCGTCCTCCGAGTTCCCAGCGAAGAATTCGTTCGCGCAGTGCTGGACGAACTCTGCGGTTCGTCCCCACACCTCGCCTATGGCGAACTGATCTCGACCCCGTTCTCCGATCTAGGCCTCGCCACCCTTGATCGAGTCGAGTTCGTAGAACGGCTCGCGACCGCTTGCGGCGTTGAGTGTGCCTCATATGTAGTTCAGTTGGCCGTTCCACACGAAACCCCCTTATCTGTGGTTCATCAGGTGGTCTCTCTGTCAATGCAGTGACTCCTCCGGATCTTCCGGGCCGGACCCTTTCGCTAAGGAAGCCGAGGGCCAGAGAGGGGGCCCTCCCAACTAGGAGTCACGCCGAGATCTGGAACTGCTGAGGCGCGGCTTGACCCCCTGCCCGGGGCCGGCCTCGAGCGCAAGACTTGTGCAATGTCGGCGCGGAACATGGACGATTCTCGACCTCCGCCCACGCAGATCCCGGGCTGGTGGCAGAAGCAGTGGGGTCCGCTGACGGCCGAACAGCGCGAGTCGTTTCTCAAGAAGCCTGACAGACCCGCACCTGGATGGTGGAACCTGACGGCTCGGGGGTCGTGATCGCCGGCGATGCGTCGACAGAACATCCGGTGACCGAGTTCTAACTTCAACTGCGGCCGCTGTGGCCGGAGCCGATGGCGGCATCAGTGCGGGACGGGCCATCGCCCATCGTTCCGTCGATGTGGACACGCTGACCCGCCCAGATCTGTAGATGATGTTCCGGCCCTCTACAGGTCGATCTCGATGCCGGTTTCGATTGTTCTGTGTTGTTGCACGGGTGGCCGGTTGAGTTCGATGCCGTGCTGTTCGGCCCACTGGTGGATGACGTCGGCGAGCTGGCGGGTGCCTTTGTCGGGTTCGTGGCCGGCGATCTCGTGCAGGGTGGTGACGGTCTCGACGAGACGGTCCTGTGTAACCGGTTTGCCGGCGGCCCAGTCGCGCCAGGTGTCGAGCGCGTCGCCTCTAGCCTCGGCGGCCGCGAGGTGTTCGGGAAAGTACTGCAAGTTGGCGAGGATGTCGTGGGTCCTCAAAGCGTCTCGGGCGGTCTCGATCTGTGCGCGGGCGCCGTTGCGTTGCGCGTAGGGCTCGCGTGATTGCTCTCTCGCGACGGCAAGCAGCTCGCGCGTCTCGGCGACGGTCTCATCGGCTGCGGCGAGCTCGGTGCGTGTTTGGCGGCGGCCGCGGAGCCCGGACTGGTCGAGTCGTTGTTGCGCGGCCCGCTGCGCGACCTTGGCCTGTTTCACGGCATCGTGGGCCGCATCGAGTTCGGCATCGAACGGGGCGCACATCGTGTTGGCATCTGCGATGCGTCGTGCCGCGGTGTCGACGACCTCGACGAGTCGCTCTCTGGCCGCGACCGAGTTGTCGAGCGCCTCTCGTGCCTGGCGGTAGATGTCGGCGGCGTCGGCGCGTAGGTCGTGGAACCAGTCCGGGATCTGGCAGCGCGGCTGCGGGCGTGGCGGCTGACGGTCCTTTTGGGCGAGCTGCCGGCGTTGCACCACCGCGGGGACGTCGGCGCGATCGGAGGCGACGATCCCCTCGAGAACGTCACGTGCCTCGCTCATCTCGTGGGTGTCGGTGACGACGTACACACGGTTGTCGTCGCGGCCGCGGGTCATCCCCACATACAGCCCGCGACCAGTCGTCGCCGGCCCGGCCAGGGTGATCGACGCGGTCTCGGTCGCGGACTGGGTCCCGTACTCGGTGGCCGCGTACCCGAGCCGCACATGCTCCTCGGCGTAGTCGGCGGGCAACGTGACCGTGCTGGCCCCGGTGAGGTCGGTGACCGTCAGATCACCGTCGTCGTTGATGGCGGTCACGGTCCACAGTTCGCGGTTGCGGACAATGTCGCCGCTGGTGGTCTGCAAGTGCCGCTGATTCCGACGCGTCGCGACGATGTCGCCGTGGGCGACAAGCCCGTCGGCGATCGAGCCGAACATGGTGGTGTCGGTGTCGCCAGACCGGGCGCGGAGTTGTCGGATGGTGCGATTGATCTCATCCACGTGCTCGTTCGTCGCCGCAGTGATCGCGACGGTCTCACCGGCGGCGTAGCGTTGCATCCATTCCTCGGCGATGGCGTCGAGGTGCTCGTCGAACGTGCCGGGGATGATTCGCCCGTGGACCTCGTAGGTGCCGAGCGCGCGGAGGTCGCCGTGGCGCAGGCGCAGCGAGGCGGCGGCTTCCCAGTCGTGGGTGAACCGGTGGATCCGCTCCAACTCGATGACGCGACTGGTGGCGCAGATCTCGCCGAACAGGCCACCACGACCGACCGCTTGTAGTTGGCGGTGATCACCAACCAACACCAGCCGCCACTGCTCACTCGTCGCCAGTCGGGTGAGCTGGTGCATGTTCGGGGTCGAGAGCATCCCGGCCTCGTCGACGATCAACGTCGTCCCCGACGGCAGCCGCCATTGCGGGCCCGGCCCGTCCGGTCGTGCCCATTCGTGGAGCAGCTTGGCGACCGTGTCGGTGTGCATGCCGGTCTCCTGCCCGAGGACCTTGGCAGCCTTCGCGGTGGGGGTGACGCCGAACACCGGCCGACTGCGACGGTGCAGATCCTTCACCGCCGCGTCGAGTGTGGTGGTCTTGCCGGTGCCTGCCGGTCCGACGATCACCACCACCCGATCCTCACCCGCGACCGCCATGGCGGCATCGAACTGGAATACATCCAGCTCTCCGCGAGTGACCGTCGTCGACGGTGACGCGTCGTCGAGCTGTGCGTCCAGCACCCACGTGAGAACCACCTCTTCCTGGGCGAGGACCTGGCGGCTGGTCATCTGCGCGGCGACCGGTTCGATCCACACCGACCTGCCATCCGACTGACGTCTCGTTGCGTCACCCTCAGGGTCAAGAACCACACACTCGCCCAGCACCCGGTCGACCGCCAGGTCGAGCAGCTGCGCCCACCGCGCGCCCGACATGTCGGGTTGCGGGCGCAGCCGATCGGTGACCGCGCGCAGGATGTCCATACGATGCCATGCCGACCGCTCCGTTGACAGGTCCTCGACAACCTCGGCGACACTCACCCTCACCGGCGGTACCGCCGCCCGTGCGGCCTGCGCCATGGACTGGCCGAGTGACTCGGCAGTGACACCGATGCTGGCCGCCTCGGCACGCCACCGTGTCGGCAGATCCGGGACACCGTTGGCGGCCTTGCGCAGCCGGGTATCGGCGGCGGCCTCGCGTTCTAGGGCGGCGTGCTCGAACCTCGTCGGATGTCGGCCCTCACGCTGGCGGAACTCGGCCACCTTCACCTGCAACTCGCCACGCACCTGGGCAGCGCGCTTGGAGAACTGCTCCAGCAGCTCGGTCGGGACGCCGGCGATCTCCGCCTGCCCGTTGACGATCTCGGCGAAGGCGACGCCGTAGCGGTGCGTGAGCTCGGCGCGCAGCACCGACTGATACAGACCACCTAAGGCGCGCTGATGCTGCTTCAACACTCGTGCGTCGAGGGCGAGCCAGCGGCCGTCGTCGGTTTGCACCTTGGACGAGATCACCAGATGGGTGTGCAGCTGCGGATCATCCAGACGGCTGGTCGTCTGCCGGAACGCGGCCACGATCAGGCCCTGGCTGTCCGGATGCAGGCGCCCGCCGTTCGAGCGGATGCGGGTCGTCGAGCCGAAACGTTCCAGCCAGTCGACCACCGCGTTGACGGCGACGTCGTGACACTCCGCCAGACCGGTGTCGCCGGTGAGCGCCCACCACACCGACAACGACTTCGGCGCCGACACCGTCGCATCAAACCCTGCCACCGCCCGAATCACTGTGCCGTTCGCCGTCGTGCGATCCACCAGCGGGTTGCCGAGTGCGGCTCCGGTGAGTGGATCGCAACCAGTGAGTAGCTGCTCGAGCGCGTCGGTCGACATCTCACCCGACAACCCGAGACCAGCAGCCTGCGCGCCAGACCACACACCCGGCTGTTCACCCGGCGCCTGCGTCAGATACTTCGTGTAGTACTTCGCAGTCGCGACCGCCGAGCCCGCGTAGAGCGTTGTCACGCGCAGCATGAGGACTCCCACCCGCCCGCGGGCACCTGTCTGTCAAACATCAGTGCGGTGGTCACGAGAGCGGTCATCGCGTGCGCCTCAAGACTCGATCGCGAGCGACAGTTGGGCGGTGGACCGCTTGACCACAGCGCGCTCAGCGCGCCTGGAAGGGAACGACAGTTGCACGGACGACTGCGAGGACACCGGCGGTGTCGGTAGGGGCCACGTGATCGGGCCACCGAGTTGCTCCTCGAGCCGGCAGCGCGGCACCCGAAACTGCTTCCCGTACCGAACCACCGGAATGCCAGTCGTCCCGCCGGATGCCTCGAAGGCATTCGCCTCCCGATACGCCGTGCTCCGCCCGACACGCAACACGGCCGCCGCCTCATCCAACGTGAGGAAGTCGGGCGGAGCGCTCGACACGGACTCGGTGGGCTCGATCATCGGACTCACCGAGTCATGCCTCCCCAGGACGGCACGCGTCACACATCACTGCAGGAGTACGGGACGCGAGCGACCGGAAACGGGAGATCGGAACAAACCTCACACCCCTTACAGAGGTCGAAATCCGCCAACCGCAGCACGATCTGTCGGCAACATCGTGAGAGTCGCGATGTTGCGCCGCACGTTCAGTGGCTTGCCAACCCGCGATCTCGTGATGCACACCCTCCAACGGACATCAACAGCCCCCTGTGGATGAAGGCGTAGGAGCTGTTTAGCCAACCCGTGCGCCTCAGCTACTCCGAACTCTCGACCCGATCGGGTCACCTGTCGATGAGCAACCAGATCACCTCGATGGCGCCATCGGGAGCAACGAGCGCATACAGGGCGACCGACTTCACCAGCGCCCCTGCACCAACGAAGAGCCGGACGGGTGGTTCATCAGCCGGGAGCGTGTTCCGCTCAAAGTCCGCTGCCAGCAGGTCGCGCATGCGAGGGAGCTCGTAGAGCAGGAAGTCGGTCGCCGAGAGGCTCCCGTCCGCGCCGCGTTCGGCCGGCAGCAGCTCGTCGAGGCGGTCGAAGAACGAGGGCGTGAAGCGAACCTGCCGCTCAGGCATCGTTGCGGTGTTGAGCGTTGAGAACCCGGGCCGCCTGCAACGCCTGCTCCCGAAACTCCGGGTCGACTTCGTCCCATGAACGCACGACGCTGGCGTCGATCAGGTCGGCGCGCTGCTGTGGCGTCATCGCATCCATCTCGGCTGCGGTGACGACCTTCCGAGGACTGCTCATGAGCGGATGCTACAGCGTCACGATGGGTCAGTACCGGGCTCCCGCGCCTCAGCCTGGCGACCCGCGATGTATCAGAAATGTATCAATCCGGCGTGCACTGGCCTGTGTTGCCGAGTGTTGCCTTCTGCCGTGCTGTCCTCGACCACCCCTGCTCAGCTGGGCTTTTACGGCAGCAGGCGTCACAGGACAACACCAACGAATACGGTTCCAGCCTGCTTTGGGTGCAGGAGGTCGGGAGTTCGAATCTCCTCTCCCCGACGGTTGTGATGATCAGGGCTTTCGCGGCTCGTGGACCCATGGAGGACCTTGTCCTCTGTGCCCAGGGCGTCGACGAGCCGATCAGTGGGTGGGAAGTGCCCCTCTCGACGGCCAGGAGGCCGAATGCCGACGCGATCAGATCCGGTGATCAACGTGCTCAGCGAGGGAGCGCCCCACTCCGCCCTCATCGTCGACGCCTGGGAGGCGGGACCTCTGGTCGGCGCGCACCGGCTTCGCCGGCTGGCGCCGTTCGCCATCGCATCGACGCTGTCAGTGATCGTCGCGGCGCCGACCGGATCGTGGGCGCGTCCACAACTGCTCGTTGCCGGCTGTGCGGGCATCATGTTGGGCAACGTGATCGCCGCGGTCGTGCCCTGGGCTCGGCTCCCTCGGCGGATGCAGCTGGTGCCTCCGGTGGTGGCCGTCATCGCGACGCTGATGCTGGTGACCGCGACCGGGACCGACTTCAGCTCCCCGTTCGTCACGATGACCGTCCTGCCGCTGGTCTGGTTGGCGATCTACGAGAATCGCTGGGCCGTTGTCTCGATCGGTACGGCGACCGGGCTCTTCCTCTGGCTGTTGGTACCCGTGGGCGACGCCGTGCCCTCGAGTCGCGCTGACATCTCGGTGATCGTCTTCGTGCTCTGCGCCGTCGGCATGGGCGCCACCCTGCAAGACCTCATCGCAGACTCGCGACGGGTGGCCGGCGCGCTCCGCAAGCAGCGCGCCGCGTTCGAGAACTCGGCCATGATGCTCGATGTGCTCCCCGAGCACGTCTCCCGCTATCGCGCTCGCGACCACGTCATCACCTACTGCAACATCGCGTGGGCGGAGCAGTACTCGACCCTGCCGGAAGTGGCGATCGGGCAACCACTGGAGAACTTTCTGTCCGACGACGAAGTGTCCGGCCTCACATCACAGCTGGCCCGGCTCGGACCGGACAGCCCCGTGCTCGAAGACGTCGCTCCACGGACGGTCGCACACGACGCTCAACAGTGGCTCCACTGGATCGATCGTTACCTCGTGGGTGAGGACGGCGTCGAGATCCTGTCGATCGGCCGCGATGTGACGGCCCGCCACATCGTGGAGGCGCGGTTGGCCGCCAGCGAGGAGAAGTACCGAGAGCTGGCGGACAAGTCCGCCGATGTCGTGTGGCACTTCACCCTCGAGCCGACACCGCACTTCGACTACATGAGCCCTTCGGTCGATCGCATCCTTGGCTACCCGCCGTCGTACTTCCTCGAGGACTTCTGCCGGATGCTGGACATCGTCGACGAGTCGAGCCGAGCTGCGATCAGCCGCGCGTTGAACGGCGAACGGGCGCTCGGTCGTTTCGATTTCCACTTCCGTCATGCCGACGGATCTACCGTCATCGGTGAGACACGAACCACGCTCGTACGCGACGGCCTCCAGGGCGTCAGTCGCGATGTCACCGAACTCCGGCGGCTGCAGGCGAGCGTCGCCGAACTCGCCCTTCGTGACCCGCTCACCGGACTGGCGAACCGGCGCCTCCTCGACGAGTTGCTCGAGGCCGACCTGGCACGGACCGCTCGGGACGGGCTGACGCTCGCGATCGCATTTCTCGATCTCGACGGGTTCAAGCAGGTCAACGACACCCATGGTCATAGTGCCGGCGACCGCGTGCTGTGCGAGACCGCCCGACGCCTGCTCGCCGTCGTGCGCGGCGCCGACATCGTGGCCCGCGTCGGCGGCGATGAATTCGTCGTCGTCTTCGAGCTCGACGGCTCGAACTTGGAACGGTTCGTCGAACGCATCGACCAAACGCTCTCGGCCCCGTTCGACATCAGCGACACCATCAGCATGTCCTGCCCGGCCAGCATCGGGGTCGCCACCACCGACTCCTGCGGCTACGAGCGCATCGCACTCCTGGCAGCAGCCGACCGTGCGATGTACGAGGTGAAGCGCTCTCACGTCTGATCCGGCACTTCCGAGTGCTCGGACGATGTTCGATCTGTCGGCAGGGTCCCGCCGAGCTGCCTAAGCTGCACCATCGATGAGACCTCTCCCCGAACCTCGCTCGCAACGCGCCGTGCCGGCGCTGCACCGAGGTCTCGACATCCTCGAAGCGCTCCTCGACCAGCCGCAGTGGTCGGCACCAGATCTCGGGCGACGACTGGGCCTGCCTCGTAGCACCGTGCACGACCTTGTCAGCGCGCTGGTGGTGCGCGGGTACCTCGTGCCGTGCGATGGCCACCCCGTCCGGTTCCGATTGGGAGCTCGTTTGGCGCAACTGGGTGCGGCCTTCGGCGGTCAGCTCGATCTCGTTCGCGAGGCGACCCCGCTCGTCGAGCGCGTCGCGGCAACCTGCGAGGAGACGGTCAACCTGGCCATCCTCGACGGAGCACACGTGATCTACCTCGTCAAGGTGGACAGCATCCACCCGATCCGGATGGTCTCGGCGGTGGGACGACGGTTGCCCGCCCACTGCACCAGTCTGGGCAAGGCGATGCTCGCCGAGCTCCCTGTCGAACACCTGCGCACCCTCTACCCCGAACGCGCCCCGCTCGAAGCGATGACGCCCTTCAGCATCACCACCGTCGCCGCCCTACGGGCGCGGCTCGCCGAAGTCCGGCGCACCGGAATTGCGTACGACGACCGCGAGTCGGACGAGGGGATGTGGTGCGTCGGCGCGCCGGTGCGGGACCACACCGGCGACGTCATTGCCGGACTCAGCATCTCGACCCCCATGATGCGGCGAACACCAGCGACCGACACCGAGTGGGTTCGCCTCGTCCGGGAAGGTGCGGCAGAGCTGTCCGCACGCCTGGGACACCCAGCGGCGTAGTGGCCGACGTCAGCGCCGGGGAAACGTGCCTGCGGCGACGATCGTGCTGCTCAGATCCTTGCCGAGCGCGGCGAGCCAGATCGCGTCGTCGTCGCCGAGCAGCGCCCACGGCGCGGCCGCGAGGTCGTCCGTGCGACGCTCGACGCCTTCGCGGTGCGCCTGGCCTACCGGAGTCAGCGCACCATCGGAGGCGAGCCATCCTCGGGCCTGGAGGCCGCGATGGGCAGCGGCCCACGAGGCATCGCTCCAACCGCGGGTCCCCTTCAGGACGGCCGGCGGGACGACGCCGGTCGCCCCGTGCAGCAGCAGCGCCTCGATGCCCGACACACCCTCGGCCGTGAGCGCGGCCACATGCCCGTCGCCGCGGAACTCGCGCAGCAGCGTGATGCCGAACCACAGCGACAGATGTGGGTCCGACGGCCACTGTTGGGCAAGGTGACCGGCGAACAGCGGCCGACCCTCGGGTGGACAAGCATCGATGATGCCGCGCAGCATCGTTGCCGCCTTCCCGATGTCGGCGTCGAGCAAGCGTGCTCCGAAGATGCGGCGTAGCGCACCATCGACCGCGTCGAGCCGAGCGTCCCACAGCGAGGCAGACGAGGTGCGGGTCCAGACCTCGGGCACCACGGGGTGGATCACTGCGGGATCGAAGTTGTAGAACGTGGCGACGACGACGTGGCCGGGCACAGGACCCATCGCGGCCGAGCGGGAGCCGAAGTACCCCATCATTCCGGGATCGAGACCGAGGGCCGTGTAGCGCTCGTCGGCTTCGGGAACGAAGTAGATGAGACCGTGGTACGGCTCGAGCCGCTGCCAGAGGAACCGCGCGGTGGACTGCACAGCCGTCAATCGACGATGCCGACGGCGTCGCGGATCATGCCGTGGAACACGCCGAGCGGGTATTCCCACTTCGGGCTGAGCAGCCCCGTGTCGTAATTGCCGGCGTCGAGGTTGCGCTGCACGTGCTCGCACATCCGAGCATCTTCGTCGGCAACCTCCTCGCTGAACTTCACGATGTCCTCGATGCCCTCGGCGTCGTCGGCGAAGAAGTACTCGAAGATGAGGTCGCTGTGCGTGTGGCCGCGCGGCAGCCAACGCTCGACTGCGAAGCCACCCGGGAAGATGTCGAACGCGAACGTCGGCCAGAAGTAACCGAACACGCTGAAGGTGCTGGCGTCGCGGGGCGGCATGGTGTGGATGTTCCAGCGCGGGTCACCCTTGTAGACGACCTTGTAGTTCAACGCATCGGCGTCGCGGCTCATGGCGGGGTGTGTGGTGGGCAGGTGATAGCCCTCGAGGAAGTTGTCGCCGTAGGTCTTCCAGTTGCAGGCCACGTGACGAACGCTCTTGCTGTGGAATCGGTACGACTCCAGCGGGACGTGCTCGACCTCTTTGGGGAACTCGGCCAACCACTCGTGCAGCGGTGCGATCGTGGGGTCGAGGCACACGAACACCATGCCGCGCCACGACGCGACCTGGATCGTCGTCAGGTCCATGTCGGGGGGCGCATCGGCACCGAAATCGCGAGCGCTGAGCAGCTTTCCGTCGGCGTTGAACGCCCACCCGTGGTACTTGCACACGAGGTTCTTCGTGCACCCTTCGCCCTCGAACACGAGCGGTCCGGCGCGGTGCGGGCACAGGTTGTAGAACGCCCGAAGCGTACCGTCGTCGTTGCGGCGGATGAAGATCGGCCACCCGGCGAGGTTCTCGGTGACGTAGTCGCCGCTGTTGCGCAACTGGTGGTCGTAGGCGATGTGCACCCAGTTGCTGCCGAAGATCGGCCAACGCTCTCGCTGCCAGATGCCGGGGTCGTTGTACCAGCGCGCAGGGAGGGTGTGGGCGAGTTCCATCTGCGACGATGCTACCGCGGTGGCCTCGGGCGCTGGCCGCGGACGGACCCCGACGGGGCGGTCGTGGAGGCTGGTCATTGCGGCGGAGGCGGGTTCTGCACCACGGACAACTGCTCGAGCGCGACGAGGTCACGGATCTGCTTCTGCATCCCGTCGGGCGAGCCGTCGAGGAACAGGACGTTGCCCTTGCCGTTCTCGGCCATGTGGCGGATGCTCTCGGTCCACATCGAGAAGAGGATCAGCGTGGAGTCCACGTCGCGGGCGGCAGCCGCGAGACCGCGGGCGACCTCCTCACGGAACAACGCGACACCCTGGCCTCGCAGTTGCGCTGCCGTCCGCTCGGCCTCGGCCTCGATGCGCACCGCGGTGCCCATCGCCTCGGCCTCCTTGGTCTTGCGGATCAGCAGGGCATCACCCTCGTTGGTGGCCGCCGCCTTGAGGTTGTTGCTCGCCACGACCTGCGCCATCGAGGTCGTGATCGCCTGGTCGAAGGTGATGTCGTTGAGCTGGAGGTCGATGAGGTGGAAGCCCCAGGTCTCGATCACGTGGTCGAGGTTCTCCTTGACCTCCGAGACGATCTCGCCGCGCAGCGCGAGGATCTCCGCCTGCCGTTTGGTGGCGACGAAGCCGCGCGTGCTGCCCTCCACGGAGCGCACCAGCGCTGTCAGGAAGTCCTTCTCGCTGACGAACTTGAAGGCGATGTTCTTGATCGTCTCCTCGCTCTCGCTGATCGCGCTGTAGACCATCATCGCGGTGAAGTAGACGTTCGCCTGGTCCTGCGTGATCGCCTGGAACTGCAGTTCGACGGCTCGGTTCTGGATGCTGATCCGCCGATAGACCTTCTCGACGAAGGGGAACACGACGCTGAGGCCGGGCCGCAGCGTGCGGTGGTACTTACCGAAGATGGTGGTGACCGCCACGTTGCCCTGCTGCACGGTGCGCAGGCCGACGAGGATGATCAGCAGGACGACGGCAGCGATGACGATGCCGAAAATGACGCCTGAACTCATGAGGTGCCTCCAGAAGGGGTCGCGTGAAGTGTACGCCGCGGACCCTCAGTCGTCGCCGAACGCGATGCCGAGCTCGCGACCCGCAAGCAGCGTGTCGCAGTCCATCGGCACCGTTCGCAACGCACCCACGGCAGACGCCAGCGTCACGTATTCGACGTTCGGCTCGTTGAGCGCAACCATCACGCCGTTGCAGCCTTCGTCGAGCGCCCGCACCGCCGCGGCGCCGAATCGGCTGCCGAGGAGGCGATCCGTCGCAGTCGGAGTGCCGCCACGTACGAGGTGGCCGAGCACGACCGTGCGGGCCTCCTTCCCGGTGAGGCGCGTGATCTGGGTGGCCACCTGGAGACCCATCCCGCCGAGGCGTTCGGCGTGGTCGGACGCCCCCTCGACGATCGACCGCTGGAGGTCGGTCGACATCGCCCCTTCGGCGACGACGACGATCGTGTAGTGGGCTCCGTTCGCCTCTCGGCGACGGATCGCGGCCGCCACGGATTCGTACGAGAACGGGATCTCGGGGATGAGAATCACGTGGGCGCCGCTGGCGACTCCGGCGTACAGCGCGATCCAACCGGCGTAACGCCCCATGACCTCGACGACGAACACCCGGCTGTGCGACGCGGCCGTGGTGAACAGACGATCGATGGACTCGGTGGCAATCTCGACGGCGGTGTTGAACCCGAAGGTGACGAGGGTCTGATCGAGGTCGTTGTCGATGGTCTTCGGCACGCCCACCACTCGCAAGCCTTGCTCGTAGAGACGTTGCGCGATCGACAGCGAGCCGTCGCCGCCGATCGTGATGAGCGCGTCGATGCCGGCATCCCGGAACATCCCGACGAGTGCCTCCGAGCGGTCCTCGTAGACGATGGAGCCGTCGGGCAGCTGGAGCGGGTAGTGGCACGGATTCCCCCGGTTGGTGCTGCCCAGGATGGTGCCCCCGAGGTGCCCGATCCCGCGCACGTTTGCCGCCTCGAGCGGAATGATGCCGCTGCCATCCGGGTACTGGTCGGGGAACATCAGCCCGTTGAAGCCGTCCCTGATCCCCACGACGTCCCACCCGCGCCGGCGAGCAGCGAACGTCGCCGCACGGATGACGGCGTTCAGCCCTGGCGCGTCGCCGCCACCGGTGGAGAGTGCAATACGCATACGGTGCTGGTCTACCACTTCACCACAGCGCTCATTGTGCCGCCAGGAATTCGATGAGGTCTGGCCAGGCGGCGCGGTCCTGCCACACGAAGCCATGGCCACCCTGGTACCCGCGCAGTTCGCTCCCCGCAATCCGCGACGCGATGGCCCGGCTGTTCTCCGGCGGTGCGAGTGCGTCGAACTCGCCGTGGGCGATCAACGTCGGACAGGAGATGACATGCAGACGGTCCCACACGTCGTGACCGCGTCGAGCCTCGAGTTGCAGCGCCTCACCGCGCACCTGCTCGACGGTTCGAGGTACCGTCCTCGCCGCCGCGGCCATGTCGACCAGCATCTGATCGAACGGGTGCCCGGCCAGGAATTCCTGGGTGTAGCGCCGATCCGCGAGGTGCCGGCGCAGAGGCTCCTGCTCGTCGAGTGGCAGCGAAGCGACCGTGTGCAGCGGGTAGCTGGAACCGCCGGCACCGCCGGGCGAGGTGCACAGCAGTACCAGCCGCTCGACTCGCTCGGGCCAGGTCACCGAGAACTCCTGGGCCACCATCCCACCGAAACTGATGCCGAAGACCCTCGCTGTCGGCCACCCCACGTGGTTGAGCAGCGCAGCCGCATCGGCGGCGTAGTCCGCCATCGTCGGCGTTCGGCCCGGGACCGTCGTCAGCCCGAGCCCGCGTTGGTCGTGGATGAGCACCTCGAAGTACTGGACGAGTCGCTTGAGCATCGGCGCAGCTCCGGCGACGGTTCCCCCAGAGCCGCTGAACACCAGCAGTCTGGGTCCGTCACCTTCGAGGTGGTAGTGGATCCGGATCCCGTTGAGCTCTGCGATGGGCACGTGCGAAGTCTGCCCGATTGCCTAGGGTGACGGCGATGAGCTGGGTACCGGTGATCGACCTTCACGGTGCCGACGCGGCCGCCGCCGTCGCCGATGCGTGCGAACGCGTCGGCTTCCTCACCGTGGTCGGCCATGGCGTTCCCGACGCCGTCATCGACGACGCCTGGACGTCCGCACAGCGGTTCTTCGACCTCCCCCTGGAGGACAAGATGCGCGTCGCCATGCCGCGGCCCGGATACCCGTACGGCTACTCACCCGTCGCCGGGGAGACGCTCGCTGCGTCACTCGGGCATCGCACGCACCCGGATCTGAAGGAGAGCCTCGCGATCGGACCGGTCGACCCGGCGCGCCATGCGTTCCACGATCCCGACGAGGAGTTCGCCTGGTCGCCGAACCTGTGGCCCGAAGATGTGCCCCGTCTGCGCGAGTCGTGGGAGGCGTACTTCCGGTCGATGTCGGACCTGGCGGCCCGCCTGATGCGGATCATGGCCGACGCACTCGGCCTGCCGTCAGAGCACTTCGACCCCATGATCGACCGCCACACCAGCGCGATGCGCGCACTCAACTACCCACCGCTCACCGGACCACACGACGCACCACTCGCCGGGCAGCTCGGCGCAGGTGCGCACACCGACTACGGCACGCTGACGATCCTGCTCGCCGACACGACGCAGGCGGGCCTGCAGGTACAGGACGCGTACGGCGAGTGGCACGACACCATGCCGACGCCGGGCTCGCTGGTCGTGAATCTGGGTGACGCGATGGCGCGATGGACCAACGACCGGTGGCGTTCGACGATGCACCGCGTGGTCGTTCCCGCTGCTCGCCGCCAGTCGATCGCGTTCTTCCACAACGCCAACTGGGACGCGATCATCGAATGCCTCCCGTCGTGTCGCGAACCCGGCGAAATGCCTCGCCACGCCCCGATCGAGGCGGGACCCCATCTGATGGAGAAGTTCCGGGCGACGGTCAATCTCACGAGCTGAGTATTTTCATAAATCCTTCAAGAACGCGCCCGCCAGGGCCGATGCAGTCTCTGGATACCGTCAAGAACGTCGGTGTCACGGCTCAATCCGAAGGACACCGACACGCTCATGTCTCGCTCTCTGCTGCGCCAGGCGCTGGCCACCGTCATTGCTGCGGCATCCATCATCATCGTCGCCCCCGTGTCGGAGGTCTTCGCTGCCCCGGTCCCATCCGTGAGCATCAGCCCCGCCCCGCTGACGGGGATGGTGGGCGAACCAGTGACCTTCTCGTTGACGTTCGACAACACCTCCGCGATCGACGTCGGATATGGGCCATACGTCGATCTGCTGCTGCCGATCGGCGGAGCGGACGGGAACGACGGGGTCACATTCACGTCAGCGACGTACCTCGGCGCCGCAATGGTGCCGCGCCTCACCACCACCTGCACAGGCGCGAACGTCACCCATCCCCTGACAGGACTCTCGATCCTGTGCCCCACCGGCAGACAGCTGGTCGTCCTGCAGCTGCCGTTCGGGTCGTTCACGGCGAGTCAACCGCCGGCCCCCATACAGGTCACTGCCGCGGTGAGCGACCTCGCCGACGTCGGGACCGCGTTGCCGGTGGCGGCGACCCCTGGCTTTGCGTACGGCACCTCCGCGATCGGCAACACCCCCATCATCGGCACGGCCACCACGACGACCTTCACGCCGCAGGTCGTCAGGTTCACCAAGACCTACATCGGCCCTGAGAACGAGACCGCGACCGGACCGAACTATCCCCGCCGGTTCCGCCTGTCCGTCGATGTCGCGACCGGCCAACAGGTGAACAGCCTCGCGATCACCGATCTTCTGCCGCCCCAGTACGCCTTCGTCGCCGTCACCGCCATCGGACCGGCCGGTTCGTCCAGCACCCAGACACCGACGGTCGGCTCCCCTGCCCTCAGCCCGAACAACGACCTCGTTCGCACCTGGACCGGGCCGATCACCGGCACCGCGGCATCCGAGGACCTCTTTGTCGAGTTCGAGTACTTCATCCCCGATCTGGACGCCAACGGTGTCCAGGTGGTCGACCACCTCTCGGGCGATGACCACGTCACCCGCAACGACGGAAAGGTCAGCGGCACCGTGCACCCCAAGGACGTGCGCGACCCGGACGCGCCGTTCACCATCGATCCCAACGTGCTCTCCGGAACGAACGTCGACGATGTGCAGATGACGGCGAAGTCGATCGCGATCCAGAAGTCGGTCGCCATCCAGACCGACACCGGCGCGTCGGGAGCTTCACCCGGCGACGTGCTCCAGTACACACTGACCGGACAGGTCAGCGACTACTTCACGTTCGCGGGGATCACACTCGCCGATGTTCTCGGTGACGGGCAGTCCTACGTCGCTGGGTACACCCCCACGTTGGTCGTCACGGAGAACGGCTCGTCGACCTCGACGACGATGGCCGGCAACGCCTCCGTCGATGAGTCCGCGCGAACGACCTGTGGCGACGGCACCACCGCCCTCGGGTTCGACGTCAGCAACGCGTACTCGGCGAGTGGCGCCCTCGACGGCGCCGGCGGCATCTTCACCGGTGGACGGGTCAGCGCGGCGACCGGTCCCGCGACGTTCACGATCACCTATCGGACCACCATCGACGACCGGTACAAGTGTGCGCCCAGCGCCAACGACGCGCTGGACCCCAACGACCACGTCGACAACACGGTCCTCGTCACCGGCGAGGTGTACGACAACCTCACCCAAGCGCCACAGACGTTGCCGATGTACGAGAGCGACGGCAGCGGCACGAGCGTCACCATCCGCAATGCCGCGCTGTCGAAGTCGATCTACGCCCGCAACGGCGTCATCGGCGGAGCGAGCGGGAGTCCTGCGCAGTTCGCCGCCGGCGACGCGATCACGTACCGGCTGCACTTCGACATGCCGTCCACCGACATCACCGCACTGACACTGTCGGACTACCTGCCCTTGCCGGTCCTCGTCGCGACCGGACTCTCCCACACGGCCGGGGTGTGCACCACGCCGGCGGTCGGCGAGTGGTGCTTCGGACCCGCAGATGCGTTCCACACGCTGCCCGCCGCACCGACACCGACGGTCGCCGCCGACAGCGTCGGCAACAGCATCACCTGGTCATACGGCACCTATGACGACCCGCTGAACCAGCCGACCACGATCGAGCTGCTGTTCACGTTGCAGATCTCCGACTCCCCGTTCCGCGACGGCCTCTTCCTCACCAATCAGGTCCAGGCGACCTACAACAACAGCTTCGGCGTGCAGCAGACCACCCCGGCGATCGTGCAGATCGAGCTCACCGAACCGAACCTTCGGATCCTGAAGGGAGCGGTGGATTCGGACAGCCCCAACGAGACCTACACCGGGACACGCAACCCCACGGGCGTCACGTTCGGCGGTGTCGGCAGTTCGTGCCCGGGGTTCAGCCCGTCCACACTCACCTCGGCCAAGCTCAACAACGCGCCGAACGCCAACGTCAGCCGCGTCGACGCCGACGACATCGTCCGGTTCGCCATCGTCGTGGAGAACACGGGGCGTGGCCTCAATGGTGCGTTCGATGTCGCCATCAGCGACACGATGCCGGCCGGCTTCTCGATCCCGGCTTCGGGCCTCAAGTTGTGCGTCACCGACGGACTCGGCACGGCCAAAGGCCACGTCGACACCGGCTTCTTCACCGGCAGTCCGACCTCGGGTCCCAACACCGGAACGATCACGCTGAACGACGGCCCGACTCTGGGTGCGCTCACCCCGGACAACGCACTCCACTCCACGGGGACGAACCTTGCGGTGATCAGCTACGAGCTGCAACTCCAACCGACGACCCCGTTCCAGACGGTGTTCACCAACACTGCGGCGGTGAGTCATTTCGCGTCGACCGAAGGCGGGCCGGACTTCACGCCGCTCCTGCCGGCTGCCAGCAAGACCGACATCGCGACTGCCACGAGCAGCACGCCGTCGGTCGCGAAGGTCCTCACGTCCACGAACCAGGCCCACACCGCAGGCAACACGGTCGTGGTCGGCGAGGTGGCGACGTACACCGTGACGGTCACCGTGCCCGAAGGAGCGGCAGCGAACGCCCGGTTGGTGGACACGCTGCCGACGGGTCTTGCGTTGGTCAGCGTGGACTCGATCACCGCTTCGGCCGCGTTGACGTCCTCGGTCGGGTCGATGGCGACCGTGCTGTCCACGACCCAGGCGACATTGACCGCACCGGGTCGGCCGCTGACCGTATCGTTCGGAACGCTGACGAACGGCGACACCGACGACAACGTGGCCGAGAAGATCGTGATCGTCTGTCAGGCCGTCGTGCTCGACGTCGCCGGCAACCAGCTCGCCACCGCGGTGAACAACTCCGCGAAATTCACCTACACGGGCGGGAACTCGAACACGGCCACCGCAGGACTGGTCGTCGCAGAACCCGTCCTCGACGTGTCCAAGTCAGTGTCACCCACGAACGCCGACGCCGGCGACACGGTCACCTACACGCTCCTCGTACACCACACCGCAGCGTCCAACGCGACCGCGTTCGACGTCGCGCTGTCCGACCTCGTCCCCACGGGCGTCAACTACGTCCCGTCCTCCCTCACCTTCTCCGGCACCGCACCGACCACCCTGTCCGATGCAGCGGCCCCGACGATCACCGGTTCGTGGGCGTCGTTCCCCGTCGGCGCCTCGACCACGATCACCTTCCAGGCGACGCTGCCCCTGAGCGCCACGGCACCGTCGAGCATCACGAACACGGCCGGCCTCAAATGGACAAGCCTTCCCGCGGGTGGCGATCCGACCTCGCCCTACAACGTCGACGGCCGCGAGCGCACCGGTGCCGGCGGTGTCGACGACTACGCCGACACCGGCAGCGCCACGGTGGCCATCACCCCCGCGGCCGTCGTGAAGACGCTGGTGACCACGAGTGCATCGCACACCACGGCCGCGGATGTCACCATCGGCGAGACCGCCACGTTCGACATCCTCGCCACACTTCCGGAGGGGTCGATCCCCAGCGGCTTCACCGTCATCGACCTGCTGCCGAACGGCCTGCGCTATGTGGCCGGATCGGCCCAGGTGATCACCACGGCCGGCGGGGGGAGCCCCGCGTCGTCGTTGGCCACCAGCTTCAACGGCACGTTGCCGGCCCCGGTGATCACCGGTGGGGCGAGCGACGGCGACGACGTCGTGCTCACCTTCGGTGCGACCAGCGTGGTCGCGAACAACGACTCGGCCGACAACTCGTTCGTCGTGCGCCTCACGGCGGTCGTCAGTGACATCTCGTCGAACGTGGGCACATTGCCCGGCCAGACCAAGCTCGACAACGTCGCCCGGGTGCAGCTCGTGGGCGGTGCAGCGGTCGACTCCAACGTGGTTCGTGTCGCGGTCGTCGAACCGCACATGGACATCGCGAAGTCCGTGTCGCCGACAGCGGCCTCGCAGGGCGACCCCGTCACCGTGACCTTCACGGTCAAGAACAACGGACTCGCCGATGCGTTCGACGTGTCGGTCCAGGATGTGCTGGACGCCGCCTACGACGCCGCCACCGTCGCGGAGGTGACGACACCTTCCGGCTTCTCATACTCGAGGATCGGCAGCACGATCACGTACTCAGGCGGCTCGCTCGCCACCGGCAGTTCGATCTCGTTCGTGATCACGGTCGATCTCGTCGCATCGCTGCCTCCCGGAACCTCGGTGCCGAACACCGCGACCGTGACGGACGCGACCACCCTGCCGGGAGCCGTGACCGGCGAGCGCAATGAACCCGACGCGGCATCGACCGCCATCCTCAATGTCGTCGGCCCGGACCTGAACCTGTCGAAGGACGACGGCATCACCACCGTCATCCCGGGGCAGGACACGACCTACCAACTGATCGTCACCAACACCGGCGGGTTCCAGGCCACCGGCGTGTACATCGACGACGTACTGCCTCCCGGCACGTCGCTCGTCTCGATCGGAGGGGCACGGTGCTCGGACGGCGGAGCGGCGCCGCTCGGCGCCCGCCGCATCCTCATCAGCGGCATCATTGCCGCAGCCGGCGATTCGGTGACGTGCACGCTCACGCTCCACGTCACGGCTCCCGCCGCCGCTGGCACGGCCGGCTACCTCAACAGCGCAACGGTCGTCGACGACGGGGTCAACGGACCTGACCCGACACCCGACAACAACGTCAACGACGACACGGACACGCTGGTCGGACACCACCCTGACCTGCGAGTCACCAAGAACGACGGCGTTCAGACGCGGGCGCCCGGCGAGACCTACACCTACACGATCGACGTGTCCAACCACGGCAACATCGGCGCCACCAACGTGAAGGTGACCGACACCCTCCCGGCAGGTCTCGCATTCGTCTCGTGCTCGTCGACGTCGGGGTCCGTCCTCGTGGCGTGCACCGAGTCCGGCGGGGTGGTCACCATCACGTACGCGGGTCTCGCGGGTGCCGGCGGGAGCGCGTCGTTCCAGATCACGGTGCAGGTCGACAACCCCGTGGCCGCCGCGATCGACCAGCTCGTGAACAGGGTCACCGTGGTCGATGACGGCGCCAACGGCACCGACGCGAACCCAGCGGACAACCTCGACAGCGACACCGACAGCCTCGATGCCGCACCTGACCTCGTCGTCCTCAAGTCGGTCTCCACCAGCGAGGCGACGCCGGGTGACGTGCTGTCGTACTCGCTGCAGATCTCGAACGCGGGTCTGCAGGACGCGACCGGCACCACCGTCACCGACGTCGCACCGGCGGGCCTCACCATCCAATGCGGGTCGGCCTCACCGGCGGCGACGTCCTGCGACGGGACGACCATCATCTGGGGCCCGGGACTCGGTACCTCCGGCGCGACGACCGGCGGCACGTTCTACTCGGGAACGTCGCGGACACTCACCTACGACGCCTCCGTCGACGACCCGGCAGCTGCGGGCGCGACCCAGCTGGAGAACACTGCCGGGGTCGCCGACGATGGCGACAACGGCATCGACCCCACCCCGGAGAACAACATCGACACCGCGGTCGTCGGTCTCGTCGGGGTCGCCCCCGACCTGTCCGTCACCAAATCCGACGGCGTCAGCGCCGTGCAGCCCGGTGATCTCCTGACGTACACGATCGATGCAACGAACTCGGGCAACATCGGCGCCAGCTCCGTCATCATCACCGACACGCTTCCCACGGAACTGGTCTTCGTGTCCTGTCCCCTCACCCCGGTGCCGTGCGACGCCTCGGCGCTGCCGGTCATCACATGGACGCTGCCGACGCTCGTCGGTGGCGGGACCGTCGCAACGGTGACCTACGACGCCACGGTCGTCGATCCTCTTCCTGCCGGCATCGAGTCGTACGACAACCTCGTCACGGTGACCGACGACGGCACAAATGGACCCGACCCGACGCCCGGCGACAACGCGTACACCGACACCGACGCCGTGTCCGCAGCACCGGACCTCGACGTCGTGAAGAACGACGGCATCCAGTCGCGTAGCCCTGGCGACGAGTACGACTACACCCTCACCGTGCACAACAAGGGCGACCAGGACGCGACGGGGGTCTCCGTGGCCGACACACTTCCTGCGGAGCTGGCCTTCGTGTCGTGCCCGAACACGCCGGTCGGTTGCACCGCATCCGGCGAGAGCACCGGAGGCGCCGTCACGTGGATCCTCGGCGATGTGGGTGGCGCGACCACGACGATCCTCACGGTGCACGTCCGCGTGGCTGACGGAGTTGCCGCGACCGTCACCCAGATCCACAACTCGGTCGTGGTCGCCGACGACGCGACGAACGGACCGGACCCGACACCCGACGACAACTTCGACACCGACGACGACATGCTCTCGGTCGCACCTGACATGGCGATCTCCAAGACCGACGGCGTCACCTCGGCCCGGCCCGGCGACTCACTCACCTACTCGGTCACCGTGCGCAACAACGGCGCCCAGGCCGCCACCGGGGTCACCGTGCACGACGTGCTCCCCACCGGGGTGACCTTCGTGTCGTGTTCTGGAGGCTGCGACAGTTCGGCGCTGCCGACCCTGACCTGGACCGACCTGATGGAGTCCACCCCAGGGAGCATCAGCGACCCGACCGGGTTCGACCCGGACGGCAGCCGCGTCCTCACGATCACCGTGACCGTCGACGACCCAGCGGCATCCGGCATCGACTCGATCGTCAACGATGTCGACGTGGCCGACGACGGAGCGAATGGCGCCGACCCGACGCCGCTGGACAACTTCGCGTCCGACACCGACATCCTCGATGTCACGCCGGACCTCGTGGTCACCAAGGACGACGGCGTCGCCGCCGTGTCGGGCGGGGACACCGTCGACTACTCCATCACCGTCACCAACGTCGGCCGGCAGGACGCGCAGGGCGTCACCGTCACCGACACACTCCCGGCCGGACTCTCGGTCGTGTCGTGCAGCCTCGTATGCGATCAGAGCGACGCGCCGGTCGTCGTCTGGACCGTCGGTTCGCTCGGCGCCGGTCAGACCGTCGTCCTGCATCTCGTCGTGGCGGTGGACGTGCCGGTCGCCGCCGGGACGACGGGCTTCCTCAACACGGTGACCGCCGCCGACGACGGCGCCAACGGGCCGGACCCGACACCGGACGACAACACCGCGACCGATCTCGACACGTATGGGGTCGACCTCGCGGTGACGAAGTCCGACGGCATCACCGAAGCGGTGCCCGGCGAGGTCGTCGACTACACGATCACCGTGACCAATCTCGGCCCGTCCACCATCTCGACGTTCACGCTGCTGGACACGCTCCCCGTCGAGCTGCTCGATGTCACCTTCACGCCCTCGATCGGCGACTACGACCACCTCACGGGGCTGTGGACCGGCATCGGCTCGTTCGCTCAGGACGACATCGTCACGCTCCACGTCCGCGGCAGCATCGACGCATCAGCCACGGGCCAACTGGTGAACACCGTCAGCGTGGACCCGCCCCTCGGCTTCCCTGATCCGAACCCCGACGACAACGTCGCCACGGACATCGACACCCTGACGCCTCATGCGACGCTGCTGTTGCAGAAGGACCTCATGACCCCGCTCGTCACCGGCGGCTCGGCGACGTACCGGATGACGGTCACCAACTCAGGGCCCTCCATGGCATCGGATGTCTCGGTGACGGACCCTCTGCCCGCGTCGTTGACACCGACCGCTGCCTCGGGTGTGGGCTGGACGTGCAACGTGGCGGGGCAGACCGTCGGCTGCTCCCTCGACACACCGCTCGCACCCGGCAGTTCGGCCTCGTTCGAGGTCACCGCGACCGTCCACGCCGGGCCGGGGAGCTCAGTCGTGAACACCGCGACCGCCGTGTCGTCGACGCCGACACCGGGCGGCCAAGTGGCCGGCGCCGTCGACTCCGCCACCGGCTCGGTCGATCCATCGCTGCCCGCAACGGGCGGCACGATCGGCATGCTCTGGCGTGCACTCCAGATGCTCGTCCTCGGCTTCGGGCTGCTGCTGCTGCGACGGACTCGACCCCGTAGGATGTGAGGACCGTCGCGGGTGTAGCTCAATGGTAGAGCTCCAGCCTTCCAAGCTGGCTATGCGGGTTCGATTCCCGTCACCCGCTCCACATATGGCGCCACGCGCTCGAACGTCCATGAGATCATCGTGTGCGGACTCGGATCGACGCCACCGGCAGCCTCGTAGGCACGTAACGCGGCGACGTTGTCCTCGTCGGTGAGGACCCACATGCCCGTGCAGCGCAGCGAACGCGCCTTGTCGGCCAGCGCGTGCACCAGGCAGCGACCGACACCACGGCCCTGCGCCGGCTCGTCGACCCCCAACTCGTACAGGAACATCTCAGTCCCCTTGTCGGGATGGGTCATCTCCACACCGGTCACGAACCCGACCGCCGTCTCACCGTCGTACGCCACGAGCAAGTGGTGTCCCGCGTCGTCGAGGAACCTGTGCGTGGCATCGACCAGCGCCTCGTCGTCGAAAAGGTGTGACAGCGCAACGACCGACTCGACATCGGTTTCCGAGAGGTCGCGGATGACCATCTCCGGAGCTTGTCGGAACCGCGTCGATCTGTCCAGCCCCGCTTCGACAATCGAAACTCTCGCGAAACTCTGCCCGCGCACTGAGCGCCCCGCGCGAGAAATCCGTACCGTCGGGCCACATGATGGTCATCGCCCCACGCGCACGCCGGCTCGATGAGATCGACGCGGCCATCGCTTCGTGGGGATCGGCGACCGACCTTGGTGCCGCGCAGGCAGCTGCCGAAACTGCTCGCAACCTCGTCGTCGGGGCACATGGTCCGTACTACGGCGATGGCGACGGTGACGGCCAGGTCGGCGGGACTGCGCAGGAAGGTTTGCTGCCCGGACTCGACGGGACGCCGGGGCTGGCCGACCCCGCGTTGGGCTCATGTCTCGAGCGCGACGTGCTGGGTGGCTCATGGGCCGATCCAGCGGCGCGGTGGAGCGAACTCCACGTCGCCATCGCCGCGTGGACACCGACCAACAACACCTTTCCGTCACTCGCCAGCCACCCCCAGCGCATCGTCGGGTGGGCGAGCCTGACGCTCGCCACCGACGACCTCGCTACAGCGGTCGAGTACGCGGGCCACGCCCACCTGCACATCGACGTCGCCGTCGCCGCAGTCGCCGACTGCTGACCCACGGAGAATGTGACAGCCTTCCGCCGTGACGCACACTGTCGACGACCAAGGCATCCAGCAGCAGATCGAGGCGATCCTCGAGGACGTCGGCATGTCGGGCACCGTTCGACTCGACATCGACGGTCGCACGGTCGTCCAGATGACCCGCGGATTCGCTCACCGCGGGCTCGGCGTGGCCAACTCTCCCTCGACGCAGTTCGGCACTGCGAGCGGGGCGAAGGGGTTCACCGCCCTCGTCGTCATGACCATGGTGGAGCGTGGCGAGATGCAGCTCGACACGACGGCTCGCTCGCTGCTGGCCGACGACCTCCCCCTCATCGACGACCGCGTCACCGTCGAACATCTGCTGACCCACCAATCGGGCATCGGCGACTACTTCGACGAGGACGTGCTCGACGATCCGTTCACCTACATCCTGTCGGTTCCCCCACACCAACTGCTGACCACCGAGGACTACCTCCGGGTACTCGAAGGGCATCCCTCGAAGTTCGCCCCCGGCGATCGCTTCTCCTATTCGAACGGTGGGTTCGTCGTCCTCGCGCTCCTCGTCGAGCGGGCGAGCGGGATGTCGTTGCATCAACTCGTCGAGGAGCGCGTGTGCGTTCCAGCGGCAATGGCGGACACCGCGTTCCTTCGCTCGGATGAGCTCCCCGGTCGAGCCGCGCTGGGGTACCTCGAAGCGGACGGACTCCGCACGAACATCCTCCACCTGCCGCTGCGCGGCACCGGAGACGGCGGCATCTACACGACGGCCGCCGACATGCTCGCGTTCTGGGACTCACTGTTCGCCGGGCGCTTCGTGTCGACGTCGACACTGTCCGAGATCATCCGTCCCCATGCCGACTCGTCCGACGATGGAATGCAGTACGGCCTCGGATTCTGGCTCGATCCGTCCCATGACGCGATCGAGTTGCACGGCTTCGACCCTGGTGTGGGCTTCGTGTCGACCCGCGCACTCGACGGATGCTGGACCCTCACCATCCTGAGCAACCAGACTCGTGGAACGTGGCCGGTACGCGAGCGAATTCTCGCACTCCCCTTTCGGTGACCGTTCGGCAACGAGCGGGTGAGGTCGGAGCCCTCCGCAGTCACTGCTCCGCAGGCATGACCGCCGAGGCGTCGATACCCATTCGCGCCAACACCTTCGTCGCCGGCTGAACGAGTTGGTCTCGCTCGTCCTCGGTGAGGTCGTCGAGACGTGCGAGTTCCAACGCGGCGAGCGCCGACTCCCACTCCACGCCACCCTTGTCGGCCACGACGCGCGCACGCTCGAGCAACGCCCGAGCCTCGGCGCGATCGCCCTTGCGTTCTGCGAGCGCGCCGGCCATCCGGAGCGCCAACGCCTCCACCGGTGGGCCGCCCTCTGCAGCGCGGTCCCCCAGGTCGTCGAGCACCGAGGACGCCTCCGGATACCGCCCGGCGAACACCAGCGCCTCGGCCAGGCGAGCCTCCGTCTCGGCGAGGAACGGCCCGTGCGACAGCGCGACGAACCGCTCCTGCGCATCGAGGAGCAGGCTCACACCCTCGTCAGCCCGGCCCGAGCGCGCGAGCGTGCGACCGAGGGTGTTGGTGGCTGCGGCCACACCCATTGCGTAGCCGCTCGCCCGCCAGATCCGCCGCGCCTCACGAAGATAGGTCTCCGCCTCGCCATACCGGCCCTGCTCGGCGCGTACCTCCGCGAGGTTGTGACCGCACTGCGCCATTCCGACCACATCGCCGGCTCGGCGGCGGGCGTCACGGCTCTGTTCGAAGTAGGCACCGGACTCATCCCACTTGCCCGCCACCAACGCATCGACGCCGCGGTTGTTCAACACCGATGCCAGCCCCGCGAAGTCGCCGAGCTCCTCGTAGATGGGCTGAGCCAGCGCGCGATAGTGCAACGCGGCATCGTCGCCGAGTTCGGAGAGCGCCCAGTCGAGCAGGTAGTACGAGTGGGCCTCGGTGGCTCGGTCGGCAGCGGCGAGCGCGTGCGGCAGCGCACGCTGACACCACGAGACACAGCGGCGGTACCGTTGCTGCCAGATGAGGGTGCTGGCACACGCCATCTCGAGGCGTGAGCGCTCCGCATCGAAGATCGGGGAGGTGCGGTCGTCGGCGCGGTCGAGTGACGCCAACCCACGGCGGTACCACGGCATCGCTGCGGCATGCCGGCCGAGCTGTTCGCGGAGCTTGCCCTCCTTGCGGCACAACCGAGCAAGTGCGAGCGGGTCGTCCCCGAGCATCTTGCGCGCCCCGCGGAGGCCTTCCTTGGCGAGGTCGTAGCGCCCTGCGAGCATCGCCACGTCGGCCAGCGTCTCGTAGGTCTCGGCCAACTCGGCCGGCGCCACCGGAGCGCCTGCGCGAGCGTTGTCGATCGCCCGGTCGAGAAACGCCGTCGCCTCCACCGTCGCGTAGTTGTCGCGGGCTCGCGTTCCGGCCATCCGGTTGTAGCGCCACGCCAGCTCGTGATCGCCGGATCCGTCGAAGTGCAGCGCCAACAGCCCCAAGCGTGCGTCGTCAGGATCGCCACGAGGAACCAGCGCGCGACCGATGCGGAGGTGCAGATCCCGCCGACGTCGGAACGGGAGGCTCGCATAGGCGACCCTTCGGACGAGGTCGTGGCTGAACCTCAACTCACCCTGGTCGACATTGACGAAGTCGGCGAGATGCTTCCACGGCACCGGGCTGGGGAACGCATGACCGAGCGTGAGATCGAACAGGGCGGGCGAGAACCGGTCCCCGAGCACGGCCGCGTGACGCAACAGGGTCCTGTCGTTCGGCGCCAGCCGGTCGATGCGTGCGGCCACGAGATCCTCGAGCGTCGGAGGAATGGCATCGAGGGAGCCGAGCTCCCGGCGAGCGTGCGCCAGTTCGAGAAGGTAGAGCGGGTTGCCGCGGGCGCGTGCGATCAGCTCGATCAACTCGCTGTGGGGGATCTCCGCGTCGTCGGTGAGCACCGCGGCCAGATCATGCGCGAACGAGTCCGCGAGCGGGGTCAGCTCGAGCAGCACCGCGTCGAACCCCAGACGGGAATCGAGTCCTTGCATCCGATCGCGAGTCGTCAGACAGCCCAGCCACGGCAGCGTGGCGACCCCCTGGAGCGCTCGGGCGACCAGCGCCGACGACGCCTCGTCCATCCACATCGCGTCCTCGACAACGAGCAGGAGGGGGTGATCGAAGGCCCGATGCAGCACGACGGCCGCAGCCTGACGCAAGATGCCGGCGCGGTAGTCGGCGCCGAGCTCGTCGACCTCTCTGGTCGGTGGCACCTCGGCGTCGAGTGCGATCGCCAGGAGCGGCGCGAACGCCAGCCATTCAGGGGCGCGCTCGCCCAGCCAGTCGATCAATGCGGCACCGGCCGACTCCGGGTCGATGTCGAGCGGGACTCCGATCGCCGTGCGCAGCAGGACGCGCGCCACGAAGTAGGGACGATCCGCGGCGAACGGCTCGCACGTCAGTCGGACCACCCGAGTCGGCGCGGCCGTGGAGATCAGCTCACGGACCAATCGCGACTTGCCGAGGCCGGCCTCGCCCAGCACCTCGATGCACGACCCGTCGCCATCCACCGCCCTCGCCAGCGCGGACTGCAGCATGTCGAGTTCGGCGACGCGACCGACGAAGCCGACATCGCCCATCACCTGACGCTCGCGGCCCTCGATACGACGGCCGACCACCGACGCATGCTGGGGGTGCCGCTTGCCCTTCACGAGGAACGGCTCGAGGGCGGTGGTCTCGAACGGCGTGGATGAATGTTCCAGGGTGATCCTGCTCGCAACCATCTGGTCGGCCGACGCCTTCGCCATCAGCCGCGCGGCGAGGTTCACGGCATCACCCATCACGGTGTACACGCGACGCCACGGCGCCCCCACCTCACCCGCGAACACGTGGCCGGTGTTCACTCCGACGCGCACGGGCAGCCCGATGTGCGCGTCGATGAGCGCGCGGCCCACCGCCAGCATTCGTCCCTCCCCGTCCTCCACGGCCTCGGGCACGCCTGCGGTCAGGATGAGCTTGATCCCACCTCCGGCGACGTCGGTCGCCAACAGGCACACCTCGTGGCGCTCTGCGGCTTCGGTCGTCACCGCCAGCAGACGATCGAGGACATCGGCGACGGCATCAGCACCCTCGTCGCGGAGGAGCGCATCCACTCCGCCGACGTGCACGAAGGCCACGGTGGTGTGTCGATGCTCGGCTCCGTGGTCACCCGCGAGGAGTCGTCGGCCCACGGCCCGAGGAACGTATTCACCGAGGAGATCGGCGTCGAGCAGCGGACGGGTCGTCAGCGCGTTCGCTGTCGGGGACCGAATCTCGCCGACCCTTCGCAGCAGGATCCCCTCTCCCTTCGACGCACCGAGCCACCGCGGCTCCAGCAGCGACGCCGTGGCCGGACTGATCAATATCTCCCCGGCATCTGCCGCTGATTCCATTGAAGTGACGGTGGTCGCGTGTGCCCCGAGTACGAACAATTCACGCTGCGTTCTTCCCGCGAGGACAAACAAGAACGGGCCGCTGTGGACACCCATCGAGATCCTCAGGATCACCCGCCCGCGATCGGTCACGACGGCGCCGCGAGCCTTCAGCGCAGCGCGCATCCCGTGCGCCGCTCGGCACGCGCGTGCCGCGTGATCGTCGCCCTGGAAGAAGAGGAACAGCGCGTCGCCGCCGAATTTCACCAGGTCGCCGCCCTCATGTCGGGCCACTCCGAGCAACGACTCGAAGGTGCCGTTCAGGAGGTGGGTGAGCTCCTCGGCGCCGGCCTTGCCGAGCTCGGCGAGCTGCTCGGAGAGCTTCGTGAATCCGGAGATGTCGGCGAACACGAAGGTGCCGTCTGCCTGCCATTGGTCCGCGGCGCGCACCCGGAGTAGTTGGTCCGGCACGAACGGTGCAATCAGCGAGGACATCGAACTGAATTATGCCGGATATGTCGGCTAGCCGATTGACGGAAGTTCGCAGTTGCGGCGATGCTGAACACTTGACGGACATCGCTGCTGGTGACGGACGAGCGGGTGCCAGGTCAGCGAGATCCCGAAAGGTTCCACCAATGAGTCGCAGTCTGAAGATGCTCGGCGTCGCAATCCTTGTCGCAGCAACCACCACGACGAGCGTCGTGACGACATCGGCCAGCGGCTCCGGAGGCACGAGCGGACCGTCGGTGACACCGACGGTCGTCAACTCCTCGATCAGTTGCACGCAGCTCACCCCGTCGCTCCCCTACGCGCTGTCCGTCAGCCCCGGGGCGCGGGCGAAGACGTTCGCGCTGCCAGGCGCCGGTGGCGGCACCGTGAGCATTGCTCCCAACGACGACGAGAAGTTCAGCTGGTCGGCCACCTATCCGATCGATGCCGTGATCGTCTACGGCGGGGGCAAGTCCAACGTCTACAAGTACGCCAACGCACTGTCCGACCGCTACCTGGCTGCGCCGAACCCGAAGAAGCTGAGCGACCTCCCCGACATCGATGCGGTCTGGTTCTGCCACGACGGCCTCAACGGTGTCAGCCTCACCGCAGGTGCCACCACCGTGAAGGCAGCGCGCGGCGTGTCGCTCGCCGACATCCCGGTGACGGCGCTCGATGCCGGCGGTCCCGAGGTGCTCCAGCAACTTGCGGGCAGCCCGCTGCTCAAGTCCAGCCCGGCACTCAAGTCGTCCCCCCTGTTGAAGTCCAGCCCGGCGCTCAAGTCCAGCCCGGCGCTCAAGTCGTCGCCGCCGCTGCGTTCGTCGCCGCTGCTCAAGTCCAGCCCCGCCCTCAAGTCGTCGCCACTGTTGCGTTCCTCGCCACTGCTGCGATCGTCGCCGCTGCTCAAGTCGAGCCCGGCACTGAAGTCCTCGGCGCTCGACACCCCCCTGTCCGCCCTCGTGCTCGACGTGCTCGATGCGTCCGGCAACGCGGTGACGTGGGAGCGGGTGCTGGCCGGCACGCCGTACGACAACTGGCCGATCAACACCGTGATGTTCACTCAGGTCGTCGATCTGATCCAGGGTGCGACCGACACCAACGGTGACGGCGTCATCGACTATCCCGGCGGCATCGGCCTCATCGCCGACGCGTCCATCTTCGACATCGACTCGTCGGGCATCATGATCGGCCGGCTGAGTGTGCTCTCGCTCCTGCTCGCCGGCACCACGCTCGACGACCTCTCCTTCGCCGCAGGCCGCTCGATCGACTGGTGCGGTCTCTCCAAGCCGTTCACCGGCGACGTGTGCTTGGTCGCTCCGCAGGGTTCCGACACGGTGTATCCCGACGCCACGCTGCTCGAGCTGTCGCTCTACGGCGTGCCGTCCAGCATCGTGCCGGTGAGCGAGATCCAGATGAGCCTGCTCGGACAGCGCCTCGCCGCCCAGCCCGACCCGAAGTCTCCGATCGCCGGACTCGTCACGGCGAGCAACCCGCTCTGCGTGACCGGCACGCTCGGCCAGTGCCTCGCTGCCGTCATCACGCCGGCGGACTTCCCGTGGGAGGACCTGCCACTCGGACAACTCGACCTCCCGCAGTACGCGCTCGGTGAGCGCCTGCCGATCACTGCCAAGTTCAGCGTCGGCACGGTCGCCGGCACGGTGGCCGTGAAGATGCCGACTGGATTCGTGTTCGACGCCCTCGCCGGCGCGACCGCCTGCTCCAGCGGCACCTGCTCCACGGTGCTCCCCGCATCCGTGGGCACCGCCGATCCGCAAGTGGTGACGTTCGCCTCCACATCGCTGCCCACCGGCCTGGTGGAGCTCAGCATGTTCGCCGCACCCAAGGGCATGCTCTCCGGCGATCCCGGCCAGCCCAACCGTGCAGCAGGTGCCACCTCGGTGATGCTCACGTTCGGACCGACCACCTTCACCGCGTCGACGCCCGGCGTCACCGTGGTCGACCCGTGGCCTGCCAACACCGTCCCCACGGTGAACCCCGACACGTTCTACTTCGGCACCGTCGCCCAGGACGCGATCGACTCCTATGCCGTCCAGCTGCCGAGCACCCAGGTCGGCTCGTGGTTGTCCGTCCGGCTCAGCGCCCTCACCCCCGGCCTCGACGGCGACCTCACGCTCTACGCGCCCAGCGCAGCCCCAGCCCTGAAGTCGTCGCCGCTGCTCAAGTCGTCCGCAGTCCTCGGGTCGAGCGCGCAGCCCGTCACGGACACCGGCGCCAACGGTGGCGGGGCTCTCGCACCCGAGACCCTGCAGGACGTGCCCACCGCGCCGACCGATCCCAACTTCCCGCTGTTGAAGGGTGTCTCGGCGAACCGCGGCACCACCGACGAGATCCAGTCGATCGTCCAGGCCTCGAGCACCTCGAGCACCTCGTACCGGATCCAGGTCAGCGCATACGGCACCTCGTCGGGCTCGTACGCACTTCGCGTGCTGGCCACCCCGTCCGGCATCGCCGCCTGCCCGGCGAAGAACTTCGGCGGATCGATCGCTGCACCCGTGCACGTCACCGGGGTCGCCACACCGACCGGCCTCATCGTCTACAACACCAAGACCACCAGCGCGGCACTGCTGGGCACGAATGCCGACTCGGCTACCACGCACACCCTGTACGGGCTGGCCAAGGCCAACGGCTCGTGGTTGCTGCCGGTGACTCCCTCGACCGCTGATTCGTGGACCACGCCCCAGACCGGCTCGCAGTTCGACTGCGCCCCGGTCGCGGCCAACGCGACGGTGCAAGCGATCGCCGACGCGATCCGCGTCCAGAAGACCGGTGCACTCAGCGGACTGGACTCGGTGGTCATCGTCGGCGGCGACGACAAGCTGCCGTTCTACCGTGTGCCCGACACCACCTCGCTCTCCAACGAGATCGAGCACAGTGATGCGGTCGGCACCGACAACCCGATCTCGGCGTCGCAACGCGGACGGTTCTTCCTCTCCGACGACCCGTACGTGACGCTCGAGCCGATTGCCTGGCTCGACCGCAGCTTCTACGTGCCCGACCTCGCGGTCGGACGTCTCGTCGAGAGCGACGGCGAGATCGCCGGCCAGATCGCCGAGTACCAGGCGGCCAGCGGCCGGCTCACTGCGTCGACCGCCTTGGTCACCGGCTACGACTTCCTCGCCGACGGCTCGACCGATGTGGTCGACACCCTCGCCGGTGCCGGCGTGAACGTCGACCCGCTGATCGACCAGCCGAAGGTGAGCGGCTCGTCCGCATGGACGGCGCTGCAGGTGCAGACCGCGCTCGAGCGCGACCCCGATGTCGCGGTCCTCAACGCCCACTTCTCGCAGTACCAACTCCTGTCGTCGAAGGGTGATGCGACCCAGACCAACGACATCCTCGACCTGGTACCCGGTGGCGTGTCGCCCGACCTGCCGACCGGCATCCTCAGTGGCTCCATCCTGTTCAGCGCCGGCTGTCATGCCGGCATGAGCGTGCCCGACGCCTACGCCACTGACAACGGCACCTACCCGTTGCTGAGCGGCTCGTCGGCAGGCATCGCCGCCGACTGGGCGCAGGCGTTGTCCAACCGCGGCGCCAACATCTGGATCGCCAACACCGGCTTCGGCTACGGGTCCGTCGGCGATGTCGCCCTCTCGGAGCGACTGATGACGCTGTACGCGAAGTACCTCGTCGACCCCACCACCTCCAGCGCCGGCCAGGCACTCGTCCTCGCCAAGCAGGAGTACTTCGCCACCCAGGGCGTCTACGGTTCCTACGACGAGAAGGCACTCCAGCAGGTCGTGTTCTACGGCATCCCGTCCTTCGGAGTCGATCTCGGCGCACCGGCCGCAGGTCTTCGCCAGGCGGCGCTCGCCGCCCCCGTGACCGGCCCCGGTCTGACGCCGACCGACGGGACCAGCAGCCTTCCCGCCGCCGCTCCGATCGGGACCTGGACCTTCGACCCGACGGCGCGGGTCGACGCCCAGGGCAACACGGCCTACACCGTCGATGGCGAGACGCTCGTCGTCAGCGGTTACCCGATCGCGCCCCGGACGAGCGTCGACGTCACATCGACCGTGCCGGGTCGCACCGCTCGCGGCGCAGCGATCGAGTCGATGCAGACGACGCTGGTGCCCAACGTGACGCCGCAGATCGCACGGGCGACGAGCGACCTCGCCAGCAACGAGCCGCCGCAGCGGCCCGCCACCGTGGTGTTCCCGACCGCGTTCCAGACCATCGGCGGCAACGCCCAGCATCAACGACTGGTCGTGTTCCCCGGTCAGTTCACCGACGCCGACCCGACGCCTGGCGCCGACGCGGGTACCCAGTTGTTGCTCGACAACGCTGCGTTCACCGTCTACTACGCGACGACCGGACCCGACGGCACCGCCGGTGACGTCACCCGTCCGTTCATCGCCGAGACCACTGCCGCTGCCGGTGACGTGGCCGGCCAGCCCGGTGTGGTGTTGTTCCGGGTCCGCACCGACGACCCGGCGGGTGTCGCTGACACACGTACCCCCACCGGAGTGCGCCGCGTGCTCGTGCAGTACGACGACTCGCCCGGCTTCAACACGCCGCACAGCTGGAAGGCCGTCGAGCTCGACCAGGATTCGAGCGGCGTCTGGGTGGGTGCTCTCGCCACTCCCAAGACCGACGGTCGCTACTTCGTGCAGGCCTTCGACGGCGCCGGCAACCAGGCCATCAGCCAGTTCAAGGGCAACTTCTACCAAGCCGAGGGCACGTCGCCGCAGGCGGTCGCGGTGGTCACCACCGGCGTGCTCAGTGGCACCGGCTGGTACACCACCGGCGTGGGCGTCGGCCTCTACATCGACGGCGCTCCCGCCTCAGCATCCGACAACTACACCTACGCATTCGACGGCGTGGCCCAGGGTGTCTACTCGACGCCGTTCGACGTGCCCGAGGGTGTCACCAGTGTCACCTTCGCCCCGCCCGCCGGGAGCGGCACACCGATTCCGCCCCCGCTCGTGGTCAGCAAGGACACCATCGCCCCCGAAGCGACGTTGAGCCCTTCGGTCTCGGTGATCGCCGCCGGAGCCGCTGTGCCCACGCCTGACTGCACGGCCGTCGATCCGCAACCCGGTTCGAACACAGTGGGGTGCGACCTCCTCGCGCCGACGAACGTCACGGTGGACAACCACACCTACTCGCTCGCGAACGCTTCGGCCACCGACCTCAGTGGCAACACCTCACCGGTGGTCTCGCAGACCGCGGTCATCGTGTCGGGCACCGACAACGGCGACGGCACGTTCAGTGGCGACAACGGCGTCACGGTCATCGCCGGCGGGGTACTCGCCGCGCAGGTCACGTTCGAGGTCGACGACGTGGTGGTGCCCGGCACCGTCGGCAACAACGGACTCACCCGTTCGTTGTCGATCACCGCTCCCGGCAGCCACAAGGTGGTCGTCACCCTGCCTCCCGATGCCTCCGGCGACACGCCGTCCATCGTCTTCACGACGATCATCAGCGACACCATTCCTCCGGACCTCGTGCTGCCGACCGTCGATCCAGTGGAGGCCACCGGCCCCAGCGGCGCGACGGTGAATTTCACTGCGACCGCCACCGACAACACCGACGGCCCGCTGCCCGTGACGTGCGACCCGGCGTCGGGCTCGGTGTTCCCGATCGGGACGACCGTGGTGGTGTGCGACGCCGAGGATGCCAACCACAACGTCACGAGCGGCTCGTTCGAGATCACGGTCCAGGACACGACGGCTCCCGGCCTCACCGTGCCGGCCAACTTCACCCGCGAGGCCACCGGCCCCGCCGGCGCTCCGGTCACCTTCTCGGTCAGCGCCAGCGACATCGCCGACCCGTCGCCCACCTTGGACTGCACGCCCGCCTCTGGTGCAACGTTCGCACTCGGTGCCACGGTGGTCTCGTGCACGGCCACCGACGCCGCGGGGAACAGCACGGACAAGGCGTTCACGGTCACGGTCAAGGACTCGACCGCACCGCAGTTCGGCACCACACCCAACATCGGACCGATCGAAGGCAACGCTCTCGGCGGGGCCACCGTCTTCTACGCAGTTCCCGTCGCCACCGACGCTGTCGACGGTGACCCGGTGGTCGAGTGCAACCCAGCACCCGGCTTCAAGTTCCCGGTCGCGACCACCACCGTCACCTGCCATGCAAGCGACGAAGCGGGCAACAC
Organism: Acidimicrobiales bacterium; assembly: GCA_038234785.1. Lineage (GTDB taxonomy): Bacteria > Actinomycetota > Acidimicrobiia > Acidimicrobiales > Ilumatobacteraceae > UBA668. The sequence goes on from JBBQTC010000027.1 coordinate 44,687, forward strand.
GTCATCTCGCAGCTTCACCGTCAAGGTGGTCGACACCACCCCACCGAAAGTGACCGTGCCCACCAGCGTGACGACCGGAGCCACCACCGCCACGGGCGCCAAGGTGACGTACTCCACCTCGGCGCTCGACATCGTCGACGGACCGGTCGTCCCGGTGTGTGCTCCGGCGAGCGGCACGGCATTCGCGTTCGGGGCGACCAACGTCACCTGCACGGCGAAGGACACGCGCGGCAACGCGGCCACCGCCTCGTTCGTCGTCACCGTCCTCGTCGACTGGAGCTACGAAGGCTTCGATTCACCCGTGCAGATGGGGACGCGCGACAAGTACGGCCTCAACAAGGTCGTCAACAAGGTGAACGGTGGTCGCAACGTGCCCTTCAAATGGTCGGTGGAGGACGAGCGCACCGATCGAGAACTGAAGGACCCGAACCAGGTCGAGATGGTCTTCATGACCTACGCCGACTTCCGGGCCAAGTTCGGCACGCTGCCGGGTCGCCAGCCGTTGCCCAACAGCAACGTCTGCTCCGGCCGCATCACCAGCGCGACGTCCACCAACAACGGCAACTCCACCGACATCAAGTTCAGTGGCGGCGAGTTCAACGTCGGCATCAAGATGCCGAACAAGCCGACCACGGGGTGGAACTGCTACGTGGGTTGGACGAGGGTGATCGGCGATCCCAACCCGGGCATCGTCAGCCTCTTCACCATCTCCTGACCGACCTGGTCCAGCGTGGGGGTGCTGCCACCACGCTGGACCGGCGACGTGCGGGG